>JAXLYQ010000001.1:0-162130 GCA_046351315.1 Polyangiaceae bacterium
CAGAGCTTGAACGCTGACTTCAGTAAACAAGCTGAACTTAGTCAGATTAAGGTGCTGAATCTGTCGATGAATCAAGCTCGGATCGCGAGTTGCAAAGTCGTAACAAGCGATGCGACCCCACGACAACGCCAGAGAGCAATCTGAGCTGCGTGGGGTGACGTGCGGAGAGACTTGGTGGGCCACCGGCGACGAGCGCCCTGCGATTGCGACGGAGATCGAGGCGTTGCGCAGCCCATGGGGAAAGCCAGTGTGCGACTGGTTTTGGGCGGCGAGGGCGTAACGAGATCCAGGGGGTTGCGATCGCGAGCTCGTTGCTGGTGGCGAATTCTTGTGGGCTCGAGGTTGTTGTGAGCTTTCTGTCGAATCGTTTCGTGTTTGCGGAGCGTGAAGAAACGGGCGCTTGAGCGGGGATGCATATGCTCTCTATATGAAAACGAACTTGAAAACCGTTTTCATTAGTGTAGAGAGGGGCAGCTCTCCACAGGCTCTCCACAACATGAAACTTCGGCTCACTTCTCTGCTTTCGGTCTTGGCCCTCTCGACTGTCGTTGCTTGCTCTTCGGATGATTCGTCATCTGCGAGCACGGCCGACACCACGGCTCTTCAGAAAGACATCGTTCGCACGTACGCGCTCCATGTTCGCGCGAACTATCAAGAGGCAATCACCAAGGCGAAAGCGCTTCAAACAGCGGTTGATTCGTTTGTTGAGTCACCCACCGCAGAAGGTCTCGAGGCTGCCAAACAAGCCTGGAAAGATGCTCGACCTTCGTACGAGCTCAGTGAGCCCTACCGCTTCTACGGCGGCCCGATCGATGCCGAAGGCACAGGCCCGGAAGGTCGAATCAACTCGTGGCCTCTCGACGAGTTCTTCGTCGACTACGTGAAGGACCAGCCCAACGCCGGCCTGATCAACAACCCCGATTTGTTTCCTGAGATCACCAAACAAACGATCGCGGATCAAAACGAAAAAGGCGGAGAGAAAAACCTCTCGGCCGGCTATCACGCGATCGAGTTTCTTCTTTGGGGACAAGACCTCAATGACGCTGGCCATGAGATGGACCCTGGCCGTCGCCCCTACACCGATTTTGTCACGGGCGCTGAGGGCACTGCCGCGAACCAAGATCGACGTCGCGCATATCTCAAAGCCGTCACCGATCTGCTCGTCGATGATCTCTCGAGCGTCGAGCCTCAATGGAACCTCGACGACTCTTCTTCGTACGGCGCAACGATGGTCGCCGGAGACACCAAAACCGCGCTGGCCAACATCCTCAAAGGTCTTGGTAGCCTCGCGGGTGGTGAGCTCTCTCGTGAGCGCATGAACAATGCGTACACCACGAAGGATCAAGAAGAAGAGCACTCGTGTTTTAGCGACAACACGGCCCCGGTTGATCTGCTCTACGCAGCGACGGGGATCCAGAACGTCTATCTCGGCACCTACGGCGATGATGACGGCCCTGGTCTCGATGAGCTCGTGGCGAAGATCAACCCCGATCTCGACGCAAAGGTGAAGTCGCAGCTCACCGCCACGATCAACGCGATCGTGATCCCGGTGCCGTTCGACCAGGCCATTCTGGAGGTGAAGCGGCAAGCCGATGGACGCAGAAATGGCACCAGCCATCGATTCGCTCGTGCGCCTGGCTCTCTCAATCGCGGATGTCGCTGCAGCACTCGACATCAAGATCAACTTCCGGTGAGCAAGGCACCATGACTCGCTTGTTCTCGTGTGACGCTCACTTCTGATTTCGTCGCTGATGTTGTCGGCATTGCTCGCAACGGCGGCTCGAAACCCCTGCGTCGAGCGGTTCGACCGACAGTGATGCCGAGTTGCTCGGTGGCGACACCACCATCTACGACGACACCAACGCGTTTACTTTCCCTGCGCGAAACCTCTCGCAAGAGCACCGCGATGCGTTCGCTCTCGGCGATCACTTCTTCAATCGAAACTGGGTAACCGCACCCGCTTCGATCTCCAGGCAACGACGGTCTCGGGCCAACCTTCAACGCGACCTCTTGCTCCGGCCTGTCCGCCTTCAAGACGGGCACGGCGGGCCTCCCAGCAGGTGATCGATTTCTCAGGTCTGTTCGATTGAGCATCCCTGGGCAAGACACACGGTGGCCGCTTGGCGATCCGAACTACGGCGGACAGCTCAATCCGGCGGGGATCTCGGTGTTCCGGGTGAAGGCACGCCCTCGCGGTCACCTATACCGAAGAGCCCGGCACGTGCCGATGGTCAGTCGTACTCACTTCGACGACCCACGTATGAGATCAGCGACCTCGCGTACACGGCCCGCTCTCGCAGGACATCGCTGGGTATGCTCGCGTGTCGCCCCAGCGATGATCGGTCTCGGTCTTCTTCAAGCCATCAGCGAAGACACGCTTCTGCTCGATGGCCGACAGGAACGACAGCGATCCGCGACAGCGTCTCAGGTCGAGTGAACATGGTCTGGAGTCGCGCAAAGATATCGGTGCGTTTCGGCTGGAAAGCGAACCAGCGTACCATCCAGGCAACAGACTGCAGGCGCCTTCTTGGGTGACATCGGCATCACCACATCCTCAGCCCAACGAACTCGTGTACTGGTGCAAACCGAGTGTCTTGCTGCGCCATCCGGGCGGCGACAACGGTGGCCAGAGCTGTCGGATGAAAAGCTGGGTTGGCTCACGGTGTACCGGGATGACCGCTGGCTTGCCGTGTACACCGCTGCCGAAAGCTGGACTACCAGAAAAACTGATGTATACAAGGTGATTTCCGTGGGCGCGCTACCGAGGCGAGCAGCTCTTCACCGGAAATTGGCTGTGCGAGTTGCCACAAACCTGACCACAAGGGCACGCTCGACAGTACCCCGGCTTTCCAGACCAGACGATTCGCCCGCTACACCGATCTGCTTCTGCACGACATGGGTGATGACCTTGCCGATCATCGACCCGACTACCTCATGAACGGCAACGAATGGCGAACGACGCCACTGTAGGTCTTGGATTGCACAACGACGTCAGCCCAGATGCGGGCTTCCACGCTGACGGTCGTGCACGCAACTTAACCGAAGCCATCCTCTGGCACGGTGAGGCGAAGCGGTCGCGCGACGAGTTTTATGCCATGTCTCTGGCGCCGATCGACGGTATATCGTTCAGCGGATCTCTCTGAATCATGTCGAAGAAGCTCTTTCGCTTTCCTCTCTCGTTTTGTATGCACTTTGCCTTGGTCGGCCCGATCTCGACGATCGCGTTAGTTAGCGCAGTGACGCTTTCGACACCAGGTTTGCCTTTGGATCCTCGGCTGAAACCGATCGCCAAACCATCCTGCGCGACACAGCAAGCAGGTGATCATTGCCCACTATGCCGGACTCCGCGACCCAGATGGTTGCGCTCAAAACGGCAACCGGCGGCGTTGGCTGCATCACCCGATGCAACCTCGCTCAAAGAACGCCCAAGACGCATGGCGAGCAGCAAGGTCTCGTGGCGACGAAGCGAGGCGTTTTTCCTTGGTCCGGTCGATACCGAGACCCTCGGAGCGAAGATCGAAACGTGGCCCGTTCTTTCGACGGATCTCGACACGATCGTTGCTGGTGCTGACACGATCGACGAGACGTACATCGCCTCGTTGGGCACCAACAAGAAGGGCTTCTACGCGCTCGAGATTCTGTTGTTCGACAACGAGAATGGTGACTCGGCCGTCTTGAGCGCACTCTCGGGAGACACCAATCAACGACGTCGTGATCTGGTCGCAGCATTGGCGGCTGACATGGCAACCAACGCCACCAAGCTCTCGGACGCGTGGGACCCTTCGAAAGGGAATTTCTCCCGTGAATTCGCTGAGGCTGGCAAAGGCAGCACCACCTACGACACGCAGAAAAAAGCACTCGATGCGCTCGTGAATGCGGCACTTCGCGCTTCTGAGATCGTGGTGTCGACGGGGCTTGCTGAGCCCATCGGTAAACGAAACAACGGTGTGCCCGAGCCTGATGAGCAGCGCGCAGCTCGCAGCGACAACACTCGTCAAGATCTGCTCGACATGATTGCTGGCGTGCAGGCGGTGTACACGTGCACCCGCGACAAAGAGGCCGGGACAAGCCTCTCAGCCGCGGTTCGCGACAAGACGCCCTCGATCGATGATGCGTTCAACAAGCATCTTGCCGATACGACGAAGGCGCTCGATGCGATCCCGACGCCGTTTGCTGACGCACTCTCGAACAACCTCACGGTGCTCGAAGCTGCTTACGATCAATCGAATGATCTCAAGCGCTCGCTGCAAACCGAGATCTCGAGTGTGTTGGGCGTGACGCTCGCGTTCAACGACACTGACGGAGACTGAACCAATGTCGTGGGCGATGTTGGATGCGCTGCTCGAGAAGTGTCGCGAGCCCGTCTCTTCTCGACCCATCGCCTTCTTCAGGATCGCCTTCGGTTCGTTGATGGTGATCCTGGTTGCCCGCTATCTGACGCACTCTTGGATTCACGAATACTACGTCGAGCCGACGTACTTTTTCGGGTATCCGGGGCTGAGCTGGGCTCGCCCGTTGCCTGCGCCGTGGCCCTACGTGCAGTGGGGTTTGCTCGGTCTTTTCGCCCTGTGTATCGCGCTGGGTTTTTTTCAGCGAATTGCCTCGGCGCTCTTCTTCGTGAGCTTCGTCACAGCCCACTTTTCAGACAAGACCGAGTACCTCAACCACTACTACTTGGTTGCGCTGCTCTCGCTGCTCTTGGCGGTGATTCCGGCAAGCCAGGTGATGTCGATCGACGCATGGCGAAACCCCTCTCTCGAGGCTCGCTCAAGCCCTTCATGGCATCTGTGGTTGCTGCGTTTTCAGATCGCTGTCGTCTACTTTTACGGTGGCGTAGGCAAGCTGAATGCTGACTGGCTCTTGCATGCGCAACCGCTGAAGATCTGGCTCTCTTCGCTCGCAGGCTTGCCTCTGTTGGGGCCTGTGTTGGCCTACCCAGCAACCGCATTTTTCATGAGCTGGGCGGGCGCCATTTTTGATCTCAGCGTGCCTTTTGCGCTCTGGTTTCGTCGTCTTCGGCCTTTTGCATTTGCCGCGCTGATCGCGTTTCACCTCTGCACGTTCGCGCTCTTTCAGATCGGGATGTTCCCGTGGATCATGATGGCCAGCGCGCTGTCGCTATGGGGGGTCGAATCAACGTTGGGCGACGCTGAGTGCGGCGATGACAAGTCGGTTGAGTCAGGTCTTTCGGCGTCGCGAGCGCCGCTCTACATCGCTTTTGGCTACGTTCTCTTTCAGGCGCTGTTTCCGCTTCGATCGCTGTTGTATCCGGGCAACGTCAACTGGACAGAAGAGGGCTTCCGTTTCTCATGGAAGGTCATGCTCATCGAGAAGAGCGGCTCTGTTCAATTCAAGGTTCGTGAGCCTGATGGGCGAGCGTGGGTGGTTGAGCCACGAGAGCTGTTCACTCCGTTTCAAGTGAAGATGCTTTCGACGCAACCCGACATGATCTTGCAAGCTGCCCATTTCGTTGCGGCTGATGCTCGCGCACATGGTCATCAAGACGTCGAGGTACGGGCCGATGCACTCGTTTCATTCAATGGGCGACCCGCACAGAGGATCATCGATCCTAACGTCGATCTTGCTCATCAGAACGATACGATTTTCGCTCGCCCGTGGGTATTGCCACTTCGGTGAGCGAACTCTGCACGTAAGCATATTGGGGTGAGCTTCGCGTGAGGGGTGCTCTTCACGATGGGCGTCGGCCCATTACATTTACGACGGCGACTGTCTTCACCGCGTATACTCGGCGCTCGCGAATCAAACTTCGATTCGCTGGGTTTCGACTGATGAAGATAGCGTTCTTGCACCCCTACAAGATGGCCGATCATTTCTTTGTCGAAACGATCGAGTGCGGCCATCGCAGAGCTTCGAGCGGCGGGTCATGAGGCCGAGGCTGCTGACTTTCTGTTCGATCCAAGCGTCCCGAAGATGTGCAGATCCGTGAGATGCGGGTGGCGCTTGATGCTCAGAAGTACGACCTGCTGTTTCTCGAGCGACCGTGGTCAGACGCGATGGTGGGGTCGCTTTCGGGTCTTCGGGTGGTCGCTTATTGTCGCGATGAGCTCGTCCACAAGGGTCTTGTCGAGCTCGGGGTGAGCCACGCAAGCAGGCGCACCATTCGAGCGTTGGTCGATGCGCTTTCGACAGGGGCGTCGTTCGAGCACATCGACGGGGTCATCTTTCGAAAGAACGGAGAGGTTGTGGCCCGCTCGAACGGAGTGTCTCCGACCATGTTGGGAGAGCTTCGTGGTGCTGACTACGACTTTGCTCATCGCAGGGTGTTGTCTGCGCAAGGTGCAAACCCGAAGCGCATTGTCGTGGCTTCGAATACGGGGTGCGCCTATCGCAATGCCCCGAACCGCACCGGGGTGTTCGATGACGTCGAGATGCCAGCTCAGGTGAAGACACTTGGCTGCACCTTTTGCGACGTCATGCCGTACGAGAAGATGACCGAGGACGAAGCGATCGCGCTCATCGTCAAGCAGGTCGAAACGGCACTGCGAGAGCGCCCTGAGGTGAGCGAGATCGCAGTGAAGGACGACTACGCGCTGCGTTTCTTGCTCGCTTTGGGTGACGCGCTCAAGCCGCTTGGGGTCGAGAACAAACGCATTCTTCTCTCGGCGCGGGCTGACTATTTGCTGCAGTTCAGAGCCGAGATCGAAGAAGGGTTGGCGGGGAGATTTCCGGCCGCGTTGGGCTTCTATCTCATCGGCTTCGAGAACTTTTCACAAGCCGAGCTCGAACGATTCAACAAGGGCATGAGCGCTTCGCAGATCGAGCGAGTACTGGTGCTGATGCGTGAGTGGGCAGAGAGGTTTCCGAAGCGATTTACGTTGAGCCCCACGGGTGGGTTCATCTTGTTTACGCCATGGACAACGCTCGAGGATCTGCGCATCAACGCCAACGCGATCCGTCAGCTCGGGTTTGCTGAGTTCAGGGGTAAGGCGCTTCTTTCGCAGCTTCGCCTGTACCCAAATTTGCCGTTGTATTGGCTAGCGAAACGAGACGGTTTGCTCATCGATCGCTTCGAGCGCGACGACATGAGTGACGCCTTCCGGCGTGGGTACGAAAGCGATCACCCTTGGCGTTTTCGAGACCCAAAGGTCGAGTCGGTTCACCGACGTTTGCTCGATGCATCGAGCATGTCTGATGCTGACATGTTTGGTGTCTTCGAAGACGCGCTCGATGAGGTCGCGGGCGTTGCCAAAGGCAAGCGTGATCGAGCGAATCGAATGGTGCGTGCGCCCCGTGATGAAGCTCGTCGCGGGCCTTCGACCCACCAGATCGCGCTCAATCGTGAGTGCAACCAAGCGTGTGCGTTCTGTTATGCGCGAGGGGTCGATACGCTGTCGGATCGACAACGCGCAGCGAGGGCGATTCAGGCTGTTCACGCTGCAGCGAAGCAAGGGGTTCGTACGCTCATCGTGGGTGGCGCTGAGCCCACCCGCGAGTGGTACTTGGCAGACTTGATCCGTATGGCCCGCGACCTGGGCATTGAAGAGGTCGTCATCGAGACCAATGCCACGTCGCTTGCTGACCCTGCGGTGATTGCCGAGCTGGTTGGCGCGGGGCTCACCGGTGCGCTGGTTGCGTACAACGCGATTGACCCGGCGACCTCGGATGCGATCACTCGTGATCGAGGTGGTCATGCGCGTACCGAAGCGGGCTTGCGGGCGCTTCTCGATGCAGAGCTTTCGGTTTAGCTCGCTGTGGCCATCTTGCCAGGAAATCAAGGCGAGCTCGCTCGTATTGCTCGTGATGTGACGACTCGTTTTGCAGGTCATCGAGCCGCGATCTCCGGAGTGGTTGCGAGGTATATCGGCTCAGGGCCAGCAAGCTTTCGGCCGTTGCCGATCGATGCTGCTGCACGCGAGCTTCGTCTGGCTGTTGCGAGTGCAACCGTTCCGCTGAGGATGGCTCCGGGTGGAGAGCTTCCGCCGTGTTTGTTCGAGTCGCCCAACGATGTGAAACCCGTGCTTCGGCTGGGTCAGATCCTGGTCGAGCGTGATGCTTCGAACTACCAACGAATCGCCTCGTGTGAACGCTGTTCGGCACGAACGGTCTGCGCAGGGCCCATCAAGTCGATCGCTGCGCGCGTGGCGCCACTTGCGCGACCGTTGGGCGATGATGAGCGAGCGGCCGGGTTGGTGCCGATGTCTGAAGAGCGAGCTCGAGTGCTTCTCGAGTATCGCAGCCAGTTCTTTTTGACCTCGCCTGAAGGCACAGTTCGCGAACGACGCATCGTTCGGGTGAACTTTCACTGCAACCAAGCGTGTGACTTTTGCTTCGTTTCGCGTGAGCTTCCGCCGGTTGAGCACGAGAGGATCGTCAAAGAGATCACCGAGGTTGCAGAGCGTAAGGCTGTGCTCGATCTCTCGGGTGGTGAGCCCACGCTCAACCCGCGATTGAGTGAGTATCTGTCACTGGCGCGAGATCTCGGCGTGCCTGAGGTCGAGCTTCAAACCAACGCGATCAAGATGGCTGACGCAGCCTTCGCCAAGCAGCTCGTCGACGCAGGGCTCAAACAGGCTTTCGTGAGCTTGCACGGCATTACTCCCGAGGTGTGCGATCGGGTCACGGCTGCTCCGGGGACGTTCGTCAAGACCGTGCAGGGGATCAAAAACCTGATCTCGCTTGGTGTGATCACTCGATTGAACTTCGTGGTGTGCGGTTACAACGCACAGCAGCTTGCGAAGTTCCCCGATTTTGTGGCTCGCGAATTTGGCTCGATTCGACCTGAGACGCAGATCGACATCAACTTCTCGTACGTGGCTGCGTCCACCGACAACGTGCCTCGCGACACGGGGTTGATCCCGAGGTTTACCGATGTGGCTTGGGCGCTCGCTGAGGCTCGATCTCGATCGGTGGCGTTGAACATCCGGATGACCGGGTTCGACTCGAAGTGTGGTGTGCCGGCTTGTTATTTGCCGCGAGACATCCGCGAAGAACACTTTGCGAAAGACATTCCGAAAGAAGAGCTCGCCCACGTGGGCAATGGCTTTACGAAGTCATCGGCGTGCGCATCGTGCGAGCTCGATCGTCGTTGTTATGGCATCCGCACGACGTATGCAGAGATGTACGGCACCGATGAGCTTCGACCGATCGTGAACGGTGAGGTTACGACGGCTCCGGTGATCTCGAAGCCGACCAGCCTTCGAGGAACGGTCTGGACATCGATCGGGTTGTCTCCTTCGCACACTCTGTTCGAGAGCTCGCCAGCGTTGCTTGTTGATGAGTCGGCGTGGCTTCCGGCGAAGCTGACGTGGGTTGAGGCAAGCGGGTCAACTCATGATCGCGAGATCGTTCAGCTCGACGTAGGCCTGCGAGAGGTAATCAAGGTCGAGCGCGCAAGTGTGGGGGCGGCCGAACGAGCGGCGGCTGAATTCACGGCGCGAGGGTACGTTGCGCGTGTCTTCTCTGATGGTGGCAACGCACAACGAAGCGCGCGTGCAATTGCCTTTGTCGGACGAAGTCGAGCGGCGGTCGACGAGGCGATGGCTGTTGAGCCCAACTTGGTTTTGCCATTCGGTGAGCGAGACCAACTCGTGCATCGAATGGGGGCTCTGTTGGGTTACCCCTCGTGTTGCGTCGATTGGTTTGCGCGCACCAAAGATCAAGAC
This sequence comes from Polyangiaceae bacterium, assembly GCA_046351315.1. Classification (GTDB taxonomy): domain Bacteria; phylum Myxococcota_A; class Polyangia; order Polyangiales; family Polyangiaceae; genus JAXLYQ01. The sequence continues at coordinate 9,624 of JAXLYQ010000001.1, forward strand.
GACGCGACTCACATCGAACGACTGGGGAGCCAACAACAAGGGGCTCTTTCGTTCGAGCAGAACTGGGTTGCGGTTCCGATTCGATTGTTCTCGCACTTCCCCTGCTCGCCCACGTGTGCGGCTACGGCGAAGCTCGCCAAAGCCACGTTTGCCGCGATCCAAGCAAAGAGCCTCGAGTACGCGACGCATCTTGAGCGAGCGCTTCGAACGGTGTCGTTGGCAAGCTCAGCCGATCGCTTTGCTCTGCTCGTCGATGCTCGATCTGACGGCCCTGATTCGTATCGCTACTCGGGTGTGCTCTCTCATCGAACGTTGGGGGTCGAGCACGGCATTCTTTCGCGCCCAACCTTTCGTGCGTTTTATCTCGAGGTTGTGGCTCCTCTTGAGCAGGGGAATCGCGTTCGTCGAACCCCCTCGTCGCTGTTGGTTTATCGGGACGAGACGCTGATCCGAGAGATCCACTTCGCTCCGAAACAGTGCCCCCGACTGCTCGACTTCACGGGGTCGAAAATCGTACGCCGTCTGAGCGTGACACCCGGATGAGCAACTCGAGCGAGGTCGCCACGTTGCTGTCGTTGGTGTGTCGGGCTGTCGCACCCACCAGCGACTGGCGGCTAGCTCAAATGGCGCTGCGTCCAGCATTGTTCGAAGCCCGTTTGATTGGCCCTGCTGTCGTTCGTTTGCGCGTTTCGCCTCGCTCTCCGTCGTTGACGCCTGCGCTTCGTTTCGAGCGTTGCGAGCTGCGGTATTCGCTCGACGCAACGGATCTCTCGAGCGAGCAAAAACAACAAATCGGAGAAGCGCTACGGCATGTCGGAGAGACCTTCGATCTGTGGCTTTCGACCGAAGGCGCTCGTCAGCGTTTTTTGAGCGCTCAACCTGAGCCAACGTTGTCGATCGATCGCGTGCGCGAAGCATGTGAAGAGCTCTTGCTCGTTGGCTCTTTGGTTGGCTGCGGTTGGGTGCTTGGTGATCTGGTCGACGCGAGCACGTTTTGGTCGACACAATCCGTAAAAGGGTTCGTCGTCGATTTCGTTCGCAACGATGGGGCTGAGCGATATTTGGTGTGTGTCGAGCAGCGGCGAGACGAGATCTACGTGCGTCCCTCGGGTCGTTCTACCTCTGAGGAGCGTTGGCTGCTTGAGCTCGTTGCATTCGTGGCGATGCTTTGCGGTGCTCGCGCTCGAGTGGCTGAAGCAAGCCCATCGACTGTTGTGGCGAATCGATCGAAGAGCGCTCCGACCACTGCGGTTGCGGTCTCTCCATCGAATTACTCAGAGAGTGCGAACGTTGAGGTGAAGCTGATCCTCAACAGTGATTGCCAACAACGATGTCGCTTCTGTTCGATCCTCGAGACGATGGATTCATCGTCGCAGAGTCAATCTCTTGAGGAGATCTTTGCGCTCATCGACGAAGGCGTCTCTCGTGGAGCAAAGTCGCTTCGACTCAGTGGTCTTGATCCACTGACGCATTCGTCGGTGATCGAGATTGTTCGTTATGCGAGCGAACGAGGGATCTCTCACGTTGATGTGCAATCGCCGTCGACGAAGCTCTCCGATCTCTCGCTGTTGGATCGACTCCTCGAAGCTGCAAACGGCTCGTGCCACTTTCATGTGCCCTACTATGGGGTGACCGATGAGACACACGATCGCGTCGTGGGGGTGCCCGGAGCTCATCAGCTCGTCGAGCGAGCGCTCTCGAACATATTGCTTCGTTGTGGACCTACGAAGATCACACTCTCGTTGGTGATCACGCCTGACACTCTGCCTGAAGCAGGCGAAGTGATCCGATATGCTCGAGCCAAACGTTTGGTGTTCGTCGTGAGGATGCCATTCCCCGATAGCGAGAGCCGTGCAGACAAGTTTTTCTCACTCACGCGTTCGATGACAGAGGTCGTTGATACCCTGTTCGATCAGATGGGGATCGATGCTTTTGAAAGCGTGTACCCGAGTATCGAAGGCGTTGCTCCATGTGTTGTCTTGTCGCGAGCGCAACCTCGTGTTCCGCCATCGAGATTGAGTCAGTGGGTAGACCAACTGCGTAAGACATCACCGATGCGTCGGCTTGGGGCTCGTACTCCGTTCGTTCGATGCTCTCACGCTGATCGATGTGAGCTAGCGACGACGTGTGGTGGTGAGTTGCTTCGCGCGTATGTGATGGCTCACGGCACGACTGAGCTTGTGCCGATTCTCGAGGGTCGGCTTCGAGACGAGCTGCGCTGCTGATTTACGAAGTGGTGCTGTGCTCGAATGAGATGAGCACCGGTTGCGACTCGAGCGCGTAGGGGTGCGTGTCTACGACGAGCGCACGGGTCTCTAGACGAAGGGTTTTTGCTTGTTGCAGCACCGCCAACGCGCGAGCTACGGCATCTCGCGAGGGCGTGGACAACGATGCGTGAGGGTGTCGATCCCGAGACGTGGGTTGCACGCTCGAGTAGCTGAGCGTGTCGTGGTTACGTGTGCCTTCGAGCGAGAGCTGCACGTCATCGTGAAGAACGAGACGATGCTTCGAGAGAGCGCGATCGATGTGAGTCACGAATGCGGGGGCGACTCGACGAATGCGATCGGCGAGCGCGTTGGCGTAACGAGCTGACCATTCGCACCGATACGAGCATGGGTACCAAGAGATGTAGTGAAACACCGCGAGATCGAGAACGTTGAGCCGCGCGAGTGCGAGCCCTTGCGTGTTACCAATGGCACGCTCGATCAACGATACGTTTTTGCGTTGTGAAGAAGACGAGACGAAGGCTTCAACACAGCAACGTGGGTAACCAAGAAGTCGACCTAGCTCACGATCTGCTTCGTCGGTTTTGGCATCATCACAGGCGACTGCATCGACGAGTCGCTGGCGATCTCGGCCCGTGAACAAGGCTCGTCGAAGTTGTGAAGGGTCGATGTGAGAAGGGTCGGGCGTGTCATCCCAGCCATCGTGTGTTGGGCCATAACGGCGTGGTGCGATCTCGCAGACGAAGCCTGCTGCTTGATGGCGTCGAATGGCTTGCTCGATCTCGCGATCGTTGAGCAGCTCGCGTATCAGTGGACGAAGACCACAACGCAAGGCGAGCTCGTCACCCTGGCCGCTGCCGAACGGATAATGAATGTCGCGCGCATCGACGGCAGCGTAGAGAGCATCGCGTGCAGAGGACGTGAGCGCGTCAAGCGACGGGCCGATCGCGGGCAAGGGTGAGTCTTCGTCGCTCATGGGCTCAGGAACACGAGTGGAGCGTGGTGCGCAGCGAGGCCGCGCACCCAGGCTGGTAGAAGCTCACTCGGTCGGAAGCTGGCGCCAGTCGACGGGCAGATCGAGGAAGCCTTCGTTGTGCAGGAACTCGTACAACGCGTCGCAGATCACGCTGGTGATGTCGCTGTAGAGCAAGGGCATACGAACGAACGCGATGGTGTCGTCGCGGAACTCGTCCTCGCTCTTCGAGAGACTGGGCACGAGGGTTTCCTCCATGTACGAGATCAGTCGCGAGAGCAGCTTACGTTCGAGCGCTTGTCGGAAGAGACCGAACGACTCGTTGTGAACTTTGTAGCCCGCTGCGTTGTCGCCCGCTGATGACTTACACGCTTGGATGACCTCGGAAGAGATCTTCGGGATGTCGAGCGGAAAGCGATACTGGAAGAACTCGAGCAGCGCTTTGCTGAGGGCTGCGATGAGTCGCTTCACCTCGGGGCTTCGGCGAGACAAGAACGCAACTCGGAAGTCGTTTGCAGTCTTGTCGAGCATGTCGATGGTGCGCTCTTTCATCTCGGCATCGACGTATTCGAACGCTTCGAGCTCGGCGCGCATACGATTGCCGTAGCGATTGAACAGGTAAAACATCGCCTGTTCAGCGTGGTGGATCTTCTTGAGCTTCTCTTGGTTCGCAGTGACGCGTTCGGCGAGCTCGGACTCGAAGAACAAACGCGTGACGCGCTTGGCGATGTCCTTGAGGCGCTGCTCGACGAGCAACGACGGAGCATCGGCCCTGAACGTTCGCGTGAGAAGCTTGCGCAGCGTATCGATCTGCTCTGCCTCGATTGCCTCGGGTGACTGCTTGGGCTTCGTGACGGCGATCTGTGCTTGTAGTGCTCTGAGCTGAGCCACCACCTGCTCGGTGATCGCATCGAGCTCGGCGTTGGTCTCCATCTCGCCTTTGTAATGAACGATGCGAGCCTGAACTTGCTCTTCACGGAGCATCATGGCGATGTCAGCCATCTCATCGCGCTGCTCACTCGAAAGGTTCTCGCCGCTCGGCGCAGGCGGACGACGAGGCGGGGGCGGAGGTGGCTTCGGTGGGCCGCTGGGCTGCGTCATGGGAAGACCGAGGATACAAGCTCGCGAGCGACGAAGGAAGTGGTGAGCGCCACGAAATTGGCCCAAGCCCCTTCGCTGTTGTAGCGGCCCGTCATGCGCCCAGAAGCTCGACGCTTTGTTGCTGCAGTCACCCTTCCGTTGCTTGTCACGGGTATGGTGGCGTGCGATCGGACGACCCCACCTGCGCCGGGTGCGCCGACGGTGTCGACGGTTCCGAACAGTGGCCCGGTTGCGTCAACCTCGGCATCGGCGGCAGCGGAGCCAGTTGCATCGGGGTCGGCGGCTCCGGCGGTAACGGCTCAACCGAGCGCTGCTCCGAGCAAACCTCTCAACGTCGTGTTGATCACGATCGATAGCTTGCGAGCCGATATGCCGTGGGCGGGCTACCCGAGGGCGATTGCTCCGAGGCTGACTGAGCTTGAATCGAAGTCGATCAGCTACACGAATGCCTACGCGTTGTCGTCGTACACGTCGATGAGCGTTGGGGGTTTTCTTGCGGGTGAGTACCCGGGTGCGGTGAAGCGAGACGGGTACTTTTTCGGCAGCTACCCGAAAGATGTCTTGATGTTTCCCGAGAGGCTTCAAGCGGCGGGGATTCGTACGATGGGAGCCTTTGCTCACAAGTATTTCACGCCGAAAGCTGCTGGCTTCGAGCAGGGGTTCGATGTGTACAAGCTCGTCGAGGGCTTGAAGTGGGATGCGACGACGGACCCGAACGTCACTGCCCCGAAACACGAAGCGCTGGCGGAAGAGATTCTGGGTGACCCGGCCAACACGGGAAAGCAGTTCTTCGCGTGGTTTCACTTCATGGATCCACACGATCAATACGTGCAGCACAAAGAGACCCAAGAGTGGGGAAAGAAAGCCCGCGATCACTACGACAGCGAGGTCGAGTACACCGATCAACACCTCGGCAAGCTGTTCGACTTCATCACGAAACAGCCGTGGGGAGAGAACACGGCCATCGTGATCTCTGCCGATCACGGTGAGTCATTCGGTGAGCACAACGTGTATCGCCATGGCTTCGAGCTGTATCAAAACCTGATTCGTGTTCCGTGGTTCTTCTATGTGCCAGGCGCGAAAGCGAAACGTATCGACGTGCCTCGAAGCCATGTCGATATGGCGCCAACGATTCTCGAGTTGATGGGTGTAAAAGCAGACCCGCCGCTTCGAGGAACGAGCCGCAAAGCCGAGATCTTTGGAGAGAAAGAACCCGACGCGTGTGATGTGATCGTCGACTTGCCGCGCACGAGTGACAACGATCGACGCCGCGCGTTGATCTCGGGCAAATACAAGGTGATCGCCTTCGGTGACGACAGCTCGTTTCAGGTGTTCGATATCGAGGCTGACCCCGAAGAGAAACGCAACCTCGCCAAACACGACAAAGAGACGGCGAAGAAGATGATCGACAAATATCTCGCGATGCGAGGGTCGATCAAAGACGTGCATGCGACCGTCTGCCGAAAGCTCAAGGGAGCGCCAGAAGGGCGCGACTACTGAGTGAATCGGTCGCTCGTTTGGCGGGATACCGAAGAGAGCCCTCGAGTCAATGCGGTGACTGTTAGGTTACCGCAAGAAACGAGGCTCTTTACTCGACGGGAAATTTCCCGTATTTGTGTTGCTCCTTCACCTTTGAGCGAGGTCCCGGATGTTGAACCATTACCGTTTCTCTCGCGACACCTATGACGTGTCGTTCCTGGTGTGTGCGAGTGCGTTGCTGGCGTGTAGCAGCAACGATTCCCGCTGGTGGCGATGGAACAGGAGGTTTCGCTTTCTGGAGCCGCGGGAAGTGAATCGAGTGCTGCTGGAACATCAGGCTCAGCCGCTTGGAAGCGCTGAAGTGGTGGCGCGAGCGGTTCATCGACAGGCGGCGTAGGCGGAAGCGACTCGACTGGTGGCGCAGGCACGGCTCGGTGAACGGCGCCAGTGGTGCGGGCGGCACGACGGGTGGTGCAGGCGGCTCGACCGGCGGGGCTAGCGGCACGACAGGTGGCTCGGCAGGGTCTGCGGGTAGCACGGGTGGCTCAGCGGGTTCGTCGGGCAACACAGGTGGCGTCGGCACGGGCGGCGACTCGAGCTTCGGTATGGCGCGCGGCTACAGGTGTTGGTGGCAGCGGCACGGGTGCAACAGGCGGCAGCGCCGGAAGCACAGGCAGCACGGCTCAATGTCTCGAAGGCGCCCTCGACCGACGACGATGGTGACGGTTGGACAGAGCAAGATGGCGACTGCCGCGATTGCGATCCGGCGGTGCATCCTGGTGCAGTCGACGCGCCGAACTACGTGAGCTGCAACCCTGGTGATGCGGGTTGTGTGTGTGATGCGAACAACATGAACTGCAAGGCGCCAGCACCGGCCGACCTGCAGATCGATGAATCCTGCGGCCGCCTGCACCTGCTTCGTGCGGCGGTTCGTATGCGATCACGGATGTTGATCAAACCACGCGGCAGACGCGATCGGCATCTGCGCGCATGACTCGTCGAACTACTACGGTCTCGTGTCAGCGCGATACGTGCGCAGTGGCTCGGATATCAACAACCTGCCGACGTACACGCCTGGCGCTGAGGTTGGCATCACGAGCTTGTTTGGTAACAATGTGGGCCCGCAAATCGGCGGCAATATGCTCGTTCTCTCGTCGGGCCATGCCCGCGACGCGAACGACCCCGGTGCATGTGGATCGCTCAGTTGCTCGAACCACGCGAGTGGTACTCCGGTCAGCGGTTACCCACAGCCGAAGTCTGGCTGCGAAATCAGCAACGCAATCAACGACGACATTGGTTTCGAGGTCACGTTGCGTGCGCCAGTCAACGCAACGGGCTTCAAGTTCCGCTTTCGCTTCTACTCGTTCGAGTACCCCGAGTGGGTTTGCACGACGTACAACGATCAGTTCGCGGCGATCGTGACGCCACAACCAACCGGCTCGTTGAACGGAAACATCTCGTTCGACTCGCAAGGCGCTCCGGTCAGTGTGAACAACGCATTGTTCGGTGACGGGTAAGGCCAGATCTCGCAGGAACTGGCTTTGACGTGGAACAGCGCTGCAGCCTGAAGCTGGTTGTACAGCCAGGCACCTCTGCCCGTTGCTGGCGGCCAGACGTTCAAGATCGTGTTCATGATCTGGGACACCGGCGACTCGGCTTACGACTCTGCGTTCTCATTGATGGGTTCGAGTGGATCGCCGACGGCACCACGGTGCAGATCGGTACGGGTAAAGTCGACCCGTGATCGTGTGATCGGCTGAGCCGCGATCACCGTGACCAAGAGCGTCGATCGAAAGATCGGCGCTCTTGTGTTTAATACAGGCTTGGTGCTCGTTTCGACGGGGCAAAGTTACCGCGACGACGGGGCTAGTTTGGGTTCCAAACGAGCTGACCATCTTCGTCGCAGTACGCGGCGTAATTCGGCGCCCAAGCTCCATCGATACACACGAGAAACGATTCACAACCCGTGATGCAGGCCTGAGCTGGGCACGAGAGAGCGACGCTCACATCGCAGTCAGGCGCCTGAAGCGAGGGGCACCCGGCGCCGCTGTTGAGATCACCAGAGTCGGGGGCTTCGCCGCAGCCTGCGTCACTTTGCGAAGCGTCATCGGAAGCGTCTGCGTCATGGCTTGCATCGGTGCCAGCATCGGGGTGGGCAGGGCAGGTACGAACGAGCTCCCACTGCCCCGATGATCGGCAAGCGTAGACACCGCTACAGGTGAGGTCGTTGCAGACGTCGCTGCTATCGTTGGGGCAGCCGTTGGGGTCTGGAATCGCTCCACAGCTCGACGGAATACGACCGTCGTCACAGCCACTGGCAAGCATCAGCGCAAGAGCCGAAGCGAGCCCGATCGCGCAAGCGCAAGCTCGAACCGAACAGAACGCCCAAGACATGCGCCACGATGACACGGGAATCGATCGCGATCGCAAAGTTGGTGTCGAGATAAGGGAAGTCACATTCGCTGACGAGGAAACTTCCGTTCAGGGTCGGCGCCGGGGTAGATTGCATCTCGTGAAGTTGACGCCCGTTTTGTTGAGCCAACTACTTGCGCCCGCGACGCTCGCGTCTGGGTGCAGCAGTCGCTCGGCCACGGCGCCGCTTCCGGCACCGTCTTCATCGGTCGTAAGCGAAGCTCCTTCTGCTTCATCGACTGATGCAGACCCGCTTGATGCTGGTGTTGTGCCGTCGGCTTCTGCGAGTGCCTCAGGCTCGAAGATGAATGTGGCCGCGTTGCTTTCTGTCGATGCAGGAGGCTGCTCATTGGCGCTACCGAGCTCGTCTGCAGGCACGTTGACCAATGCCTCAACAGACGCCGCTGTCGAACGGACGTTTCAAGACATTCACGCTGTGCTTCGAGAGAGCTCAGCAAAATTTCGCCCCTGCGTTTTTCACGCGAACGAAGCCGTGCGCGACGGCGGCATGCTTGGCACGTTGGTCTTGTCGTTCTCGCTCGATGCAGCGGGCTCGATCACCGATGCGTCATTCAATCGAGCGGCCTCAGATGTACAAGACGAGGCTGCTGGGGCGTGTGCTGTTGCTGTTCTTCGTGGGCTGACGTTTCCCGCCTCTAGGCGAGGGGCACCAACCACTGTAACGTACCCGCTCGATTTTCGGCCTGGTTGCGCAGGTCGTTGAGAGAGCTTCTCTGTGAGAGTCACCGACGCACATGGCCTTGCATGAAAACGTCCGGTTCTATGCGGCCACCGACACGGGTCGGGTTCGCGAGCTCAATGAGGACAACTTCCTCATCGACAAGCGTCTTGGTCTGTTCATCGTGGCCGACGGTATGGGGGGTCACGCGGCAGGCGAAATTGCCAGCGCGCTCGCTGTTCGAACGGTCCATGAAGAGCTGAAAAACAATCGCTCGCTCATCGAGGCGTTCGATTCGGGTGCACCGGTTAGCCCCAAAGAAATTCTCACGCGCTTCGAGAGCGCTGTTCAAACTGCGAGTGCGCGCATCCATGCCGAAGCGCAGAACGATTCGGCCAAGCGCGGCATGGGCACCACCTTCGTTGCGATGCTGCTCATCGGCAACAAGGGTTTCATCGCTCACGTAGGCGACAGTCGTCTCTACATGATGCGCGACGGTAAGGTGCAGCAAGTCACCGAAGACCACACCGTCTACAACGAGCTGATGAAGCGCGGAAAGCTCTCGAAAGAACAGGTCGAGAAGCTCGCGCAGAAGAACGCGATCACCCGTGCGGTGGGTGTCTACGACAGCGTCGAGGTTGATACGCTGTTGATCGAGACCATCCCAGGTGACTGCTTCTTGTTGTGCTCTGACGGTCTGCACGGGTACATCCAGCAGAACACCGAGCTCGTGCCGTACATGAAGCTGGCTGACGGTGATGTGGCCGTCCGCAGCCTCATCGATCTCGCGAACGATCGCGGTGGCAAAGACAACGTCACCGCGCTCGTGATCCAGATCGGCACCACGGGTGCTGATGATGGCGCACGTGCACGACGTCTTGCATTGAAGCGTCAGGTGTTGGCGAAAATGCCGCTCTTTGCGCGCCTCTCTGAGCGAGAGATGTTGCGCGTGATGCAAGTGGCCGACGTGAAGATCTTCCAGAAGGGCGACACGGTCATCAAGGAAGGCGACAGCGGCGATGAGCTCTTCATCGTGCTGTCTGGCTCACTCACGGTCACGCGTGGTGGTGGCCTTCTCACCGAGCTCGGGACTGGCGATCACGTCGGCGAGATGGCGCTGATTCGCAATGTTCCACGATCGGCGACGGTGGTCTGCAATACGGCGGCCGAGCTCATCACGTTGAAGCGTGGCGACTTCTTCGAGATCCTTCGAAAAGAGCATGAGCTTGCGGTGAAGTTGCTTTGGCAGTTCCTTGGGGTCATCGCCGATCGACTCGATCAAACCTCACGCGATTTGCACTCAGCGCGCTCGGTGATGTCGATGCCGGATATCTTCCCGATGGGTGATGACGGGCATCTTGATCCTCTGTCGTTGCCACCATCGCGAAACCCGAATTCGATCAAGCCCTCGAGCAATCCACCCGCGCCTGCGGCTGCTCCAGCGTCAGGAGCACCCGAAGCTCCCGCAGCGCCCAAGCCGCCGCCTTTGCCCAATCGCCCGAAGAGCTGACGAGGGCTTGCTGCGGTGGCTTGCTCTTCGAAGGAGGATCAACCGCAGCGAGTGGAGCGCATGAAGCTGGTAACGTCGAACATCGACAAGTGGCGCGAAGCAGAGCGGATCCTCGGTACGGCGCTCGAACGGGTGTCGCTCGATCTGCCCGAGCTTCAAGCAGCGACGACTGCGAGTGTTGCTCTCGAAAAAGTGCGCGCTGCGTTCGATGCGTTGGGCGATGGCGTGATTGTCGAAGACGCCGGAGTCGAGCTGCTGGCGCTGGGTGGCTTTCCTGGGCCGTACATCAAATGGTGGGAAAAAACCGGCGGCCTCACGTCGATCTGTCGCGCGCTCGATACGATGAACGATCGGCGTGCTGTGGCGGTGTGCTGCTTGGGTGTTGCGCGGGCTAGTGAGCTTTTCGTCGTCGAGGGTCGATGTGAAGGGACCATCTCGCTCGAGCCTCGTGGCACGAATGGGTTTGGTTGGGATGCGATCTTCATCCCGCAAGGCGAAACCCGTACGTTTGGCGAGATGAGCGCGGCCGAGAAAGATGCGGTGTCTCATCGCCGTCGCGCGTGGGAAGCACTGCGTGCCACCTCACCCCCTTGATCCCCCTCTCCAAGCGCTAGCGCTTGGCGAGGGGGGAGCCAGACGTTGGGATACGCGAGAACGCTTGGCACCTCAAAGGCAACGACCCACAACACTGCCTACGAATCCCCTGGGTGGGATTCATCTTGACCGGCGAAAGATCGCTCGGTGCCTTTCCCCACCGAGCCGTATGCTGACCGTGCGTGGAAACGACAAAGGCCGCCCCTCCCGAAGGAGACGCGGCCTTGTCGTTCTTCTACAAGCTCACGCCCACCCCTCTCTAGCTCTGCTGGAGAGGGGCCGGGGGTGAGGTGGGCGATCAGAAGTCGCCGTGGCCGTGGCCTGCGTGAGCGCCGCCAGCAGGAGCCTTCTCCTCTTTCGGACGCTCTGCGATGAGGCACTCGGTGGTCAGCATCATGCTGGCAACCGACGCTGCGTTCTGGAGGGCCGTGCGGACAACCTTGGCTGGGTCGATAACGCCCTGGTCGAGCAGGTCGCCGTAGGTGCCGGTGGCAGCGTTGTAACCGAAGTTACCCGAGCCCTCGCGGACCTTGTTCACGACGATCGAGCCTTCCTCGCCGGCGTTGGCAACGATCTGGCGGAGAGGCTCCTCGATCGAGCGACGGATGATCTGAACGCCGAACTTCTGCTCGTCGTTGACCTTGATGCCGTCGAGAACCGACTGAGCACGGATGAGGGCAACACCACCGCCGGGGACAATGCCTTCCTCGACAGCCGCGCGGGTCGCGTTGAGAGCGTCCTCAACACGTGCCTTCTTCTCTTTCATCTCGGTCTCGGTGGCTGCGCCGACCTTGACGACCGCGACACCGCCGACGAGCTTGGCGAGACGCTCTTGGAGCTTCTCACGGTCGTAGTCGGACGTGGTGTTCTCGATCTGGCCACGGATCTCCTGCTGACGAGCCGTGATCTTCTCCTTCTTGCCAGCACCGTCGACGATCGTGGTGTTGTCCTTGTCGACAACGACGCGCTTGGCGCGGCCGAGGTCGCTGATCGTGACGTTCTCGAGCTTGAGGCCGAGCTCTTCTGCGATGACCTGGCCGCCGGTGAGGGTGGCGATGTCCTTGAGCATCTCCTTGCGGCGATCGCCGAAGCCTGGGGCCTTGACGGCGGTGCAGGCGAGCGTGCCACGGAGCTTGTTGACGACGAGGGTCGCGAGAGCCTCGCCCTCGATGTCCTCAGCGAGGATGAGGAGCGGCTTCTGGGCGCGAGCAATCGCCTCGAGAACGGGGAGAAGATCCTTCATGTTCGAGATCTTCTTCTCGGAGATGAGGATGTAGGCGTCCTCGAGAACGGCCTCCATACGCTCTGAGTCGGTGACGAAGTACGGGCTGAGGTAGCCGCGGTCGAACTGCATACCTTCGACGACGTCGAGCGTGGTCTCAGCGCTCTTCGCCTCTTCGACGGTGATCACGCCCTCTTTGCCGACCTTCTCCATCGCCTCTGCGAGGAGCTTGCCGATGGTGGTGTCGCCGTTGGCCGAAATGGTTCCGACCTGGGCAATCTCCTTCGGGTCCTTCGTCTGCTTGGCGAGACCCTTGAGGTGATCGACGATGGCGGCGACGGCTGCGTCGATGCCGCGCTTGATCTCCATCGGGTTGTGACCAGCGGCGACGAGGCGTGAGCCCTCGCGGTAGATCGCCTGGGCGAGAACGGTCGCGGTCGTGGTGCCGTCACCTGCGACGTCCGAGGTCTTCGAGGCAACCTCGCGAACCATCTGGGCGCCCATGTTCTGGAACTTGTTCTCGAGCTCGATCTCCTTGGCGACGGTGACGCCGTCCTTGGTGATCGTCGGCGAGCCGAAGCTCTTCTCGATAACAACGTTACGACCCTTGGGGCCGAGGGTGACCTTCACCGCGTTCGCGAGCTGGTCGACGCCCTGGAGGATGAGGTTGCGTGCTTCTGAGGTGTAAGCGATCTCTTTGGCTGCCATAGGAGTTCTCTTTTTCTACCACGGTCTTCAGTGGAGGGTTTTGTTCACTTCTCGATGACGCCGAGGGTCGTCCTCGCGGAGGATCAAGTGCTCCTCGCCATCGATCTTCACTTCGGTGCCGCTGTACTTGCCGAACAGGATGCGGTCGCCGGCCTTGACTTCGAGCTTACGAACGCTGCCGTCCTCGAGGATCTTGCCGTTGCCCACTGCGACGACCTCTCCCTCGATGGGCTTCTCTTTCGCCGTGTCGGGGATGATGATCCCGCCCTTGGTCTTGGTCTCTTCTGGGACACGCTTGACGATCACGCGATCGTGGAGGGGACGAATGGCCATAACGAGAGTGCTCCTTGGTGCTTGCGAGTGTGAGAGGAGGGGCTAAACCCTTGCCGGCCATGCGTCGACCGCGATGGCTTTGAGGCGGGAAACCCCGAGAAAAAGCTTGTAGAACGCTCTTTGTTAGCACTCACGTGAAATGAGTGCTGACGAGCGCCGCGGAGAATAAGCTCGGGAACAAGGGTGTCAAGGGCCGAAAAACGCTTCGCAATCACGTTCTCACGTGGCTGCTCCAAGCGCGTCATAAGCCCGATCCTCGCCTGTCACGAAGTAGCCAAACGCCGATCAATTCGGCATGAATACCGGGAGAAGCGCGCCTTCCACGAGGGCGCTCGTATGGTTACGCCATGCGTCATCCCTCGCCGGACGGCTCGCCTCCAAGCCAGGAGGTTCGACGAGATGACGATTCTGATGACGACCGATGTCCGCGGGCTGTTTGCCGAGAACGTTGAGACCGCCCTTCAGAGCCGAGGTGTACAGGCGGCTGCCTCAACGAAAGAGTACTTGGTTCGATTGCTGACTGATTTGGCGTTGCGACCCGACGGAATCTCGCTCGATCAACCCATTACCGTCCAGCTCAACGAAGCTCTCTCTGCCCCCACCGCCGAACGCCTCGAGAAGCTGCGTTGTGTAGGCGACGGCTCGCTCTACGTGACCAGCTTCTTTCACGAGCACCTCAACCGCCGAGGTGTTGACGCCGGTTACGTCGCTAAGGTCGGTGCAACCGCCTACGGCACGGCAGCGGCGATGCTCGAGCCTGCCGACTCGACACGTTCGACCTCACTCTTTACCGAGCTGGCCCAACGCTTCGATCGTTTCGTCGAGGTGCTGCGCGAGGTCGCTGATGCCCTGCTTGTCTCCAGTGCTCGCTCGGCTTCGGATATCGTCAAAGTCTACGAGCGCTGGCTTCGTACCGGCTCTTCGTCGCTTGCCATGGGCCTTGGGGCTCGCGGCATGCTGCCCATGAAACCCTCGGGCGGGGTTCAATGAGCGAATCTGTGTCGCTGGCGCTGATGCTCCAGCGCCACCTCGAGCGCTTCTATCATCTCGACCCGTTGCCCGAGATCGACCCCTTCGTGGTCGCCGATGACTCGGGTCGAGAAGCGCTGTTTCTGCGCTCGTCTGCCCACGATCCCGACGACGTCGAAATTGCCGTTCATCTGCCCTCGGTCGCACTTGACCCGGCTTGCTCGCTCTCTCTCGATCTCTTCTGTCAAATCGCTGAGGGCGTATCTCATTTCGTCCTCATCGCAGAGCGTGCTCGCATCGGCCTGCCCACCACTCAACTCGAGCTCGAGCTCCAGGCTGAGGTCGACAAGTTCGTGCTGCTCGCGCACCTGCTTCGTCACCCCTCGAGCGACCTCAATCGAATCAAGCTCACCGTCGATGATCAGCGTCGGGCCGAGCTTCTCGAGCTTCACCGAGATCTCTACGAAACAGCTCGTTTCGTGCACCCCGAAGGCACAGAGCTCGGCGACCGATATCGCCTCGCGAATCAGCTCGCGGCGCGACTCTGTTTCAGGCTTGGGCCTTCGCGAGAAACCTCGAAACGTCACCGAGACCCCTCGGCTCAGCTTCGACATTTCTTTCGCGTCGGGCAGCTCGACAAGCTGCGATTGGCTGCAGCTTGACCCGCTGAACTGTGCCTCAACCATGACACGAGCCTGCGTAGCCCGTGCTACGTCGCGGCACCTCGTCTCCTTCATTGCGTCGTCATTTCGCCGCATTTCTCATGCTCGTCGGCTCATCTGGGCTGGTGGCCTGTGGAATGCCCCCCGCAACCCACGTTCGCGTCGCCACCGCCACGCCCGACGAGCTCAAGAGCCTCGATAGTAAAGATGGCGTTTGGTACGACTTCGAGCCGGGAGACGTTGTCCCCGTACATTTTGCCTTCCTGGGGGTGATCGAAGGCGCTGCCGAGCAACCCACCGTCTTTCGGGCGAAACGAAAGTTCTCGCTCGTGATGTACAAGAACTCACCGATGCAGATCAGCTTCGACGGGAAGACCTTTGCCGGCCCCCAATCGAGCAAATCAGTCATCGCCGTCATGCCTCGAGAAAAAGGCAATGGCGGCGAGCTCGGTTGGATCATTTACATCGGTGAGGACGGGAACGTCCAAGCCGAGCTCGAGCAGGCTGCAAAGAAGAACAAATAGGGGTAATCCTCGCTCGACATCATCAGCGCGGGGGTGGGCCAAACGGGATTTGATTTCGCTCGACCGCGCTCTTCGCCGGAGGTGGCTTCGTCGATGCTGAGCCTGACGCCGATGCGCTCGCTGCTTCGCCCGCAATGGGGTAGCCGTGCTGCTGCCAGAAGAGGATCCCCTCGTCGAGAATGACAGCGTTTTTTCGACCCCGGCGCCGAAGCTCATCGACGACCTCACCCGATGCGTGGTGAGGGCACGCACAATAAGCCACGACCCACGTATCGTCGTTCGGAACCATATCGAGGCGAGATCGATCGTGATAAGGCATCGGTATCGAGCCGGGAATTCGCACTCGAGCCCATTCTGCGGCGGTCCGCGCGTCGAGAATGATGATTTTCTTCTTCTCTTTGAGCGCTTGGGCGACCTGTTCTGCCGGAACGAACTTATCATCTCGAAGAGTGAACTGAGGCGCTGCGCCTTTCGGGTTCAGCACAATCGGCAGATCGCTCGGAATCTCGACCGGCTCTGCAACGGGTCGAGGTGGCGGAGACGGTGACCAACTACGAATCAACGCCACCACGTCGTCGATTTGTTGATCGCTCAATTTCTCAGCAAATGCGGCCATCTTCGTATCTTGTCGGCCGTGGACAATCGTATATTTGATAAAACCATCCGAGGCCGCTTGCAGAAACTCGGTATTCGAGAGCATCGGGGCTTCTCCGCGTTGAGCGGATGTCCCGTGACAGCGCACACACTCGGCGTCGTACACCGTCTGGCCTCGCTGTGGGTCGCCACTATTTTTGGCATTGGCGATATTCACCTGTGCGGGCCCTTTGGTTCGAAGAAACTCGAGAATAAAGTTTTCTTCGTCACTCATTGGCCCACCACGGCTCTTAATGGCTGACCCATGGCAGTACCTGGGCGGCCATTTCGAATTGTGCGGGTGAAATACGCATCCGTCGCAGAGGCCAAAAAGTTTCGCTCACCAGCGACGGAGCATTATCGGCAATATACCCTTTGCCTTCGGGGCCATGACAGAGCGCGCAGTATTCAGCGTAGTCGCAGTGCCTGGGGGCCACCTTCTCGTCGTGGGTGCGTGGCGTATTTCGGCCGAGGGGCCGATGCCGACAATGCCGCTGACGATGAACCCGCGGCATTCGTGCCTGTTCCAGTATTTGACTTGCACCCAACCCATGCGCCGATGGCAAGCGCAAAGCCTACGACGATGGCGTGTCGAGAAGAGCGAGCGAGAGGGGTCATGCGAGCCACGGGCAGGTCATCGAGAACGACCCGTCCTGGCATGGTTCGGCCCCCCGATCGAGCCGTTTTTTCAGGGTTGCGGCCACTTTTGTCGCAGCTTTTGCTTCAGGAGCGTCGTCGTTTGAGTCGGCGTGCGGCCAAACCAATCAACAGGCCATCCACGTGGTCGCTCCTGCTCGCTGGGCCGTATTTTCATATGACTTCCAGCCGCGGCGCCGTCATCGCTCTCGCCACTGGGCGTGCCCCGTTCGTCGACCAGCGCTGCCTGCTCCCCTGCTCCTGATGATCCCGCTTGCTGGAAGCCCGCTGAGCCCGCGCTACCTGATGATCCAGCGCTTCCACTCACGTGCCTCCTCGCCGGGGTAGTGCCGGATCAAGCTCGAATGCGCCAATGTCAGGGTTGCGTCCTGTGCGCGCGCTTGCTCTGTCCCCAGTGCTCTGGCTGGTGGCACAAACAGGCAACGAGAGTGGATTGATAAATGCGGGAGACGCGATCGAGGTCGAGGTGCTGCCCTTGTCGAGAAGAACGCGAGCCTGCCGCCGGGCAGAAAATCATAGGATGCAGCATCCAGTAAACCGGGATCTGCCCCGTGATCGTTCAGTAAAGCTGTCCGGGATTTGTCCAATACCGTCTTGGATCCAGTGTTGCTCCCGAAAATACGGCTTCAGGGCCTTCGGGGTCGTTGTGATTCGATGCGCCAGAGCACTCCGCCAAGCTGCACGATCACGTTGTTGTGCATCTCGAGTGTTTCCACCGTGGAGTGTAGGCCAATGGCCTGTCGACGTAGGCCCAAGAACCATCGTGTTGTTCACGAAGCGATATCGACCCGAGGTGTTTCCGGTGCCGTCCCCACCGATGCGAGCGATCCGCCATTCCTGGTGTTTCACCAGCACGTTGCCCACCACATCAGATCTTCTCAGGCAAGCGAAGGTCTTGCCCGTCAGAATAACGTCAGGCTCGTGATAAAAAGCGCCCTCGATCCAGTTGTAATAAATCTCGTTTCGTTCAGCGCGCGACTTGACGTTGTTGCCCCCAGTGCCGTCGTGAACATAGCAATATTGCATTCGAAACACCGACCCTGGGTACATCGTTTCGTCGGTCGCCATATAGATCTGGTGGTTGTACAGATCGCTGCCGTTGCCGTAGAATTCGCTCTTCTCGAGGGTCAGTGAGCCTGACTCCGAATCGGTGCCCAATAGGCCTTGTCCAGCAACCCCGTGAACCACCACATCGCGGATGGTGACGTTGTCCGCCTTGTGGATAATCCCGAAGTGATCTGGGTTGCCGTCTCCGATGATTTCGAACCCCTCGAATACAAAGTTGTTGGCGTACAACAACACAATCATGTCGTGATATTGGGCCGTGCCCACGCCCTGTAGAATCGGGCGTTGGCCATTGACCGCAACACCCCGGATCGTCACCGGTGCGTCTGTGGTGCCGCTTTGCTCTGGGCGAAACCAGATCGCACCCAGGAGTAGGTTTGCCCCCTTGTACTTCGACAATGTCGCCTGGGGCGAGCATCGACAGTGTGTCCTGGATAGTTGCGTACGGCTTGCCAGGCCCGACCTCATAAGTCGTGGCGTAGGCGAGGCGATGCACCAGCATTCCGGAAATACCGAAAACAGAGGGCGAATCGCATCGACGAATTCTAACCGAATACCTCTCGCTTCCCCAGTGCTGCTTGCCACAAATGAACACGCTCATTACATCCGCTCGACCCGACTTGTTTGGTAACGTGCCCAGCACAGCCAAAGGTCAACGCGCCACCTGTGTTCGAAGGGGCGAGAGCCAAGTGTCTGCATCTCTGGTCGGCTGCACTCGCGTCGTGTCATCCGAGTCGTTGCGCACCCACGAGAGTTGATCGAGCGTGGCTTGCCTTTGATCATGTGGATGTGCGCCGTTTTTATTCGGATAGTCGGCGAGCCACGCGTATAACTCCTTCGTCAGCAGACACAAGGACGCAAAACAATGACGACCGGCACGCTTACAAAGGCACCACCCGCGGTTTTCTCTCCTTCTTCGGCCTCCACATGGTGACCCTTGGCATCTACCAGCTCTTCTGGTGGTTCAATGTGGCCAAGGAAGTGAACACCTTCCTCGGACAAGAGCGGATGAGCGCCGCCAAGATTGTATTTCTCACGCCGCTCACCTGCGGAATTTACGGCTTGATCTGGCAGTTCTCTGATGGGCCGAAAATCATCAAAGAAATCCAAGCCAAGGCTGGTTTGCCCGAGAAAGCACCATTTTTCGTAGGCCCCTGGCAGTTCCAGAGCGCTCTCAATAAAGTCTGGGAATCCATCCCCGGCTGATCGTAGCGTTCCGCCCATGACCCCTGTGTTCGTCTTGGGCGGAGCACAAACTGACTTTGCTCGAAATTGGTCTCGTGAAGGTCTCGGGATCGTCGACGTTCTCGGCTCTGCTGTGCAGGGCGCCATCGACGATGCCCTTCTTGAGCCAAGTGACATTCAGTCTGCCCACGTGGGGAACTTCTGCGGCGAGCTCTTCACCGGCCAGGGTCAACTGGGTGGTGCGCTCTCGATCGCTGTTCCCGGTTTGTACGGGGTGCCCGCTGCTCGTCACGAAGCGGCCTGTGCCTCCGGTGGGGTCGCCATCTTGGCTGCTTCTGCCGAAATCGAAGCGGGTCGCTACGACTGTGTTCTCGTCGCGGGTGTCGAGGTCGAGCGAAACGTGAGCGGGCTCGATGCCGCTCGTCGCTTGGGTAGTGCGGCTTGGGTGGGTCACGATGCGCTCGAAGCCAAATATCCGTGGCCCTACACATTCAGCGAGATCGCCCGTGAGTATCACCGCCGGTATGGTCTGCGTTACGAGCACCTCGCCGCCATCTCGAAAATCAACATCGAGAACGCTCGCAACAACCCACTCGCTCAGACTCGGGCCTGGCGATACACGGATGCCAGCTTCACCGAGAACGACGAGGCAAACCCCATCGTCGAAGGGTGGTTGCGCCGGCAAGATTGCGGGCAAGTCACCGATGGCGCTGCTGCCGTGATCCTCGCCTCAGCTTCGTTTGCCGAGCAATGGGCTCGCCATCGAAAGCAATCGCTCGAGTCGTTGCCGCGCATACTCGGTTGGGGTCATCGCACGGTTCATCTCGGGTTTGAAGAGAAGCTCCGTCGCTCGGCTCACGAGCCCCATGTCTTTCCCCATGTGCGTCAGGCCATCCAAGATGCCTTTCGCCGCGCTTGTCTCGCCGATGTACGGGAGGTCGATGGTATCGAAACCCACGACTGCTTTTCGATGAGCGAATACATGGCCATCGACCACTTCGGGCTCACCGCTCCGGGTGAGTCATGGAGAGCCATCGAGTCTGGTGAAATCACTCGCGGTGGAAAGCTCCCGATCAACCCTAGCGGCGGCTTGATCGGCGTCGGTCACCCCGTTGGCGCAACAGGGGTTCGTATGGTTCACGATGCTGCTCGTCAGGTTCGTGGATCCGCAGGTGACACCCAGGTCGAAGGTGCCCGAAGATTCGCCACCCTCAACATCGGCGGAAGCACCACCACCACCGTGGCCTTCGTCATCGGAGCCTGATGCCCATGTCTTTCTCGTTCTCTTCTCGCTCCATCGAGCTTCGCGAGCGCGTTGCTACGTTCATGCAGCAACACGTGTTGCCCGCAGAGAAAGTCTACGAGCAGCAGCTCGCGTCGATGTCCTCGCGGTGGATGATCCCGCCGATCATCGAAGAGCTCAAACAGCGGGCTCGCGCGGAAGGGTTGTGGAATCTCTTCTTGCCCGAGAGCCATCGTGGTGCGGGGCTGACGAACCTCGACTATGCGCCGCTGTGTGAGCTGATGGGGCGCTCTCCGATAGGCCCCGAAGCGTTCAACTGCTCTGCGCCCGACACCGGCAATATGGAGGTGCTCGAGCGCTACGGAACCGACGCACAGAAGGCGCGATGGCTCGAACCGCTGCTGGCCGGAGAAATCCGATCGTGCTTCGCGATGACCGAGCCCGCAGTTGCTTCGTCGGACGCAACGAACATCTCGTGCAGCATTCGCCCCGATGGCGATAGCTACGTGATCGACGGGCGAAAATGGTGGATCTCGGGAGCGCTCGACCCGCGCTGCAAGATCGCGATCGTGATGGGTAAAACCGACCCGACCGCCCAGCGCCACAAGCAACAGTCGATGGTGCTCGTTCCGATGGATACGCCTGGCCTGAAGGTCATTCGGCCACTCACGGTGTTTGGGTATGACGACGCGCCTCACGGTCACGCAGAGCTCGTGTTCGACTCGGTGCGGGTGCCTCGCGAGAACATCTTGCTCGGTGAGGGGCGAGGTTTCGAGATTGCACAAGGTCGATTGGGCCCTGGTCGCATTCACCACTGTATGCGGTTGATCGGTCTTGCTGAACGAGCACTCGAAGCGATGTGTGAACGAGTAAAATCACGCGTGGCTTTTGGTAAGCCACTCGCCGAGCAGGGCGTGATTCGACAGCACATCGCCGAGTCACGTCTCGAGATCGATCAAGCCAGATTGCTCACACTCAATGCCGCACATCAGATGGACACCGTGGGCAACCAGCGTGCGCGTGCAGAGATCGCGATGATCAAAGTGGTGGCCCCGAATGTGGCGCTGCGTGTGATCGATCGCGCGATTCAAGCGCATGGTGCCGCCGGGGTTTCGCATGACTTCGCTCTCGCCTACGCATGGGCTTGCGCTCGTACGCTTCGACTCGCTGATGGCCCTGACGAAGTGCATCTCGAGACGATCGCCAAGATCGAGCTGAGCAAATCAAAGTCCGAGAGCATGTCGTGAGCTCGACCGATACGACGCATTCAATCGATGCAGCTCGTCTCACTCGCTACCTTCGATCGCATCTTGAAGGGCTCGAGGCGCAAGAGGGTGAGCTCGAGGTTCTCAAGCTGAACGGTGGTCAATCAAACCCCACATACGCGATCTCGCTTGGCGATCGTCGATGGGTGTTGCGAAAGAAACCACCGGGGAAGCTATTGCCCTCTGCGCATCAGATCGAACGTGAGCACCGTGTGATCAGCGCACTCGCTGCGTGTGGTTTTCCAGTGCCGAAAGCTCACCTGTTGTGTGACGACGCATCGGTAATCGGCACCGCGTTTTACGTGATGGAGCACATGGCAGGTCGCATCTTGCGAGACCCGTCTTTGCCCGAGATCGCGAGGGATGCGCGTGCCTCGTATTACGAGGCGATGGCACGGGTGTTGGCTCGACTTCACGACGTTGACCCGCGTGCGATTGGGCTCGAGTCATACGGAAAGCCCGAGGGGTTCGTTGCGCGTCAGGTCAGCCGTTGGACACAACAGTACGAAGCCTCGAAGACCGATGACGTTCGCGAGATGAACGCCCTTTCTGAGTGGTTCGCGAAGAACATCCCCGACGAGAGCGCGGGTGCGATCGTTCACGGAGATATTCGAATCGACAACATCGTGTGGCACCCCACCGAGCCGCGTGTGATTGCGTTGCTCGATTGGGAGCTATCAACGCTCGGAAACCCTTACAGCGACGCAGCCTATGCTTGCCTCGCCTATCATATGCCCAGGGGCGTTGATGGTTTGCCTGGTCTTGCAGGGCTCGATCTCGACGGGCTGGCGATACCCAATGAAGATCAATTCGTTGCTGTGTACTGCGAGCAGCGAGGGCTGAGTGAGATCCCGTCGTGGGCGTTCTTCGTTGCTTTCTCGCTCTTCCGGCTCGCGGCGATCACGCAAGGTGTTTACGCCCGCGCGTTGCAGGGGAACGCGAGCTCATCGAACGCCATCGAGGTGGGTCGTTTGTCGTCGACTCTGGCTAAAATTGGCTGGGAAGTCGCATCCTCGTCGCGCTGATTTTTCGCCCCTTCATGGCTGTCATTAACCCGCTGCGATGAGGCTCGGTGGCGCCCGTCGAGAGCGCTTTGGCTCATCAGTCCGAGCTGATTCTCGGGGGTGCTTGCTCGCAACAAGGGGGCGTCATGTTCGTGCGATTTGTGGTCGGAGAAGATCGCGAGCACCACACGGAGCTCACGGGCGTCATCACCGAGGCGCGAGCGCTACGCGATGAGGGGCGACTCGAGCCGTACGAGATCGAGCTTCTCGAGGAGAGCTATTCGTGGCTCAACGAGAACTTGCCATGCCCGCCGTTTGCTCAGCGTAGCTGGGGGCGAGACTGCGCCTGCTGGTTCAAGGAGTCAGCGCAGTCTTCGATCGAAAAAATGTGGGACATCATCGCGATCCTTCGCGAGCACGGAATGCCCGTTCGCATGCTTCGATCTCGTCACCCTGGTCGCGTGCTGTACGAAGATGACTTCCAGGTGGTTGTCCGAGAATTCAGTCACCTCTGATGAGCCCGCTTCGCTCGACAGTCTGCGCACACGAACGTGTCGAGCTCTGTGAGGAACATCAACTGGTTTTCAGAATGCCTTCCCAGACGCGGGCTTCACGGAAGATTCGTACGAGCTCACCGTCGATGTGTTGATCCTTCACCTCGAAGCTCAGGATCTCGAGCGCCTTCTCGAGCGGGACCGCCTTTTTATACGGGCGATCGCTTGCTGTGAGTGCGTCGAAAATATCGCTCACGCTCATCATCTTCGACTGCAGGGGGATCTCTTCTGCGCGTAGATGATTGGGGTAGCCCGTGCCGTTCAAACGCTCGTGGTGGGCGCCTGCGATTTGAGGAACACGCCGAAACTCACTGCCCCACGGGATCGCCTGGAGGAAGTGATAGGTGTGAGTGACGTGGCTGCGGATCTCGTCGATTTCGCCGTTGGTCAATGAGCCACGCGGCACGCTCAAGCTGGTGACTTCTTCGCCCGTGAGAAGCGGTTTTACGTTGCCCAAAAGGTCGGTGAAGGTCTCGCGTGCGATCTGCTCGATCTTGGCGAAATCACCGCCTTTGAGAACGGTCGGCTCGTTCGAGCTGACGATGGCGTTCCAGGCGTCCTCGAGCTCTGCGCGACGTGCTGCGAGCTCAGCGTCGAGCTTGTGTAGCTCATCGCAAGGTGCACCCCGCTCGGTTGCTCGAAGCTTGCGAGACAGAACGTCGACCTCGTGGGTACGCAGCACGAAATCGAAGCGAGCACGAATCGCTTCGAGCTGAGGCGGGTAGAGCTTCTTCGCTTTGACCAGCACCTCTTCGCGGACGCCGATCTTTCCGAAGTCGTGCAGCAACGATGCATACTCGATCTCGCGAAGGTGTTGAGGGGTCCACAAGACTTCGCGATAAGGGCCAGAGCTCTCTCGCTCGACGGCGCGAGCGAGGTTGAGCGTGAGATCGGCGACGCGACGCGAGTGACCCGAGGTGGTCGGATCACGTTGCTCGATGGCTTCGACCGATGCTGTGACGAACCCTTCGAAGAGAGAGCGTATCTCGCTGTAGAGCAGTGCGTTCTCGAGCGAAATTCCGGCTTGAGAAGCGAGTGTTGAGAGAAGCTCTTCGCTGCGACCATCGAAGGCTTCGACTTGCTCTTCGACCTCGCTGGTTGAGCGGAACCGAATCTTCGGATCACGCTTTTTGTTGATGAGCTGAGCACTCCGATCGTTTCGCCGTTTCGATCGATGAGGGTGGGTGACATCGACTTCGTGCGGTAGCCAATGCGCTCATCAAAGGCTTCGATCGAACCAGTGAGGCTGCCGGCAGGCATGTCGTACACGTCGACGATGTTGATCGTAAGCTTGCGCGACAACGCTGCTGAGCCAGCGATGCTGCGATGGCTGATCAGGATCGTGAACTCGCGTGAGTCGAAGCTGACCGATTCGTTTTGCAGGAAGCTTGAAACGAAGAGGCGACGAGAGAGGTCGCGCCCTTCGCCTTCGACGCTGTAAATCGAGCCAGCGTCAGCGCCGGTGATGAAGCAGGCCTTTTCGAGAATCAAAGCCGAGCAGCTTGTCGATCTCGCGCTCGGTGGTGATGGCGCGAGCGATTTCGATCAGCTCACCAAGCTCGTAGCGATAACGATTCAGCCACTTGCCGCGGCTCTCAGCTCGAGAGCGGGCTTCGAGCAAACTGAATGCTGAGCCCAATGCGATCAGCAGATCTTCGGCGCGCGCATCTTCGGGAATCAAACCCGCAAGACCACGCGAGAGAGCTTGCCCCACGTCAGGGTCGGCAGGGCGACCCACGAGAATGATCGCGGCTTCGCCTTCGGCGAGTCGAGGGCATACGGACGAAGTAGATCGCGGCCGCGATCCCACGCATCACTCACGTTGCGATCAGCACCAAACCCGTCGCGCTGTTGAGCCACGAGCAACAGAGGGTGAGGTCTCGTGATGGTGTAGTTTACAAGCGCGCAGATCCGTGGCGAGCAGCTCCAGCAACTCGCGCAATCAGGGCTCGCGATCCCGCAACATCTGCCGCGGGTCGGTCGTTCTCGCTCATGGCGGCGATGCTATCACGAGCTTGTGGTGATTCGTTCCACGGAACCTGTATCGCCGTCGACTCGTAGAGTTTCGCCTGTCCGGAAAGCCAACGTTGCCGAGGCCACATGCACGACGGCAGGCAATCCAAGGCTCGTGCGACGACAAGCGTGTGAAAGTGGGCCGCCTTGCTCGGTCACGATGCCGCCTGCGATGAACATCAATGGCGCGAGCCCCAGGTCGAGCGTGCGTGTCACGGAGAATGTCGCCGGGCCTGATCTCGGCGAGTGAGCTGTCCATCTCTCGAATCACTCGAGCGGTGCCGCGCGCAAAACCGAGGCGCGGGCATGCCTCGAAGCACAGTCCGCTTCCTCGGCGGCACAACGGCAGGATAGGCGTGCCCATGTACATCGGCGGAGGGTCAGCCCTTCGAAGGTCACGACATAGCTCTGCACGACGAAGATTCACGAGGTGATCGACCTCGGGGCGACCCGTTGCCAACGCCGCCATCAGCTCTTCGTGGGTGCAGAAAAAGACAGCGCCCGGCTCGAGCTTGGGGTTCACGCGAAGCAGTCGCCGATCGATCTCGAGCGCGACAATTCGGGCCATCGAAAGAGCGTCGGACGAGGTTGTCCAAAGGGCTTCTCGAAGCTTTGAAAAGCGCTGTGCTCGTTCGGCCAAGGCACGGACGACACCTACCTCGAAGAACGAAAGCCTTTCTTCGAGTTGCGCAAGCTCTCGGTCAGCCAACGCACGACCTCGACTCAACACACTTTCAGGCTCGTGAAGCGTCGATGAAGGCAAGCGACGAAGTGAGGTCAACATCGAGAACAGGTCGCGCATCCTCGAGACCAGCGAGGCTGGTGAGTCTTCTTCCGCGATGCTGCGATGGCCGTGTGACGCGAAAAAACGTACCAGCGATCGGCGTGCTGGCCCCGACGAGATTCGTCGGGCACTTCGTCCGAGCTCAAGGCGATGTCTTGCAGGCGATCTCGTCGAGCACGCGGGACGCAGGCGGATCGTCAGGAACGCTCCTGCTGCGAGCGCGGATCGATCGCTGGAGCAACGGTAGTCAGCACCTCGACACCCGTCGAGAGCGACTGAGCAATGCTGGCTGCGGTTTGGTAGCGCTCTGCCGATGACCGAGGTCAGCGCAGAGATGGCTCGTGAGGAACGCGAGCGAGCCAGAAAAGCAGCGCAACGCTCCTGCGCGATCGAGCAATGTTCGGACATCGCGAAGCGTCGGCAGAGCAGGTCGTCGGGCAGGATCGACAGATCCAGGATCTCCAGAAACACGGTACGCGCTCGACCCATCGCCGCTTGAGCTGCTCGACCTCATCACCGAGTCTCGTTTGCTCGGTGAGAAGGCGAGCAAGCGTCAGCGGCAAACGAGCGTAAAAACCTCGATGCAAGAAACACTTCGTAGCTGTCGTTCGAGTGCGTCTGCGCCGATACCGCCGCTGAGTGAAAGCAGTGCACGAGGGTCGAGCCCAGGCACCTGCGCAGCCGCTCGAACCCACTCGCTCGGAGTTCACGTACAGGCGACCCGAGGAATTGCTGATGAGCTGAACATTGCGGGGAACGGAGCAACCCAGCGAGTTGAAGGCGCCGCGGGCCACGCTCGGAAACCAGGTGCGGCGACGCTCGGAAGCGGTGCAGGCAAGCCGGAAGCGCTTGCCCGAGCCCTCCGAGATTCGATCGTGACCACAGCGCCGTGCTGGGTCGAGGCTCTTGCCGTTGTCGACTTGCGCCGACAGCACGATCACCTCGTCGTTCGTGGTGGCGAAGTCGACCGTCCATGGGCCTGGCTCTACTCGTTCGAGTCGCTCGGCGAGCTTCGTGAGTGTCGCCACGATGTTTGGCGAAATCGGAGCATCGGGATGCTCAGGACACACAGGTTGGCCCGTCGTCTTGAATCTCGATGCGTGATGCTTTTCGCGCGATGACGCGAATGGTCTCGACGCCACCGCGGGTCACGCACAACAAATCCGACGCAGGCTCGGGGCGAGAACATGGCGAGCCGAGCCCAAAACGAGCCCGAATCATTCGATCACCAAGACGCCACGATGGCACTTGAAGACCCGGTGGTGGGCGGGTGATCAAGGTTCCCGAGGCGTGTGCGTGAATGACGGGTTGAAGCAACACCGCCATCGCGACGTCTTTGACGCCTTCTTCGATCAGCGCCTCGAGGGTTCGCGGGAAGAACACCGCAGACCACATCGCTTTGATCGCCTCGAAGAGAGCCTCTGGCGTGCGAACGCCGAGTTGAACATCAGACAACCCAGCCAGCGTTGCAGTGACCTGACTGTCGCACGTTGGGCTCGTACGAACCGCGATGCCCCAAGGGGCGTTCGGCAATACCTCGTTCAACCAATTCGTCAGCGCTTGCTCGAGATCCTCAGGCAGCTTCGCATCGAGAATACGCTCGCGAGCTCGAGCCGCTCGCTCGAGTCGTGTGCGCTCTTTCGATGTCTTGAGAAGAGATTTTGGATCGTGTCCTGATGGCAGCTCGGCTTCGAGGACTTGTCGGAATGGCTCAACCTCGAGGACCCAACTCAGAGCGAGCTTCGCTTCGTCGCGAAGCTCTCGCTGGACATGAGCAAGTCTTGCAACCTTGACCCCTACACGTCGACGCGAGTCGCTCGCTTGAGCAAGTGGAAGGAGATACGGGTAGGACACGGCGACGAAGGGTACAGTCGATCGCCCATGAACTCCACGCGACCTTTCCTGCCTGATGACTCAGGGCTCATCAACATCTTCGACGAGACAAAGCATGTCGCTGTGGTCGGTTTTTCAGACAGTGTCAGCCGCCCGTCTCACCAGATCGCTCGTTACCTTGCGGCGCATGGCTACCGCGTCACCGGCGTAAACCCTCTGCTCGCAGTACGTGGTCAACCGGCCCCGATCATCGAGGGGATCTTGGTCGTGCCGAGTTTGCTCGAAGCTCGTGAGATCGCTCCTGTCGACCTTGTGGATGTGTTTCGTCGTTCGTCCGAGGTCGCACCGGTTGCCGAGGCCGCGATCGAGATCGGGGCACGTGTGTTGTGGCTCCAGGATGGCGTGATTGACCTCGCTTCGGCCGAGCGAGCGCAACAAGCTGGGCTCACGGTGGTGATGGACACCTGCACGCTTCGTGAGCACCGAAGACTTGTTCGAGAACGTGTGCCTCAGCGTTGATCGTCAGCGACGCACGCTCGTATCGCAGCGAAAGACGAGTCGACTACTTCGTTCGATCGGGCTTCAAGCTCTCGGGGATGATCGCGACACTCGGCAAGTAGCGCGTAACCGCCACGGCGGCGATCATGAGAGAGGCTCCGAGTAGCCAGCCAGGTGTGCCCGAGGCTCGCTCGAGCACGACGATCGAACCGGTTGGCCAGCGGGCATCGAGGATCGACGAGAACAGGGTGGACGACGCAAAGATCACCGACGCGTGAGCCCCGACGATCAATCCGAAGCTCATACGTCGCAGCATCAACGCCGAGGTCAGTGCGCCGAGTCCGAGCATCACGGCGAGGAAGCAGGTCGCTCTTGTGCACCCAGCACGACAGGGGCGACGCCGAGTATCGTCGTAAACACAGCTCGTGCGATCGGTGTGGCGATGGTTTCAGCGAGTCGAGAGGGCACCCATCGCAAGATCAATTCATCGCGATAGGCGAGAGCCATCGCCCTCAAGAACCCAAGAGCGAGCGCCTCGATGCTCAGCGAGCCGAACGCGATGTGTCCGCCGCCTGCGAAGACTGATACGAGCAGCGCCATGCTCGTGACGACGCCACCGATCGCGAAGCCAACGCCAAGCTCACGAAGGAGCGACATGGCGGGTAGCTCGGGCTCATCCCACGGTGCGCCACATCGTCGCGCGAGAATGTCGACCACGAGTGCCGAGATAAAAGCGCAGCCAGTGGTGTGCGCTCGAGGATGGACGAGGCAACGTGAAGACCGCGGCGATGACCACGATCCAGAGAGCGGCGTGGAGGGCCTCACGCGAGCTCGTCGGCGAAGAGATCTCCCCGTGCGAGCAACCCAGGTAGACCGCCAGTGTGGATGAACAACACGCGCTACCGACGAGCGAGCCGTCGTGGTGAATGGCTTGAGCCAAACCGTAGAGTGCCTTGCTGGTGTAAACAGGGTCGAGCACGAGACCGTGACGACGAGCGATGTCGACCAAGAACGCTCGTTGCTCGTGCGGTCGCGCCGTATGCGGGCCCTTTTTGCGGTGTCGTCGATGACGATCTTTGCGCAGCCCGTGAGCTCAGGAGACAGCGCTCGGCTTGAATGATGCGATCGATCACACGCGAGAAGTACGCGACGTCGTCGCACACCGCGATCGGTCGAACTTCGGGTGCAATGTTGGAGCGCGCTGCGCCGAGAGCGATACCGGCGGCGGTTCCGCCAGAGCCACACGCATGCACGATCAGATCAAACGGTTTGCCATCTGCGAGCCCGAGATCGAGCTGAGCACGAACCTCGCGCATCGCTTCGACGTAGCCAAGAGCGCCCACTCCGTTCGAGCCGCCCTCTGGGATCACATAAGGTTTTTTGCCTGACTTTCGAAGCGTATCTGCCGTGGCCTGGAGCAACGAATCGCGATCGCGATATTGGGCTGGAGTGATCAGGTGAATGTCTGCGCCGAACATTCGCATCAAGAGCACGTTGCCCGAGAGAGGCAGCGGGGCCGTGACGTCATCGGTGCGAAGCAATACAGCGCAAGAGAGACCAAAGCGGGCTGCGATGGCGGCGGTGGCTCGGCAATGATTCGACTGAAGCGCTCCGCATGTGATCAACGTATCGCAGCCTCGATCGAGAGCGTCGCCGACGAGGTATTCGAGCTTTCGCAGCTTGTTTCCTGCTTCGACGCCACCGTCAGCGTCGTCGCGTTTGATCCAGAGATCGACCGCGAGTTGATCCGAGAGCCGTGGCAAACGCACGAGTGGCGTTGGGCCATGAACAAGATGGATACGCGACATGGTAGGGCAGGCTTAACGCGTGGAGCTCGATCCTGCCTTCAAGAAGCAGCTCGTAGAGCACACGAAGCAAATCGAGGGTCGATGAAGAGGCGCCGTCGATGAGGTCTTGCATCGAACGCTTTCCGTCGACTTTGTCCCACACAGCGCGCACGTCGGGGTCACGAGGTGCCTCGGTGCGAAGTGTACGAACGGGGATTCGTGAAAGGTCGCCCAATCGCAGCGCGTAGAGCTTACGAAGCTCGCTTCGAGCAAGGGCTGCGCACTCACGGGCGTCGGCAGATTGGGGGTCTTTCTGGAGCAGCTCTTCGGCTGCCATGAGCGCTGCGGCGTACTTGCCGTTTGCGACGCGATCAAACATGCGCTCGGTGAGCGCTTCGAGTGGATCGGTGCCCGCCGATGGAGGGGGCAGCGTGTGTTTTTCTGAGCCTTTACGTGAGAGCGGGCCTAGCCGTTCGAGCAGGATCTTTTGGAGCTCACCGTGACAAAACGCGGCGCATTGCATCGCGTCGATGTGATCCGAATCGAGTGCCAACACGCGCTCAGCGAGTGCGAGTGCATCTCGATACTCACCCTCAGCAAGGCGTTCGAGCATCACCGGCAATAGCTCGACGATCTCAGGTGCTTTGGGCAACGGGGGAGGGGCCGCCCGACGTCGGGTCGAGTCTCGCACCGTCGGATTGGGTGGGCCAGGGTCGCTCGGTACATCAACGGCTGCGAAGGGGTCGGGAAGCACGACCTCACCTTCGGAAAAACCGGAAGCAGGCAACGGAGCTGCCAGGATGTGAAGCGGCTCGGAGATGCTTGCGACGGAGTCGTCGACCCAGATGGCCTCGTCGTCGTTCTCGGTGCCGCTGTTCGACATGATCAGTCTCCGACGCGTACGAGCTTCGCTCCGCCTTCGACAGTGTCGCCTGGCTTGACGAAGAATTCCTGAACGGTGCCGGCTCGGGTTGCTCGGAGCTCGTTCTCCATCTTCATCGCTTCGACGACGACGAGGGAAGTGCCGACCTCGACGTGATCGCCTGGGTTGACGAGAAGCTTCAATACGCGACCGGGCATGGGCGAAACGATGAGACCAGAACCGCCGCCCTTTGACTTCGAGGAGGCAGAATTCGCGGCCTTCATGCGAGCGCTCTGAACGTCGAGGTACACACGACGTCCGCTGGCGACCACACCAAGATTGGGTGGGCTGCCTTCAGCGGTCAGATCGATCATGTGACCACCGATGCGCAAGGACAGCGAGCCATCGAGATCGAGCATATCGACCTCGACGGGTTTGCCGTCGTAGAGCACGTCGAAACCGGTGGTGGACGGGGTGACGTCGACGTGATGCTCGACGCCCTCGATGGTGACGAAGTAGCGCATGTTATTCAGTGATCGTTGGCCGAGGGGTGAGCCTCTCTACCTCAGATTCAGCGATTGCGTGCCTCGAAGTAAGGGTCGCTCACGCTAAACACGACAGCATCACGGGCTTCGGCGTTTCGAGTGATCCAGGTCAGTCGTTCGGGGCCCGATGCGGGCGGCCCTTGTTGGTGTCCTGATGCGCAAGCAATCGCGAGCAAAGCGGTTTGGATGTCGCCAGAGGCCAACAGCGCACAGCGTGCTCCGAAGCTGTTGGCCGAGGTTTGCAACGTGCTCGCTCGATTGCCCAACGAGCCAACGACCTCGGTTGCGATCGATTGTGTGTCGTTGGGGAGGTCCTTCGGGATCGCGTTTTTGATCCTCATCTGGAACTCCGCGAATTTCTTCGCGTCGACGCCGGTGGGGTTCCAGCTCGGGGCGAGTGTCTTCAAGAACGCCGCTGCCATCGGCCACAGATCGATCGGCGCCGTTCGCGCGAATGCAGCGACACGTGCCTGCAGGATCTTGAGTGCCCTGATGGTGAGGAATTCTCGGATTTCAGCGCGCGGCTCGGCGACCAACGCAGCACCGTAGATCAGCACCGCAGGTTTGCTCGAGACCGGCATACACACCGTGCCGAGCGTGGGTGAGACCAAGATCGTGAGCTGAGGGAAGCCAAACACCGACGCAAGCCTCATCGTCTGATCGACGAAATCGGCGGCTGAATCAGGTGGTGGCGTTGCCTTCAACACTTTGGGCTCGACCGGCGAAGCTGCATCGAGGGCTTCTCCGGCGCGATTGAGCAACACCCTGAACTGCGGCGTGAGCACCTCTGGAGCGAGCAGGTCATCGAGATCGCCTCGGGCTGCGCGCATTCCGACGCCTTCGATGCTCGATGTACCGCCCTCGAGAACCGAGAGAGTACCGCGCGCAACTGCCGCTGCGTCGTCTCGCTTACGAAGCTCGAAGACCGTCGCGAGGTTGGCGAAGAAGTTCAGATCGAATCGACCTGTACCCAACGCACGTCGTGCGTCCGCCGTTGCGCGATCGAGCAACACGTTCGCGGCCGGGGCGTGGTCGTGACGCAGGTGAAATTCAGCCATCGCACGAAGCACTGACGCCTCGTGGGGGAACTCTTTGCGCAACGTTTCGAGCGTGGTTTCAGCCTTCTTGAGATCGTTGCCCACGGTCTCGTACAGCCGAGCCATCTCGATCGTTCGAGTGCGTTTCTCGACCGGATCTTTGGCGTTTGCGAGCAGCGCGGTTTGCATCTCGATCGAACGAGCGGCGTCACCCTTCGCTGCGTAGATGGCGATCAAATGCTCACGAGCATCGACTCGCTCTGCATCTCGCTTGAGCACCTCATGGAACGCTTGCTCTGCGCGGTCAGCATCATCGAGATGCTTCTCGTAGAGATCGCCAAGCTGGAAGTAAATCGCAGCCTGACGAGGTGGCTCAGGTGAAAGTCGAGCGAGGTTGAGCAACGAGCGCTCGGCGTCCTCCCAGTGCTCGAGCTGGATGCACAGATTGATCGAGGCCTGCAGCGCTCCGACGTGATCTGGATTGCTTGCGAGCGCGGCTTCGAGAGCGAGCTTCGCCCCTTCGGTGTCACCCACCTCAGCAAGCGCACGCCCTCGCGTGACCTCGAGCTCGACACGTTGGACAGGGTCGTCTTCTCGCTCGAGACGTCGTTCGAGCAGGGACGCCAACTTCACGCGTTCTCCCGTCTCGATGTACATCGTTTGCAATCGACGGAACACGTCGGAGGCAAACAACATGTCACGCTCGGCAACCTCTTCGAGTGCGGCTTGGCCCTTCACGCGATCGTTGAGTCGATCGAGCCAGATCAGCGCGGCATCGTAGAAGAGCTGGCATTGGTGCGCTGCAACAGCACTCGCCTTGGCAGCAGCTTCGAGAGCATTTGCAGCACCTGCCAGATCGCCCGAGAGCTCGAGAACCTCGGCGAGTGAGTTATGAGCCACGGCGTGCTCGGGTACGAGATCGAGCACCCCGCGCAACAGTGAGGCAGACGCTTCGAGATCGCCGATTCGCGCGGCGGCTTCTGCGGTGCGAACGGACAACGTCGCCACCTCGAGAGGCAGCTCGGTTCGTTCTGCAAGTTGCAAGCTGGTTCGTCGCAGCACCGCATCGTCACCACGGTGTCGCGCCAGCGAGTACTGCTGACGCAGACCCCACAAGCCTGGCGGCGAATCGGCGCCCACCGCGAGCTCGACGAGATCGCTGGTGGCATCCCACGTTGCGTTTCGCAGGCGAAGTCGAGTGGCGACCTGTGCGTGGGCCGATGCCTCTGGCCCGACCGTAGCGCGAGCGATTTCGGCGAAGATCGGCTCCATCTCGTCGTCACGCGCGTCGCTGATCAATGTCTGCTCGAACTTGCGCAAGCTCGCGAGGTTGTTCGGTGAACGCTCGAGAATCGCGCGGTGCCAGAGCAATGCGCCCGACGGATCATTGCGACCCACCTCGTCGAGATAGGCCAAGCGCTCATAGATCTCACGCTGTGCGACGGGGTCTTCGGTGGCCTTGGCAGCCTCCATCAACTCTTCGGTCAATCGAGAGGCGCCAGCACCGAAGATGTCGGCTGCGTCGCGAGCCAATCGCGCCAGATCTCCTGCGCCAGCATCGATCGCTACCTTCGCGAGCTTGGACGCCGACTCGACATCACCTGCACGGAAACGCTCTCGCGCGGCAACGAATGCCCACCGTGCCTTGTCGAAACCTTCGGCCTTCTCGGCGCGAGTTTCGAGCCACGCGAGGTCGACGGCCGTCGATGGACGAACCCTTTCGAGAGCGTCGCGCAACGGCGCTTCTTCGGGTCGCGCTTGTGACGCTTGCTCGAGCAACGAGTGCGCGAGATCTGGGTCATTGGTTGCCTGACGGGCCTCACGAATCTGCTCGAACGCAGCTTCGATCGGGTCGGCCGACGACTCTCGACGTACCTTGAGCCAGTTGTGAAGCGCTTCATGATCGCCCGTTCGTTGCGCGTAACCGAGCGCAATCAACGAAGCGAACGGTAGATCGGGTGCTGCTTCGTGGGCCTGCCTGAGAAGCTCTGCGCGCTCGTCTTCTGAAGCGTGCTGCGCGGCTTCGAGGAGCAGCAACGCTCGACGCGTCGGATCGCCGGTGGCGCCAGCGAGCGTGATGAGTGGCGTTGCCGCGTCATTCGGCTTGAGCGACACGAGCACACGCGCCGCAACCTCTGACGCGGGCTCGGCCTCTTGGGCTTGTGTGGCTGCGGCAACTGCTCGCTCGGTTTGACCCGCGATCTCGAACAGCAAGCTCGATGCAAGCGCACGATCTCGCTCGAGCTCGCTCGATGACTCTTGTCGAGCCCACGTGCCCACGGCTGCGGCGACATGGGATGCCTCGCCGGCGCGGTGATTCGCCTCGAGACGAAGCACCCATGGTACCGCTGAGCCTGGTGCCTGGCTTTCGAGGCTTTCGATCGCCGCAGATGCTCGCGATGCCGATTCTTCTGCGGTGCCCGCGAGAGCGCGACCCAAACCAACACGAGCTTGGGATGCCGCTTCACCGACCGACGGGGCCGTGGTCGGTGCGAGCGTGGATTCGACTGCTGACGAGAGTGGTGCGAGCGCTCCGTCTGCCGCGACCGAGGCGAGCCACGTCGCGAGAGATTCAGCAGGAGCACCCAACAGTGCGCCGATGGCGACTCGCTCGGCATCATTGAACGCGTCCGATGTATCGAGCGCTCCCAGTGCCGCCGCGGCGTCTCCCTGTTCGAGTGCGAGAAGTGCTCCGAGGCGCGAGGCTTGAGTGGCAAGCGAGCCACCATTCAAGCCCTTGAGTGCATCGACAGCACGAGCTCGAGTGGAGGCGCGTGGTGCGGCCAACGCTGTGGTCAACCAGAGAGCGCCTTCGCCCACGCCGCGCAACGACGCAATGTCGGCAAGAGCTTCTGCGGCGCTCGAGGTATCCGAGCCCGCCAATGCCTTTCGCGCTCGAGCAAGTGAGTCGTGTACCGACTTGGGCGGGGCGCCCTTTTCGCTTGCCCCACGAGCCGCTGCCAGGGTGGCTACAGCCTCGGCAAGCGGTGCTAGCTCGGGTGCATCGGGCCACTTGTAGCTGGGTGGCTGAATGGCTGTCGCAACAAGCGGTACCAAGCGACTCACGTGTGCTCGTGGATCGCCCGGCTCAGCCTTGATCGCGTCGCCCATTCGCGTGGTCGACAGCGTCGCATCGCCCGACACGAGTCGCGCGATCTCTGCTTCGAGCACCGCCGCGTGTGCCCGTGCAATCGAGTGCTTCGTTGTCTTGTGCTCTTGCTCGAGCAAGGGCGCGACCGCGAGGAAGTCCTTCGCTCGAATCGCATTCGCTCGCTCGGCTCGATGAGCCAACGCGCAATCAGGGTTGAGCTCGCGGGCCTCGACCGCCAAGGCGTGCGCTCGTTCTTCGTCGCCTGTCATCGCGAGTAGCTCGCTGACCGCAACGAGAATTCGAGAACGGATAATCGGATCATCCTGCAAGCGAGCTTCGGCTTCGAGCCACGTTGCGCGCTCGACCCACTCATCGATCACGCCTGCTTCGGAAAGCTGCACCGAGGCATCGCGCTCATCTGGCCAACGCTGCGCTTCTGGTGACGGCAGCGGAGGTGGTGGCAACGACAACGGCTTTGTCTTTGCCTCGGAGCGCGCCGGTTGCCGCGGTTTCGGCGGAGCGGGCTGCTGCGCACGTGCTGCAACACCCGTGGGTGTGGGGGTTGCGCGAGGCGCAGGTGGCGTGGGCGCAACCGGTGGGGCTTGCGTCTCGATCTCTTCAGCTTCGTCAGCGATCTCGTACGACCCCGAGGGGACATTCGTCACCTCATCGAGCTCGCGCTGATCAATCGTCCCAACGTCAGCTTCGAGCGCCGCAATTTCAGCAGCTTCAGCGTCGCTAATATCTGTGCCGTCGATCGACGTATCAGCGTCGGCGTCAGCGCCGCCCGGAAGTTGTGAGAGATTGAATACGCCAGTTCGCTCCTCTTCTGGGTAGACGCGCTTCTGTGGTTCGAGAAGCTTCGGCCCCTTGGGCACTTCGTCGCTGATGCTTGCTCGCCCTGCAGGTGCTGCCGGCGCTGCGTCGTGCTCGAGCTCTCCGGGCGGTGTCGCCATCGGATCACGCGGAGGAGGCGGCTCGGGAACCTTGGGTGGTTTTGGCGTCTTCTCGGCTGCTGCCAGCGGTGGTGGCTTGGGTGCCTTGTCGGGTGCCGATTTGCTCGCAGGGCGCGGGGGAGCCGCCGGTGGAGCTGGGGTTTGCGCAGGTGCCGGCGCCGGTGGCCTGAGATCTGCGAAGGGATCGAGATCGTCTCGAACCTCTGGCTTTGGCGCTGCCTTTGGTGGAGGCGGGCGCGGCGCATCGGCCTTTGGCCGGATCAACGGGGCACTCGTCACGACGGACGGTTCGTCCTCGATGTCCGACATATCGTCCTCAATCGAGGACGCATCGATGTCGATATCCATCGCCACGTCGGGCACGGGTGGCGGTGCCGGAGCTGGCGCGGGAGCTGCCGCAGCCGCTCGCTTCATCAGGTGCCCCAAACCACCGCCACCGCGCACGGAGTCGGCGAGTAGCTCTTGTGGGATCTGCCCCACCACCGTGCGCTCATCTTCTTCTTCGTACGAGCGATGAGCCGGCTTGGGTGCAGGGGCTGGTGGCGGAGGAACCGTCTTCGCTTCCGAGGTCGGAAGCTCTGGACGAGTCGCCTCTTCTTGGCGAGCCGGCGGTGCTTTGGGCGCGCGAGGAGGGGCTGCCGCAGCCTTCGGAGCAGGCGGAGTTTTCTGGTCGGGATCTGGTGGTGGGGAGGTCGGCCGCTCGATTTGATCGAGCATGGAGTCCCAGTCAGTTCCGCCCACGTCTGGCTTATCGTTTGGGTTGGCCATGTTCAGCGCACCCCCATGCCGAGGTGCTTGCGCAGGTCGAGGTACGTGGGCGAGAGCACGAATCTCAACAGCCGCTTCGCTCGCTCACTGCTCAATGCGACCGACTTCACGTCGGCGCGTTTGACTTTCAACACATCCGCCAACACGAGCGAAACGTCGCCCGCTGCGATGGCAGAGACTCGATCGAGACTTCGTTGTGCGGCCTCGGCCCACGCTCGGAGGTCGGGGCGCTCGCGGGCTACCTCTGCGCAGAGCTCGGGCAGCTTCTTCTTCACTGCGCGCGGCAGAGCGCTCTTGAGCTGACGCTGTACGTCGCCGAGCATCGCAAACGCAGGTGCATCGATTCGCACCTCGGCGAGATTGCACGCTGCGATAGCAATGCTCGCGACGGTGGTTTCATCACGGGTGTGCACTGCGCTGATGCCTCGCCTGAGTGCGAACAACTCGCGTGCGATGGCCTGTCGAGCCGCTGGCGTAAGTGGGCTCGTGATCGCCGAGCCCACGACGATGGCGGGCACTTCTCCGGCAACACCGTACACGGCGTTCGGATCCTTCCCGCCAACGTAGAGCTCGAACTCCCCTAGACCGAGTGCTCCGGCCCACGCCGCGATGTCGTTTCGCAGAGGCAAGCCGCCTCGTGGATCGACTCGTTCGCGGCGACCCACGCCGAGCGTGTCTTTCGATGGGCCCAGCGCCTCACCAATCGTGGGCCCGAGCTCAGCAAACAATCGCACCACCGCGCCGGTATCCATCGGGTCGCCGATGGCTGCCAACACACGATCATCGATCTGGATCTGCGGCATCTTTGCGACACGAAGATCGAGCTCGTTGAGCTCTTGCGAGATCGCTGCAGAATCGCGCCCGAGCGCAACCAGCACACCCAACGCAGCTTGCGTGAGCGGGCCGTCTCCGGTGGCCTTCGCGATCTGCGACAGGCGAGCAATTTCGTCGGGTTTGAGCTCTCCTCGTTGCAGTGCGTTCACCAGCGCGCTTCGACCTGCCGACAACGCTCGCTGCTTGAACA
This sequence comes from Polyangiaceae bacterium, assembly GCA_046351315.1. GTDB lineage: Bacteria > Myxococcota_A > Polyangia > Polyangiales > Polyangiaceae > JAXLYQ01. The sequence continues at coordinate 47,819 of JAXLYQ010000001.1, forward strand.
CGTCATCGAACTTGGTGCTCAACACCAGATCGAGACCCTCGCCATCACCCGGTAGCTCTTCGAGCAGCTTCCCGACCGAACGACGCGCTGACACAGGGTCTTTCACCTTGTCGCGCCAGATTCCCGTCGCGAGTCGTGCGGCGGCAACGCGTCCCTCGCTCGAATCTCGCTCTGTCATCAAGAGCTCAAGTGCCGTGGTTGCTTGCTTCCAAGCACCTGTCTTCGCCGCTACCAATGCAAGTCGCTCGCGAACCGGCAACGTCGCAAGACCGCCCTCATGGAGCGCCACGAGAATCTCGAGCGCTCGCTTTGGGTTATCGAGTCGCTTCTCGTACACGTCGACTGCGGCGATCGCAGAGATCAATCGCTGTTGGGCTGGCGCATCGGGGTGAGCTGCCAACCTCGACAGAGCTTCGGCAGCTTCGGCGAACTGTCCCTGCTTGATGTAGACCTCGCCCGACAGCGCGAGCGCTCCGACGTGATCAGGCTCGAGCATCGTGACGTTGGTCAACGCATCGAGCGCTGCTTGGTAGTTGCCCTTTTTTCGAAGAACGCGAGCCTGCTCCCAATACAACTTTGCAAGCTCTGTCGAGTCTTCGGTCACCTCGATTCGACGTGCGGTGATCTCGAGGAGCAGGTCGTCTTCACCACGCTCGCGAACTCGCCTAAACAATCGATCGAACGACTTGAATCGCGTCGGGTCTTGCGAGAACGCCAGCGAGAGCGCCTGCTCTCCGCGAGCTGCGTCGTTCAACGAATCGAGCCAAATAAAGCCAGCTTGCTCGAAGAATTCTGCCGATCGAGAAGGGTCAACGCTGAGCTCTCCGAGGCGAGCGGCTGCAATCGACAACCGACCCGGATCACCCAACACCGTTGCGCTTGCACGAACGCCTTCCCACAACGCAATGTCGTCGGGGCGAGCCTCGAGAGCCTTCTCGAATGCGGCCAGTGCCGTCGAGGGTTGACCCGCTGCGAGCTCGGACCAACCCACCAACGAGAACGCGTCCACCATCGACTCTTCGCCAAGCGTATTGCCCAGTGATCGAAGCGCGAGCGCTCGTCGACGGGGGTCGCTTCCCGGAGCGGCCAGCTCGAGGTTGTAGAGCACCGCCGCTGGATCTTGCGTCGGCACCGGAGGTGGTCGATCGTCGAGATCCGAAAGCCACTCGACCGTTGAGGCCTGGGCCAACAGCGCGCCTCGCGGAGCGCCCGACATATGCTCGGCCATCAAGCGATACGCGGCCGCTTCACCCTGTCGATCGTCAAGACCGATGACCGCCGAGAGCCACTCAAGTGCAGGGGCCAGAGATGGATCCGACGCCGCCCATCCCGCTGCACATCGCGCGTATTCGACCGTGTTGCCATCGACGTCGCGAGCAAGACGAGTGCGCTCTCCGTGTGCCAGCGATGAACCTGCATTGCTGGCTTTCTCGAGCTTCTCGAGTGCCGCATCGATCGCTGCTCGATCGTCTGCTGCACCTGGCCAGATCACTCGCGCGAGCGCCGCGGCAAGAGCGAGCTCTCCGGTCGCTGTTTGCTCGAGTTGCTCGAGCGCACGCAGCGCATCGCTCGCTTCTCCGACCGGGCTTACCTCGAGGCCCCAGCGTTCGAGGTGCGCTGTCTCGTTGCCCTCTGATTCAGCCGCGAGCTCGAGAGCGCGTCGGCGTGCATCGGCATCGTCGGGCCTCGCTGCTCGTGTCGCGAAGGCAAGCACGGGGCCGGCTGCAAGCGGAGTCGCCTTTTGTGCCGCAGCGAACGCTTCGAGCGCACCTTCGCGGTTCCCGCTCTTCCAGAGATTCAGGCCCGCTTCGACATAGAGCGCACCCGCGAGTGCGTCGTCTTCGATCGCAGCGGCACCCGTCTGCAGCATCGCAGCAGCGCTGGCCGTATCGCCTTTGCTCTGGAGCAAGCCCGCAAGCATCGATACCGCGACGAGATCCGATGCATCCGCCGAGGTGATCGTGCGAAGGCGTTCGATCGCTCCGTCCACGTCGCCCGATAGTCGTGCTCGCCATGCTGCCGCGAGAGACAACGCCTTGGCCAAATCGGCGTCGGGCTCGACGCTCGCCAACGTATCGAGTGTCTCTGCGCTGGGCCCTGGCTCGCCTTCGCCGCCGAGTGCGACGAACGCTGCCAACAATCGCGCGAGCCAGGCGCCGCCTGGTGCTTGCGACAACGATTCAATCGTCTTTCGCGCGCCTTCGCGATCGCCACGCAACAACCTTGCGCGAACCACTTCGAACCACACCGAAGCAAGCTCGGTTTCGGTGCACGAGCCCGAGGCGATCAACCGGCGAAGCGATTCATCGACCCACGTTGCGTCGCCCTGAAGCGCCGCCATCGATCGAGCCAATCGCGCAATGTTCGTGGGCTCGATGCCAAGCGCCCCTGCTTGCGACAACGCCAACTTGGCGCTCGCTGCGTCTTTGGCGCCTACCGCCCAATGCCACGCTGCTTCGAGAAACGCCTTGGCCTTTGCTGGCTCTGATCCAACAAGCTCGGCTGCCGCTTCTCGTGACGCTGCCAAGAGTGCCGAGTCGCCCTCCGCAGCTCGCCATGTCAGCGCATCCTCGTACGCAGAGCGCACTGCGACGCTCGTTGGATCGGCAGCGACCGCTGCTGCCAGCTCTTCGAACGCTGCCGCGGTGTCGCCCTTTGCAATCGCGGCTTCCCAGGTGCGCAGCCTGAGCGAAGCCGCTTCAGGGCCCTTCGACCCCAGCTCGAGCAATCGTTTCGATAGCTCGGCCGACTTCTCTCGATCACTCGTCGCATCCGCCAGCGTCAAACGCGCGGCAACCAAGAGCGAATCATCCGGACACAACCCGAGCGCTTGATCGAGCAGCCTCGCTGCTGCGCTCATATCGCCCGCTCGTCGACGGGCGTCGGCCGCTCGCAGCCACACGTCAGCCACGTACACCGCTGATCGCACGTACCTCGGGATGCCAAGCAAGTCGCCTCGCTCGGCGTCTCCCATCGCCTCGGCCATCAGCTCGCCCTGAGCTTCGAGCGCCTCGGCCAGCAGTGTGTCGTCGTCTTCTCGTCGCGCGAGCTCTGCCAGCGCCACGAACACTCGGAAGCGACCTTCGCCCTCGAGCATCGCTGCGGCTCGCAAGGTCTCAGCAGCCTTGTCGAGCTCACCCGATCGCGCTTCGAGATCAGCGAGGTCTAGGTACAAGAGCTGGCGCCATGTTGCCGGCTCAGCTCGCGTCACACGCTCTGCCAAGGCTTGGCGTCGAAGCGCACTGTCTTTTTGCTTCCCGGCTAGAATTTCTAGCTCAAGCCACGCCGTTACCTCGTCAGGGTGCTCGGCGACTGCTTCCTGCAGCGAATCGAGCGCCTCGGAGGGCTTGTCCTCGTAGTCGAGCAAATAGGCGGCTCGCTCGACCAACGCTCGACCCTTCGACTCGGGGCCGTCTGCGGTTTGTACGAGCTGATCGAGAAGGGTTCGCAGAACCTTGAACGATCGCTTTCGGTACATCAGCGCGATCATCGACTCGAGGGGCTCGCGGAATTCTCCCTCTTGATTCTCGTCGCGAAGGTACTTGTTCGCGCCCAGATACTCACGAACCGCAGCAGCGTCGTCGCCAGCTCTCTCGAGCGCAACCGCTGTTTCGTACTGCAAGATCGCCCGTACTTGCGGAGACTCGGCAGCCTCGTACTCAGCTCGTAGCCGCTTTGCGTACGCAAGGAGCATATCGGGCGTTTGCGGAGGTGGGATGGTGCTACCGCCTGCAGGTGCAGTCATCGGTGGTTGCGTCGTCATGCGGTTTTGAAGTTCGTGAGACGGGGGCCGAGACTACCAAGATTCTCCCGGCGCTGCGCACTCTAACGCACAAGGGGGGGGTACATGCTATGCGGTTCGCCCTCCATGTCTCCGAACCGCGCGCTCGACGCGTCTGAAGTCGGTCGTCCGCCAGAGCTGCCTCTCAGCCCAGAACCCCTCGAAGTGCGCGATCGGCTGGCTCTTTTGCCGGCTTCTGCTCAACGCGCGCTTTCGTTGGGTCTCAATGCCGTCGACCCTTCGTTTCACGTGTTCGTGTCGGTCGCGCCCGAAGTTCATCTCGAGCGTGACCTGCTTTCGGCCATTGCGAGGCTGCCTCTCCGGCGCCCCCCGGCACTCGATGTCGTGTATGTCCCCGATTTCGACGCTCCCGATCAGCCGATTCCGATCTTGTTGCCCGCGGGGATGGGCATCGACCTTGCCGAGTCGCTTTCTCAGCTCGTTCGTGATGTTCGCCGTCGTCTCGAAGCGATGAGCCTCGACACCGAGCTTCGTGAAACCGACCGCAAGCTCTCGAAAGACCTCGATCGTCGCAGCAAAGAGGTGCTCAGCGGTGTCGAGACTCGGGCGAAAGAGCTCGGTTTTGGTGTCCGCAATGTCCAGGGCTCGTTCCGCACTTTCCCGATCCTTCACGGGAAGCCTGTTTCTGCCGAGCAGTTCGATGTTCTCGATGATCGTACGCGTCGAGCGCTCACCGAGGCGGAAGAGCAGCTCTCGGCGGCGGTCGAAGAGGCCGCTGCCAAGGTCAATAACCTCACCGACGAGGTCGAAAAAGCTCGCGACGAGATCGCGCAGAAGATCGCAGATCGCGCAGTGAGCGAGCTGCTTACGCCCTTGCTCGAGCGTTATGCGTCGAACCCCACCGTCAGCTCATTTCTCGAGCGAGTGGGCGATGAGCTGGCGCATGACTGGCAAGAGTTGTTTCCTGCTGACCCCGCACGCCCCCGCCTGACCCGGCCGCGTTCGAGCGTCGGTATCGTGTGAACGTGCTCGTCGAGCAAAACCCCGACGATCCAACCCCGCCGATCCTTTTCGAGCCTGACCCGACCCACCGCCGATTGTTCGGTCACATCGAACGACGCGCTCAGCAAGGTGTATTGGTCTCGACCATCGATGGAATCCGAGCTGGCTCGCTGCTTGCCGCCTCGGGTGGTTTTCTCGTGGTTCGGGCGCTCGACTTGCTCGACGACCCTACGGTGTTCAGCCGCCTCAAGCGCGCGCTCAAAACACTCGCTCAACCGTTCGATGAGCCCATCCGTTTGAGCGATGTGTTCGCTTCGACGCTGTCGCCTCGTGAGGTTCCGCTCACCACCCGTGTCGTCTTGGTGGGCCCCGAAGAGGTGTACTCGATGCTTCGCTCAGACCCCGATTTCACCGCGCTTTTCAGGGTCAAGGTCGAGGTCGACGTGATGGTCGATCGTACCGAGCAACACCTGGCTCAGCTCGATGGATTCTTGATGGCTCTCGGTCGCGAGCGCGGGTGGCTCCCCTTCGACCCCGGTGCGCGCGCCCGCTTGCTCTCTGTGGCAACCGAGATCGCTGGTGATCGCGAGCAGGTGTCTCTGATGCTGCCCCCGCTCGAAGAAACCGCAGCGTTTGCCACGCACATGTGCCGAGAGCGTGGTGGCGAAACCGTTTCGGTCGAAGACATCGATTCGGCTTGGCAAGAGCGTCTCGAGCGCGTGACCGCAGCCGCAAAGCACCTGCGTAACCCCATCTTGCGTGGCGAGATTTTTATCGACACCCAGGGCTCGCGAATTGGTGTGGTCAACGGGCTTGCGGTGATCCCCACGCATGACGTCGACCTCGGTCAACCCATGCGCATCACGGCCATCGTTTCGCCCGGCAACGAGGGCGTGATCGACGTCGAGCGTGAGTCTCACCTTGGTGGCTCGATTCACACCAAAGGCGTCGTGATCTTGCGTGGTCTGTTGGGCCGTCTTTTCGGCCAAGAACGACCCTTTAGTCTTCGGGCTCAAATCGCCTTCGAGCAGAGCTACGGCGAGATCGATGGCGATAGCGCAAGCTCTGCCGAGTTCTTCGCCATCATCAGCGCACTTGCCGAGGTCGGTATCGATCAGGGCATCTCGGTCACCGGCTCGGTCAACCAACTCGGCGAAATGCAACCCATTGGCGGTGTCGTTGCCAAGATCGAATCGTTCTACGATCTTTGTGCAGCGCGTGGCCTCACAGGCATGCAGGGCGTCATTTTGCCCCGCGCCAACGCGCGTCACGTGATGTTGCGTGATGACATCGTGAAGGCCGTCGCTGAGAAGAAGTTCCACATCCACGCGATTCACACCGTCGCCGAGGGCATCGAAATTCTCACCGGTATCCCCGCGGGTGATCGTGACGATGCAGGGCGATTCCCCGCTTCGAGCATCTATGGTCGTGTCGAGCGTCGACTCATCGAGCTTGCCGAGCGACTTCGCAACGATGGCACCCCAGAGCCTCGTGACTCGATGCACATCGAAGGTGAGATCGAATTAACCAGAGCCGATCTCGGGAAGCGATCACCCGAGCTTTTCGTACCCGCCGCGACAATTCCGTTTTCGCGTCTCGAGAGGCTCGCCATGCGATTTTCGCTTCTTCGGATCACGTCTCTCTCGGTTTCGATGGTGGTGCTTGCGAGTGGGTGCGCGGATTCATCTCGCCCCACCACGCCGCCTGCTCCCCCGATGTCTCAGACGCCTGGTGCGGCTCTGCCCCCTGGGTGGGTATGGCCGTTCAACCCTGCGAACATCGCTCAGGTTTTTTCGAATAACCCTGCGATTCGCCAAGGGGTGCTTCGCCCGGTCGATGCCGCGCGTGTCGCCGCTCTCCAGTCGAGCGGCACGTTGGGGGCCTGTGCTCCCGTGCAAGTGGCTCCGAATGTCTGGATCACACCGCTCTGCGGAAATCGATTCATTCCGAGTGTGCCTTTCGGTTCTCCCACTTCTGTCGTTGCTCCTGTTTCTCCCGCTTCTCCATCGCTTTCGACGCGTGCGTTCGAGACTCCCGCAGGCAACTTGCCCATCGCGGTTGACCTTCGTGCCTCGGGCCTCGATGGCCCTGTTAAAAATCAGCAAATGACCGGGGTGTGCTGGTCGTTTGCCGTTTCGACGTTGATGGAGAACGCCCTTCGTCGTTCTCGTCGAGGTGAGGTGATGGCTCCGTTGCACATCGTTGCTTCGGGCATCTGGGACGAGATCTTCACCAAAGGTCGCTCGGATCGCGATCTCACCCTCGAAAACAGTTGGCCCTATGATCCAGTCAAAGCCTGCGAGCTCAACGAGAACGATGAGGGGTGCGAGCAGGCCTATCACGTGAAGTCTGGTTCCTGGCGAGCGGATCCCAACCTGTCGCGCGAGGTCGAGATCGCCAATCAACACGGGGTCTTCCGGATCTCGAAGATGCAGTCACTTTCGGTCAAGCCCGCGAACACCGATCAGCTCGCGTCGATTCTCGCTTCGGGGCAGGCCATTTACGCTGGCTTCGACTTCAATCGAGATGCGTGGAGCTACCGGAATCTACAGGGCGGAGTGATCCCGGACTATCCAGTCGCCGATGGTGGCGCTGGGCACGGCGTGGCGTTGGTTGGCTATCGGGCCACACCCACGGGAAGGCAGTTCTTGATTCACAACAGTTGGGGCCCTGATTGGGGGCAACAGGGTTACGCTTGGATTTCGGACGCGATGATCCGGCAGCATGTGCACCGCGCGTTCACGCTCGAGGTGGTTGGGCCCAGCGGGCAAAATCTCCCCACGCCAGGGCCGATCCCTGCGCCCATTCCGAGCGGCCCATCGACGGGGCAATTCCCGTTTCCGTTTCCATTTCCCTTCCCTGGCGGGGCACCAACGCCAACCCCGGCGCCGAGTGCGTCTGGGTGCCCGAGTGGTCAGGCGCGCGACATGGTGTTTGGCTTTTGCGCACCCACGTGTGGTGATGGATCTCCACGTGTCGCCAGCCTCTGCTCGAGCGGAGCAGGCGCTCCGTCACCGACGACCCCGCCGAGCCCTGTTCCCTTGCCGTTTCCGTGGCCAACTGCCGCTCCAACCCCCACACCGCCAGCGCAAGCCGCCTGCGCGACGGGACAGGTTCGCGATTGGATCAGCGGCCAGTGCGTTGCCCAATGCCCCAGCGGGCTACCGCCCGCGAACGGCGTGTGTTTTTAGAAACTCGTACCGCAGGCCAGCTCATTGCAGTCAGCGCTTCGCACAAGCCATCATACAGGCGAGATCCGAGGGTGGACAGCAGCAGTATCTCGCTGACTTGGCTCGACTCGGTGCCTGTGATGACCGAGTGGGCGAGGGGGTAAGCGATGAAGCGGTTGTTGCTGCGTGAGCTGGCGACAGTGGGAAGCACCCATCGTCACCCGCGTTTCCTAGGATCGCTTTGGATGGTCCGAGTGAGTTGCCCAATGTCGCGAGCTTGGCCATCGTCGCGCGTTCGATCGCCTGTTGATTCGCCTCGATCGAGCGTAGGGGCACTGGTGTCATGCCCACGGTTCGAAATGGGCAAACCTCACTCGTGGGCTTGCGATCTTTTGAAAACGTGATGCGCGCAAGCAAACCTAGACCTGTCTCTGGGTGATCGCTGTGCATCGACATCCTGAGATTGCCGAGGCTGTAGAAGATGGGCTTTCCATCGTGCAGCTCGATGCCTTGAGGCACGTGGGGGTGATGCCCCAATACTGCGTCTGCTCCTGCGTCGATCAAAGCTCGCATGAGCGTGCGCATCGGTTCGTGAGGTGTCTCGCGGTATTCTTCGCCACCGTGAATGCTCACGACGATCGCATCGATATGCTGGCTCGATCGAATCGAGCGAACGGCGTTGATGAGCGTCGAGCGATCGGCTCGCGCGACGAAATCACGAGCGGGGTGTTGAGCAAGCGAGCCCTGGTTCCAGATATCGGTCGCAGCGAGAAACGCGATTCGAAAACCATCAAGGTCGAAGATCGAAGCGCTCTCGGCAGCCGCGAGGGATGAGCCGGTTCCGACGTGTGCGACACCCACGCGATCGAGGTGGGTGAGTGTTTCGAGAAGGGCGGATTTTCCGTAATCCCACGCGTGATTGTTGGCTGTCGAGACGATGTCGAAACCAGCCCGCCTGAGAAGGTCAGCACCCACCGGAGGGGCAGTGAAGACGAGGTTGTTGGATGGAGAAACCGTCTCGCCGGCTTGCTCGCTGAGTGTGCTTTCGAGGTTGGCGAACCTCAGGTCTGCACGCTCGAGAATCGAGTGAATCTGCTCGAACGGATCGAACGACGGATCGGCGATCAACCGTTTTCCAACGGCTCTTGCGAGATCGATGTCACCCCCTGCGACCAAGGTGATTTGGCGTGTTGGTGCGGTGGTGCTCGACGCTGCAGCAGCGCTGCTGGTTGGGGCAGACGAGCTGGGTGAGGCTGTTGTGTCGTTCGGGGGTTGTGCGCTCGAGGAAAGCTCGCTTGTTGCTGAGGGTGAGCTCGTGGGCGACGACGATTGCTCGCAAGCCAAAGCAAGCACGAGCGCAGATGCGCTGAGGATGAGCAACCACGTCGTTCGCACGTTGATTTCGAGACTACGGCGCGACGATGGAAAAGAAAACGGCGCCACTCGTGAGAGAGACGCCGTTGATGGCTGGGCTTGACGCGAGTCTAAGCCGCCACGCTTGTCATGGCGTAGCTGGTGGGCCAACGCGGAAGCCGCAGAGGTAGTTGCGGCTGGTGTTGGTTGCGTCGGCCGTGCCTGCCTCGATCTTGATGGTGAGCGAGGTCGGGATGTTGGCGCCGAGGTCGAAGTGGTCGATCACGAGATCGGCCGCGTCGGTCTCGGTTGCGCTGGTGACCACGGTCGCGCCGTTGAGCACGGTGACCTTGAGGTTACGAAGACCCGAGCCCGCGCGCTGACCCGCGCAGCTCACCGAGACGGTGGGCTGTGCGTTGGTGTCGATCGCGAAGAAATCGGTGTCGCCCGTCGGGAGATCACCCTCGACGAAGTAACCCGTGGTGCTGTTGCCTTGGTCGCTGCCCGTGAGGGTTTCGCCCGGCGCGGTGTTGTTCGAAGCGTCGGTCTCGACTGGGTTTCCGCTGCCAATCGTGTGGTACAGGAAGTAGAAGTCACCGGCACCGTCGGCTTCAGCACCGCCGTTGGTCGCCTTGACGAAGTACTTCTGGCCTGGCGTTACGGGGATGTGGAGGTTCACACGACCGGTGTTGTCTGGCTCGCTCGAGAAATCGAAGCCAGAGATCTCAGTGGCGCCGTCGGCCGAGTAGACCGTGACATTGCCCACCTTGAGGTTCGAGCCGTTGCCCGTGGTTGCGCCCCACGGAACGTAGATGCTCGCGATCGCTCGCGAGGTGGCGTCGAACGCAACATCCGCCGGGATGGTGAATGAGTACCAGTCAGCCGTGTCGGACACAGGCAGCTTGCCGTTCAACAAGCTCAAATAGTACTGGCCTGTCGAACCTGACACTGGTGCGTACGCGAGGTCAGTTCCCGCGGTTGCCGAGGTGTCGTTCGGCTCGGCCTCGACCTTGGTGCCAGGATCCGTTGGGTTGACCACCTGCGCACCGATCACGTAGTCGAGATTGGTGACCGAGGTGAAGTAGTCTGCCGTGCAGAACGTTGGATCAGCGGTGGGTGAGTTACACCACTCGACGATCTTCACGTAGTAGGTGCCCGTGCTCGGGAGCACCGTGATCAATGTCGAGTCAGTGCTCGAACGCGGGTAACCGTCGTCGTTCGTCGCGACGAGAGCTTTGTTCGCGTCGTAGAGCTGAATGAACGTGTCGATGTAACCAGGGTCTTGCTCGGTGCCCGATGGGTGCGAGCTCGCGCTGATCAACCAGATCTCGCCTGCGTTCGCCGTGAAGGTGTAGAAGTCGGCGTCAGTCGACGGATCTTCGAGTGCTGCCTGAACGCCCGACGAATCGACCGGCTGTGCCTGATCGAACGAGTCGTTGCCGTCGCCCGAGCCAGCCGAGCCCGCCGAACCAGCGGTGCCCGAGCTGCCTGCGCTACCTGCCGTGCCGCCCGTTCCTGCGGAGCCAGCCGAGCCGGCCGTTCCACCAGTGCCAGCCGAGCCTGCGCTGCCGGCTGAACCTGCCGAGCCTGCCGAGCCGCCTGAGCCAGCCGAACCCGCGGTTCCACCCGAGCCGCCGGTACCACCACTGCCAGCCGCGCCCTTGTCGTCATCGTCGCCTCCGCAACCAGGGAGAACCGTCGATGCCGCAAGACCAAGAACGAAGAGCCAGGAAAAACGGGATGAACGCATGTAGCCTCCAGAAGATATCTTGCTGACCGCCGCACCAACCCTGGCGGCCGTCGAATGAAACAAGACAGAAAAGCCTATTTATCGATCTCGTGGCGGCTGTCTACCCCAAGAAACAAATTTGTAGAAAAAGAAATTTGTCCACTAAAATAGACAAAGGCTTGCTCAATATCATGGCGAGAGCCGCAGCCAGGGCAGTAGCCCCGCTCGGCGTTGGGCCCGAAGTGTTTCACCAAGCAAGAAACGTTGTCGCTCGTCATTGCGCTCGACGTTGAGTGACAAGGCCCACAGCGCGTCATCGCTCGCGTCAAAGCGCCCGGTCGAATCTTCGACCACGAGCGCACCTCGACCATCGAGCCTCAACAGACTGATTTCTGCGTCAGAGCAATCCGCCAGATGCACGACCTCGACCGACTCTTGTTTCGCCACCACAAGATCGCTCGAGCCCCAGAGCCAACGCGCCTTCGGAGCGACCCCGCCGCCCGTGATCTCGGCCAACAGCACGCCGTCGGCCAAGCGCCATGCACGCGTGCGCCACGTGCCATCTTCACCGATCACGCCCGCGAGGTTGGCTCCGTCCGCGCTGAACGTGAGTGCGCGCTTACCTAGGGCATTGGTTGTGTTCCCTGGGTCTGCCAATCGTGAAAGCGACTTGCCTGTGGATCGATCGATGACCACGAGACTGCTTTCGCTCTCGGCCACCACTTTCGACAAGTCGGGTGACAACCCTTTGATTCGGTCGACCGCGAAAGACTGAGTCGAAACCCTAGTTTTGGTACGGACGTTCCAGATCTCGAGCACGCTCCCCATGGCCACGTAAAGCAAGCCGTCGTGACCCATACGAAGCTCCGCACTCGATTCAGCCACCTCGGCGTCGTAGGTCGAAAGCTCTCCTTGCCAGCCTAGCTCGGTGTTCCAGATACCCACGCTCGCTTCTGTTTTGTTCGCTTGGACAATCGCAATGGTCGTGTCGTTGCCCCAGACCATTCGCGTGACGCTCGTATCGGCCTTCACATCGTTGCGGTGATCACGATATTGCCAATCCTGTTTGCGGTCCCACATGCGAAGCCACCCTGGCCCTGCGCCGGCCAATGCTTGCCCTCCCGATTGCCAGGCTAGCCTCGAAGGAGTCGTGGGCTGATCGATCGGAATGAGCTTACTTTTTTCGATCGCGAACATGCCGTGACTTCGTGTCTGCAACGCAAACACAGGGTCGGCTGTCGGCGCTGGAACCAAATCCACCACGCCCCCCAACTCGAGAGCACGAGGGCCCACAGAAAAACGCTCTTTACCCGTCGCCGTCTCACGCACCGAAACTCGCCCTTGGGATACGACACTGCTCGAGTAGCGCTGGGGCCTCTGGATATGCAGCGCGCTCAACGTTCCGTCAGGGCTGACAACGGCTTGGCAAGGGCTTGCGTTGGCCTCGTTTGCGATGGCTTTCACGAGCTCTGGGTTGTCCGTTGCAACCGGTTCGGTGACCATGCCCACCGTCGGAAGCTCTGCCCCACTTTGAATCAACTCGGGTGTTTCGACGGGCGGCTCGGTTGCAGGTTTTTTGGGCTTGTTTGTTTTCGAAGCACCCGCTGGCTTGGGTGGCTTCTTTGTCTTGGTTGACTCGGTGGGTTCTTTGATGCGCGGCTGAGCCGCGTCGAGCTGCCAGCGTTGCTCGACCGCGAGCGTTCGTGGAGCAACTCGCTTGAGGGTCGCCGTGGATGGCACCCCTCGCACGACGAGTGTTCGACCGTCATCCTCCCACAGGATCTGCTCGATCCGGGTCATCCCTTTGATGCGTGCCGAAAGCGATGGAGCCTCGTCTCGAAGCTCGATCGCATAGACCACCTCTTTGTCTTTTTGAGGCACGAACGCGAACTGCGAAGCGTTGCTCGACCAAGCACACAACCCACGACGAAGATCTTGACCCGACAAGAGTCGAAGATCGGGGTGAATGCTCAGCTCGGCTGCACGCTTTTGCGACTGGCGATTGATCAACAGCACTCGGGCGCTGCTCACCACAGCAGCCCAACGTTGGTCGGGGCTCTGTGAGAGTGTTTGGATAGGAAAGAACGAACGATCGCTGAAGCTCGTGATGGGTTTGAGCGAGGACCAATCCCACACGGTGTGTCTGTCCAGCGCGGTATCGCTCGCGAACCAGCCCAAACTCGTCAATGGATAGACGCTGTTTAGCTCTGTCGACGGAAGATCAAGACCGCCAAGTACGGCTCCGTTCGACCCGTCGACCAGCCTTGGCCCCGCCGAAGATGTGGCCAGCAACAACGAGCCATCGGGGCTCCATACTGGCTTCTGTGGAGCGTACGCGTTGTCGAACTTCAGAGTCGCGGCGCCACCATCGAGGCGGTAGCGCCACGCGCCTCGAACGCTTGCGACGTCGATGCTTTTGCCATCTCGGTCGAACACGAGTTGCTCCGCGTCGCCAGGCAGATTGGCGCGCAGTGCCACGAGCTTCCCCGTGCTTGTATCCCACACACTCACGACGCCCGAGCTGCTGAGCACACCGATCTGCTTGCTGTCTTTGCTCCACGCGATCGGAGGCTCACTGACCGCCATTTCGGTCCATCCTGCTCGATTCACACCGTTACCGAACGAGGCTTCGGCTGGTGACAGAAGACTCAGTGATTGTTTGGGGTGTGACTCATGCTGAGGCTGGCATGTTTTGACTTCGGGTAGCCGAAGTTGCTTTGGCCCCGAAACATGGTGGTTCGTGCACCCTGCACTCACGCTCGACAACACAAACGCTGTGAGCACCACCGACAGCGCCACGGCTGCGCGGGCTGTCGTAAGTGCGGCTGGCCTTGCGCGATGGCTCACGCAAGCTCTCCACGGTTCATCACCACATCACGGCGATCGGAAGGCAACACTCAGGGGTTTCGATCAGCTCTGGTCGCGTGGTGGTGATGATCACTTGACCCCCGGGCTCGGTCACCGCCGCAAGAAGCGCGATCATGCGGTCTCGATCGAGCTCACTCGAAATGTCATCGAGCAACAACAGCGGGAACTTCCCGCTGGCAGCAGCGATCGCCCTCAGCTCAGCCAACTTGATCGACATCGTGATGGCGCGATGTTGCCCTTGTGACGCGACAACGCGAGCCGGGTGTCCATCGAGAACGAGCGAGAGGTCGTCGCGATGGGGGCCGAACGAAGCAGAGCCTCGTGCGCGATCAACCACCCTTCGTTTCGCCAGCTCTTCACGAGCCGTTGCAACGTCGTCCGAGCCGCCCGCGACGTATTGTGCATCGAGGAGCAACTCAGGAGCGGCGATCGCCTTGAAGGCCGATAGAAGCGCTGGAATCAACACCCCGGCGGCGCGCGCTCGAGCCTCGGTAAGCCGAGCGCCATGCTCAGCGCAAATGTGTTCGTAGGGCCCGAGCTCTGAGCTATCGACGCCGTTGAGATCGAGGGCCCGTTGGCGTGATCGAAGTGCCTCTTGGTAGCGACTGCGATGCTCTGCACTCGATGGATCGACGAACAACGTATCCCGATCGAGCACCGTACGACGACCTGTGGCGGGCCCTGTCGAAAGCTCGAGCTCTGCCGCGTGAAAACAACCACCGGCGAGCGCACCGCAAACGCCGCCAACGTTGCTGGGCGCTTCTGATCGATCTGAACCGAGCGACGCCTTACCGATCGCGATGCGCTGCTGCCGTTGCAACAAACCCGCTGGGCCATCGCGAAACATCGCTTCGACTACCGATACGTCTGCGCTTGCACCACCTCGAGCATCTTCGAGGTGCGAAAGCCTGCGAGGTCGCGACCATGTAAATCGCTTCAATCAGCGATGTTTTGCCCCTGACCGTGTTGGTACCCGCAACCACCGTCATCTCTCAGGCCGGAGCAAGATCGACAGAAGCAAGGTTGCGCACGTCGCGGATCGTCAACCGCTCAAGCAGCAACGGGATCGTCATCAAGGTTCGAGCATGCTGAAGGATCCACCTTCGAAGTGGAAGCCCCGCGCTACCTCAAGAACCCACCGCGCCTAAAGATCCGCAGCACCAAAGCCTGTCGAAAGGCACGCTGACGTCGGCTTGAAAATAAGGCACCTGTCGCGATGTGCAGAACCGCTCGATTTCGGCACCGTATTTGGCGTGCTCTTTCTTGAAGCGCCTGAGCAGCTTGGGGGTGACTGTGACCTCGCGCTCTTCACCCGTTTCGCAATCATAGAGACGAACGTCGCCGTGCAGCGTGGGCTCTGATTCTCGCTTGTCGACGAGATGGATCACCAGCGGTTCGAACTTGTTGTAGCGAAGCACGTTGATGCCATGCTCGAAGCCCGCTGGGTCATAGAGATCGCTCAACAGCACCGCAAGACCTCGTCGCTTGTTGGCTGCGACGAAGCTCTTCATCGCATCGCCAAGATCGGTGACCCCGTCAGCCTTCAGCGCTCGAAGAAATCGCAGCACTTTGAAGATTCGCTGCTTGCCACGTGTCGGTTGCATCGTGGCGCCCACATGATCGGTCGTCGAGACCACCGAGACTCGATCGAGATTCGCCAACCCCACATACCCGAGCGCTGCTGCCATTCGCTTGGCGTGCCTAAATTTTTCGGCATCACCAAAACCCATCGAGGTCGACGCATCGACGATGAAATAGATCGCGAGGTCTTCTTCCTCTTCGTAGAGACGAACCGCCAAGCGACCAAATCGCGCGAAGAGATTCCAGTCGAGATAGCGAAGATCGTCACCCTCGGTGTAGTCGCGATGGTCAACGAACTCGACGCCAGAGCCGCTCTTCTTCGTGCGTCGTTCGGCGCGCATTCGACCCGAAAACACTCGCCGGCTCACAATGGCGAGGTAGTCGAGCTTCCTCTGAAAATCGTCATCGAAGAGATCATCGTCGCCTCGTGCGATCGCTGTGCTCTTCTTGCCCGTGAAGAAGTCGAGGAGGCCCATGCAGTTGCTCTCGGTCAGGGTATCACGTCACTGACGGTACATCGGGCAAGAGCGCAGCGATTTTTCCGATCGCAAAGAGACCTCCCCATCGAGGGTCGCCTCCGAGCTGCAATCGATAGCCGTCGCTGCCGTCCGCCACCGAAAAGGTCATGCCCTCTTCGGCTACACAAGGTCGTTCAAGCTCAATCTCGACGTCGGCGATGCGGTCTCCGGGGTGGCCGATGGGGTGACTTGGTGGAAGCTGAATCTGGCCTTGGATGCTCTGATGTCGGATGTAGAGCGTCGGCTGATGTCCCGAAAATATCGGGCTATGGCGGCAACCTTCTCGTTGCGTGAAGAGTCGCAGCTCACATCGAAATCGACGGGAGAGCTTGGCACCGTTCGATGCGCTCAATACGGCCCGTCGAAGGTTGCTACGACCGTACCAAGAGGCCTTCGTGATCACATGGATCACCAACCCTACGTTCTCGCCAGCAACAGCAGATTTGCGTTGCTCCTTGAACACCTCCATCTCGAGAACGTGCGCAATGGCTGCAGGGGCACCTTCTGTGAAATGTAGAATGTCGAGCTTCGAGCCCGAGACCAAACGGCCTCGATGGAGCATCCCAGCGACTCGATAATTCAGCTCTGTTCCCTCGCGAGTACGCAGCGATGAATAGAGATGATCGATCGCAAACAGCACCGGCCCTTCGGCATCGTGAACACGAATGAGCGACGATTGATCGAGTGTGTCGATCAGATCTTCGATCGTTCCTGACCACGTCGGGTCGTCTTGTAGTGCGGGCAGCGCAGCTCCGCGAAGCACACGGATTTCGTCTCCGTTGTAGCCGCAGTCAGACACCATCTCGCGAGCTTCTGCTTCGACGAGATCGAGCACCTCAGGCTCGGTCAACAGATCACATTTGTTGATGAACACGACGACGTTCGGTACGCCCGCCCCACGAGCGGCGATGAGATGCTCACGGCTCTGCGCCATGATGCCCTCTTCGGCAGAAATCACGAGCACTGCGACGTCGGTGAGGTGTAGCCCGCGGGCCGTGTTACGAAGACCTCGTCGTCGACCTGGGCAGTCGGCGTGACTCACCGAAGCACCCTGGAGAGGGTACCCGACGTGGTTGACTTGAACTGTTTCGTTCCAGTCTTTGACGCGCTGAATACTGCCCTTGGCGATGTCTGATACTCGCAGCGCCCTGCTCGTTGCGTTTCGACGTGCGATCATCCGCGTAATCGCTGCCGCGACTGTGGTCTTTCCGTGGCTGTAGTGGCCAATCGTTGCGATGTTGAGCTGCGGTGTCTCGGTGGTCATCGATCGAGCTCACTGCACCGGGCCAAGCGGAACCGTGTCGTCGACCTCTTCGACAACCACAGGCATCAAATCACCGCCGCCGTAGGTGCTCCCGTCGAACAAATACACCATCGCGTCGTGAGACATATCGATGACCGGAGCGCCGTAGTTCTTTTCGACGCTGTTGCAGTTGGGCCCCACATCGAGCGTGGTCAGCACCACTTGCTTTCCGTTGGCGCAATTGGTCAGCCTGATGTGCGAGCCGCAACCAAATCGAGAGGCGTCTGCAGCGAACCATTTTAGCTGCGCCTCACACTCAGGGCCGCTGAGCGACGAGTCACACAACCCCTGATTTCCACAGGCAAATTCGCAGTTGTCTGAGGGGTCTTGATAGATCGTTCCGTCGCCCTTCAGATAACAACCAAACCAGCTCGTTGCGTACATCGAGTTGGGCGCTTTTTCGGTGGTCGTGTTGCCGCTCGCTGCGTCGCAGTTGGTGGGCGGGATAAACGACGCCCCCACCACCGAATCGCACAGAGACATCGTCGGTGCTTCGAGTGTGATCTGGATCGTCGCCGTTGCCGCGGCGTTTGGATCGCTGCCCACGAAGCCCGACAACGTCAGATTCCGCATCCCCAACGTCGAGAACGAATAGTCGAAGCTGTAGGTGCTCGCGACGGTTGGGTCCCAGCTCATGGCGATGCTGTACATGTCGTCAGCGATCAGTGAGACCATGTCGACATCGGTTGCCGTGAGATCGAAGTGAACCGGGTTCAGCAGCGTTGAGCCATCGAGTGGAGCGACGAACGCAACCGATGGCGAGCCTCCCGACGACCCTGCAGAGCCAGCGCTTCCTGAGCTTCCACTCGAGCCTGCGTTGCCTGCGTTGCCAGCACTTCCAGAGCTGCCTGCCGAACCACTTGCTCCCGAGCTTCCTGCGCTTCCAGAGGTGCCACCAGAGCTGCCTGCTCCGGCTGAGCCAGACGAGCCGCTGCTACCGGCTGTGCCGCCAGAGCCTGCGCTACCCCCGGTGTTGACGATCTTGCCTTCGCTCTCGTCGCTGCTGCATCCGGTAAGCGAGATCGATCCGAGCACGATGAGCGCAACCGAGAAGACTCCGCGACGAAAGAAGCTCATGGTCGAGGACGTTGCCAGAATGCGTTCTTCTCGCCTAGTGCTTCGCTTCATCACTCGCCCCGTGTCGACGTGAAGGTGATCGGTGTGCGCTGCGCATCCCTTACGGCACGCGACGTACCTCGACGAACCAGGGCCAACCGAATGCACCGTTGCGAAGATCCACTTCGAGGTGATCTCCTGCGTGAAGCGAGCGCACGAGCGGATAGCCCACGGGTACTCGCTGCCACGTTCGAGTTGGGTCCCATGGCACGACCTGCACGGCGTCTCCCTTGCGGGGCACCGAGACCACATCGGTTTTCTGCGTGACCACGGCCGATGAATCGAGGCGCATGTTGAGCGAGATCAGCAACCCGCCGGTCAGCGCACACATCCCGAACATACCGAGAATCGAGGTGACGATGAGCTCGACCAACGCGAACGGACGCCCTCGAAGCAGACGGCGAATGAGCACCGCTGCAATGGCGGTCGGGATCAACCCCACCGACATGGCTTTGATCGCATTGACGTCGTCGGCGAGAGGGCGGCCCGAAGCCAGCATTGCTCCGAAAGCCATCAGGCTCACGAGGGTGAACATGACGGCACCAAAAAGCGGCTTCGAGACGGTTCCGCGGTCCACCGGACGCAGCGTCGATACGTCGAACGTTTGCAGCGCAGGGGCCATCTTCTCGAGCGCCCGCATCACATCGGGCACACGTGTTGGGTCGAACGAGCCGAGTGCCAGCTCGATGTGTGTTGCGCGCAATCCATCTGGTGAAAAGTCGGCGTTGTAATCGAGCGCAAACAGATCGAGCACTCCCTGTCGAACAGCGTCTTTTGACAAGGCGCGGTGCACTTGATCTTCAGAGGCGTTCGTCGAGATCAAGGCTTCAGCATCGAACTGCGGGTCGTTGGTTTTCACCTCGCCGGTGAGACCAAGCGCCGATGAGATATGGGTCGAGATGCTCTTTTTGCGAATCCACATCCCGGGTTGTGGAGGCGAATCGATCAGCACCGACAAGAGAACCCAGTCACGTCCGTAGCGGCGCACATGAAAGCGAGCATGTTTGCCATCGAGCTCGAACTCGACCTCTGCGGGTGTGGCGATCGAGGTGCTGGGCCGCACCGCGATGATGTTTGCACCGCTCGCAGCAAGTGTATCGGCGACGGCCTGCGCACGAACGAAGAGCCGATGGCGCAGCCAGCGAAACACTCCCCAGATCACGAGCACGTACAAAGCTACACCACCGAAGCCAGCGAAAACCCCTGTCATTCGATGAGTAAACAGCCCATGCGTTGATGTAAACGAGAGAGATAGGCGGTTCATTGGAAGCGATATCCAAGGTGAATCGCTGGGAAAATCATCATCGCATTCGATGTGTAGGTGGCCCTGGAGGGTTACGTCTTTCGCGTTGAACGAATGGCTGATGCCAATCCACGGAGTGACATAGAAGCCGGCGGGCAACGGGATACTTTCACCTGACATGAGCGCCGAGGCTGTACTGATGCTGTCGTGAGGCGAGGTCAGAGCCCTTGCGCCTGGCGAGCATGCGGTTGAAGCCTTCGTCGATGCCAGCAAACAGGTGTTTTTGCTCGGCGAAGAAGAAGTAGTGAAGCTTCTCGCGCCAAAGCCGTCGAACGAGATGTCGAAGCCTTGTTGCCGTGGATGGCACCGGGCACCTTCATGGCAAACGCGCCAAGGTCGAGCCTGAAACGACCCTGCCCGAGACCCACATGGAGCGAGTAGCCATCGAGTACGTAGGCGGTGGGGTCGACCTCGAAATCAGCATGAAACTCGCTTGTTCGAGCAGGTGCTGTGGTGTCGGTAGAGCTCGGCTCCGTGGCCGTTGGCGCTGCGGTGGCCGGGGTGGTTACCAAGAACGAAAGCGCAGCGAGAGAGGCGAATAGGGCACGTGAGGTGGTTGAGGTCGACATGGGTTGTGGGCTCCAGATGTCGACGAATCTGCGGTAAAAAGCGGGGTTGAACCGTGACGTGAGACGACGATTCGATTGACTTTCGATGCCAACGATTTTCGATTTCAATCATCTGTGCGAAATGCTCTGTGGCAGGGTGAAGCTGTGTCGACGGTAGAGATGATTGCGGGCGTGGGCGCGTTGATCGTTCACGCGGCAGCACTTCGAGACATCAGCCCTGAAGAGATGAAACGAGCGACAGGTTCGATGTGGCAAGCGCGCTGGATCGAGACGCGAAGATCCTGATTGAGCTCGAAGAGAGACTCTGGAACGAAGCGGCAAATCGGAGCGGCCACGAAGCGTTTGGAGTGTTTGCAGCCGAGGTAGTTCAGCCGGGTGCATTCGACGTGATGGACTACGCGGTGCGCTGTGCGCCGACGGTTCGAGCGTCACTGAGCGACTGATTCGGTACAACCGACTCGTACACGATGTGGCTGACTTACGTTGTCCGAGCGAGATGAGTGCTTTGATCGAGCACGCGTTTCGTGTCGGAGGGGTGACCCAGTGCCGACATTCGGCCGAGTTCACCATTGCGGCGATCGTCACGATCGGGCAGCAGATCGCTGGGGTGAGACCTGAGCCGCTTGGTGTTGAGTTTCGTCACGGGCGACCCTCGGACGAAGCGGTCGCGTTGCTGACGAAGTTCTTCGGATGCGAGCCTCGCTTTGCTCAGCGGGTGAATGCGATTGAGCTCGAGGCGCGCTGGCTAGAGAGAGCGCTACCGAAGGCGGATCCGATGCTCTCTCGCGTGATTGAACGACACGCCGAGGCGCTGCTGTTGTCACTACCAGAGCTGAGCTCAGGGGTAGCCGATCGGGTGCGTCAGGCGTTGGCGAATGGGTTGAGCGACGGCGGAGTGACCCTCGCTGAGGTCGCAAAGCGGCTCAAGATGAGCGAGCGAAGCTTGCAGCGAAAGCTGGCGAGCGAAGGGGTGAGCTTCGACGCGTTGCTCGATGAGATTCGACGGGATCTCGCACTTCGATATCTGTCCGATCGAAACATCGCGATCGCTGAAGTGGCGTTTTTGCTCGGATATTCAGAGCCGAGCCCGTTTCATCGCGCGTTCAAACGCTGGACGGGCACGACCCCGAGCGAAGCGCGACGTGCTCGAGCGGTCACTTAAATAGGCAGATTCGGGGCCTAGAGCGACTCGCGAAAGCCGACAAACTCTCGATGAATTCGAGTGATTTGTCGCACTTCAATAGGTGCGCGAGAGGGCTCTTTTCATGAGTCGACGACGACTTCTTGGCCCTTTGGATCGGTTTCAGGAATGGTCGGGCTCCTTCAAGGCGAACCTCCCCTCACGGGAGAGTTAGGGCGACCACCAATTTTTCCGCAGGAAATGCGGAAAAAGAACTCATTCACTGTACAGGCGTTCAGTAAGTGCTAACACTGGACGTCCCGCAAGCACTGAACACGAGGGCAGGCATGGCACAGGCGACCGTCGGTCACAAGGGTAACGGGATGAGCAACGGGTCTTCGAACGGCCAGGCGAACGGACAAGGCAATAAGCCTACGGCCGCCGCCCCCGAGAAGCCGAAGTCGAAAAAAGCTTCGGCTGAAGTCACGCTCGAAAGCGTGTCGGCAAAGAACAGCACATCAAAATCGAAGTCGGGTCGTAAGGGCATTGCGATCGACCGCCACTTCACCGAGGCAGGTGAGGACGGCTTCGAGAAGGTGGTCTGGGAGCGCCGCACCAGCGTGATCTCCGATCGAGATGGTTCGATCGTGTTCAAGATGGAGGGGGCAGAGATCCCCGAAACGTGGTCGCAGCTTGCGACCGACATCGCGGTCTCGAAGTACTTCCGACGTAATGGTCTTGGCCCCAACAAGGACGGCGCTGAGACGAGCGTTCGCCAGCTCGTGGTGCGTCTGTCGAAGACGATCCGTGAAGCAGGTGAGAAGTTCGGCGGCTACTTCGCCTCGAAGAAAGATGCAGACGCATTCGAAGCCGAGCTGAGCTTCATGCTCGTGCACCAGTACGGCGCGTTCAACAGCCCGGTGTGGTTCAACTGCGGGTTGTTCCAGCGCTACGGCATCGAAGGCTCAGGCGGCAACTGGGCGTGGTCTGCCGAGACGGATGAGATCACCGAGACGAAGAACGCGTACGAGCAACCGCAGTGCTCCGCATGCTTCATTCAGAAGGTCGACGATGATCTGATGAGCATCTACGAGCTCGTGAAGAACGAGGCTCGTCTCTTCAAGTTCGGCTCGGGTACGGGCAGCAACTTCAGCACGATCCGCGGCAAGCAAGAGAAGCTCTCGGGCGGCGGTCCGAGCTCGGGTTTGATGAGCTTCCTTGAGGTGCTCGATCGCGCAGCGGGTGCGACCAAGTCGGGTGGAACCACTCGCCGAGCGGCGAAGATGGTCTGCCTCGACATGGATCACCCCGAGATCGTCGACTTCATCATGTGGAAGGAGCGCGAGGAGAAGAAAGCTCAGGCGTTGATCGCTGCGGGCTACCCCTCCGACTTCAACGGCGAGGCGTACCACACGGTGTCGGGTCAGAACTCGAACAACTCGATCCGCATTGCCGACGACTTCATGAAGGCGGTTCAGGCTGACGGAAAGTGGAGCACGCGTGCTCGCACCACCGGCGAGGTCGTCGAGACCTTCGAGGCTCGTGATCTGTGGGACATGATCGCAAAGGCGGCATGGGGCTGCGCAGACCCGGGTCTTCAGTACGACACCACGATCAACAAGTGGCACACGTGCCCGAACACGGATCGCATCAACGCGTCGAACCCGTGCTCCGAGTACATGTTCCTCGACGATTCAGCGTGCAATCTGTCGTCGCTGAACCTGACGAAGTTCCTTCGCGAGGATGGCACCTTCGACATCGAGGGTTACCGACACGCGATCCGGATCTTCTTCATGGCGCAAGAGATCCTCGTCGACTTCTCTTCGTACCCGACCAAGGGCATCGCGAAGAACAGCCACGACTATCGTCCGCTTGGCTTGGGCTACGCAAACCTCGGCTCGTTGTTGATGTTGTTGGGCATCCCTTACGACAGCGAGAAGGGTCGCTCGATGGCGGCTGCGTTGACCGCGATCCTGTGCGGCCACGCGTACAAGGTCAGCGCCGAGATGGCGTCCAACAAGGGCCCATTCAACGGCTTCGCCAAGAACCGCGAGCCCATGCTTCGCGTGATGCGAATGCACCGCGATGCGTCGTACGAGATCAACCGTGATGCGTGCCCAGAGCCACTCTGGCGTGCAGCTCGTCAAGATTGGGACGACGTGGTCACGCTCGGTGAGCAGTTCGGCTACCGCAATGCGCAGTCGACGGTGCTTGCTCCGACCGGAACGATTGGCCTCTTGATGGACTGCGACACGACTGGCATCGAGCCCGACTTCGCGCTGGTGAAGTTCAAGAAGCTCGCCGGCGGTGGCTACTTCAAGATCGTGAACCAGTCGGTTCCCGAAGCTCTGAAGAAGCTGGGTTACAGCCCACTCGAGGTACAAGAGATCGTTGCGTACGTCTCGGGCACGAACACGTTGTTGGGCGCACCGCACATCAACCGTTCTTCGCTCAAGGCAGCAGGGTTGAACGATGACGATCTCGCGAAGGTCGAGGCGGCGATTCCGGGTGGGTTCAACCTCGAGTCAGCGTTCGGTTCGTGGGTGATTGGTGAGGATGCCTACGCTCGACTCGGGATCACGCCCGAGGTTCGCGGCAAGGGTTTCTCGTTCCTCAAGCACCTCGGTTTCACTTCAGCTCAGATCGAAGAGGCAGAGGAGCACATCATCGGTCGCATGACGATCGAAGGCGCACCTTACCTGCGAACCGAGCACCTCGCGGTCTTCGATTGCGCAAACCGTTGCGGTAAGCACGGCAAGCGCTTCTTGAGCCCGATGAGCCACGTGCGAATGATGGCGGCCACGCAGCCGTTCTTGTCGGGAGCGATCTCGAAGACGGTCAATCTGCCCAACGAGTCGACAGTCGACGACGTTCGCGAGATCTACGAAGAGGGTTGGCGTCTCGGTCTGAAAGCCGTCGCGTTGTACCGCGATGGATGCAAGGCATCTCAGCCGCTGTCGACCTCGAAGAAGGAAGACAAGGAAGAGAAGACCGAGAAGGTCGAAGCGAAGCCTGCAGCGGTCGAGATTCCGCCGCCGGCAGCAGCGACGCCAGCTCCGACCTCCGTGGTGATCAAGGTCGAGCAGCGCATCAAGCCATCGGGTACGCGCGTTCGTTTGCCCACCAAGCGCACGGGCTTCACGCAAGAAGCTCGCGTGGGTGGTCACAAGATCTTCTTGCGCACGGGCGAGTATGCCGACGGCACGCTCGGCGAGATCTTCATCGACATGCACAAGGAGGGCGCGGCCTTCCGATCGTTGATGAACTGCTTCGCCATGGCGGTGTCGGTGGGTCTGCAGTACGGCGTGCCTCTGTCGACGTTCGTCGAGCAGTTCACGTTCACTCGCTTCGAGCCTCAAGGCATGGTCGAGGGTCACCCGAACGTGAAGATGGCAACGTCGATCGTTGACTATCTCTTCCGAGTGCTCGGGATCGAATACCTGCACCGTTACGACCTTGCTCACGTGAAGCCAGAGTCGAACATTGCTGACCCTGCCGACAACGCACGTATGCAGTCGTCGCCTCCGCCTGCCGCGATGCCTGATGTGGTCGAGAAGCTCGTGTCTCGCTCGACCTCGTTCGATGGCGGCGGAGCATCGGCCCTCAGCGCACAGCTCGAAGAGATGATGGGCGACGCCCCGGTGTGCGACGGATGCGGCAATATCACCGTGCGAAATGGTGCCTGCTACAAGTGCTTGAACTGCGGCAACTCGATGGGCTGCTCGTGAGGTTACTCTCGAGTTGAGCGAGTCACTCCCGGTGGTCGCGAGTGACTCGTGAGCAACCCTCTATGGCGAAAGCTCGAGAGGGTTTTGCTTTTTAAAACTCGCGCGAGCTTGGTAACGAGCTCGTCGTGAAGTGGGCCGCCTGCTGTTGCGATCAACCCTTGGCGGTTGCTGGGTTTGAAAGCCTCTGCGATCGTGTCGTTTCGACAGGAGTCTCCGACATGCCACGTGAGCTAACGCCAGCAGACCTTCCCGAAGAAGCCGCACATTTCGTCGAAGAGCAAATCTCAGCCGGCCGTTTCGCGGACGTAAATGCGTTCATCACCGCAGCGGTGGATGCCCTCAAAGAACGCGATGCGATCATGCTTGCCTCGTTGCGTGATGCCATTGACGAGGGCGAGGCGAGTGGTGTCGCCGAGGGCGATTCGTTTGCCAGGGTACGCGCCCGGCTCAGGCTTACGCGGGGCTAAACAGTGGCCGTCTACCGTCTCACGAGACGAGCTGAAATAGACCTGTTTGAGCTTGCCGAGTTCACTCTGAAGACATGGGGGCAAGCGCAGTGCGAACGCTATCTCGATCAGCTCGAGAGTTGTTTGCATCGCGTGGCCGATAACCCTTCGCTTGGCCAAAGTCGCGAGTGGGTTCGCCCCGGGCTGCGAGCGATCAAGCAGGGAAAGCACGTGATCTTCTACAAGTGCTTTCAAGACCACACACTCGTCCTTCGCATCTTGCACGAACGGATGGATCCAACGCTGCACCTCAATGCAGATGAAGAGTAAATGAGCTCACACTCGCGCGAGCTTGGCGACGAGCTCGTCGTGAAGTGGGCCGCCTGCTGTTGCGATCAACCCTTGGCGGTTGCGCAGATCAGGCAGATCGAATCGGAAGTCTTCGCCGAGCTCGTTGGTGATGCGACCTCCTGCCGCCATGATGATCGCACCAGGGCCGCAGACATCCCAACGAGCACCGACCGAGCCGGGGTGAACGTACGCGTCAGCATGCCCGCGCGCGACTGCAAGACACTTGAGCCCTGCTGCTCCGAGTGCGTTCGCCGACATCGGTGGTGTTTCGGTCAAAGCGCATCGAGTCGCGGGCTCTTGTGTGATCGCGGTGGCGATGCTGCCGAGCTGATGTCGCAGGCACGACAGCGGGTTTTCATCTCGCGGGTGGTTCCGTCGGGATCGATCTCGAAGGCCCGTGACCGAGGAAGCCTGTCAGGTCGTACCTGCCTTCCAGGTGGGCCCATCCACAGGTGCAAAGAGCACCCCGGCAAGAGCGCGACCTTGAGATGCAAGGCCGATCATCACGACGAATTCTCCGTTGCGTGCGACGAACTCTGCGGTGCCGTCGAGCGGATCAACGAAGAAGGCGAGCGGGGCGATTTCGAAACCCGCGTATCGCTCAGGAGCGCTTTCTTCTGCGACGATCGGAACCCCGGGAAACGCTCGCTCGAGCTCTGAGCAAATATGCTCGTTGGCTCGTCGATCGGCCTGTGTGACAGGGTCAGAGGGGCCTTTGTGCTGAACGCTGAAATCGGTTGCGTACACCTCGCGAATGACGGCTCCGGCTTCAGAGGCGATGCGCGAGAGTGTGTTGAGCAGCGTCTCTGGATCAATCTGCTCAGCGGGGTCAGCGAGGTTGGCCATGGTGGCGCGGGTATAGCTGGCAACGCAGGAGGGATCGACGTGAGCAGCGAGAATCGTTGGCCGTTTGAGAACAGTGCGCTACCTCGCCGCACCCATGACTCAGCATTCGCCCAAGGTTCAGAAGCTTCTCACGTTGAACGACCCACTCGAGACGAGTGTGCTCGAAGAATCGGCGTACACCGAGTTTGCCGAGAGCGATGTGAGCGATCTGCTGGCGCTTGCTGGTGACGTTGAGCTGCTCGCGCTCCCCACGCCTGCCGAGGGCGCCAATGAATCGACCGTCGATCGTCGCGTTTGGGGCCCTGCCCATGCGCTGCGCACACTGGGTGCGATTGGTGCGGTGAAGGCGATTCCAGAGATCGTCGCATTGCTCGAAAAGCACGAGAGCGCGCTTCTGTTGGGCGCGGCGACGGACGCGTGCGAAGCGATGGGCGAAGCGGCGATCGAGCCTCTCACCAAGGTGCTCAGCGAGACGAAGAACCCAGGTGTTGTCCTGGTGGCTGCTGACGCTGTGGCTGCGATCGGTGCGGACGACTGGAAGCACCGGGATCGCGCCATCGAAGCCCTTCGTACCGGAATGAACCGCGCGAAGGATCTCAGCCCCGAAGCGAACGCGTACCTCGTCACCTCGGCCCTCGATCTCGAAGCGCTCGAGCTCACCGAGATCATCGAGGCGATGTTCAAGGATGGCTTCGTCGATGTGCTCACGATCGAGGAAGAGACCGCTCTTGCTCAGCTCGGACGCACCGCTGACGGCCCTCTTCGTCTCTCGTTCAAGTGCACCGAATGCGGTCGTGCCGATTCGCGAGTCGTGCCTCATGTGTACCCGCACCCAGACCCCGCGAAGTGTGCCCGTGAAGGCTGGGACGGCTTGGTCCTCGGACGTGTGATCCACTGCTACGGTTGCGGTGCGATCGACGAGTACGAGCTCGATGCGGCAGCCAAGCAACTCTTGATGATGGGCGCGGCGCGTGTGATGGGCGGTCAAAGCCAGCCTCACCGAATTCTGCCTCTCGAGATCCAGCTCAAGAGCGGCAAGACGGGTCGACGTCCAAGCGAGATTCTCGAAGACCATCTGAACTACGCGAACGAGAACCCTGATGATGCCGACGCATGGCGTGATTATGCGCGTGCTTGTCAGTTCTTCGATCAAGTCGAAGATGCAATCGAAGCCTGGGACAACGTCGGTGATCTCGACGAAGAGGCGTTCGATGCTCCGTTCTCGCTCGGCATGCTCTACGCCGAGATGGAGGAGCTCGAAGAGGCTTACGAGTATTTCGATAGCGCCTTGTCGATGCTGCCCGAGTGCAAGGATGCTCCGAAAGGCGAACGCTCGCGTGCTCTTCGCATCATCGCGCAGACCATGGCTCAGCTAAACGACATGCTCGAAGAGCCGCAGGCGATTTGCATGAACTGGCAAATCCCCGGTGATAGCGAAGGCGCTCAGGTGATCGACGTCGCCGAGATCGAAAATTGGGAGCCGATTGGTGAGTTTCTCGAGAGCGGAATGGTCACTGAGATCGCGCTTGCTCCGATGACCGATGCGACCGATCCAACGCCGTTGGCGAATGCGATCGAGACCTGGAAGAAGCGAAAGAAGAACCCCTTCGCGGGTCGTGGGTTTCACGGTACGAGCCGTAAGCGTCGTCGCTGATCCAGAAGCGTACGAGCGCGAGAAGGGTGGCTCATCTCGGCACACCCTTCTTACAAACCAGATCGAGCTTTCCGGGTTGGTTCGAGACGCGCGAGAGGGGTCGCGTGTTTCACCGACGAAGTAACGAAAGTTTGTCTTGGTACATGCCTTGCTGTTCGCGCCGTGCCCGCTGACGTACCCTCGCGGGCTGACGACGGAGACAAACACATGGCAAGCACGATGCGTCCTTCGAGCAGGCAGTGGAGCTGGTTCTTTGCGTTGGTGCTGATCGCCTGTGGAGGCGAGGTCGCCGACAACCGCGGAGGGTCATCGGGCACCGCAGGCAATTCGGGGAGCGCAGGGTCTGCGGGCAGTGCAGGATCATCGGGCTCGGCGGGCACTGCG
Source organism: Polyangiaceae bacterium (assembly GCA_046351315.1). Lineage (GTDB taxonomy): Bacteria > Myxococcota_A > Polyangia > Polyangiales > Polyangiaceae > JAXLYQ01. Next base: position 76,602 of record JAXLYQ010000001.1, read on the forward strand.
GGCAACCCCAACGACTGCACGCCAAAGCCACCCGTTGGCTACTGTCGTGGTGACGCTGACTGTGGCGGAGGTTTCTGTGTGATGGCAGGCGGCACGGGCGCGACCGGTGCGGGCGCAGCGATCGCCGGGCGATCCTCCGATGCCGTGTATTCCGTCGTACTGCGCATGTGATGCGCAAGGTCAGCCTTCGTCGTGTACCGCTGACTGCGCTCAGCTTGGTTATTGCGCAGGCGGCCCGGGAGGTTCTGCTGGATCTGCTGGCAGTGCAGGCAGCGCGGGTTGGGGCGGTGACGCAGGTGCTCCGAGTGGCTGTTACGACGGGTATCCGTGTACGCAGGGCCCATCGTGCTCGACGCCAGTTCCTGGTACGCCCTGCGTGAACTACTGCTCGTGTACCGCGAACGGTTCTTACTCGTGCTCGCAAGCATGCCCGGGTACGGGTGGCAGTGCAGGCACAGGTGGATCGCCGAATACCTGTTACCCCGGTGAGCCTTGCCAACCAGGTACGGGTTGCGCGTCGACCGTGGGGCCCGATGGCTGCTATCAGTCGTGCTCGTGCGGCTCGACTGGATACAACGAGTGCTCGACCGTTTGCTCTGGCTCGGGCGGCGCAGCAGGCGCAGGCGGTAACGCCAACTGCTACACGGGCGCGAGCTGCAACCCTGGCGAAGGCTGCTCGTACAGCGATTCGAACGGCTGCTGGATCTCGTGTAGCTGCCAGAACAATGGCTTCATGTATTGCCAGGATAGCTGCGCAGGCGGCACGGGTGGCTCCTCTGGATCGTGCCCGCCCAATACGCCCATGCCCGGCCAGCCCTGCGACGCATCGCAGAACGGTCTTGGCTGCAGCTACTCGCCCAACACGTATTGCTACTGCGGGCCGGTGGGTAACACGCTCTCGTGGCAGTGCGCGCTCTGAGCTCGCGACCAACAACACCATCGCCACAACGCCAACGAGCCGAGTGATCACCGTGAGGTTGATCCACTCGGCTCGTTGATTTTAATCGGGCCGCGAGATCGCGAGCGAAGCTCAGTAGAGCGACTCGATCAGATCGCTCCACTTCTTCAACACATTGCGACGCTTGAGCTTGAGTGACGGCGTCAGCATGTCGTTCTGCGTGGTGAAGTCTTCGGTGATCAACGCGAACTTCTCGACGCGATCGAACTTCTTGAAGTTGGCGCTGTACTTCTCGAGCTCTTCCTTGAAGCGCGTCTTCACGCGATCGTTTTTCACGAGCTCATCTGGAGAGCCCGACAGACCGTTCTCGGAGGCGAACTTCTTCAGCGCATCGGGGTCAGCAACGATCAGCGCGACGTTGTACGGCTTGTTGGCGCCGTGGATCATGATGTTCGCGATGAAGGGGCTGAGCTTCAGCTCTTCTTCGAGCGGTGCGGGCACGACGTACTTGCCGTTCGTGAGCTTGTATTGCTCCTTGATTCGGCCCGTGATCCACACGAACCCGTCGGCGTCGATGTAGCCCATGTCGCCCGTTCGGAAGCGCGGATACGGCTCGTGCGGGAAGAGCACCGCAGAGTTCTCTTCGGGGCGGTTGTGATAGCCCTGCATGATGTTCGGGCCCGAGATGACGATCTCTCCCTGAACTGGGCCTTGCTTGCGATCGCTGTCGTCGCGATCGAGCACGGACGCGTCGATCTCGAACGTGACGTCGTTGATGGGTTTGCCGACGCTGCCGATCTTGCGGTTGTTCGGATAGTTGGCCGAAGCGATCGGGCTCGTCTCGGTGAGGCCGTACCCCTCGAACACCATGATGCCGAGGCTGTCGATGAACTGGGCGACATCCTTCGAGAGAGCCGCACCACCCGACATCGCGTACTTCAAGCGTCCACCGAAACGACCGCGCACCTTGGTGAACATGATCTTGTCGGCCAATGCGAGCTGCGCGCGATCGAGCGGGCCCACGGGCTGCCCGTCTCGGATCTTGCCCGCGATCTTGATGGCCGAATGAAACAGCGACTCGATCATGCGACCTCGCTCGGCCATCTGCTTGTTCACACCATCGTAGATGCGATTGAAGATGCGAGGCACGGCGAGCAAGATCGTCGGCTTCACTTCAGCGAGCTCGTCGATCAGCTTCGACACGTCGCTGTTCAAGCCCATCGATGCACCCATGCTCAGCATGCAGTGCAGCTCGCACGTGTGACCAAAACTGTGCGCCCACGGCAAGAACGAGAGCGTTCGATCTTCGGGGGTAATGGGGAAGAACTCATGCACCGCCGATACGTTCGAGGCGATGTTGCCGTGACTCAACACCACACCCTTCGGCTTGCCCGTCGTGCCCGAGGTGTAGATGAAGTTACTGGTGTCTTTCTCGGACGGATGAATCGCTTCGACAGGCTTCTCTGAGCCTACCTTGAGCAGGTTTGCGTATGAGGTCGGGTCGCTCTCGGCGCCCTCGAGACAGACCACGTGTTTGAGCGTCGGGATCTTCGACGGCAGCGGCTCGACCTTCGAAAAGATGCTGCGGTTCGCTGCCACCAACACCTTGGCGCCACAGTCTTCGACGATGAAGTGCCACTCTTCTTCGTGCTGCGCTTCGTACATCGGCACGAACGCCGCGCCGAGCCCGTAGGTCGCATACGCCAACACCGCCCACTCGACACGGTTGTTCGAGATGATGGCGACGAGATCTCCTTTGCCCACCCCGAGTGCTGCGAGGCCACCGCGTGCGCGGTCAACCAAGCGTTTCATCTCAGCGTAGGTGGTCCATGTCCAGGTGCCGTTCTTCTTCGTGCCGAACAGCTCGCGGCTTGCGAACGACGCGCAGCTCTTCTCGAACAGATCGACGAGGGTCTCGAACTTCCTGGGGGCAGACGGCATTGCGGGCGGCTCCTTATGCACGAACGCTCGGGTCGAGCGTGTTAGGCGCGGATTCTACTCGGAAGGACCCGGGCTCCCCCGGGGCACCGAGCCGCGAGGCTACACGATCTCGGCGGATAATTAGCGTGATTGTTACGCCCTCTGTTACCCCCGTTCCCGATGCGACGGCGCGTTCTGGCCATCCGTGGTTTGGCGGTCTGTGGGCTCTTGCTCGGAGGTATCGTAGCGATCCCCACGTTGGCGTTGGGGACAGCTCCCCCCGAGCGTCGTGGCATCCTCGCGCGCGCCTCGATGACGATGCACGGGTTGGTCTCTCCCACGGCTGCTGCCGCTGCGGGAGCATTGCCTGGCGTCCCCGCTCAAGCGTTGCCAGCGCCGCCGCCGGTGCCGTTGATTGTTCCGACGCACAACCCCGCGCCACAACCGCCTCCGCACCCTCTGCCTCGCTGTGCAAGCTCGTGGGTTCCACCCATCGAGGGCGCGCTGCATTTCCGGACATCGTACCGAAGCCCCAACAAAGGCACGTTCAAACACTGCCCGAAATGGAGTGGTTTTGGTCAGTCACGAGGCCATCGCTTTCACGGCGGAGTCGACATCTCGGCGCCCACGAATACGCCTGTTCACGCGGCGGCTGATGGCACGCTTTCGTACTCTCGAGACCCAGGTGGATACGGTCTTTACGCGAAGGTGAAGTTCCATCCGCGCGTCGAGAAGAACAATTCGGGCACGTGCACTGACAACGACGAGCACGAGATCATCTACGCGCATCTGATCGACGACAATCGCAAGCTGTCGATGGGCCCCAGGCCCGTACGTGCAGGCGAGGTGATCGGTCGCGTGGGTTGTACTGGCAACGCGAAAGGCATGTGCTCGCCTTCGCCTGAGTCGCACGTTCACGTGACTGTGAATCGTCTCGCGAAGGGAAAGAAGCAGCCGATCGACCCGACGCTCATCGACGGGTTGGCACCTGACGACGCCAGGCGAGCTCCAACGAGATTGCGTGCCACTAACCTGACAGTGTGTCTGTGAGTCGATCGACGATGGGTCATCACTCGACGGTGAGATTGTCGAGGCAGCGCTGCATCGCTCGTTGGAACGCCTGACTCACCAACCAGGTGAGCGGTCGACCAGCATCGCCGGTGAGGCAAAAATTCTCATATCGCTACACGTGATGCGCGTGTTGCTGCCCTCTTCGGGAGAAAGCGCCACCGAGGATCATGTTCGTGCAGATCAACCGTTGCAGGAGGTTCATCTCGAACATGTCGTAGCGGTGGAAGTGTGGAAGGGGCCTCGAGCAACAAGATCCGCTCTTTGATCTTGGTGCCATCGCTGAGCTTCACGGGTCGGAGCGAGCCGGTTTTGCGGGCCCGCCGCCTTCGATCGTGGCCTCGACGATGCCTGGAATCAGCGGCTTGATACCTTGAAAACAACGGATGAGCGTCTCGTTGCTGGTTGCGACCTCGAACACTCGTTCGCGTGGTGCGCGGATCACTCGCTCTGCTTCGACGACAAACGCCATACAACTTGTCTAACACAGGTCACACTCGCTCACGGATCAACGACCCACACATCGAGCAACCATGCTCCTGATTGCCCGTTGTAACCGTCGACTTGAACTTGGTAGGTGCCCGCCTCGAGCGTGAGATCGAGAAACGCTCGCTGGGTGCCGCTGCTGATCGTGCAGCCGTTGTTCACCTCGGTGCCTGGGCAGGTGGGCCCTTGTCGAACATCGAGTAGCACCGCATACGAGCTACCCCGCGCATCGAGCACGACGCGCTTCTTCGCATCGAGCGTGAGCGTGAGGATCTGCTCGGGCGCCCCGAACCCAGTGACACTCCCGAGGTCGCAACCCGCCTTGTACTGCGCGTTCGCGTTGCTCGTGTTGCCTTGAAAACGACCCCCCGTAGAAGGGATGGCAAACGCCCCTGCGCAGTCGTCGGCAAACGGAACGAGCTGCGGTGCTTGAGGCGATCGAACCAGCACGCTGCGCCTTCCGCTTCCGCCCACATCGGTTTCAGTCACCACATGATACGTGCCGGCTGCGAGCCCGTATGCAGCCGCGCGAATCGGTGATGACCCCGCAATCGTACAAGCGACATTCGTCAGCGCGTCGCATGTGCACCTTCGACGATCAGACCGAAGCGCGATCTGCCTGAAGCGGTTCGCAAGATGGCGAGAACGTCTGACGCTTCATTGAGCGTTAGCGTCTGGAAGGAATCAGGCAGACCCGTTACGCACAGTGAAACATCATCGGCGTAGTCGGTAAAGCCTCAGCGATTCGCGAACGTTCGGCACTACCTCGGCGCTGTCGCGCAAACATCATCGGCAGGCTTCTGCGTGGGTGGCTCGAGTGAGAGCAACAGCGACGCATCGATCGGGTAAGCGGCTCGAATCGAGTAGTAGACCTTGCCTGGCCCAACGCTTCGGGTGAGCAACGAGATCGGGCTCGACGTGAGGCATCCGATCTCTGACTCTGGGTTTGCGCAGGTTTCGTCTCGAACCGAAAGCGACAGATTCGCCTGCCCATCACTCGCGTTGGCAAACGCACGCACGTCGTACGTCGCGTCGAGGTCGAGCACGTAGACGAGATCTCCGGTGGCCGCGACGCACGTGGTGGCGAGGTCTTGCGTTACGCCGAACAACGGAGCGATCACCGATTGCCCTGGTGTGATCAGGGGGCCGCGGTACCGCAGGTTTCATTCGATGGGGCAGTCTCCGCGGGTGAGAGCGAAACATCGAGCGTCAACGACTGCGCGGGCTCTGAGTACGCGAAGATCGGGTACGAGCCAGGCGGCACGCTATAGGCTCGGATGGCCGACAGTGAGCCATTGCCGATCGTGACGTAGCTAGGGCTGCACGCGATTTCAGAAGCGTGAAGGGTTTCCGCATGTGCCGAACAGAGCAACGCCCACCGTGCCTGATGCGCCCCGTACTCGGGCATCGACACGTTGAGAGGCGCCTGGTGGGATCGTCAACGCAGCGACGACATCGCGACCTGCACCCGAGCCGAACGACAAACAACTCGCGGCTTGATCGAGCACGGCACCCACTGTCGACATGGCGTACGAGCCTGGTCCGCTGAGCTCGAGAGCGGTCGAGCATGTGTCGTTGGCCACTGCATCGCAGGGTTGCTCATCGATCTGCTGGTTACAGTTGTCGTCGATCGCGTTGCCGCAGATCTCGTTGACCTTCGAGCTGATGAGTGGGTTGGCGTCGTCGCAGTCACCGCCGCCGCAGTGACTGTCAACGTCGCCGTCGCCGTCGGCATCACGCGGCTCGTGTTGGCAAAGCGTCGTGCTCTCATCGCATCGATCAATCGTGCAAGCGCTGTCGTCGCTGCAGTCGATCGCGTTGCCTGCGACACACCCTGCGCTCGGATCGCAGACCTCAGCCCCGTTGCAATAGAGCGTGTCCTGACACTTGCTGTCGTCTGCGATGGGTTTGCACCGTTTGGTATCGGGATCGCAAACGTCGTTCGTGCAGTCGATCTCGTCGTCGCAGTCGTTGTCGACGATGCACGGGCGTCCGAGAATCCCGCCGTCGATCGAGCCTGCCGTTCCGCCCGTTCCGCTTGTTCCGCCCGTGCCCGATGTACCCGCAGTGCCGCCTGTTGAAAATGGCGACTGCGAGTCTGACGAGCCACAAGCAGCCACTGCGATCGACGAGACAAAAAACATCACACCGGTGACACCAAACCAGGTGAAACCGGTACGTGTTTCATCGCGATCGCCTCGATCGAGAAGCCCCCTCGACGGACGACGAAACGTACCCACTACAGCAAACTTAGAAAGCGCTTTGCGCGATCGGTGGCTGCGTTGAGAAGTTGCTCACGCTCGGCTTCGGGAAGCTCGAGCTTGGCGGCGAGATCGTTCAAGAACTTCTTCTCGTTGTCGTCCTGAACACCATCGATGAACGTGACGAGTACCGCATGCTGAAGCAGCACTCGGCGGTCATCTGCAAGTAGCTCATCGAGCGGGATGTCTTCGAGCGTCTTCTTCGTCTTGGCGAAGTCGCGAATGAATTCGGCTTCGGCCTTGGAGGCATCGAAAGCCTGGAGCAGCGCCTCGATGACTTCCTTCTCTTCGTCTGCGACCTTGCCGTCAGCCCAAGCCACGGTGATCAGCGACTGGAGGATTGCCATGTTCTGCTGGTGCATGGCGCGGATGGTGTTCGCAGCCTCGTTTGACGTCAACGAGGAACGGAGAGGGAGTTCTTTCCGGCGAAAAACTCAGGGTGCTCAACCCACACTCCGAGTGTCGCGGCGATGCCTCCGAGAAGGAGGACGAACAACACAGCCAATGAAAGCTTGGGGGCCTGCGAACGTGGGGTGATGGGCCGCAACCCAAACGAATCATCGTCGAGCATGGGCAGCTCAGCTCGGCGTGGCGAGGGCTCCGAGCGCGGAGTTCGCGTGAGATGCTCGAGACCGGGCGTTTGTGCTTGCGCTGGCGTTTGGGTGGCCAAGGGCGAGGGCGAGCTCACGAGCGCAGAGAGTGATTCTCGTGTGTCTTCGGCACTCGGACGAGCTCGCATCTCGCGAGCGTCGCTTGCTGGCTCGGGTGGAGCACGAAAGAGCGGTTCGCGAATTGCCGGTGGTGGCGGGGTTGGCTCGAGACCCGCGAGCTTTTTCAACGACGCAGAAAGCTGACCGTGCTCGAGATCCGAAGTGACAAACTCCGCGATCAGACGATCGGTTGCATCGGGAGCGGGTGCTGGTTTCGGAGGCAACTGAACGGTCGCCTCGGCAAGCTCTGGATCAACCTCTGGCTCAGCGACATCCATCACCGGCGCGGCATCGATCGGGGTTGGCCCATCATCGATGTCGGCTGCGGGCTTCACCGAGCTTGCAACTTCGTAGCGCCCAAAGTGCTCGGGCGGAGGAAACGGCTCGAGCGCTTCGGGTGGCAACGAGGGACGACGCGGTGTCGGCGTCTCGATGAGTTGCGCTGCTTGTGCTGCCACTCGTGATGGTGCGGGTGAGCGAGTCGCCGGGCGTGCCGCTGGTGCTGGTGGAGCGACGGGCGCGGGTGCAGCAGGTTGTGCGGCGTGTACCGGCTCGGGTGCTCGTACTGCGCGAGGCCGAGCGTCCATCGTGGTGGCCGCAGCAGCGAGCTCGGCAACCTTGTCACGAGGGCCGAGCACTCCCTGATCGAGCGCTCGCAACCCCTCGCGAGCGAGGCGTGCGAGCGTTCGTCGTGCCGCTGCTCGATTGACCGGCACCAACGCCGCTTCGAGCTCGACCACGAGCTGACGAAGGTCGCCCCCAGATCGCGACGCCACGCCAAGCAGCGCAGGAGTCGGGCTTGTTACACACCCGAGCAACATCTTGAGCAACTTGCGATTCGAGCTCGCTGCGTCTTCGGACGTGGCGGCGATCGGTGAGCGTACGGTGATGGTGCCTTCGTCTGAAACCAAGACTGCTCGTGGATCCACAACCACCGGAGCATCGAGAAGCGCATCGACAGCGCCGAGAATCACGTAGCCAGCGCTCTCGGCTGCGACCATCGCGAGACCCAGACGAGCAGCAGAGATTACTTCTGCGACCGGAATGCTTCGAGTCACGCTGCCACCTCTCTTTGCGTCACCGGTCGAACTCGAACCCCCCGTTCGGCGAGGTACTTTTTCGCGTCGGCAACCGTGTGCTGCGCATCGTGGAAAATCGACGCCGCGAGAGCTGCGTCAGCGATCTGAAGACCTTGCTCGACATGCTCGAGTGAGCCCACGCCGCCCGAGGCAATCACCGGGACATTCACCGCGTCGACCACAGCACGAAGCAACTCGAGATCGTACCCAGCTCGTGTGCCATCGCGGTCCATGCTGGTGAGCAGAATCTCGCCTGCGCCGAGTGAGGTAATTCGTTTCGCCCACGCCACAGCCTCGAGACCCGTCGGGGTGCGTCCTCCGTGAGTGAAGACCTCCCAGATGTCGCCCTTCTTTCGTGCATCGATCGCAACAACGATGGCTTGGCTGCCCCATCGACCCGCGCATCGCGCCACCAACGTGGGATCACGCACCGCGGACGTGTTGATCGAGATCTTGTCCGCCCCAGCGTGAAGCAGTGCGGCAACGTCGCTTTCGGAGCTGATCCCACCGCCTACGGTCAGCGGGATATGCAGCACATCAGCCGTGCGAGCGATCACATCGAGCACCGCTCGGCGTGCTTCGACCGAAGCAGAGATGTCGAGGAACGCGAGCTCATCTGCCCCTTCGGCATCGTAGCGAGCTGCGCATTCTACGGGGTCTCCCGCATCGCGGAGGCCCTCGAACTGAACGCCTTTCACGACGCGTCCTCCTTGGACGTCGAGGCACGGAATGAGTCGTTTGGCGAGCATGGGACCTCGCCCCCCATACCGACCTAAAACGAAGAAGTCCAAAAAACCGAGGATCGACCTCGTTCGGTATGGCGAAACAGCGGGTCGATGTACACTCGCCGCGATGGCGTTCTGCCCGCAATGCGGCACTCAGTTTTCTGGCGAGCCTCGGTTCTGTGGCTCGTGCGGGACAGTGCTCACTCCTGCTCCTGTGGTTCCCGCTGGGGCTGCCACGACGGCTGTTTCGTCGGGGCAAGCTTTTGCTCCCACTGCACCGGCTCCCGCCGCAGCCCCAGTGCCGGTTGCTGCTCCGGTTGTTGCGCCCGTTGCTGCACCCGAGCCGCGTCGACCCGCGAGGATGAACGCCACGATGATCGGGATGCCCGGGCCGACCGATGCGCCCGCGAGCTTGCCGGTCGCTACCATGTCGTCTGCGTCGATGGCCACGCCTCCGACCGTGCTCTCGCCAGGTGGAGCAAGCGCGACCGGGGCCATCCCGTCGGCGGTTCCTCCGCAGCGCGATGAGCCGCCCCCTTCTCGTGCCTCTCGATCGTTGGCGAAACAAACGATGATCGGCGTTGGTGCGTTGCCCATTCCTGCATTGGCTCAGGTGCAATCGCCGATGCAGCTCTCGCCGAATGAGGTCTCGACCAAGCCAAGTGGCGGAGCAGAGCCACCCCCGGCCGGCCCCGCCGTCTCAGCACCACCTGCGGTCGTGATTCAACCTGCTCCGGCTGTTTCGGCGACGCCGATCCCGGATGCGCGAGTGATGCCGCAAATGCCCGTTCCGTCGACAGCCATGGTGTCGCAGGGAGGGCTCTCGAAGAAGACGATGCTCGGTGTGGCGATGCCGGGTATCGCGCCGATCGATCCCGCTGTTGCGCCGCCTTCGCTGGGTGCGGCTCCTCCGACGTTGGGTGCCGGAATGGCTCCACCAAGCATGCCCGCAGGCTCTGCTCGTGGTCAGTCTGGCTCGACGATGGTGATGCAAGCGATGCCAGTGATTCCGCCTGGCGTTGCAGTACCCAAAGCCTCTGCGAAAAAGACGTTGATGGGGATCGCCTTCCCCTCGCTCACACAAGAGGTCGAGTACGTCGAAGAGACCTACGAAGAGGTCGTCGAGCAAACCGGTCGTGTCGAGAAGCGTGTGCGTCAGGTGGCCAAGCCGTTGCCTCCGCTGACGAAACGACCTTGGTTTCTCGTGCTGATCGGGGCTGCCACGCTTGCGGTCGCAGCGGGCGTTGTGGCGTTGCTCTTGCCGAACGCGACACCGATCGTTGCCGAGCCCAAGCTCGACGCGGTAGGCAAAGAGGTGTTGCACGTGACTTGTGCGAGCTGCCCCGATGGCACTCGCATGACGATCAAGGGTGGAGCGTCCTCGATCTCGTCCTCGGGTGTTGCCGACCTTGCGTTGCCAGTGCCGTTGAAGGTGGGCCCGAATCGGCTCGAGGTAGAGATCGATCGACCGTCTTCAGGGCGCGATGAAAACGTGACGCTCGATGTGCCGCTCGCCTATCGAATCTGGCCAGATCTCACCTCGCTTCAAGAGCCTAGCCCTTCGCTTCGTGTGTTGGTCGAAGCGACACCAGGCTCGTCAGTCACGGTGCAAGGCAAGCCTGTCGCGCTCGATGCGCAGGGCAAAGGCGCATGGACACTCGATGTCGCTGATCAGGTTGCAGGGCCTTCTGAAGAGACCCGTCCGCTCGATCGACAGCTCGCGTACACCATCGCCGTGGCGGGCGGTAAACCGGTCGACGGCTCGCTCACCATTTCTCATCTGGGGGTGGTTCCACTCGTGATCGATTCTCCCGGCGCCACCACGGTCATCGAGACAGGTCAGGTCGTTGTTGCGGGTCGATCGATCAAAGGCGCAGCGGTGACGATCAACGGCAATGCCGTCTCGGTGGGCGCTGACGGCACTTTTCTTTCGCGAGTCGATGTGGCGGCCGTGGGCAACCAAGACATCACGATTCGATCGTCGTTGCCTCCGCAGGCTCCGCGAACCGTTCGTGCGACCGTGCGACGAGTTGCGAGTCTTTCGACCGAGGCTCGTGAATATGAATCCAAGGGAATTACCGAGTACAGCGGAGCAAAGCCCGAGCTCGCTGGTGCCGGTAAGCTCGTCGCTTGGAAGGGCGAGATCGCCGAGGCTGCGACGCGTGGTGGCCAGACAGTGTTGGTGCTCAACGTGGGTTCTGGATGCGCGAAGACACCTTGTGTTGCGAGGGTCGTCGTGCCCGGTGGCGGAACGTTCAAAAGCGGTGAACGCATCAAGATTTACGGGCATCTCACAGGCGGGGTCAGCGGAGCAACCGGGTGGGTTCCGGCCATTGAAGCTGACTTCATCCTGCGAGGCTCATGAGCATCCACCCGCCGCCAAGCAGCAGAACCGAGGTTTCGGCGCTGCGAGCCACTGCGCCGGCGAGTCTTGTTCCGACGTTGAGCTCGCCTGACGAGCCCGCTCCTGCAAGTCGGCGTGGATTGGTGTTCGATGACGATGAAGATCCGGCCTCGTTTCGCCCGCTTGCTGACCCACTCGTTGGGTTGACAGTCGCGGATCGTTATCGACTTCTCGCTCCGATCGGATCGGGCGGGATGGGCATCGTTTATAAGGTCGAGCACACGAGAATTTCGAAGCTGATGGCGATGAAGTTGCTCGCCGGTGAGCTCTCGCACAACGGCTCGTTGGTCAAACGGTTCAAGCGAGAAGCGATGCTCGCGTCGCGGCTCTCGCACCCGAACACCGTACAGGTCTTCGACTTTGGTCAGGCCGATGGGTTGACGTATCTGGTGATGGAGCTGGTCACCGGTCACGACCTCGCGCGAGCCGTTCGCAATGGCCCCATGTCGTTCGCTCGAGCGGCTCGTTTGATCGTCCAGATCTGCAGCTCACTTGCCGAAGCACACGGGCTCGGGATCGTTCATCGCGACCTCAAGCCCGAGAACGTGCTCTTGGTGCAAAGCCCCGACGGACGCGCCGAGATCGCCAAGGTGTGCGACTTCGGTTTGGCGAAGCTACGCGAAGCACCCGAGCTGAATGACGTGACGAGTCAGGGGGCGATTGTGGGCACGCCGTACTTCATGTCGCCCGAGCAGATCCGTGGCGAAGAAGTCGACCACCGAACCGACATCTATTCGCTCGGTGCGGTGTTCTATCGCTTGCTGACGGGGGTAAATCCGTTTCTCGGGCCCACCCCGATGGCGGTGTTTCAAAAGCACCTGTCCGAGCTGCCGGTTCCGCCGTCGAATCGAGCGCCCACAGAGGGGATTCCTCGCGCCGCGGACGAGATCATTTTGCGAGCGCTTGCGAAGAGAACCGATCAGCGGTTCGAGTCAGTTCAGACGTTTCAGCAAGCGATTCTCGAGGCGTTGGGTACTGAGCGAGGCTCGACCTACGACGTGTTGCTTGATTCGGGTCAGCTACGGCAACTGACGCAGCAGATCGCAGGGCTAGAAAAAACACTCGAGGCAGGCCCCGTTCGAGGCAAAGAGGTTGCGACTCGTGATGAGGTCGAAGAGTACGAACGAAAGCTCAATCGACAGCGTTGGGTGGGGCGCGTGTTGATCACGGGCGCCGTGATCGGAGGCGCTGCTGTTGCTGCGCGAGCCTTCCTGGCGGCCACGGCAGCACCTGCGTTCGATGGACGCGAAACCGAGCCGAATAACGAAGCCGCGAAGGCGAACGAGATCCCGTTTGGTCGATCGGTCTCGGGCACGCTTGGCAAGCGGTTGTCGAATGGTGTGAGCGATCGCGATTTTTATGCGTTCGAGGTGCCAAGTGGCGTCGAGCTCGCGCGTCTTTCGACGACAGCGCTACCCAACATACCGCTCTGTACGTGGCTGTATCGAGCAGGCCAAAGCGAGCCGATTGCCCGCTATTGTACAGGGGCTTACGCACGAGACTTCGTCGTCGATGCGCTGAAGGTAGAGCCGGGTCGTTATCTCGTCGCGGTGATGCAAGATGTTGATCCGTACGAGCGCGAGACACCGTTGGTCTACGAGAGTATCTCTGACGCGTATCAGCTCGATTTTGCTTCTACGGCGATAGATCCAACTGCCGAGATTGAGCCAAACGACGAGCTTGCGAGCGCATCTTTCGTCGATGTGGGGGCCGAGTTTTCAGGCATGTTGAGCTTCATGCGCGACGTCGATGTGATCTGTCCATCGAAGGCGGCAAAGGCATCGCATCGATCACTACGATGGGTGATTCGAGATGCGGTCGAGCGGCCTCGTGATGCGGGCAGTGTGCTCGAGATCGCCACGCTCGACCCCATGGCAAAAAGTGTCGTGGTTCGTGTGCACCGTGCGGGTGTCGAGGGCAAAGACGTAGAGGGCGACGTACACAGCCCCTGGTCGAGCCCCACGATTCAAACGAGTGATGCGCCTGCTTCTGCCTGTCTTCAGCTCAAGCTAGCGCGTGACCCGTGGTCTTCGTCTGCCGTGAAAATTCCGCGCGCAGGCACAGAGCGCTACCACGTTCGCCTCGAGCCTGTACCATGAGCCCGATGCGCCCCAGCCTTTCGCTTTGCGCTCTGTCGATATCGCTCACTCTCGTGTGTGGAGCGCTCGTTCGTGATGCGAGCGCTGACGAGGTTCGAACCGGCGATTCGCGGTTGATCCGGCTCGATGACAACCCTTCGGGTGGTGTCGTTTATCGAGGCGATCGCGGGCGCACCAACCACGTAGCGAAATTGCCGTCAGCGCTCACTCAGCTCTGGCGAGCCAAGGTGCGTGGTGGCGTCGATATGACGCACGTCGTTTCTCGCGACGGAGACATCATCGCCATCTCTGGCAGCGAGATGCTCGAGCTCGATCGCGAGGGCAAAGAGAAACGAAAAACTCGGATCTCTGACCCGCCTTCGCAGCCACCTGTGATCACGACCAACGACGATCGAATCCTCGTGACGTCGAAGGGTGATTGCTACGCGTTCACGGCACAGGGCACGCAGCGATATCACGTCAATTTGCCGCAGGGGCTTTCGCCCTCGAGCTTGCTTCCGAGCACGTCGGGCGGGGTCGTGATCCAGTCGGGTACAACGCTCGTTGAGCTCGACACCGATGGCCAGATCATCGCGCAGGCAAAGTTGCCCGAGACCCCATCGACGGATCTCATGGCCCGAGGCGACACGTATTACATGCTCGGCGACAAGGGTGGTGTGATCTCGTGGAAGCGCCCCGATGCGCCCAAGATCATCGGATCACTACCTTCACCAAGCGTGGGCTCTGGGGTTCCGACGGGTGGAGTCTTGCTCGATCAACGAACGCTGCTTGCGGTGCTTGGCTCTCAAGACACCGTGTTCTTCGATCTCGGTACGGGCTCCTACAAGGCGGGCCCAAGCTCGGTCTTGATCGCGCTCGATGGCACGCCTGCGTTGGGTACCAATGGCTCGTTCTGGATCACCAACACCTCGGGTGCGTTGCTCGAGATTGGTGCCGACGGAAAAGAGAAGAGCCGGGCCATTCTCGAGCCACCCGCCGCACCTTCGTCTGATTACACGAGTGGTGGCCCTCCTGTGATCGCTGCTGATGATGGCACGGTGTTGTTTGCGAGAGATCGAGCAGGTGTTGGGTTGGCTCGCGCAGGGGCCGTCGTGGCATCTACCGACAAGAGCCCATGTGCTGACCCGCTTGGTCTGACGGCCGACGCGACTCGCGTGGTGTTGTCGTGTCGCGATGGAGCGATCGTTGCGCTCGGAGACAAGTGACCTCGTGATGGCGCGAAGTGGTTTTGCTTTCGGTGCGTCGCGGGTTGGCCTTTGGCGTGACCTCTTCGGTGTGCTTTTCGTTGGCGTTTGGGGTGGCCTTGGCGTTGGTTTGGCGGGGCATTCCCGATGGTCCTCCGTCGTCATCGACTCGTGATGGTGGTGTCGACAACGAGCACGTCCACCTCGACTTCGACCTCGAAAACCGGCCTCCGCAGCGGGTTCAACCCAGCTCGTCGTCGACAGTGCAGCTTCCGAATGATCCGCCTCTGACCGAGGTGTTCGAAGACAACTTCGAGCGCACAACGTTGGGCACCGACCACGCCGTCGCGCCCTCGGTGGGTTGGCGTATCATCGATGGGGCTGTGCCTGCGGAGAAAAGCCCGCAACCGGGGTGTGTGGCTTGCGCGAAAACTACCGGTCAACGCGCGAATCGAATTCGATGCGGTTTCGAAGGTCAAAGACGGTGACCTCAAAGTCGAGGTCTGGGGCGATGGTGTCAGCGGTGCGACGGGCACCAGCTACAACAACGCAACCTCGTATCTGGCGATTCTGGGTGGCTGGAAGAACCCACTGCACGTGCTCGCTCGGCTTGATGAGCACGGTGCCGATCGCAGGTTGCTCGAGGTTGATCCGAAGTCTGATGATGAGCGTCAACGCCCTGTCACGATGGGCCAGATGTATCACTTCAAGATCAGAGCGAACCGATGGTCGCACGGTCTCGTGGGATGTGAACGACGTTGGTATGCACGAGATTGCCGATCCGGTGCCGCTGGTCGGCCTCGGTCATCGACCACGTGGGCTTCAACGACTGGGATGCCCTCGTGTGTTTCGACAATCTAAAAATCACGCCACTCTGAACTTCTGCGCACGCGTGAGAGAGTCCTTCCACTTATCAAACCGATCGCGTAGATCTGAAGTGAATTGCCGTGACACCTGAAGAGCAACTCTCGAATCGGTCAAAGAGCTAGAAGAGCGAGTTGAGAGGCTTCGGGCCCTCTACGAGTAATACTTCTTGGGTTTCGAGAAGATCGAGCCTGGCGTACAACGCAAAGACGTCGATCGTCGTCTTGCGGTGCTTCGTCGTGAGCAGATCCGAAACACCGGGTTGCGCTTCAAATTCAACCAGATCACTGCGCGTTACAACACGTACGCCACCCACTGGCAGCGTGTGATTCGCGAGATCGAAAACGGCACGTACAAGCGTGACGTGGTGCGTGCGGCCAAGCGCTTCGGTGCCGAAGCACTCACGCTTGCAGCGAAGAAGCGCTTCAAGAACCTTCAGGTCGAAGAGCAGGCTCCCGCGCCGCGCGAACGATCCGATGTCGATCTCGACGTTGATTTCCACGACGACGATGACGAGCTGTTTGCGCCTCCACCCCCGCCATCGCAGTCGATCGCCGCACGAGGGCTTCCGGCGCCGCCATCGGGTCGTATTACGGGTGTCGTTGCAGAGTCGCGTCCGTCGGTACCGCCGCCTTCGAGTCGACAGCCAGCCTCTGACCCAGCGCCTGGCTCGTTGCGGCCGCTTGCTCCAGCACGCCCAGCCTCGATACCTGCGGGTGCTGAGCTCGCGCCGACACCAAGACCGCTGCCTACGATTGCGTCGCCGCCCGCCGCACGAGCGCCGTCGCCATCCGCCAACTTTGACGATGACGACGATGAGCTCTTTGCTGGTCTCGATCTCTCTCAAGCGTCGAAGATCCCGACCCTCGGCGAGCGCGCTCCGACCTTGCGAGGTGCGGCTCCGCGACCACCGTCACCAGCTCCTCCGCAAGTAGCGGCACAGCCTCGACCCGCAGCCCGAACGCTCGATGTGACGCGGTCCGCAGAGCCGATGCGATCCCCTCCGCGCGAAGAGCCTGCTGCACCGCCTGTTCAAGTCGCTCGGCCTGCCCCAATGGCGCGGCCTGCTCCGGTACAAGCACCGCAAGCACCGGCTCGACCAGCGCCTGTGGCTCCTCCTGTCGCGCGACCTGCTCCAGTTGCGGCAGCAGCGTTGTCGCCTGGTACGAGCTTGAGCGATGGTCGTCTTCGCGAAATCTACGGCCAGTTCGTCGAGAGCAAACGCAAGTGCCAAGAGTCGACCGCTGCGGTGACCTTCGATGGGCTCGCGCGTAACCTTCGTGAATCCGCGGCGAAGCTCGCCGAGAAGCACGCTGGCAAAAAGATCGATTTCGAAGTTGTCGTCAAAGACGGCAAGACCGTGCTCAAGCCCGTCGTTCGCTGAGCGCGACGCTTTCGATCACACATCGAGCGCGCCTTGATTCATCACTGAGCGCTGCAGGTCATGCGCGAGAAAAACACGGCGCGTTGAGTCCCCTCGGGTGATGCGACATCGCCTTCGAACAGCACTGCGATGTCTCCTTGTGGGCCCAAGGTCGTCATCGTGGGTCGATCGAGACCAACTCGCGCGACGATGGGCACCGCGTTGCCGAGCGGCGTAAGTGTCTTCGAGAACGTCCTGAAATAGATGTTGTAGTCAGCGTTCGGAGCATCCTCTTCGCGTGCATAGGCCACCGCGATGCGATCGCCCAACCCCGTTACGGTCGGGTAGCGATTGAAACCTCCGTCCTCGGAGAGTTGGGTGCGTTCAGCAACGAACGAACCATCGCGTGACACCACGGCACCAAAAATGGCGAAGGGAGTTTTCTCTCCCCAAACCACCGCGTAGTCGGGGCCGTTGCGTGAAATCGATGGAGGTCCGACGTCTCCGCCGCCGAGTGAGATCTCGTCGCTGATGGGGCTGAGATCGGGGTTGAACGTCTTCACTTTGATCGACGACGAGAAGGGTGTGCCGCTGTAGTACGCGATGGCAACGGTTGTTGAGTCGGCTGCGATCGCGGGTGATTCGCTGGGGTCAAAACCACCGGCGAGCAAACGCTCTTCACCTGGGTTTTTCCCTTCGAGATCGATGCGACGCCCATACACCATGAACTCACCCGAGCGCCGATCTTCGTACGCGACGTAGAAGTCATTGCCGTTCCAGGCGATGGTGGGGTTGATGCTGAAGTCGTCGCTCTGTGTGAGCTGCACATCGGGGCCGAGCTTGGCGCCATCGGGCCCGAGGGTGTTGAAGTAGATCTCGTAGTTGCCGCTGCGACGATCTTGCCAAGCAACTCCATAGCGATCGCCTGTCCAGACGATGGCCCCACCACTTGCGTCGCCGCTGGTTGCATTGATGGTGCTCGATGAGGCGGCAGGGTTGCCGAGGCCATCGAGGTGATGCGCGTACACATCCGTGTCGCCAGAGCTGCTTTCTCCAGCGTAGGTAGCGATGTATCCGAGTGTTTCTGAGGCGAACGCGATGCCAGATGCCGATGCATGCGTGAGGCTATTTTCTGAAACGCGTGTGGGGTCGTCGTTGCTCAGCACGTACACCGAGTTGTCGTCGATGATGCCGTTGCAGTCGTTGTCATTGCCGTCGCACAGCTCGATCGAGCCTGGCCCGGGGAAGGCCAATGCCGACGTGTCGTCGCAATCATCCCCACACGAATCGGGGTCGCCGGGTTTCGTGCCGGGCCGTGGCGCGCGATGGCCATCACCATCGAGATCGAGCGTAACCGGCTCGAATACACATGCTCCGACCGTGCTGTCGCATCGATCGTTCGTACACGGATCGTCATCGGCGCAGACCAATCCGGGTTGAGCAACACACTTGCCCGATAGACATCGTTGAGGCCCGCAAGGGTCTTTCTTTCCCGGGCAATCATCGGTTTCGAAACACTCGACGTCGCCAGGGTCAGGCTCGTAGGGCGGTGGATTTGGAATGTACAGTCCAGAACGCGAGCCACACGCACTCAGAGCCATGGCGAAGAAGAAGAGAGTCGTACGAGACACAGCCTCTTCGTTGATCACAGACAGCCTCCGTAGCCAGGCACGTCGAGCTGCTCACAGACGAGCCCACCTGGGCATTGCCCGGACGAGATTTGGCAGACGCGAACACACTGAACGCCTTGGCCGGTGGCAACACAACTAAAGCCCGCTTTGCAACCAAAGCTACAGTCGTCGCCTTGCACGCCCGAGCCCTCGAGGGTGCACTTGGTGCCGTAGATCTCTTGTCCGCACTCTTCGACGGGGTCGTCGACATACGGGATGCAGGTCAACCCGTTGCCGCATGTCGCAATGGGGTTGAACGGATCACATGCGTAGTCGGTGATGGCCGGGCCAGCATCGGGGCAACCAGGGTCGATGTATTCGTCGAACGCATCGGCGATGTCGTTGCTGGCGTCGGTTTCTGCGTCGTGACCCGCATCGAGATGGTGCCCTGCGTGACCAGAAAATCCGGCGCTCCCGGCAGCTCCGGTGCCGGCTGAGCCATCGAGATCACGGGGAGCAATTTCGCCGTTACAGGCTTTGAGGAGCGGCAGAAACAAAGCGAGAACGACAAGAGAAGCGCGACGCATGCACCGAGAAATAGCGCGAGGGGGCCCTGCACTGCTACCAAGGCGGCATGCGTCGACTTGGTGTCTCTGTTGCGGCCTTGCTGCTGACGACGATTGTTCTTTGTCACTGCGACAAGGCGCCAGAGCCTGATCCGCCTGCCAATGCACGAGCGCGAGCGAGCCGTTGTTTGCGCCCGACGCCGATCGCTGCACCGCCTCCGGTGAAGCCTGGGCCAGATCCGAGTTGCCCCGTTGACCCGGACGGCGGCCCTCCGAAGGTGCCCATTGCGAAGATCTCGTTCCCCGAGGCGCAGGGTTCACCGACCGCTGAAATCGAGGTGATGCAGAGCGAGCCGCACCGTGCGCGCGGGCTCATGTATCGCCGCGAGATGGCCGAGGATCACGGCATGATTTTCGTGTTTGACGACACTGCGCCGCGAACCTTCTGGATGCACAACACCTGCTTGCCGCTCGACATGTTTTTTATCGCGGCAGATGGCTTTATTTCGGGGATTCTCGAGAACGTTCCGACGATGAACGACGACGGCCGCGCGAACCCGTGCGCAGTGAAGTACGTGCTCGAGATGAATGCGGGTTACGCAAGGCGACACGGCATCAAAGCGGGGCAAAAAGCTCAGCTCAATCTCTGATGAGGCACTTGACGCCAGGGTGATTTGCGCATCAAAGCAGCGTCCCCGAGATCCTACCTTCGGCAAGGAGCTTTCTGATGCAGCAGATCATTCGACGCTTGATTCCGGCCACGATGGTTACAGCCGTGGCGCTCGTTCCCGCGGTTGTGCTCGTGGCGTGCAACCGCAACAACGACACCGCGACGAAAGAGACGGTGGCATCAGCGTCCGCATCGGCTGTGAAGGGCCCACGCGGAGGGCTTCGACCCACGGCATCCATCGCGCTTCCACGTGGCTCGGCGATGCGTCGACCTAACGAGAAGGTAAAGATTTCAGCGAAGCCAGTTGCCAGCGTGAAGGTGTCTGACGATGACCCGGCAAAGGGTGTGTTCACGCTTGCGGATGCGACCAAAGGCATCACGGGCAAGGGCACGTTGATCGCTGACATCGAGACCGATATGGGCACGATGAGCTGCGCTCTTTTCGAAGACAAAGCGCCGATCAACGTGGCGAACTTCGTGGGCCTCGCGCGTGGTCTTCGCCCCTGGAAGACCCCCGAGAACAAGTGGGAGAAAAAGCCTGCGTACGACGGCACGACCTTCCACCGAATCATCAAGGGTTTCATGATCCAAGGCGGTGACCCGCTGGGTAACGGCAAGGGCGAGCCTGGGTACGTGATCCCGGATGAGATCTGGGAGGATGCGAACCACGATCGAGCCGGCTTGTTGTGCATGGCGAACCGTGGCCCGAACACCGCGGGCGCTCAGTTCTTCATCACCGATGCAGCGGCTCCGCATCTCGATTCGCGCGGCACCTACACCATCTTTGGCGAATGCTCGCCCGTCGACACGATTCACAAGATCGCGGGCGTCGAGATGGCTGGTGGCGACAAGCCGAAGACGCCACCGAAGATCAAAAAGATCACGATCAAGCGCGGGCCCAACCCAGTGCCACCGGCGAGCAGTGCAAGCGCTGACGCTGCGGGCTCGGCATCAGCAGCCCCAGCGGCTTCTGCAGCCCCTGCAGCCCCTGCTGGTTCCGACGCTCCGAAGCCGTGATTGAAGGGCACTGTTTGATCCTTCGTGACTGAATCACGACACGATCACGACTGAATCGGGACGAAGCATTTTCCCTTTGAATTCCTGCCGCTTTGCGCTGTCGCAACGCGGCGATGTCGTGATCGATTCGTGACGATCTCGTTCGTGATTTCGTTGCGACGCTCCTCTGAATTCGCGCTGGTGCGAACGTGAGGTGGCAGCTTGTTCGATTGCCTTGTGCGTTACTCTCGATGTGCACGCGCTGACGCGTAGGGATCTTCGTTGGCACGATGCACGCAGATGGGCGCGGCGTCGGGTTGGTGAGTCGGCGAGTGACACCGCTGAGCCGCACCAGTCTGCGTCAAACGTTCGAGAGCGAGACGAAATGGCCCTTCCTATTGAAACCAACAAAGTTGCGCCTGCTTCTGCCTTGAAGATTCTCGCGAAGAGCTTTTACCGAGAGCTTCGGGGTAGCGGATACGAAGAGAAGGATGTGGTTGCGTTGGCAGGTGAGCTGCTCTCGTTGGTTTCGAAGGATGTGAAGCAGCGACGAGAAAGCGACGAGATGGTCGCGACCCTGTCGAAGAAGTGATCGTTGTTGTTGGGTGAGGGGTGGTGGGTGGTTGCCGTAGCCACGAAGCTGTTGCTTCTGAGCTCTGCGGCAACCTAGAGATCGAAGGACGCGCAGGCTCACGCCAAAAGGAACTGCTCGTTTTCGGCCACGCACCATTGACAGCGGCTGGCGAACGCGGGGTAAAGTGCGCCTATCGTGCAGGTAGCGTGCTTACCCATGGGGTTCGCCATCATCATCAGTGAGAAGGGCGGAGCCGAACGCCGCGAGGTGTTCGACCGGGACGAGATCCACGTCGGTCGCGTCCAGGGCAACGACCTCATGCTTCCGAAGGGCAACGTCTCGAAGAAGCACGCTCGCCTCGCGTTTCGCGAGGGTCGCTTCATCGTCGCCGACCTCAAGAGCACCAACGGCACCTACGTGAACGGTCGCAAAATAGCGGCTGCCACGATCGTGCGTGAGGGCGACAAGATCTACGTCGGCGACTTCGTTCTGAGGTTCGAGCCAACACCCGGCACCGTGCTCGCGGCCGAGTCGACAGCCGGTGCTCCGGGGCCTCGTGAGGCAACGGTTTCAGAGCTCGGGATGCCACCCAGCTCACAGAACGGTGACGCCAGCGCGATGGTGCAAGCGCCCGTTCCTCAGGATCGCGGATCGATGCCGCCGAAGGGCGCGACGTTGTCGCCTCCGGTGCCGCGGCCACCTGTTCCGATCCCGATTCCGCGTCCTGGCTCGGGCGGGGCAGTCGAAGGTCGTGGGCCTGCGGGTACGCAGATGATGCCCATCCAGCAGCCTCCGCCGCAGAGCTCGTATCCTGATGTCTCGGCGACGTCGGCTCCGGGGGTTTCGCCTGCGGTTGCGCCTTCTGCGTCGTCGATGCCTTCTGCTGTTGCGACGCCGTTGCCCTCCACTCCGTCTGCGGCGTCCTCGGCTGCTCCATCGAGCCCCGCGCCCGCGTTGGGTGAAGCGTCGCGAGCGGATCATCCCGTGTCGCGCGCGTCTCGCGAGCCTTCGCACACCGCGCATCGACTTGCGTTGGCCACGTTGGTCGATCGCATCGGCGAGATGCTCGATCTTGCTTCGCTCGACTCAGGCTCTTCCGTAGAAGACTCGCTCATCCATCGCGTCGAACGAGCGGTTCGCGAGCAAGTCGTGGCTCTCCGCGAAGAGGGAGACATTCCCGGTGGTGTCGACACCGAAGCCCTCTCTCGTGATGCGCAGCGCGAGCTCTTGTCGCTTGGCCCGCTTGGCCCGCTGATTGACGACGACGACGTCAGTGAGATCCAGGTGCTTCGCTACGACGACATTCGTGTGTTGCGTGGGCGGCAGATGATTCCGATCGAGCCGCCGTTCACGAGCGAAGAGTCGCTACGTCGGGCCGTCGCTCGGTTGTGTTTGCAGCATGCGGCTCAGCCTCTTCTGCCCAACGAGACGTTGGTCGAGAGGCGTATTCCGCGCGTGGGTAAGTTGGTCGCGGTGCTCTCGCCCGTATCGATTCACGGGCCTGTGCTCATTCTTCGTAAGCGACGTCGTGTGGATGTGTCGCTCGAAGACTTGGTACGCAACGGTACCATCTCGCGCAGCATGGCTTCGATCTTGGGCCTTGCTCACTCTGCGAAGGCGAATGTGCTCGTTGTGGGGGCGCCGGGTACGGTTGCTTCTTCGGTGTTGAGCGCTCTTGCGTCGTTGGGTGCATCCGACGAGCGAATCGTGGCGGTGCAAGACCCCGAAGAGCCACCTGTTTCAGTGGCGAATGCGACGTTGCTTCAGCTCGAAAGCTCGGGTCAACCGGGCGGCTTGGTGTTGCGTATGGCGTCGCAGCTTCCGTCAGATCGACTCGTGATCGGGCAGCTTTCGGGTCACGTCGCTCACGCTGCGTTGACCGCTGTTTCCGAAGGGGCTCGCGGGGTGCTTGCCGCTGTTCGAGCGCCGACGATTCGCCATGCCCTCGGACGTCTTGTGCCCGAGGTGTGCGCCGCTCAGCCCGGCCTTGATCTCGCTGTGGCTCGTGAGTGGATCGCCTCTTCGTTCGACATCGTCCTCGAGGTCGCTCGTATGCGTGACGGGCGTCATCGCGCGATTCGTCTCGCCGAGATCATGGGTACTGAGGGCTCGTCGTTTGCCCTCCGCGACATCGTGACGTTCAGCGTTGACCGAGCGTCGACCTCGGGTGCTGTTGAAGGCTCGTTCCGAACGTTGGGGGTTGTCCCTCGTTTCGTCGAAGACCTTCAGTCTCGTGGTGTTCCTGTCGATTACGGCGTCTTCGAGCGCGCTTGATCAGGGCGAGCTTGTGGCGCTCAAAGCTCACGGTCTGAGGCGCAACGAAAACCTATCCAGGTTTTGTCGATCGCCCGGTGATGCAGCAAAGCGAGTGGCACTTCGTAGCGTGCTTGCCTCGCTGAGGTAGCTGCCTCCTCGAATGACCCTGAGCTGCCCCGTTGCAGGCCCCGGAGGGTTCGTCACGGCTGCCGGGCCGAAGCGTGAGTCGTAGTGGTCCTCGACCCATTCGGCGACGTTGCCCTGCGAGGTCTTCGATACCATCGGGCGTCTGACCTCCCGGGAAGCTCCCCGACAGGTGCGAGCTCTGGAAAACCATCGCTTGCGTCGCTCTCAAGCACAGCGATTTGGTGTGAGCCGCGGCCGAGTGATCGAAGCTCACTCGGGGTCGAAACCACACCGAGTGCGCCGTGGTTGCTGGCGCCACGAAGCCAACCGTTGCCCCATGGGTAGCGACGCGCTGAGAGCCCTCGTGCAGCACGCTCCCACTCGGCTTCGGTTGGCAAACGACCTCCTCGCCACTTGCAGTAGGCTCGAGCTTCGTCCCACGTCACGAGCACGACGGGCAGCTCGTCTTTGTCGAGGCGTTTCGATGCCGTGTACGTGAGGGCTTGGCATTTTCCGATAGCGACACAGCGCTTGTAGTCGCCGAGCGTGACCTCGAGGCGATCGAGCCAAAACGGATCGAGCGTGACCTTGTGTGGCTCGAGCTCTCGAGCGTACACATCGTCGAGCCCCTGAGTTTCGCCAAACAACGCGGTGTCGCGAAGAACGGCGAGATCACACCACGCCCCGTTGTTTGCGTCGCCTCGACAGAGCTTGTGCGCCTCGGCTGTTTCAGAAAGAGGCGAGCCCATCGTGAAGGTGCCTGCTCCCACTTTGATCATCGCGGGCCCGGGGCTCTTGAGCACGACGATGCCACCCGTTGTTCCTGATGGAGCAGGCTCTGCGGGCGGAGCCTCTCCACCCTTGGGCGGAATCCTCGCAGCGAGCACCTGCGAGCCAACGAGTGCGAGCGTGGTGATCGAGGCAATGGTAACAGCGCGTCTCGCTCGTTTTCGCACCGCGAGATAGTAGTGCCTCCAGCGAGAAATCACGGCAGATTTCTCCTCAGCGTTCATCCTCATGTCTTCTGCACTACGAGTTCCGGTCGACCAGCTTCGCGTGGGTTCTTTCGAGCTGAACGAGGCGACTTCGCGCTATGTGGCTCGCGTTCATCGTAGGGCGGTTGGCGATCTCCTCGAGCTGTTCGAGCCCACCCAGGGCACCAAGGCGATCGCTAGAATCACTTCGATTGATCAGGGTCACGTGCTTGTCGACGTCACTGAGGTGCAGCGAAGCTCTGCTCGTGGGGCGCGCGAGATCGTGATCGTGCAGTGTCTCGCGAAGGGCGAAAAGATGGACTCGATCGTTCGAGACGCCACCGAGCTGGGTGCTACTCGATTCGTGCCCGCCGAGTCAGAGCGATCGATCGTACGTCTCGTAAAACAAGCCGATCGCGCTGCTGAGCGTTCGCAGCGCTGGAGGCGAATTTCAGTCGAGGCTTCGCGTCAGTGTGGTCGCGATGAAGCCCTATCGGTCGACGAGCCGGCGACTCTTGTCGATGTGCTCACCTCACTCGAGGCTGACCTCAAGTTGATCTTGTTGCCCACGGGTGAGACGTTGCTTCGAGAGTTGCTGCCGAGGGCCGAAGCTCTTGCTTCGATCGCATTCGTCGTTGGGCCAGAGGGCGGTCTGTCGCACGAAGAAGCAACGCTCGCGATCGAGCATGGATGGGTGTCGACACGTTTGGGCCCACTTACGCTGCGCACTGAAACCGTTGCCGCCGCGGTGCTCGGCACGTTGATGGTGTGTCTCGCGAGTGAAACGTCTGAGCGTTAAGACGCCTGCGAACCACTCATAGCCGAGGTCTTCCCAGGTGCCGCCTGACGCGCTCGGCATGAACAAAACCTCGGTGAGGTACTTCACGCTTTTGTAGCCAAGCTTGGTTGCTCCGTAGAGCCTTGCTGGGGCTCCGTGCCCAGGAGGTAGTGGGTCGCCGTTCATGCCGTACGCCACGATGGTTTGCGGATGAAACGCGCTCTCGCGATCCCACGACGAGTAGTACCCGTTGTCGAACGATCGAAACTCTACGAACCCTGCGCGAGGGTCAGCGCCCGCAATGCGCGCCAGCTCACTCACGGTGACTCCGTGCCACGCGGCGATGGCAGACCAACCCTCGACGCAGTGATGAGAACACGCATATCGGTGCGCGGCAAACGTTTGAGATCGTCGAGAGTAAGCTCGAGCGGTGTTCCACCATTCCGCCGATTTTCAACGCCCAACCATTGGGGGCTTCAGGTGCCATCTCACCATGAAAATACGTGGGGAATCCACTCGCGGGGGTGATCGCTCGCTCACCGGGATCGGGCGCGAGCTTGTTTGGCGAGAAGAGCGATCGCTGAACGCGTTGATTGAGATCGTTGGCGGCGCCCAACACGCCACGCATCGGAGCGCGCCCGTTGCAACCTCCCGGAGGCGGTGGTGGCAGCAGGAGAAAACCCAACGCCCGCCCCGAGTGCAGCCAGAAGCTCGCGTCGTGAGATTTCGCCAAAGTCAGCCATCGATCGATTTACCCGTGCTTGAAGAAGGGTCGTCTGCGCTCTGCGTTCGTGCGGCAGATGACGGCTCGAGATCGACTGGCTCGATCGGGCGACGTGTACCGCCACCCAACATCTCGAAGAGTGTTTTCGGGTGTGCGAGCACCATGATCAGATGCCCTGCGACGAAGGCCCCGAGCGCGAAGAGACCAAGCAGATGAATGGCTCGCGCTCCGTCGTATCCGCCCATCCACCACCCCAGTGACGAGAGCTGTACGGGCTTCCACATCACCAGACCCGAGAGCACCTCGATGAACGACAGAATGATCGCGATCGAATACGCCGCGCGTTGAAGACCGTTGTACGCGCCCGTGATGGCCGGGTTGGGTGTGGGCATCGGCGCAAGGCGAAGGTAGCCCTTGAGCGTTTGCCAAGCGTGCGACGCGTCTCGTCGAGGCATGAAGAATCGCGCTCGCCACTCGCCTGATAGCGCGAGAAATACTGCGTACACGAGCGCTGCGAAGAGGAGTGTCCATGCGGCGGTGAAGTGCCATGCGCGAGCACCTCCGAGCCAACCGCCCACACGAACCAGGCTTGGCGGTCGCCACCCAGCGAGCGGGTACCACGCTGCGAGATCTCCACGCGGCCCAAGATACGGGTACGCACCCAAGATCTGCAGCCCGCTGCCCGCCATGGCGAAGAGCGAGAACGCTCCGACCCAATGAGCGAGTCGAACAGGCCACGGATGAATCGGAATACCCCCCATGGGTCGCTTCTGAATATACTTTTGATATGCGCTCGATCCTACGTGAATTTGGCTTCGTCACGATTGTCCTGCTCTCGAGCGCGTGCGGCTCGACAACCGAAGCAACGCCCGACCCAGCCGTGGCGAGCCCTTCGACCGGCGCACGAGCCCCGCTGGCGAGTGCTTCAACCGCTCCTCAAAGCACCACGAGCAAAGTCGCTCCGTCGTCTGCAGTCGCGAGCGAGACGACTGCACCAAAGCCAGTGACGAGCGACTCGCCGCCATCTAGCCCACCAACGTCAAGCCCACCCAAGAAGGGCGGAGTGATGCGAGCGGATAGCTTTCCCCCGCCGGAGCCGGTGCCGCGCTTGGGTGAGCCATGTAGCGAGGATAAAGACGGCAACGTTGTGATTGGGTGCGGCACTGACAAGCGTGTCGCTTTGGTGATTAACCGGCGCTTCACGGTTCAGCACGAAAGCGGGTGTGCGCTCAAGAAGCTGAAGAGCGATCAGCAGAACGGGTACGAGACGGCGGCCTGTGCAGAGGGCTCACGTGTGCTTGCTGTCTCGCAGTGTTTGATGTGCAGGCTGTCAGGTTCGGGCTGGGCTATCGCCGCAGACATCGATCGATTGAGCGCTGCGCAGTTGCTGATGATGCAGAAACAGATGGGTTTTCAAACGCAAACAGCGATGACGACGAGCGCACTGTGGCGATCTGAGATCGCCTCACGAACGAAGTGATTACTCTGCGGCAAGCGCAGTGCTCTCAGCCTTGGGCATCACCGTTTCGCGAGGCAAATTGACGGTGAAACGTGAACCTTGGCCCACTCGACTTTCGACAGAGACGTCGCCGCCAAGCAGCTCACAGAGATCCCGAACCATGGCGAGGCCGAGCCCGGCGCCGCCGTAGGTTCGTGAGATCGATCCATCGACCTGACGGAACGCTTCGAAGATTCGCGGCAGCTCTCCAGAAGGGATGCCCACGCCCGAGTCTTGGACTTCGAAAACGATTTGATCGGTCGAGCCGTCGTGCCAAGCGCGCGCGACGATCACTCCGCCTTCGGGGGTGAACTTGATCGCATTTGAAAGCAAATTGACCAGGATCTGCACCAGCTTTCCGCGATCGGTGCGCATCGTGGGCAAGGGCTGTTGAATCTCGACGCCGATATCGAGGTGCTTGCGACCAAGCATCCATCGCGTGCTGGCGATGACAGATTCAACGAGCTCATTGGGGGCGACCTCGCTGAGCTCTACCTCGAGCTTCGATGCTTCTGATCGAGCGAGGAGCAACAGCGTATCGATGAGTTGTAGGAGCGATTGAGCGCTCTGCTGAACATCGTTCATCGCCTGGTGTTGCTTGTCGGTGACGGGGCCATAGACACCAGCGTCGACAACATCTGCGAGCCCAACGATGCCGTAGATGGGCGTGCGTAGCTCGTGGGTGATGTTGGCCATGAATTGGCTTTTTGCGCGCCCAGCCTCGACGAGCTCGAGGTTGCGTTGAGCGAGCTCGCGTTCACCGTCGCGAAGCTGCTTGACGATCATGCTTACGAAGACCGTGCTGAAGCCGAGAAGGATTCCGATCAGCGACAAGAACGTGATCACGTGACCACGATGGATCTGCAGCGGGTCGAGCACCGGAGGCGGGATCGCGGGCAGCCAACCCACGTACACAGAAAGCACCATCGCGGTGTGCAGCGTGAAGATGATACTTGCGGTGGTGATGGTGACGCCGAGGTTGGTGAGCGTCGCCATCACGGCGATTTCAACGACGTACGCCGTGACAAACGGGCTGACCAAACCCCCCGTCAGATAGACGCCGCTGGTGAGCAAGAAGAGGTCTACGAGCAGGTTGATCGAAGCGAGAGGTAGCACCCAGCGGCGAGCCCTCAGCGCCAACAAGAGAGCGGTGTTGGCGACGAACTTCAGAGAGACGAGACCGAAAAACCACCACGCTGCGGGGATCGACCCTTGCGACTGCGCGACACCTGCGAGCACAGCGTAGAAGCCAGGCACGACGTACCCAGAGGGCACACCAAGCTCGAGGTGTTTACGCGCGCGCTCGTCGTCGAGCTCAGCGATGAAGCGAGGGACGAAAGAGCCCATGGTCTACCTGCCTGTCTACCTGCTCACGAAGAAAGAATGCGTGCGGTGGGTCGAGACGTTCTCACGTGATCAGGCAGGCAGCAGCTCGCGTACTCGTTCGAGCAACGCGCTCATGCGAAACGGCTTCATCAGATAGCCCTGAGCGTGAAGGTCCTCAGCGGCGTATTTCACGTCGTAGGTCTCGCAACAGACCGCACTCATCATCACAACGGGCATCGAGCGACCATGCGTCGTTCGCTTCATCTCGAAGCAAACTTCGAAACCACTTTTGCGCGGGAGCAGCACATCCACGAGAGCCAGGTCAGGCGACAGCTCGTTGAATCTCTCGAGTGCTTCTACTCCGTTCGCAGCCGCCTCAACTTGGTAGCCTTGTGCGGATAGATAATCGCTAATCGTTTGACGCCCGATTGGATCGTCCTCGACCACTAGAATCTTCTTTGTCATCTGCGCCTCGCTCTCTGATTTCGGCCAAAACATGCCGAGTGTAAACTCGTAGCATTCGCGCTTCGGGTGCTTGTGGCAACGCAGATACTCCTTTAGGATGTCGAATTATCGAGACCCTGGGGTGGGCTCGTGTGTGACCCATTGCCGGTGGGGTTTGGGTGATGAGTAGCGGGCTTCAATCCGTGACTCAGCAATTCGTATTTCACAGACAATCGACTAGTTTCGGAGGGGCAAAACATGCTGACAAAGGGGCAGTACAGGCTTGTTGGGCAGAAGGGCGAATGGAGCAGTATTCAGGCTGCGACAGGGCTGAACGGAAAGCTCTACACCGTCGATGGATCTGGCTATTTGGCCTGCATCGACCCGCAAGCAGAGAGCATCAAGAAGCTCAGCGCACAAAGCGGATGGGCCTCGAAATTTATGGTGAATGCGTACAGCCGTATCTTCGATATCGAGTCGAGCGGGACAGTCTACTCGATCGACGCTGAAGACGGTTCGTACGCGAAGGTAAGCAACGACGGGCAATGGGGCACCGCGAAAGCCGTCACGACGAGCCGCGGTCGGCTGCTCATTCGTGACGAGAACGGAAAGCTCTACGAGCTCGACCCGTGGACGAAAGAGTACCGCGAGATCGGTACCTCGACGTGGACCTCATCGTGGCTCGTCGAAGGCGGCACCGACACGCTCGTGAGCATCGAGTCGAGCGGAACGATCTATCGCATCAACACCAAGACGGGGAACTACGACAAGGTCGGTAAAGACAACGAGTGGGAGGGCTCGCTTGCGGTTGCGGGTCGTGGTGGATCGCTCTTCATCTTCAGCAGCACGGGCACCGTGTACAGCGTGAATATCTGGGATGGCTCGTACGTGCAGATCGGTGAGTCGACAGGGTGGTCGCCCAAGTTTGCGGTGATGGGCGACTACTATCTGTACACCTTCGAGAACGACGGAAGCCTGTACGAAATTGCTGTGTACTGAGCCGATGGCGTGAGCGCTCTCGATGGGCATCGTGCTGCGTTGGTGAGGTGGCTCGGTGGTCATCGGGCGCTCGTTGTGCTGGCGCTTTTCTAAGGCGAAGCGCATCTTGATTGCTCGTTGTTTTTCATCTCGATGGCGAGGCAATCATGGCTGACTCAAGAGGGATCGGTGACGCGCTGAGAGGGTTGCTCAGTGTTGTCCCGCCTTGGGTTCAGTTCGCTCGATCGTACGCGTCGCTTGCGCATTCGGTGTTGCCTCCGAGACCTCCGGCCGAGAGCTCGCCGATCCATCGCGCGCTCGCGATGTTGGTGGCTGCTCGAGGTCACGAGCTCGACGAGGTAACCATCACGCCAGGTCTCGATCGCTACGGCGGTGCACCGTTCACTCAGGTGCGTTTTCGTGCTCGAGATCGTGAGGCTGAGCTGGCGTTGACGAGTGAGATCTGGGAGTCGCTTGCCCCGTCGAGCTGGCTCGATGATGACACGCGATGCTTTGCCGACGTCGACGGACGCATGGCGACATCTCCGCCGTCGCTCAAGGTGGCGTTGGCGCTGTTGGTAGACCCGGCGCGCGCCATCACGGCAGAAGAAATTGCACGAGAGGCACACGTTCGATTGAGCTCGTGGGGAGCAGAGCCACTGCGGCGATTGGTCTGGCGCGTCGTTGACGAAGACTCGTTGCAGACCACGGCAAACACGAACGTCTGGCGAAACGACTGGGACGATCACGACTTCGATGCGTGTCGAGCGGCGCGCTCGGCGGTGCGACGCCCGACGGACGACATGAGCTCTCTTTCGCAGGTGCCTCGCGATTTGTATTCGTTCTTCATTCGCCAACCTGGCCCTCATCAAGGTCAAGTGGGTCAGTACGCGCGAGTTCGAGCATCGTCGCTCGTCGAAGGCGCGTGGTGGTGGAGCAAGGCCGTCGAGCTCGATCTCGAGATCACCGACGTCAATCGCATGCGACCGGGTTGGCCTGATGTCCTGGGCAAACGCTTCTCGGAGGTGCTCAACCCGTTCGTGCCATTGATCTCATTGCACGAGCTTGGCCATCCGTTGATGCAAGCGCGTCGAGGTTCGCTGATGCTGATTGCGCCTTTGCCGACGTGGCTGGAGGACGTCTGAGCTTCGCACCTCACCCCCTTGATCCCCCTCTCCCAACGCGTTCGCGTTCGGAGAGGGGGGCGAAACGTTTGGATTTACGAGAACGCTTGGCACCTCTTCTCTAAACGCTGTTGCGTTTGGAGAAGGGGCTGGGGGATGAGGTGCGCTTGGCATCCCCTCTCTTACCGCCTGCGGTGGGAGAGGGGACCGAGGGGTGCGGTGCGTTCACTCTGCGCGGTATTTCAAAAATACCTGGTGATAGAGGCGGTTGGGCTCGGCTTCGATTCGGTCTTCATCGGGGGCGAGACGAAGCATCTGCGCGAGCATCTCGTCATCGAGGTACGACAGAGCTCGCGGCAACACATGGGCGCTTGGCAAGGTGCTCGACGAGAACATCACGAAGCCCACGACGCCGAAGGTCGGAATGTCAGCGCGATAGGGGAGCACCGAAAAATTCGCTTCTTCGAACGAGCTGACGATCGACCAAAAAGCTCGCCGATTGGCCATCGGAGACACGGTGGCCATGACCCCTGCGGCGCGCTCGTTCATGTGTTGATGAAGCAGACGGAAGAAGTAGGTCGTGAAGAGCTTTCCTCGAGTGGGGCCCGCAGGTTCGCCGAGGTCGACAATCACGACATCGAAGCGATCTTCATTCGATCGAAGCCACACAATGGGGTCAGCTACGAGTGTACGAACCCTCGGGTCATCGAGGCTGTGATCGTTTTCTGAAAGCAAAAATGCTTGCTCGCGAGCGAGCTTGAGCAACGGCGCCATCGGCTCAACGACAACCACCTCGTGTACCTCTGGGTATCGCAACACCTCGCGAACGGCTTGTCCGTCGCCGCCACCGATGACCAGCACACGTGCTCGCTGAGTGAGCGACGAGACGAGCGGATGAACGAGCGATTCGCGAAATCGGTACCCGTCGATCGACGAGGCGCGAAGGGTTCCGTCGGTGAAGAGTTGGAAGGCTCCGCGACCCGATGTGAGCGTGACGCGGCCCGCGCTCGAAGGCATTGCCAGCACGACAGGATCAGGGGCGAGAGCGACCTCCCACGCGGGGACGAGCGGCTGAACGAACGGGAGCAACAGCGCAATGGCGCTCGCACAAATCGCTGAGCCAATCTGAACGCGCAGCGCACGTTTCGAATCACGAATCGTGGCAGCAGCCCCGACTGCGGTGAGCGCTGCAGAGAGTGCAGCGAGGGCGATTCCCACACGAAGAGGCCCGGCCTTGTGAGCCACACCGAGAAGCACGACGACCACGGCCAGCGTGGGGGCGAGCACTTCGATCGCAAGCAGATCAAGCACGGCGTTTTGTGCGCGCTTGATGCCGTAAAGCACACGAGGGAGCGCTGCAGCGACTGCGCCTGAAAGCAGACCTAGCGAGATGGCTGCGATGGGCGTGAAGCGCGCAAAATAGACCTCGTTTGCAAACAGATAAAACGCTGCGATTTGCGTGAAGGCGCAGAGTGTTGCGTGACCCATCACGACGAGCTGCAGACGCGTTGCGTTCGGTTGGGCGCGCAGCTCGACGAGAGCAGCAACGATGGCGGACGCAACGAACATCAGTGCGCTTGTCGCGCGCGACGCAGCAAGATCGCGAAAGAGATACGCGTTGCCATCACGCCACACCACGTGATGCACGAGTGCGATCGACGTGATGGGCGCGAGAACAACGTACGCTGCAACCCCGGCAGGTGAGATCGCCGAGGGGGGTCGCCTTGGGATCACTTCCCGCCGCGCGAGCCGCCAGACCAGAAGAAGAACCCGCCGCTATCGTCGTCGTCATCCATCGAGTTGCAGACGCAACACAGAACAATGAGCACGATGACGCCAACAACAGCGAGAACGGTTTGCCAGTTGGTCTTCGAGTTGTCGGTACCACCCGCGTAGCTGTAGTCGGCGTTCGGGTTCGAGAACTTGCTGCCTGGTCCGTCGAGCGGAAGGTTGAACGCAGTAGCGATCACCGACCACGGGATCGGCACGCTCATGCTCCAGTTCACTTCGTCACCGGTGAACTCGGAAGCGATGACGTCATTGCCGTTGATGAAGTCATGGTTCTCGACGGTTTCGCCGATCTTCACCTTCCAGTAGAACTCGCCGAGCACGTAGTCGCAGCGAGCCATTTGGGTATTGCGAAGACCGAACGAGCGACCCTGGTAACCCACCGAGTTGGGCATCTGCGAGAGATCGAGCTCGGCGGTGTTGATCGGGTCGACCCACATCCACGTGCTCTCGTCTTTGACGAGCCACCTAAAGCCAAAACCAGGGCCCCAGAGCAAGTACTCTTGCCAGGTGAAACGCTCGCCTTCGAAGTTGGTCGAGCGCTCGCAGTAACCACACACGACCCATTCGCGACCGTTGATACCGCCACGCGAACCGAGCGGAATATCAATCGCGCTTCGTGCAGCATCTTGCATCTGCACGACGCGCTGAAGAGCGATGTCGCTGACCGCGCCGCAGTAGGGGCAACCCATGCGTTCGCTTCGCTTGGGTGCGTTGGCCTGGATGGTGCCGCCGCAGTTGGGGCACTTGATCTGGTCGGTGCTGATCTCGGTGACGGGCCGCTCGCCGGTCTGCCTGATCTCGACCGCCGCATCAGGCAGTTGCTGCCCTGCAAACAAGCGTGGTGGCTCGGAGCCATCGCCGTAATCGAGTGTGGCGAAACCGTTATTGACCGCGACGAGGTCGATATAAAACCTGACCTGCCCAGTTGATCACGGGCAGCTCTCCCTCGGCAGTGACGATCTCGGCGCGCTTGCACTCCTTGACGCATTACCGAGCTGACCGAGCGAACGTCTTGCTCGATGTTGTAGACGTCCAGGTCGATGTCGCCTTGCAGGGGCCGCTTCGGCTGTCGCGTACCAATGCCTTGAGCGTAGGCAGGCCAACCCCACGAGCCCTGGTAGGCAACGTGAGAATTCGTCCCACACCGACCGGCGAGGCCGCGGAGCGCGACGAGCACCATCATCGGCTTTCCCGCATTCAGGCGCCTGATCGCCTACAGCGATCGGCGCAGGCATCGCAGGAAGGTCGGCGACGCTGCCCGGTAGCGGGAAATCGCGGTCCGTACGGACGACCGCTGATTTGCCAGTACTTACAGACCTGGAGATGGACGTCCCGATGCCAAAGGTCATCGGTATGCAGTTTGGGCACTGCCCCTGTGCGGTCACTGCTCAGCTCACCTCGTTTAGAGCGGTTCGCACCGCTAGCCCTTCGCAGAAGCCAAAAGCAAAACAGTGAAGATCGATCGGTGCGTTGATCATTGTCCCCAGTGTCGCGCTCCCGTCCTCCACGATCGTCCTCGACGAAGCCGGAACGGTAGCATGGGGTTATTGAAGATGAAGTCACTTTTGAGGCTTCGCTTGATTCACCTCGGCACGACCCCGTAGACCGCGACTTCGACGGGGTCGCGTGAATAGCCGAGATAACTACTGCTGGGTTTGGCAGGCAGTTGCTCGCGCGAGATTCTCTCGAGATTCAACTCTCGCTCAACGTCACCACACACACGTTCACCCTCTTGAGAGGAGCACAGGGCAGGTCGCACGTACTCGAGGCAGCGGTTGCTTTGCGGGGTAGGTAGACGAGAGCGCTCTTGCTCGTCGATGCCAAACACGCGTCGCGAAGGGTTGCGAAGAAGATAGGTGGGGAAGAAGAACGTACGCATTCCAGCGCGTCGCACATAGACAATATCGCAGTCACTGCTGCTCGACGTGGCCCACGTGCGAAGCCACCTGTACTCGTGCTCGTCGGTGGTCATCGCCTCGGCGTTGAGCGGGGTGACCGCAAGCCTGATCACCAACGCCACCATCACGACCGCAGGTGCGAGATCGCGCACGAGCCGCGCACGAGAGAAGGTGCTGAGTGCGGCGACAACGGCGATCAACGGCATCACCAAAAACAGGTGATCGAAAGCCGCCGCCCAGATCGCACTCTGCTGAAAACCGTGACGCAACCAAGCCATGACCACGATCGAGGGAGCAGCGATCAGTGCGAGACGACCGCCATTCGTATGCACGCGCATCAACGCCGCTACGAACAGTGCAGCAACCACCAGAGAGCCAATGGAAAGCTCGTTTCGTAGAGCCTCGAGCGAAGGGGTCGGAGAGCCCGTGTTCTCGCGAACGAACGCAAGCCCACGCAGCAATACCGTCGCGTCGATCGTCGTGACTCCAACACCAACGACAACCATCGCAACGATCGTCGTGAGTGCGATACGAGTCTTGTGTGAGAGCGAGCCTGTTGATGCGTGCGAACGATGAAGTACCCCGAGCACGGGCAATGGTGACAGCGCGACCAGCGGCCATGACATCGGATGAATTCGAGCGGCCTGGCTTGCGAAACAAACGGCAGCAAGCAGACGAAATTGTTGCCTGATGCGAGTGGAGCGAGAGGGTGCCGAGAGCTCGTCAAAGCTCGATGCCCACCACGATGCGCAGACACTCGTTGCGAGCACCAGCCAGGTGATCGGCACGTGATACGCCTCGGTGGTCGCGACCCGTATCGACACTGCGTCGAGCGCAACGATCATCGCAGCGACGATCGACGAACGCCACGAAAGATGAAGAAGTCGAGCGAGTGCAAAGATCAGCAGCGGAGTGGTGGCTGAGAGGAACCCGTTGAGCGCGAACAAAGCGATGTCTGCGCGGTCATGACCAAGCCCAACGAGCGAGTGAAACAGCTCGTAATAACCAGGGCCGTAGCCGGTGATTTGCTCGGGGTTGTGAAGGGCTCCATCGAGCCAGAGAGCTCCTTGCCCGTTGACGTGAAATGGCCCCCAGCTACCGAGGGCAAATCGAGTGCTCAGCGCAGCGGCGAACAACCCAACGTAGGCGAGAACCCGCTTGGATGCGCTCGGGGTGTTTGCCTCGCGAGCACCCTTGATGAACGACAGCGAGACGAGCGCGAGTAGCGAGCCAACGATCGCGAGCCACGAGGGAGCGACTGAGGTCGACTCGTGTCGTAGACAGGTTGAGTAAGAGGAGCGAACGTCTCTTTTGGGGCTTCTCTCGACGGAAGCACATCGAGCAAACGCGCAAATGCTGCTCGCTGCTGCGCGGGTACCTTCGAGAAATCGTCGACCTCGACAAGCGGAGAAACTCGCCACGGCGAGACGACTTTGAAGGCGGGGCCATCGCCTTGTGTGAGCTCGACATCGAGAGCGCCATCGACCGCGTCGAGTCGCACGATCATCCTCCCCGGAGGGCACCTCGTAAGCGCAATCGAGTTGTGCGAATCGCGAGCAGTTCGTCGACCCACGCTCGTTGTGTGCTCATGCACGAGGTGGTCGATGCGTGTGGTGTTGCGGAAGGATCTTCGGCGCGAGCGCTGTTGAGTTGTGTCGTCAGCACCACCCACGTCATCGACGCGAACCATGCGAATCGTGTGAACCACGCAGGCCACGCAACCAGAGTGAAGGCCGATTCTTTGAAACGGATAGGCCGAGGCCTCGTGTTGGCGACTTCGTGTGTTGAGGATCATTGCCACGGATCAACCCCGCATCGGCCTTGTCGAATGGCAGTGCGGGTGCCCCCAGATGATCGCTGATCGAGTCGGTTGGTGGGTGGGTTTGAACGAACCAACCATCGATTTCATCCGGGATCGGCCAGATGCGAGAACCCCGATCGAGCGCGCGAAGTGCAGGCATCGTTCCGTCGAGCGCGACCGTACGCGGAGTGTTGAATCCAGAAGCATTGGTCGGTGAGACCTGGAGCAAAAAGATACGAAGCGGCCCAGGTAAAACGCACGTCGAGATCGTCAACGATCTCGTGATCGTCGGGTGCATCGGGTGAGGCTCTTCGCGTCACGAGACGATGCGTACCTGGGTTGACTCGAAGCTCGATGGCTGAGTCTGGAGTTTCGATCGAGACAATCGGCAACACGATGCGTTCGACACCATCGATCGAGAGCATCAGCGGGATGTCACCGGTGTTGACAACAAAGATTTTGGCTTGGGCCTGTCGCCACAACAGAAGTGAGAGTGCGAGCAGTGCGAGTGCCGTCAAAGCTGCTTTTTTGAGCTTTTTCTCGTTGGTTCGAGCCCAGCTTCGCGCACGCAAAAGCCTCGCCCTGAGGGCTGCTTTGATCGCTGAAACACGTGGCAGGGTGTACGACACGATGCGCGCCTTACCGCGATCGTTGCCGAATGGCCCCTAGGTCAAGTATCTTCGCCACGGTCTTCTGTGAGCCAACGATTCCTCCGGTGTGGGCACTGCGGGCTTCCGCACGACGTCCATGAGGTGCGCTGCCCGGTGACGGGCAAGCCGCTACGGCGGGGTTTGCAACCGATCGCCCCTCCTGCAGGGGCAAATCCATCGGTTCCAGCAATCCCGGCGGCTGCACCTGCGCCTTCTGCACCGGCTGCATCGAGTGGCTCAGGCCGCCAGCATCCGGTGATTCCGCCACCGTCGCCACCTCCGCCGCCTGTGCCTGCGGCGCTGGCTCGTGGCAGCCAAGGGCAGCTTCGTTCTGCGCGACCTGCGCCGATGATGCCGCCCGCAAACAACCCGGCTGACCCAGGCTCGTTGATTGGTCGAGTGGTGGGCGACAAGTACGGTGTGCGCGCCATCATCGGCGAAGGCGGGATGGGCGCTGTCTACGAAGCCGAGCACCTACAACTGGGTCGACTGGTTGCGCTCAAGGTGTTGCATCCGATCAACGCGCGACGCAGCGATGCGGTGGCTCGCTTTCATCATGAGGCACGTGTTGCGGGCTCGATTGGTCACCCGAACATCTGCGAGATCTACGACGTCGGTAAGCTCCCTGAAGGCAGCCCCTATTTGGTGATGGAGCGTCTCTTCGGAGAGACACTTTCCGATCGAATCACCAAAGAGGGAGCGCTGCCTTTTGGTGACGTGATCGATATCGTGATGCAGGTGCTCAGTGCGTTGATTGCAGCGCACGAGAAGGGTGTCGTTCACCGCGATATCAAGCCCGAGAACATCTTCCTCACGCAGCGCGTGGGCGTCGCTCCGGTCGCGAAGCTGCTCGACTTCGGTATCTCGAAGGTCGGCTCGTCCGACGAAGATCTTCACCTGACCAAAACGGGAATGGTCATGGGCACGCCGTTCTACATGGCGCCCGAGCAAGCCCGTGGTGATCGCACGATCGATCATCGTGTCGATCTCTATGCGGTGGGCGTCATTCTCTACGAATCGCTCACGGGTCGACGTCCGTTTACTGCGCCGAATTACAACGCGCTGCTGGTGATGATCTTGTCGGTGACGCCCAAGCCGATGCGCGAGATCAGGCCCGCGCTGCCCCCTGGCTTCGACGCGATCGTCGAGAAAGCGCTCGCCAAAAACCGAGAGGCTCGCTTTCAGAACGCGAAGGATTTTCTCGATGCGTTGGCGCAGCTTCGTGACGCGCTCGCACGTGTCCCCAGCACGACTGACAACAAGATTCCGGTTGCTCCACGACGTAGCAGTAGACCTCCTCACCGAGACTCTGCGATGCCTCCGAGCATCGAGATCCCGATCGACTTCGGCACCACCGGCAGCGGCCCTTATATGTCGGTGGCGAGTGGCGAGATCATGCCGGTCGACGCAACTGAAACCACGCGCCCGCGAGCTCCGTCGACGCCTCCGCCACAACCTCAGCGACGAAGCATTCCTCCCCGTCCTGCAACGACGCCTCCACCAGCCATCGGCGGTGGTCTGCGTGACACCCACGCCGACCCAGATATGCCTGCGTTTGCCTCGCTCTCTTCGCTCGAAGATGGTGCCGAGCAAACCATGGTGATGGACGACGTCACGCGTCCGAATTGGGTTCCGCCAGCTCACGAGATTCGACTCGATCCACGAGACCCACGCGACACGGCGAAGGGCTCGTCTGATACGCGCGCCACGTTGCCTGACACCGATGCAACAGTGCAGTCGGCGCCTCTCGATGCACGCGATGTCGACGAGATCATTCGTCAATCTCGCGAGAGGGCTCCTGCGCCGCGGCCGGCTGCAGGGCGACCCGCCGAGCCGATGCCAATGCGTCCATCGGCACGACCCGGCCCGATGACGTCTGAGCCCCCGCCTCCGACGCGTCGTGATCCACCTGCTTCTGAAGCTGAGCCTGTGACGCCACGGCCTGCAGCGGCCCGTTCGCAAGAGCCGGCGCGTCCGATGACAAGGCCTGCGGCGACAGAAAATCCGAACCCACTTCGCCCTGCTGTTCCGCAGCAGGTTGCCATGACTCGACGAGCGCCGATCCCTCGCGAAGATCCGTCGATCGCGGTGCCGTCACCGCCTCCAGCGCAAGTGCGTACGTCGCGTGAAGAACCCATCCCGCTTCGTGTTCCACGGCCGCCCGAGGCGCCGATGCCTTTGGTCACGCCCGCGAAGCAAGCTCCTGCGCAACCACAGCAGCGACCTGCGGGGGTAGCTCAACGACCAGCGGCTTCGCTTCCCCGAACGCCGCAGCAACCCGTCGCTTCCGTTCCACGAACGCCTCAACAACCGCCTCCGCAACCTCGCATCGCAACGCAACCGCGCAGCGTGCCGCAACCTCGCGTGGCAGCGCCTGTGCCCGCGCAACCCGCTGCGCGTTCGGTGCCGCAACCCACGGCTCCGCAACCCACGTCGCAGCCTGTTCAGCCCGCGACTCAGCGCGCTGCTCAAGCACCCATTGCGCCTCGTGTGAGCGTGCCCGTTCCTGCTGCGACACCTTCGCCGCGGCAGCCCGTTGTGCCGCCGGCGCCTTCTACCCCGCCGGTGTCCGCGAATCCCCGAACGGCGGCCGCGCCCTATGCGCCGCCTTCCGGAGTGGTTCCGCGCACTCCTGCCGTCCGACCTGAGCCTCCGTCTGTTGATGAAGACGATCAGCCGACGACGTTTTTTCGTCAGCCGCGACCGGTGAGCTCGCCTGAGCTGTTGTCGGACGAAGACGAGATCGAGATCGAGCTGCCCGAGCAAGGTCGGTTGACCGAGCGTGTGCCGCCGCCGTTTGGTCCGAAAAAATAACGATCGTTCTGGCGTCACGGCCCCCACCAGAGCATCTCGTGCACGACGTTCTTGTCGAGCAGCGGAACGATCAAACGCAGCTTGTCGCCCTCGAGTTGCACCACATGCTCGGGGAACGCATCCGCCGGGTAGTACGCGCTCTTCACGAACCCTGTCGTATCGAGCCAGATCAAGAACACGCCTTGTGCTGAAGGCCCGTGAAACAACACCATTCGGCCTTCGCCGAGCAGCTTGGTTTCGAGCCATCCGAAGTCGAGCTCGGCGAATCGCTCTGCACTCGGAAAGTCTGCGCCCAGATCACGCAGCTCGGGCAAGTGCGCTCGAATGTACTTGTGGAGCTTGTCGTACGACGGATGTTTGAGCCTCGGGAACTGCCGATCCGGTTTGATCATCACCGGCAGTTGCTCTGGGCTCATGCACGGCACCTCGACGTTACGACGGTATCGCTCGGTGAGCGTGCCTCGACCAATTTCTTCGTCTGACAGCGCACGCAACCACCACGACAGCAGCGTGAGATCTCCCTCGCCCGCGCGAGACGTGAGGTGCACGCGAGACTCCCAAAGCGGGTGTCGAATCGCCCATGTTCCACCGTGGTTTCGAACGACACACTCGCCGAGGTACGCAACGCCGTGAATCAACACGTGCACGATGACGGGCAACCCATCGGGGGCTCGTTCTTTGATCCAACGATCACGACGTTCGCGTGTGAGCTCGGCACCCAATCGATGCACCGACGCATCGGTGAAATCGAGCGCGAGTGACATCCCGAGCACGCTGTCGGTCATGCTCACGAAGCGCTCG
Source organism: Polyangiaceae bacterium (assembly GCA_046351315.1). GTDB lineage: Bacteria > Myxococcota_A > Polyangia > Polyangiales > Polyangiaceae > JAXLYQ01. The sequence goes on from JAXLYQ010000001.1 coordinate 118,062, forward strand.
GCCGCATCGGCAAGCTGTCGTCTGATCGCGGGGTTGTTCGCCGGGTTCGCGTCGCGAGCTCGATACCCCTCGAGGTCGGCGCGAACGTCATCGGGGTAGAGCGGCCAAAGCAATACGTTGAAGAGTCGCTCTGCGGTGATCACCGGCGCAGATGCGCTCTCGGTTGAACCTGATGCTGCAGGGGCAGAGTCACTCACGATGCACCTTCGATCTTCAGCGCGTGACCAAAACGACGAAGCGTGTTGGCGGTGGTTTTCTCTGCGATCACCGATGAGGTTGTCGCACGTAGCTCAGCAATCTTCGCCACCGTATGCACGACGTTGGCGGGCTCGTTGGTCTTTCCGCGAAGAGGCACCGGCGCAAGAAATGGCGAGTCGGTCTCGACCAAGATGCGATCGATCGGAGCCCACCCTGCAACGTCTTGAATGGCCTTCGCTGTCTTGAAGGTGACGATGCCCGAGAAGGAAAGATCGAACCCGAGGTCGAGCGCTCCACGAGCAAATTCTCGGTCCTCAGAGAAGCAATGGATGATCCCTCCGACCTCTTCTGCGTGCTCTTCGCGCAAGATCGCCAAGGTCTCGCCCGGCGCCGATCGCGTGTGGATCACGATCGGTTTTTTCAGATCTCGAGCGAGCTGGATGCAGCGACGAAATACGTCGACCTGCACGGAGTGCGGGCTGTGGTCGTAGTGATAGTCGAGACCGATTTCACCGATGGCGACCACGCGATCGTGAGCGCCAAGATCAGAGAGGGTGTCCCATACGCGTGCGTCTGCCGTGGCTGCGTCGTGCGGGTGGATTCCGACCGTGGCGACGATGTGATCGTGTCGAGAGGCAATGGCGACCGCGCCCACCATGCTGTCGAGGTTTTGACCCACGCCAATCACCACGAAGCCTCGAACCCCAGCGGCGCGAGCACGAGCCAGCACGGGCTCTGGCCCGTCGGGCAAATAGGCCGGGTCGAGATGGCAGTGTGAGTCAATCAACATGCCCGCTCTGTAGCGGCGAAGATGAGCGAATCAAGCGTCGATCTCGTTGAGGGCTCGATTCATTTGGCTTGGGGCATGGCGTTCCGTAGACGCCCACGGTAGACCGCCCGTCGATGGCGATGTGGCCCCCCTCTGTGCGCTTCACGACGATCGACGGGCTCGAGTCCACGCTCGCCGAGCCTGTGGTCTGCGATGTGTGCAACGAGCCCATCGACGGAGAGCCCGCCGGCGAAGGTGTCTACCTCTGGGTTCGCGCAGGTCAGCCCATCTTCGAGCCCGCGCCTCTGTGCGATATGTGCGCCACAGCCATCGGTTTTGCTGTTCGTCGTCAGCAAGAAATCGAAGAAGAAGAGGGCTGATTCGCCCTCGTTTACTCCGTTGCTCCGATTTTCGTATCGGGATACCCTTCTCGTCGTCAGGAACGGGTCCCGTTCGGAGCAAGGGGGGCGTCGTGCGTCAAGAACGCCCTCGTTACCAACGTGTCGCGATCATGGCTCGCCCTCTTTCCGGCTTCTCCGGTAGGGCTTCGGAGGGGTCGCCGGCGCCACGAGCCCTTCGGTTCTTGAGGTTGCGAATGGCGCCGGAAGTCGATGGAGTGACGCATGTCGGTTCGATTGTTCGTTGGGGGCCTTGCGTATGCGACCGATGATGAGGGGCTTCGCTCAGCGTTCGCGGCATTTGGCACGGTGGTGTCGGTCGAGGTGATCCTTGACCGAATGACAGGGCAGTCACGTGGCTTCGGCTTTGTCGAAATGGCATCTCCCGAAGAAGCGCAAGCAGCTACGGACGCGCTCAATGGCGCGCTTCTCGACGGTCGTAAAATCGTCGTAAACCCAGCCCGCGAGCGCTCGGCGTCTCCGCCTGGCGGTGGCGGTGGCGGTGGCGGTGGTGGCTTTCGTGGAGGTGGCGGCGGAGGCGGCGGCCCACGCGGAGGCGGAGGCGGCGGTGGCTTCCGTGGAGGCGGGGGCGGTGGTGGAGGCGGCGGAGGCGGTGGTGGCCCACGTCGCGGAGGCGGCGGCGGAGGCGGTGGAGGCGGCCGCGGAGGTGGCGGTGGTCGCGGCGACGATCGCCGAGGGCGCGGCGGTCGCGACGACTGGTGATCGACACCGGTGAATAACGGGCAGCGATCCTTCTCGTCGAGCGCAGACTGGATCGCCATCCCTCGAATCGATGCTCCTGGCCCTTCACCTTTCGCTGCCTGCAGACGTTGAGCAAGATCAGCGGGGTGAAGGCGCCCAAGCGCGACAATCGCCGAGCTCGCAATCACTTGAGTGTCAGCGTCGGCCATCGGTACTGCGCCTTGTTTGGCCAGGTCGGTGAGCAACTCGATCGAGTCGCGATCGCAAATGCCACCGAGACCTGCGGCTGCGTGTGAGCGAACATCGCCCGACTTCTCTTTGTCTTTGAGAATCTTCCGCAGCGCTTTTGCTGCCCCGCTCGCTTTGCGTTGAGCAAGTGCATCGATGGCTGTGCCGAGCGAGATGGTCGAGCGATCTTTTTCGAGCGCTTTGATCAAGGCAGCATCGACGTTGCCGTCTTGCCCTGCATTCGCGATCGCGTTGTAGGAGGCAACGCGAACGAAGGTCCATTCATCACCAAACAACGAGATCAATGCTGAGCGTCCGCTCGCATCGTCGAGCTCAGCAAGACCTTTCGCGAGAGCCTCTCGCACCCGTGGCTCAGGGTCTTTGACAGCGTTCACCACGAGCGAACGAAGCTCGGGTAGCGACGCCGCCGATCGAACTGCTTCTGCACGCAGATGCGGTTCTTGATCCACCACACATGCAGACAAAAACTTCGTGGCCTCGGGGTTGCCCTTTTGAGCAAAACGGGCCGCGGGCTCGAGTGCTCGGTAGCGTTCCTCGAAGGTGCTGAGCGATGGCACCAACGTCGAAAAGAGCTTCGTCGACGAGGCGATCAAATCAGGTTCGACAAGTCGCTTTCCGCCCCCGCGAAGAAGCGAAAGCTGCTCTGCCGAGGTCAATGAGTTGTCGATCAACAACGCCGCGAGCGCTGCCGAGCCTCGCGAGCTTTGTGAGGCGCGAGTCATCGCTCCAACGAATCCACGTCGCGTCGGAGCATCATCCGGGTGTTGTTTGACCAGCCATCGCAACGCGAGATCTGGGGCTGCAAGAGCGAGCTCGTTGGCCGCGCGAATTCGCGCAGGGTGAGTCTTGTCCTCAGCCGCGGCAATCAACGCAGGTGCGGCGTTCTTTCCGCATCGTCGTAGCTTCTCTGCCGCATGCTCGACCATGGGCCCTGGCTTCAGCGCGAGAGCCAGTGCGTGAATCGGTGCAGCGTCCTCGCAAGGCATCGGGTCGAGCGCGTCGATGACGAGCTTTTTTCCCCGATCGTTGAGCCCAGTAAATCCGCTCGCTATCGCCTTGCGTGCAGGCTCGCCGCCGCGCGACAACACCGCCGCCGCAGCCTTGGCTTGATCGTCGCCCGCATCGAGCATCCCTACCAGCGCAGTGGCATCTGACACTCCGTCGAACGATGAGAACGCTTCGACCTCTGCGATGGTGACCGCGATCTGCTTTGCGTCTTTTTCGACGAACGCATCGTCGAGCACCACCGCGACGCACGACGTAGCGACAGGCTTGGGCAAGGTCACATCGAAGCTGGCGCCAGGTGTCTTCCAGCCGTCTTCGGGCAGTTGCACTTGAACGAGCGCACCATCGACAGCGAGCCACATCACTTGCGGGGCTGCGCCTCCATCGATGGTCTTCGTCTTGGGTCGAAACGTGAGGCGGATCGACGTCAGCGTTACCTCGCGAGGTGCTCGCATCACGGCAAACTCGCCGCGTCCCTCAGCGCCGCGCCCTTCAGACCATGTTGTCTCGATGTCTCCATCGGTCAGTGCAGCGGGCGATCCGATCGCACTCGAAGCCCCTGCGGATGAAAGCAGTCGAGCCATGGGCGCTTTGGTATCGCTCGCGCGCTTCGCTGTGACCAACGGGGCTGCGACCATCTCGGCGCGATCGAGCCGTTGAAGACGAACTGGCTTGAGCTCGAGATCACTCGGATCGATCACCTTGGGAGCAAGCATCGCGGGGCGACCACAAAGAGAAAGAGACTCGCTGCGTGTGCCCACCAACACCTGCGGCTCAGCGGCATCTCGACTCACGCTGATCACATTGGGCTCGAGCGCGTCGCGCTCGTCTCGTGGGTGAGCAAGATCACTGAAGATCACTTTCGCTTCACCTTTGAGTGGTGAGGCAACGATCGTGACCCACGACTGCTTCGTGGACACGTCGGTGATCACGACCATCGCAGCCGAGCTCTGTTTGCCCAGTGAAATCTCGGTCAGAGAAGCGCTCGAGAGCAGCGCTTTGTAGGTCTCACTGAGCGGAATTTTTACGCCATCTTCGAGCGTGCATGGTGCCTGCGCACACGCCTTGGCGAAGAGCTCTCCTGAACGCACCCCGACCGATAGTGCTTGGTGCTTGGCACTTGCTTTCACATGAACCACAGGGTCGGACGCACCTGCGAATGACGAAAGCAACAGCGTTGTGCAGAGGCTCGAAAGCGTCGCGAGAGAGACTCGCGATGTGAGTGATCTCGCGCCCCTTGTCGCTCTCTCGATGTGGGTTGAAGACTGGGTCGAGAGGAACAACGAGCGCGAGTGCTTCACGGTAAAATCACTGCCCCTGACGAACCGGCAGAATGGGTGCCCACACCAGACGGAACAGCAGGTCGTCGTCGACCATCAGACCCTTGTCGCTGAAGACAAGCAGGTTGCGCTCTTCGCTGTCGTGACGCTCGCCGACGAAGATGATGCCCTGGCCCTTGCCGTTGTAGCCGAGCTGAACAATCGCGTTGCGACGCCACACACCACCACCGTCGAGGTGGAGGTCTTCAGGCAGCGTGTAGAAACCCTCGGACGGAAGCTTCTTCAGCGTCTGCGCCCAGATGGTCGAGCGAAGCGGAATGGTCGGCTCGCCCCAGAACCATTGATTCTTGCGGTTCGCACCCGGGCGAACCACGAAGCGCAAGCCCTCGCCGCCAGGAGGGTCACCCACGTACACGAGCGTGTTCGCCGGGATGTCATCTTCGTGGCCTGGGTAGGCCTTGGTCGTTCGGTAAAGCCCTGGATCGGGAAGGTTGATCATCGCGGCTCGGAGTTAGCACGACCGTCTCGCAAATACACCCATACGATCGGCACTCCATCGAGCCCCCGAACCGCGGCCGGGGTCGTCGTGTTGAGAGCGACCCAAATTTGGTACTCGACCCCGGCCATATGTTGCTCGTGGTGATAGAGCGCCGCGTCAGCACCACCGGGTGAGCCTACCCCACGAATATCGCCGCGAAGTCGCCCATCTCGCTGCAGCATTCGCCACGATTCCCAGGCTGTGTCGTGGACATATACCGCTCCGCCGCGACGAACGTTTTGATTCAGCACGTCGATGACGCTGCCGGTCGTATAGCCCCAAAAACTGCGATTCAGCCCAAGATTTGCGGCCCCAACAGCTCCGCCGACGAGCGGCACATAACCCGTGAGACCCCACGGGTGCGCATGCAGTGTTTCGACCATCGGCGCCGCAATGACCGCACCCACCGCGGCCCAAGCGAGTGTCTTGGCTCGAGAAGAAAATTGGGTGGTTTCGAGCCACTTCTGAAGGGTTTCGACGACCCATCCAAGCCCCACCGCCGCAAAGAGCATCACGAAGGGGTACGCAGTCATCCAGTGTTTGGTGCCACCAAAAATGGGTGTCCCGCTCGAGACCCACGGGCCGTAGTTGACGCCAACACCAATCAGCCAAAGGGCTTCCGCCGAGCGCACCGCTGGGCGTTCGAAAATAGCTTGTTGTTCGGCGCTTTGGCCCGTTGTGATCTTGTGGGCGAACGACTCGAGCCGACGGGTCAATGGCGAGAGCTTTGGCACCATCGAGCCAAGCTCGGGCAAGAGCTGTCGCCGGGTCGTCAAGACGATCCCAATGAGAAATAGAACGAGCGTTACAGTTGGGACGGTCGCCGCTGTCATCACCCACGACCACGAGTGGGGGAAGGGCGGCCGCCAGTACGTCACACCGAAGAGCTCGATGTTGTAATAGTCGTGATTGAGGTGAAACGCCGCGTACTCGCGAAAGCGAGCGAGCGTGTCGAACCACAACCAGGGCCACATCAACACGAAGATCACGGGCCCAATCATCGACATCGCGATGAACGCGAGCGGGATACGCAGCCAACCAATCTTCAAGTCTTCTTCGAGCGCTTGATCGCGTGTCGCAATGGCGTGAGCGAGCACGGCGATCGGCAAGAACCAACTGTTGTGTTTGGTGTCGAGAGTCAGCCCGTAGACGATGCCCGTGACGACGGCCCACGTGGTGCCACCCGAGGTTGCAGACCTCCAGTAGCAGTACGCAGTGAGCAGCCACATCGTGGTGATGGGCACGTCGAAGCAATCGAGATGCGCGTGATAAAACGTGGTCGGAACAAGCGCGAACAACAGAGCTGCGCCAACACCAACCAACCTCGAATAGACCTGTCGACCCCACGCATAGATCGTCGACAGCGCAACACCGGCAAAACACATCCCGGCGAACCGAAAGCTTGTGCCTTCTTCGGCGAAGAGGTGGAGCTTTTTGTAAAGCACCATCCATGAGATCGCGAACAAGCTTTTCGCGAGAGCAGGGTGCTCGTGATTGACCGAGAACGATGCGTCGACGTTGCTCCGAAGCATCGCGGCACTCGGGTGTGTGACCAGCATCTCGAGCCATTTCGCGTAGCTCTCGGCGGCTCGAAAATAGAACCCCTCATCGCGCGCATAACCCTGCGACGAAGCGGTCAGCACCAGCAGAACGACATAGGCGATCGCGAGCGTCGATGCGATGAGCAGATCGACGCGATCGAGCTTCTTTTTCGGGTCGTTCACATCAACGCCAGAGCGCGATACCGCCGAGCAATCCAGCAATGTTTTCGACGATCTTCACGTTCGAGGGCAGCTCGTCTTTCTTCAAGTGACGAGCGTTGCCGCCACCAAGATAAAGCGCGCGTGGGTTCCAGATGGGCAGCACTTGCTTGATCACCTGATGCACGCGGCGACGCCAGCGACGTTTGCCGATCGACTCGAACGCCTTGTTGCCCACGCGTTGCTCGTAGGTCTTGCCCTTCTTGAACGGGTGGTGGGCAAGCTCGAGATTCGGGACATACCTGCCGTCGAGAAACAACGCGCAACCCATGCCCGTTCCGAGCGTGATCACCATCTCGACGCCGCGGCCTTCGACAACACCGTAGCCCTGAACGCCCGCGTCGTTGATCACACGTGCTGGTTTCTTGGTGAGCTGCGTCAGCGCGTCTCCGAGTGCAAACCCCTCCCAGCCAGCGTCGAGGTTCGGCGCACGAAGAGTCGTGTTATCGACCACCACTCCTGGGAACCCCGCCGACACGCGATCAAACGCGGGCACTTTGTCGAGCAACGAGCCCAGCGCGCTCAAGACCGCTTGTGGCGTTGCAGGGCGCGGCGTCGGGATGCGCTGCCGCTCACACATCGGCTCGCCCTTGGCATCAACGACGATGACCTTGAGGCCGGTGCCACCGATGTCGATGCAAAGTGTAAATGGCCCTTCGTGGTGCTCTTCAGCAGCCGGAGCAGTCTCGGCAGCAATCTCGACGGGTGGCTCTTGGGTCGACTCGGCTTTCTTTGCTCGGGGCATGGCGCGGCATCGTATACGCGAGCCACACACCACGGGAAGCCCCCTTCACCGAGTCGCCCCATCTGGCTTCAACGCGGCTTTCAACGCCGCGATATCGACTCGGTCGAGATAGCGTCGAATGTCGCCCATTCCGTCGAGTGATTGCTCGATCCAGGCGCGTTCGATGTGCCCGTCGCTCAACAGGTATTCGTCGACGATCACCGCTCGCGGGATCTCTATCGCCGCAAGTGTCGCAGCCACGATGACACCCGTTCGATCCTTACCCGACGCGCAATGAACCAACACTGGCCATGTCGCAGAGGCACTGATCGCCGCCAGCACGTCGTTGATCCAACGTCGAACGAGTCGGTTCGTCGTGTCGTATTTTTCGAGATCGTTCGACGCTGCGAGGTGAAGGTGAGTGACGCCGAACGAGGTACGATCAGGGCCGACACGCAGGTTGATGATCACCTGCGGAGAGCCCATCTCGTCGAGAGTCGAAACGTCGTCGAGCTTGCCGCTTCTCAGCAGCTTTTGCTCGGCCATGAGCGTTTGGCCGGCGACGACGTTGACCCAGGTACCAACGTCACGAAGGTTGAGCGGCTCGGCCATGTACCGGGCCAGGATCGCGCCCCAAGATCGCGTCAGCCACGAGCTCACCCGTGATCGGCGCGAGCAAAATTCCGTTGCGGTGATGCCCTGTGGCCAAGATCAAACCAGGCGTTTCAGAACGCCCAATCAAAGGCTTTCCGGCGACCGAGAACGGCCTGAAGCTCGACCAGCTATTGGTAAACGAAGCGTCTGCCAATGCAGGGATCAACTTGGTGACGCCGTTCAACAGATCACGAACGCCGCGAGCAGTGACGGCCTTGTGATACCCGACGAACTCGAGCGTCGAGCCCACCAGCACACGGCCATCCTCACGAGGCACTGCATACACACCAGCCCCGAAGACGATGTGTGAAAAAACCGGAGCGTGAAGCGTGAGCTCGACGATCTGACCACGCGCTGGGCGAACGGCGTCAGAGGCGAGCGGAGCACCTTCAACCAGCGTTGACCAACTACCTGCCGCGAGCACCGTGTGATCGGCGAGAGCTTCGGTTCCGTCTTCGAGGAGCGCGCCCACACAGCGACCGTCGCTGATGATCAGTCGTCGAACTTGCTTACCGCTTTCGAAGCGAGCGCCTGCTCGGCTTGCTGCGATTTGGAGCGCGCGAAACAGTCTGGGCGGGTCGACTTGCCCATCTTCGACAAAGCGCACCGCAGCCTTGCCAACGATCGACGGCTCGAGGGTGGCGAGGGTTTTCTCGTCGAGCGTTTCAACGCTCATCCCTGCGCTTCGCTGCCATTCTCCCGAGGCGAGCACGTCGTCAACGGCCTCGTCATTCACGGCAACACGAAGGCCACCGCAACGGCGATATCCGGTATCAACGCCGGTCATCGAGGTGAGCTTCGAGGTGAACTCGCGATACTTTTCGCGAGAGCGCAAGAGCATGTCGACCTCGGGGCCGGGTGCGTGAGCTTCGAGCTGCGCACCAAGAATGCCCGCTGCGGCCGAGGATGCTTCAGCCCCAGGTACGCTCTTTTCGAGCACACGCACCGACGCGCCGCGACGAGCCAGCTCGAAGGCACTGACCGAGCCCATGATGCCGCCACCGATGATGAGAACGTCGCTCATGATGGCCTCAGAGAGCCTTCTCGTAGATGCGGTAGCGCTTGTAGACCTTGCCACCCATGAACTTGATTCCGACGTTCACGGGGCCGTTGTCCTCGAGTGTCCACGAGAGCTCGGCCCACCTGATTTTGTGCTTCATTCCGGCTTCGTTGATCTTCACGTACATATAGGTCGAAAGACCCGCGTACTTGCGAACGTGACGAAGCTTTTTACGGATGCCGAGAATCACCACGCGAGCGGTATCGGGCTCTTGTACCTTGAGTCGGTACAGCAGCTTCGAGACGGTGACAGGGTTTAGCTTGCCCTTGAAATCTCGGATGATCGCGTTGATGTTCGGCAGCGCAACGCACACGGCAACGGGCTCGCCGTCGATCGAAACGATCTGGGTCAAATCGGGCACGATCAACAACTTCAGATCGTCGGCGGTCTTCTTGAGCTCGCTCTCGGTGAGCGGAACGAAGCCCCAGTTGTCTGACCAAGCATCGTTGAAGATGTCCATGATCAAACGCACGTCGCGCTCGGTGTGTTTGAGGTCGACCGAGCGTGTGGTGACCTCGGGCATATTCGAGATCTCTTCGGCCGCTTTACGAGCTCGGTTGGGCACCTCACCCGTCGTGTATCGCCACGCGTAGAGGTCTTTGATTTTCGCCAGACCGGCTTGCTCGATGAGCCCGCCTTGGTAGGCGCGGTGGTGGGGCATCAACACCATCGGTGGAGTGTCGAAGCCTTCGACCAAACAACCGAGCTCTTCGTTGGTGCTGAAGCTGTGCGGTCCGCGCATCACCTTCATGCCGCGCTCCTTCAGCCAAGCCGCCGCACGCTCGAGCAGAAGTCGCGCTACCTCGGGGTCATCGATCGTGTCGAAGAAACCGAAATTACCAGCCCCATCGTTGTATCGCTTCAGATGCTCGCGATCGATGTGCGCCGTGCATCGCCCCACGGGTTTGCCGTTGCGGTAGGCAACGATCAGCACCCTTCTGCATGCTCGAAGAACGGATTCTTCGGGGTCAGGCGACCCTTCAGATCGAAATCGAGCGGGCGAACCCAACAGGGGTCGTCCCTGAAGATGTACTCGGGTACCTCGACGAAGTCGTTCAAAAGCCGTGGCTCATCGCCGAAGAACTTCAACAGCGATTTGTCGATAGGCGCTTCTCGCAGCTCGATGCTCATGGCGGCGCGTTCCCTACCCCGTAAGCATCATCGACTCAACCCGTTCTAACCTTTCGCGAACGGTGTGGTAACCTTCGTCGCTCTTTAGGGGCAGTACCTTTTCCGCGCTTTACGGACAACGAATCATGTCGCTCGAAATCGGCCAGAAGATCCAAGAGGACAAGTACAGCATCGTGCGCCTCCTCGGCGAAGGCGGCATGGGCGCTGTCTACGAGGGGATCAACAACAAGATCCAACGCAGAGTCGCGATCAAGGTGCTTCACGCGAACGTGTCCGAGAACTCGGATGCCGTCGCGCGATTCGAGCGCGAAGCGACTGCTGCCGGGCGTATTGGCTCCGATCACATCACCGAGGTGCTCGATATGGGCGAGTTGCCGGGCGGCGCTCGCTACATGGTGATGGAGTTCATGGAGGGCGTTTCGCTCTCGAAGCGCATCGAAGATCGAGGTCGGCTCAACGCACAAGAGGCGGCGCAAGTTGTCGTGCAGGTGCTCGATGGCCTCATCGCAGCGCACGAAGCCGGCATCATTCACCGCGATCTGAAGCCCGACAACGTGTTCTTGTTGAAGAGCAAAGCGGGCCGAAAAGACTTCGTAAAGATTCTCGACTTCGGTATCTCGAAGTTCAATCAGCTCAGTGGCGACAACCTGAGCATGACCAAGACCAACGCGGTTCTTGGTACGCCGTATTACATGAGCCCCGAGCAAGCGAAGGGCTCAAAGGCGGTCGATCAGCGCTGTGATGTCTACTCGGTGGGTGTGATTCTGTACGAGGCAGTGACGGGCCAAGTGCCCTTCGATGCAGACACGTTCAACGAGCTCATCTTCAAGATCGTTCTCGAAGCGCCGCCTCCGCCTGAGCAGTTCGTTCCCGATCTCGATCCGAACATCTCAGCCATCATTCGTCATGCGATGGCGCGTGATCCTCAGCAGCGATTCCAGTCGGCGGCTGAGTTCCGTGATGCGTTGGTGCAATGGATGGAAGTCGGTCACGTGCCGCTCTTCCAAGAGACCGCAACCAGCGTGGCTCGAGCAGGGATGCAGTCGGTTCCGAATGATATGAGCCCGTACCGAGGTACTCACTCGGCTGGCTCTCCTGCAACACCCGCTCCGTGGACGGGCGACACTTCGGGCACGGGTGCGCATCCGACTCCGCAGAAGTCGAACGCCGGGATCATCGCGGTTGCCGCGGTCGCGGCGCTCGCGTTGGTGGCGGGCATCGGCATCTTCGTGGTGAAGCCAGCGCTCACCAAAGAACCCACGCCTGAGTCCGCTGCCACAGCCGCTCCGTCGTCGAGTGCAGTGACTGCTCCGTCGACTTCGGCAGAGGCAACCCCAACGGTTTCTGCGGTGCCATGGACCAGTGCGAGTGCCGTGGCTGATGCCACGCAAGACCCTGCTTCCAAACCGACCTCGCCAACCTCTCCGACCAATGCGGGCGGTGCAAAGGGTACCCCGGGCGGAACAACCGGCGCAGCCGCTGGAGCCAAGGGCACAGCACAACCTGCGGGTGCCAAGCCAGGTGGTCGCGGAATTCGACCTACGCTCGACTTAGCCGAGTGAGTACGTCACGAGAGCGCTCGTGAAAATCGCAGCCGTTCAAATGAACAGCCACGATGACGTGGCGAAGAATCTCTCGGTGGTTCGTGCTCGTGTTGCTGAGGCTGCCAAACAAGGCGCCTCGGTCGTGCTGCTTCCAGAGAACTTCGCGTTCATGGGCGGCACCGACGAGCAACGCCGCGAGGTGATGGAGCCCCTCGACGGCAATGGGCCCATTGTGTCGGCGTTGCTTTCGCTCGCTCGCGAGCATGCCGTGACGATCATCGCTGGCGGAATGCCCGAGCGATCGAGCACCGAAGGCAAGGTTCACAACACGCTGTTGGTCATCTCGCCCGACGCGAAGATTCAAGCGGTATACCGGAAGATCCATCTCTTCGACGTCGATGCTGGTGACGGACAAAAGTATCGAGAGAGCGATGCGGTGGTTCCTGGTGACGAGGTCGTCGTTGCCGAGATCGGCGGGCTGAAATTTGGGTTGGCGATCTGTTACGATCTGCGCTTCCCCGAGCTCTTCCGAAAGCTCGTAGAGCGTGGCGCCGAGGTGTTGGTGTTGCCCGCTGCGTTCACGCTGATGACGGGCAAAGATCACTGGCACGCATTGCTTCGAGCTCGTGCGATCGAGAACCAATGTTTCGTGGTCGCCGCGGCTCAGTGGGGCTCTCATCCGAAAGGCCGGCAAACCTATGGCAAGAGCTTGGTCATCGACCCTTGGGGTGATGTGATCGCGCAGGCGTCAGACGGAGAGGGTCTCGTGTTTGCCGAGCTCAATCGCGAGCGATTGGCGAAGCTACGTCAGAGCTTTCCGGCGTTGTCACATCGCCGTCTGAACGGTTGAGGCGCCGAGTGCGCTGAGAGCATCGTCGAGCGTAAAATTCGGCCTCTCAGCGAGCCTGTATTTCTTTCGTGAACGAGCACTGCAAGGGCATACTTGGCTCGTGCGCCTGCAAAACGGGTCTGACATTGGGGCTGAAGGTTGTGCTCCGAGGGGATGAAACAATGCGAGCTGACCTTCGTGACCGTGCGCTCGAGCGCGCGTCTGTTGTGCTCGAGCCAGTGTCGAAAGATGCTCGTCTGCTCGACTTGATCGCTTGGCCGCGCAACCTCGAAGAGGAGTTCTTCTCGTCGGGTTGCTCGAAGCTGCCCAAGCCTTCGTACGACATTGATCGGCAACGTGCAGAGAAGCATATCGAAGCGTTGAAAGATCTCTCGCGAGAGCTCGCCGGAGATCACCTTCTCTTTCGTTGGCTTCGATCGATTTGCGACAGCTACATCAGCGCAAACAAGATGTTGCTCGCGGTGGGCACGAAGGCTTTTTATAAGCATTCGCTCGATGTGTATGGCGGAGCTGCGACGACAGCGCTCGATGCCGACACGTCGAATCTCGACTTCGCTCAGCACGTGTCTCGAAGGCTGGGTGATTCTCCGCCGCCTCAAGCGCCTGAATCAGAGAGGCTGACGACCGAGCAGTTCGTGGCTGAAACGACGAAGCGATTGGCGAAACGCGAGCCCGCGCTTCCGGTCGAGATCGTCGTGGATGAGAAGCTCACGGCCAAGGCGATTTGTGGCGCCACGAGACTGCGTGTTCGCGTGGGCGCGACATTCGATCGCGTCGAAGCTCGAGGGTTGTTCCACCACGAGATCGAGACGCATGCGCTCACGGCACAGAACGGTGCGGCGCAACCCAAGCTGTCGTTTCTTCGAGGCGGAGGCCCTCGCACCACCCGAACGCAAGAAGGGTTGGCAGTCTTCTCTGAGCTCTACAACCACGCATTGACCACCGATCGTCTTCGTCGTCTCGTCGAGCGTGTGCGACTTGTTGGGATGGCAGAAGACGGTGCGAGCTTCGTCGATCTGTTTCGTCATCTGGTCGATCAAGGTCTGCCTGAGCGAAGTGCTTACCTCGATGCGCAGCGCATCTGTCGCGGTGGGCTTGCAGAAGGCGGCGCGCCCTTCACCAAAGACGCTTGTTACCTGTCTGGGTTGATGGACGTGTACAACTTCCTGAGGGTGGCGTTGCGCAGCGGGGCAGGTCACGTGCCGAGGTTGTTGGTCTCGGGTCGTATGGCGCTCGAAGACATCGCCGCGCTGGATTGGCTTCGTCGCGAAGGGGTGCTTGTCGAGCCGGTGCACTTGCCGGGTTGGGTGAAGCGCTGGGATGAGCTTCTCGCCTATTTCGCGTTTACCTCGTTCTTGAACGAGGTTGATCTCGAGCCGATCGAACGACGACATCGTGCGTTGCTTCGAGCAAAGAGCTAAGCAGGCGGGTTTGCGAAGACGAGGGCGAAAAATGCTTGTTTTCGCTTCGTGAAAGCTCTGTTTCGCCACGCGCAAGGTGGCGTGGTATCGAGCGCCATGCTCGACGACCACCTGCGTGAGTGCCTGACCTTCGACGACGTTTTGCTGGTGCCTGCATACAGCGAAGTGCTGCCCGCCGAGGTCGACGTTCGGACGCGTCTGACGCGAACGATCAACCTGAATGTTCCGCTGCTAAGCGCCGCGATGGACTCGGTGACCGAAGCGCGTACGGCCATCACGATGGCTCGTGAAGGCGGCATCGGCATCATTCACAAGAACCTCAGCCCGGCCGATCAAGCGCTCGAGGTTGAGCGCGTGAAGCGCGCTGAGAGCGGCATGATCGTCGACCCTGTCGCGTGCTCTCCGTGGCAGAGCCTTCGCGAGGCGTTGTCGTTGATGCAGTCGCACAACATCTCGGGTTTGCCTGTGGTCGAAGGCTCGACGCCTGTGGGTATTCTCACGGCGCGCGATATTCGATTCGAGAAGAATCTCGATCAGCCGGTGAATGCATTGATGACCAAAGAGCTGGTCACGGTGCCTCCGGGGGTCTCGACCGAGCGTGCCAAAGAGCTTCTGCACAAGCACCGCATCGAGAAGTTGCTGGTGGTCGAGGATGGCAAGCTGGTGGGCTTGATCACCTTGAAAGACCTGCTGCAGACCGATCGCAACCCGATGGCGAACAAGGATGAGCTGGGTCGACTTCGTGTTGGCGCAGCCGTCGGCCCGGGGGCTGACCGCGATCAACGCGTGGAAGCGATTGTGGGCGCCGGGGTCGACGTCGTGGTGGTCGACACCGCACACGGTCACTCGAAGGGCGTGATTGATGCGGTTCGCGCCATCAAGAAGCGCTTCCCGTCGGTGCAGGTCGTCGCGGGTAACGTGGCAACACCCGAGGCGACGTTGGCGTTGATCGACGCTGGTGCGGACGCCGTGAAGGTGGGTATCGGGCCAGGATCGATCTGCACGACGCGTGTCGTGGCAGGTGTTGGTGTGCCTCAAATCACGGCGATCGCTGACTGCTCGCGTGTGGCCGAGAAGTACGATGTCCCCATCATTGCAGACGGCGGCGTGAAGTACTCAGGCGAGGTCACCAAGGCGCTTGCAGCAGGTGCGTCGAGCGTGATGATTGGCTCGCTCTTCGCGGGTACAGACGAGTCACCGGGTGAGCTCGTGTTGTTCCAGGGTCGCTCGTACAAGGTTTATCGCGGGATGGGCTCACTCGGCGCGATGCGAAAGGGCAGCAAAGATCGCTACGGCCAAGGCGGCACGGCCGACGAGAAGCTGGTGCCCGAAGGCATCGAGGGTCGCGTGCCTCATCGCGGCTCATTGGCCTCGATTCTCTACCAGCTCGTGGGAGGTCTTCGTTCGGGTATGGGGTACACCCCGGTTGCCGTACCGTGGCCGAGCTTCGTCTGAAGGCGAAGTTCGTCAGGATCACCGGCAAGTGCTTGGTGAGAGAGCCACGTGCACGACGTGATCATCACCGAAGAGGCTCCGAACTACCGAACCTCCTGGCGTGTCGAGCCTGGCGCGAATGAAAGCGGTCGCTACGCAGCCCTCATCTGGTTGGCATCGGTTTGGCGCCGATAGGGTGGAGAAAAAGGCTGCGTATTTTTTCGAAATCTGAGAGTGCTTTGGGTGGCAAAACCAAGGTTGAGATAGGTCAAAAAAAGCGAGGGGGTCGTTTCTGACAAATAACGTCCGGCTCAGCGTGCTTAGAGCGCTCATTTAGGCCATTTTCCCTGCATCTTCGATCCAAGAAGGTTCGGAGAACCTTTCCAGAAAAGGGTCCCGAAAGGTGGCAACAACCCACCTTTTCGCCTAGGCTCAGGCCCTTTCAACAGCAGGGACCATGTCCGAAGTGACCACTCCGATCCTCAACGACAACCCTCGTCCCCAGCAACCCGAGTACAACGCATCGAGCATCTCGGTTCTAGAGGGCCTCGAGGTTAACCGGGAAGCGCCCGGGCATGTACATCGGGAACGTCCACGACGGCACCGCGCTGCACCACCTCGTCTGGGAGGTCATCGACAACTCGGTCGACGAGCATCTCGCAGGTCATTGCAGCCGAATCGACGTCGCTGTTCACGCCGATAACGCGGTGACGGTCTCTGACAACGGTCGAGGTATTCCGGTCGAGATTCACCCCACCGAAGGGGTCTCGGCAGCTCAGCTCGTCATGACGAAGCTGCACGCCGGGGGGAAGTTCGACCACAACAGCTACAAGGTTTCCGCAGGTCTTCACGGCGTCGGTGTTTCAGCCGTGAACGCGGTCTCCGAGGTGTTGTTGCTCGAGATCCGTCGTGCGGGCCGACTCTGGAAGCAGGAGTACCGAAAAGGCGCTCCGATGGGTCAGATCGCCGATGTCGGCCCAAGCGACGGCACGGGCACGCGTGTGACGTTCAAGGCTGACCCCGAGGTGTTCCACACCATCCTCGAATACAGCTACGAGGTACTCTCGAATCGCTTGCGCGAGCTCGCGTTCTTGAACCCAGGCTTGATTCTCTCGTTGGTCGACGAGCGCGTTGAGGGTGGCAAACAAGAGACCTTCCATTTCGAAGGTGGCATTCGCGACTTCGTCGAGCTTCTCAACAAGAACAAGGCGCGAATCAACGAGCAGATGGTGTCGTTGAACGGCACGCAAGACGGGGTCGAGGTCGACATTGCCCTGCAGTGGAACGACACCTACGTCGAGCAGGTCTTCTGTTACACCAACAATATCCATAACAAAGATGGCGGTACGCACCTCACGGGTCTGCGCACCGCGCTGACGAAGACGTTCAACAACTACGGAACGTCGAACAACCTGTTCAAGGACGTGAAAACGGGCCTGACAGGCGAAGACGTCCGCGAGGGTCTCACCGCTGTCATCAGCGTGAAGCACCCCGACCCGAGCTACAGCTCACAGACCAAAGAGAAGCTCGTGAGCGGTGAGGTCACGGGCATCGTGTCGAACATCGTCAGCGATCGATTGGGTGCGTTCTTCGAAGAGAACCCAGCCATTGCTCGCAAGATTGTCGACAAGGCGATCGTGGCAGCAAAGGCTCGCGAGGCCGCTCGTAAGGCTCGTGAGACGGTTCGTGGTGGTCAGAAAGACATCGCTTCGCTCTCGGGTAAGCTCGCTGATTGTCAGTCGAAAGACCCAGCCGAGTGCGAGATCTACATCGTCGAGGGTGACTCGGCAGGTGGCTCGGCCAAGCAAGGCCGCGACCGTAAATTCCAGGCGATCCTGCCGCTGCGAGGAAAGATCCTCAACGTCGAGCGAGCCCGCATGGACAAGATGCTCTCTTCACAAGAGGTGGGCACTCTCATCACCGCGCTCGGTTGCGGCATCACCGACGAGAACAAGCTCGACACGAGCAAGCTTCGTTATCACCGCGTCATTCTGATGACCGATGCTGACGTCGACGGCGCGCACATCCGAACGCTGCTGTTGACGTTCTTCTATCGCCAGATGCCCGAGCTGCTCGAGCACGGGTACTTGTACATTGCGCAGCCACCGCTCTTCCGTGTTCGTAAGGGCAAAAAAGACCTGTACATGAAGGATCAATCCGCACTCGAGAGCTACTTGCTCGAAAGCGGAGTCGACAACCTCGCGTTGGGTGGGCAAGGTCGCGATCCGGTCGTTGCGAAGCAACCGCTCTTGCACCTGATGCAACGCCTTCGTCAGCGAAAGCACTTGCTTTCTAAGCTCTCG
This sequence comes from Polyangiaceae bacterium, assembly GCA_046351315.1. Taxonomy (GTDB): domain Bacteria; phylum Myxococcota_A; class Polyangia; order Polyangiales; family Polyangiaceae; genus JAXLYQ01. The sequence goes on from JAXLYQ010000001.1 coordinate 136,082, forward strand.
AAGAAGGGCGATTCAGCGATCATCGCTGCGGCCGTTCATCTCGGGTTGTCCTCCGAAGATCTGACCGATGAGACGCGGGCGAAGGGCAAGGCTTCCGAGATCCTCAAGTACCTCGAGAGCAAGCACCACGACTGGCACCCGATCACCACTGAGACCAAGTCAGATGGCGGCGGAACATGGCGCATCGAGGTGTATCCACGACCGGGCTCAATCGGTCGCGCAACCACACTCGATCAAGAGCTGCTCGATAGCCACGACGTTCGTGAGCTCGCGAGCATCGAGGCCGATGTGCAAACGCTCGGGCCAGCGCCCTATGTGGCTCGTTCTGCCGACCGTGAGAAGGACGAAGGCGTCCAGATCGATGACGCCGACGGGCTGCTCGAGTTCCTCGAAGATCGAGCGCGAAAGGGTATCGGTATCCAGCGTTACAAGGGTCTCGGTGAGATGAACGCCGAAGAGCTCTGGAGCACCACGATGGACCCCGACGCTCGAACACTTCTCAAGGTGCGAGTCGATGACGTGCTCAAAGCCGATGAGATCTTTACCCTGCTCATGGGTGATCAGGTCGAGCCACGTAGGCAATTCATCGAAGAAAACGCGCTGAATGTGAAGAATCTCGACATCTAACGAACATAAAGTCGTCCGTGAGCGAAGCTTCATGTAAGCATCGCGCGCCATGAAGCGACTCACGGTTCTCATCGGGTTCATTGGCGGAATCATCGGTACGGTTGCCTGTGGCGGCGACAACAAGACGGACGGGGCCGCTGCCTCGGCGTCTGCTGCGTCGACCTCCACGGCGCCAACCACGACGACCACGACCACCACCACGGCATCGGCCAAGCCAACCACCACGGCAACGACGACCACGACGGCGTCGGCCTCGGCTACGGCTTCAGCTTCGGCCACCGCGTCTGCCACGGCATCTGCGTCGGCCTCGGCGAGCGGCAAGCCGATCATTCGCATCCCGCCACCCAAGAAGTGATTTGCGGGGCTTCTTTACGACTGGGTGAGCTGTTGATCGCGCTTCGGCGCGACCGTGGTAGGGGGGCCGCATGATCCCCCGTTACAGCCCCCGCGATATGGTCGATCTGTGGTCGGCCGATACCCGTTTCTCCACCTGGCTCGACGTCGAGCTCGCTGCTTGCGAAGCCATGGAGCGTGGCGGGCTTGTGCCTTCGGGTACGGCTTCGTCGTTGCGCACGTCGTTCGAGGGGCAGGGCGCCCCTCTCGATGCCGCGCGTATCGACGAGATCGAGAAGACCGTAAAACACGACGTGATCGCGTTCCTCACGCACGTCGAAGAGCGACTGGGGCAACAAGCGCGTTGGTTGCACCGAGGGATGACCAGCAGCGACGTGCTCGATACGAGCCTCGCGATGCTGCTCGTGCGAGCTGCTGATTCGCTGATCAAGCGCCAGGAAGCCTTCGTCGAGGCGCTCGCACGCCGCGCACGCGAGCACGCCCGGACGCCAATGATCGGTCGCTCGCACGGCATTCACGCCGAGCCGATCACCTTCGGAATCGCGCTCGCGGGTCACCTCGCAGAGGCTCGCCGTGGTCTCGATCGATTGCGAGTTGCTCGTGATGAAATCGCTGTCGGAAAGATCGCCGGCGCCGTGGGGACATACGCGCACCTCACGCCCGAGATCGAACGTGATGCGTTGGGCAAGCTTGGGCTGCGTCCTGAGACTGTCTCGACCCAAGTGGTGGCTCGCGATCGTCACGCTGCGTTTTTCACCGCGCTCGCGGTGGTGGGCACTGGCATCGAGCGCCTCGCGACCAACATCAGGCATTGGCAGCGCAACGAGGTCGCCGAAGCCGAAGAGGCGTTTACCGTGGGGCAAAAAGGCTCGAGCGCCATGCCTCACAAGCGCAACCCCATCCTGAGCGAGAACCTCACGGGCTTGGCGCGCATGCTTCGTGGGTACGCTGTGCCGGCACTCGAAGACGTCGCGCTGTGGCATGAGCGCGACATCTCGCACTCGAGCGTCGAGCGAATGATCGCCCCCGATGCCACGACGACCTTGGCCTTCATGCTCGACCGAGCCAAGTCACTCGTCGACGGGTTGGTCGTGTACCCAGAAAACCTGCGACGTAACCTCGATCGAACAGGCGGGTTGTTCTTCAGCGAGCGCGCCGTCGCGCTTCGTCGAGAAAGGTCTCGCTCGACAGGACGCGTACGTTCTCGTTCAGCGTAACGCGATGAAAGCCATCCGCGGCGAGGGTGACTTCAGGGGCAACTTGGGCAGCGACGCTGACATCACCGCGAAGCTAAGCCAGGACGAGCTCGACCGCGCTTTCGATCTCGAGCACGCGCTCAGGTTTGCAGAGACCATCGTCGAGCGCGCCATCAACGGGTAACGACGCGAGCATCCGTTTGGATGTCGTGCCTGAGCGCTCACTCGGGAAGGACATCCTTCGGGATGTCGAGCCTGAGCGCGCATAAGGCCTTCACATCCTCGAGGATGAAAAAGCCGAGATCGATCTCGGACGAGACATCCAAAAGGATGTTGGCCCTGAGAGCGCGCTCGGAAAACATCGAGAAATTCGAAGTTTCCCTGAAACATCGCTTTCGGTGGAGAACCGTCTTCGATGTCCCCCACGGGTCAGGCGCGAGTCATGCCGGCATCAGCTTGGCGAGCTCTTCGGGGAGCTCGGCCTTTGCTGAAAATGCAGCGACGCGTTCGTCTCCGCGCCAACGCACAGAGCTGGCGTGAAGCGCGTGACGATCGAGCCCTTCGCGCTCTTCTGCGCCGTAGAGAACGTCGCCGACGATGGGGCAACCCACGGCCGATAGATGCGCGCGAATCTGGTGACGAAGGGCTTTCGGAGCGTGCAACGAAACGAGCGCAAGACCACCGGCTCGGCGAATCACCTGGTAGTCGGTGACCGCAGGGCGTGGCTTGAAACGAGAGACATCACGCGGGTGCAAACACGCGAGCACGCGACGTCCGTCTTTCGGGTGCGGGGCGAGCGGGATGTCGAGGGTTCCGCTATCGGACAGACCTTGGTCTTCGCAGATCGCGAGATACTCTTTTTCGATCTCTCCTCGCTTCAGCGCTGCGACGAGCCCATCGAAGGCAGACGACGTACGCGCGACAACGAGCACGCCTGATGTGCCGTTGTCGAGGCGATGAACGAGACCCGGCTCGAGCGATGTAAAACCAACGCCAGCGATCTCTGGGTAACGAGCCAACAACGCGTTGACCACCGTGCCTGACTCGCCTGCCTTGAGCGGTGCCGTCGGGATACCCGCAGACTTGTTGATCACGAGCAAATCTGCGCGCTCGAGAAGCACCACGAGATCGATCTCGGGGGCCGCTGGCGGAGGGCCTGCGGGCGGCGCTTCGGGCATATCGATGGTGACCTCGCGACCCTCGGGCACGAGCTCACCTTTTTGAGCGACGCGTTTGCCAACACGCACGCGATCACTGTCGAACAATCGTTTGACCGCTGCTCGGCCGAGGCCGGTAGCTTCAACGATGACCTTGTCGAGCCGGGTGGTTGCTTGCTCGGCGTCGATGACGATCTTCATGACACGCTCTCTTTGTTACCAGGCACCGCCCCACTGGAGGCCAAGCACCGGAACCCCATTCGAGCCATTGTTGGCCCCGGTCACCATAGAGACCGCAGACGTGGATGGGGTGCTCGTCGCTATCACGCCCGGCGTGGGAAGCGATGGCGAAAACGCTGTTGGGTTTGAGAAGGCTCACGCGAGGCGTCGGCCCGGTAGGCCACCAAGGCAATGCATCGCGCCCACGACAGCCCCGGCGCCCGCTTACGGCCCATGTCAGCGGCTTTTCCATCGGCGGATGGATGGTCGAACAACAGAGGTACGCCCGCGAGGGCTGCTCCGCCCAGTGCCTGAGCCCTGCACCCACGTCGATCAACAAGACTCGCGACGAGCTTGCTGATCTGGGCGGCGATACCGGCGGCGAGCACGCCCGCACCCGCCTGAAGCCCAAGCCTCTTGTACGGCGTGATGGTGGACGTGACCCGACGATCATCTGCGTTGCTCCGCCTATGAACGCACCGATGGCGCCGCCGGAATGACCGAGCGCGCCACCGCCTTCGCTCATGTGACCACGCGACAGCGCTGCTGAAGCGAGGCCTGCGCCACCGAGACCACTGAGCAACGAGAAGGCATAACGATCGCCTGTTGGTTGCACGTTGTATCCGGCTGAAAGCAGCAGTGTGGTGGTGGTGGGCCACCACGTACCGGCGGTGAGGTACCAAGCATCGCCGTAGCCGACATCCCACTCGTCAGCGATGATGGTTGCGGCGCCGAGGCCGACGCCTGTGCCAAGAGCGAGCAGTGGGTAAAGCAAGCGCGGATCATCGCTGCGCCCTGCGCGTTGCAACGCGAGACCCGAGAACCCACCGAACGCTGCGGTGCCCACCGAAAGAACCGCGCGGCCAGGGCTTCGTGCTGGAGCACTTGGGTCGTGAGCTGCCGTCGGCTGCTCGTTCTGCGGCGCAGTGATGGTCGTCACCGTCGTGCTCGACAACAGATCGCGAAGCATCGAGAGCGTACGCACCTGGAGTTGATCCGAGGTGACGCGCTCGACGCGAACACGAAGCACGTTCGTGCCTGGTGCAACGGCTACGATGCGAAGGATGTAATGCGAGCCGTCCTTTTCGATACGAGGTGAGATTACCCACCCCCGCACGGTCGCAGCGAGCTCGAGAATATCGGTGTCGCGAAGGTTCGGTGGAGGTTCGTCGTTGCGGGCAGCAAGATCGAGCGAGAGCCCGAGATCTTGAGAGGCATTGACAAGCAAGCCATCGACGATACGGGCTCGTTCGAGCAGACCGTTCTCGCGATCTTTCTCGCTCACTTTGTGAAGCGGAGAACCCGTGGGAGCGTCACCTGCTGGGGTGAGCGTGGGCAGGATCACCGCGCTGACCTCGACCGCTCCCGCAGGCCGTGCTGCGCTTCCGATCGGGCTGGCTGGGCCCGCGTCGATCACGACAGGCGGAGGTGACGCGGGTTGTGTCGACGCGGAGCTCGAAGGCACCGGGATCGACAACACCGTCGGTGAGCTCGACGACACTGAGCTCGCGGAGGCTGGGGGCGTCGGGGGGATTGCTGAGGCTGTCGCAGACGAAGACGAGCTCGCCGTGGGGATACGAACGCTCGTGACGGGCGCTGGCTGACGTTTTGGATCGTCTGCTTGTGCGCGTGCCCCGAGCATCAAGCCCGCCAGCGAGAGCCCAATCATGAGCGCCGATGCACGACGAGAGGTCGTCTCTGCTCTGTGCAACACGGCGCGAGATGGAGCTCTGCTGGGCTTCGTCAAAACATCACAACAGCGTTGACCCAGATATCGATCTGGCTCGCTTGATCCATGCGGAATCGCCGACCCACCGCATCGAGCGCAGGACGATAAAGTGGGTTCGGGATACCAGTCACGGTCGAGGTCGTAGAGCCACCCGTGGTGCTCGCCTTGGACTGACATGGACCTGCGTTGCCGACGTCGTTCTTGAAGTCGGGGTTACACGGCTGGTCGCCCGAGATGTTATGCGGCTGGATGTACGTGTAGCCCATGCCGAGCTGGAACTTGATGTACTCAGCGGCCTGGAACATCGCGCTACCCGAGAAGGAGAGTGAGCCATACGCCGCCGTGTCGGTGAGACCGGTGATGTAGACCTTCTGCGAGTTCGGGTTCACCACCGACTGACGATTGCCCTGCGCGTCTGCTGGGCCGAGTTGGTAGTCGGCGTAGCTGGGTCGTCGAACGGTCTGATCGTCGCTCGAGCCGATGGCGTCGAAGAGCGGCGTGTAGTCGCGGCCTTGTGATCGGTACGTGCCCGAGAATCGCGCATCGAGCGTCAGTCGTTGGAACGACTCGCGAACCTCGTACGGGATCACCTGCATGCCGAGGATCATCCAACCCTGCAGCGGCGGGTTCGAGGTGAGCACGGCGGTAAGGTCGCTCTTGCCGTAGTCACTCGAGCCCGTGGGGAACTCGAACAACGCACGGAAACCGCCGTAAGGCTCGATGTACTTGATGCGACGCGAGATGATCGAGTGAACCTCGAGACCCGTGGTGCCGCGAGACACACCAGGTTTACGACCACCCGAGAAGCTTCCGTCGTTCGTTCCGTCGGCAACGCCGTTGCGGTTGACGTCGGACGGGTCAGCGCACTGAACCTGCTGCACGTTCTTGAGATTGACGCCAGGCCCTGCGGATTCTTTGCAGGCGTGCATCGGCTCGCTGACATTCAACCGAACCTCGGCACCGAACACCCAGGTGGGTTTCGAGGCATCACGGAACTGATTGAACAGCGAGAAGTCGAGACCGAACGCGAGGTATTCGATACCGCTGCGCTTGGGTGACTTGAACGGCAGCGAGAAAAGCTGCTGCGGCGTCGAGCCATCGTAGCCGCCTTGCAAGATGGCAGCTTGTTGAGAGTCGCTACCGTCAACACCCGTGAGCTCACGTGTGTTGCTCAAAATGAGCGGCATTCGGATGTACAGCGCGATGTCTTTGTAGACACCGATATCGGCGCGCATGTTGAGTCGCGAGGTGACCTCTTGGTACTTCGCGACGTTCATGTACGACGTGAAGCCACCGGTCGTTAGACTGGGGTTCGCGTTGCCGCCGATATACGACTCTCGAACGATCCGCGCGTTCTGAATCGTGTGCTGATACCCGAGGGTCAGGTGAAGATCGAACGGGTTGCCGTTCGTATCATCGAACGCATCAACTACGTTCGTGACCTCACCAGGCTCGTTCATGAGCCGTGAAGTCTTCACCGAAGCGGGTTCGTCTGCGTATGCAGCGCGCGGGGCAAAGACCGCTGCCAAGCACGACACCGCCAGGAATCGTCCCAGTGCTACCGAGGTCAAGCTACGTCGTGGCATCGAAGGGTCCCGTCCGGCGGACGCTAACGGGGGATCATGCGAGGTGTCAATGCCTGCGGCCTTCGTCACGAAGGAAACTGACCGACCTCGATGATCCCGGGGTTGGATAACGACTGTTCTTGACGGCGAACGGGGATGATCTGTACGCGGCGTTCTTCGCCTTCGCCCGCGCTTTGGGTCACCACGCCGGGGAACTTCGCCAGCGCCAAGTGAACGACTCGGCGGTCACGTGGGTTCATCGGCTCGAAGGTGATGATCTTTCCGTCGTCGACGGCTTGCTTGCCAAGACGACGCGCCATCGCTGCGAGTGAGTCTTCGCGTCGGGCCGTATAACCCTCAGCGTCGACCAGCACGTGCCGGCGAGACAGGCCGGGTCGGTTCACCACGCGATGCACGACGTATTGCAGCGCACCGAGCGTTTGGCCTTTCTTCCCGATCAATCGCGAGGCGTCTGCCCCTTCGATCGCGAGGTAGATATCCGACGGCTCGTCGTCATCACCAGGCTCTTCGAGATGCACCTCACAGCGCATCCCCATTGCATTGACGACCTGTCGCAAGAACGCTGCGGCCCTGTCGGCGCGACCATCTTCGACGAATGGCACCTTGGCTTTGGCAGCCTCGTTGCCCTCGCCTTTTTCGAAGCTCTCAGACACCTGCTTCACCCTTTCCAAGCGCCAAACTCACGGCGCCTTCATTGCCGTCGCTCGTTCGCGACGAAGAGCCTTTTTCGCGGACCTCGATCGAGCCGCCTCCACCACCGCTGCCGCCGCCATTCTGCTTCGACGCGTAGTAGCGCTCGACCACGAGCTGCTGAAGGATGCCCAGCACGCTGTTGGTCAGCATGTACACACCAAGACCCGACGGCAGGAACAACATCATCGCCGTAAAGATCGCGGGCAGCATGTACGTCATCATCTTCTGCTGCACAGGGTCCATCTGCTGCGGCATGATCTGCTGGATGAACGTCGTCGCCTGAGCAGCGAGGCAGGATGAATGGCAGCTCGCGACCCATCGCCCAGAACGTGTCGGGCGCAGAGAGGTCGAACCACAAGAACGGCACGTGGTACAGCTCGGCCGCGGTCTGCAACGTCGAGTAGAGCGCGAACCACACCGGTATCTGCACGAGTTGGCAAGGAACCAGGCGAGCACCGAGATCCCGTTCTTGCGGTGAAGCTCCATCAGCGCGAGTTGCTTCTGTTGAGCATCCTCGCCGTACTTGCGTTGATCGCGTCGATCTCTGGCTTGAGAAGTCGCATCTTCAAGCCGCTCTGGATTTGCTTCCAGGTGAGCGGGAAGAGCACCAAACGAACCGAAACCGTCAACAAGATGATCGATGCGCCCCAGCTTCTCGTGAACGGTAGCTGGTAGAGCAGCAGGATAGCCGACGAGCACCTTGCAATGAGCGCGAAAGGGTTCCGAGCTGAATCAGGTCAGAGAGACCCCCCGGGCGTACCTGCTCCTGGCGCGCAGCTAACACCACGCTCTTTGGGGCCCATGGCGTAACACCTTGTACGAGGTGGCTTCACCTGGGCCGAGCTCTTGGGCGCCCATGACGATTTGTAGGCCGACCCGTGTTGGGGTCAGCATCTGCGGCGTCACGCTTCGACTTGTAGGTGGCGGCCGTCCCAGAACTCTTCGATCTGCAGCTCCTCGCACATCGCTTGCGAAGGGCCAGCAAGCGGAATCAGCGCTTGCGCGGCGGTGAAGTTGGTCGTTGCCGCGAACGTGACGTTGCTCGTGGGGACACGAAGCCAACCGTTTTGAAACTCAGGGCCAGCAAAATCTTTCGGCTCGAAGTCGGTGGTGAGCTTGGGCGTCACCTTGCCGTCGTGGCCGCACTCGACCTGCGGACATAGGGCGATTGTCGACCGAAGCCACCCGCGATTTTCTCGGTTCGCCATGCAGTCGTCGAGACCGATGCACGATGGCTCGCGCGCTCGGTGCCGACGTTCTTCACGCTCATCTCGACCTCGAGCTCGAACGGACGATCCACCGTACGGACCGTCTTGCGAAGCTCGACGTGTCGGTGTGCGTGAACGTGCAGCTTCCTGGTCGGTCGACTTCTTCGAGCTTCCAGTCGAAGTACAGCTCGGGAACTTGCGTCTCGTTCCTCCCCGAAGACCACTCGAAGTGAAGCGGGCGCCACGCCTCGTGCTCGGGCGTCGTCACTGCTCATCGGAGGGCTGCCCTCTTTGCCGTCGCGCGTGTACTTCGCTCCATCAACGAAGAACTCGCGAACGGCGGCGCCATCCGAGCTGAGCTTGGCCGTAAATCGCGGGCCTTTGAGCGTGCACACCTCGGGCTCGGGTGGGGCTTTGCGCTCGCCGGTCAACGACGAGGTAATCGGCTGCACGCGCGGCCCATCCGAGCCCGTGATCTTCGGGAGCACGAACTGGAAGAACACCAGCGCTGCAAGCACGAAAAGGGAGGTTTTCAGTAGACTGTTTCGGTCCATCCGCGTCGAGGCTTTCTCGTTCTTCCGTCACACCCAGCACCTTGATTGAACAAGGTGGGTGACTTCACCGCCGCGCCATCGGCGCAGGAGGAGGTGGGTCGTAGCCCCCAGGGTGAAAGGGGTGACACTTCGCTAGCCGTACGGCTGCGAGCGCCACCCCCCGTAGCGCCCCATGAGAGGCAATGCACGCTGCTGCGTATCGGGAGCACGATGGAGTAAAGCGGCAAACATTCCCCAGCAAGGGGGAGAGCGTGTGCTGATACACCCAAATCGTACCGAGCAGCCCTTGTGCAACCCACGATGGACGCGCGGGCTCAATCGCCTGTTCGGGCGACGAGCCTTCGGGCGCGATCAAATCACGCGGCTGCAAGAACCCTCTTTGCCACACGATCAAGCTGCGACTTGACCGCGCGCCACTCAGTCAACACCTCGGCGAACGACATCTCGGCCACACCGGCCCGAACGATCACCACCAGGTCTAGCCCGGGTGGAAGCCAGCTCGGATCGTGCCGAAACACCTCGCGCACGAGTCGTTTGCATCGACTTCGTACAACTGAATTACCGACCTTCTTCGACGCAGTGATGCCCACTCGTGAAGGTCGTGCAGACATCGGTTCTGATGTCGCGGTTGTCGTTGCCGACGGAGTCACCGTCATGGAGCTTGCCGTGGACTTCGTGGTGGTTGCTGTCGTTGGCTTCGGTGCTCGCATGGGCTGCCGAGCAACGATCAACACGAAGTGACGTGTATTCACGCGAGCCCCCCGGCTCTGCGCTTCAACAAAGTCAGCTCGGCGGCGAACGCGACGATCGCGGGGAAGCGATCGGTCGACCACCGCCGCGGAGGCCAACGGCGCCCCCGTTACTGCCACGACCGGCTCACTTCTCCCAGGTCGTAACCGCGAGGCGATGACGCCCCTTGCGACGACGCGCTGCAAGAACCTTGCGCCCGCCCTTGGTTGCGATGCGGGCACGGAAACCGTGCGTCCGGCGACGACGGGTGTTGTGCGGTTGGTAGGTACGCTTCATCGGAACGAGTCTCCGTGCACGGGATAGCCGTCTTCGGCCCTCCCGGAAAAGGGCCGGCAATCAAGCACGGCGCTTCTATATGGTCAAGGACAAAGCGATCAATCTGGTTTAGAGCCAAATTTGCTCTGCACTTGAAGGACGCTCGCCGCTCGGTAGCACGCAACGCCTGGCAAGCGCCACCACCCATTCACGATCGCTCAGCTCAATTAGCTCGGCGACGTCGAAGAGCAGCTTGCCCAGGCCGAAGACATCGTCATCGGTGTGCGCTGCTCGACCCGACAACCTCTCGGGTGACGAATATGCAGGCGTGCCGCCCGTGTGCGCCTCGCCTTGTCGGCAAGTGATGCCAAAGTCGGTGAGCAACGGCTGCCCAGGGCTTCGGAACAACACGTTGCCTGGCTTGATGTCGCCATGCACCCAGCCGCCCTTGTGGATCTGACTCATCACCTCGACGAGCTTGGTCACCCACTCTTTCACCGGGTTCAAAGCCTCGTGTCGGCCTCGTTGAATCAGATCACGCAAGGGGCCGAGATCGGCCCATTCGAGCGCCACCCAACCTGCCTCGGCACTCTCGTCGAGATCGTACACCGCAACCACACCGGGGCCCGCGAGCTTCGACGCAATGCGCGCCTCGCGCTCGAGCATCGCGCGTTGCTGTGTGGGCTGGTGATAGACCTTCAACGCCACTCGCCGACCCAATACCTCGTCGATGGCTTCGTACACCGTCGCACTCGCACCTCGGCCGACCTCGGCAAGGATGCGAAAGGGCGTGCTTCGATCGGTCGGTAGCAACAACGTCGGATCGGCTCGCATCGACTCGACTGGGTCTGTCATCGACGGCTGAGAGCCGAGTGATGCACGCCAGCGACGAAGGCGATCCCATCCACCCGGGATGGTCACATCGAGCGCCAATGCTTCGCCCAGCTCGGTACACGCGAGCGCGAGCTCTCCACGAGCAGCGTAGACCTCGGCACGCAACACGCGAGAGCTCACCTCAAAGCACCCTTCGAGTAGCTCGAGCGCTCGATCGAGCTCGGCTCGTTGCACTGCGATTCGAGAGGCCGCAACACGTAGCGCTTCAGGAGCACGACCTTGCCGACTCGCTCGCTCGATGGCTTCGAGCGCAGGTCGTTCGTGTGGACTGCCTTCGAGCGATCGCAACGCGGTCACGAGGGCGTCGGCAGAAGGGGGAGGCGCGCTCGAACGCGACGCTCGTCGGTAGGTCGTGGGCCGCACCAACCCTTCGAGCAACGTGAGCTCGGATGGCGTCTTCTTTACGCTCGGTTTCGGGAGCGCGGGCTGTGTGACCTCGGTGGTTGACGGAAGCGGTTGGGTCTCTTTCGACGATGTCTCGTGTTGAGCATCGTCTGCGGGCCCTGCTTTCAACCTCTTCAACCAATCGGCGAGCGAACCAAACATAGAGGGCACAGCCGCATTGTTGCCCTGAATGCTTTGGGGGTGCTAGCCACCTCAGCGAGGCAACATGTGCGGAATCGTCGGTTATATCGGGCCCAAAGCATCAACCCCCATCTTGCTCGCGGGCCTGCGAAAGCTCGAGTACCGCGGTTACGACAGCGCCGGTCTTGCGGTCCACGACGGAAAGAGCGTCCAGATTCGTCGAGCGGTTGGCAAGCTTGCCAACCTTGAAGAGCTCGAGCGATCACAGCCGCTCGGTGGCTCATTGGGGATCGGCCACACGCGTTGGGCAACGCATGGGCGACCGAACGAGACGAACGCTCACCCGCACGTGGTCGATGGGGTGGCCGTGGTGCACAACGGCATCATCGAGAACCACCTCGCGTTGAGGCAGTCGCTCGAGAAAGATGGCGTGAAGTTCGCCAGCGATACCGACACCGAGATCATCGCGCATCTGGTGTCGCGAGCGTTGCCCGGCTGCCGTCGTGAGGGCTCGGGGTTGTTCGGTGCAGTGAACGCTGCGCTTGCTCAGGTTCACGGCAGCTACGCGATCGCCGTTGTCTCGACCGAGGTGCCTGACCGCATGGTGATCGCGCGTAACGCATCGCCGCTCGTCATCGGTCTTGGCGACGGAGAAACCCTGTGTGCGAGTGACATCCCGGCGATTCTTCAGCACACCCGTCGCATGGTGTTTCTCGAGGATGGCGACATCGCCGAGCTGACCGCTGAAGGCGTTCGCATCGAGAACGCTGGCACGGTCGTGAAGCGCAACGTGCGCAGCATCGATTGGTCACCCGTGATGGCCGAGCGGGGTGGGTACAAGCACTTCATGCTCAAGGGATCTTGACGGCCCTCAAGGTGATCGAAGACACGCTTCGAGGCCGCGTCGATCTTAGTGCGGGCGATGTGGTGCCTGATGAGGACCGGGCGTCACCCCGAGGTCGCACACCATTCAGCGTGTGTACCTGCTTGCATGTGGCACGAGTCATCACGCTGCGATGGCTGGGCGATACTGGATCGAGCGGCTCGCGAAGGTGCCGTGTGTCGTCGAGCTCGCCGGTGAGGTTCTTATCATGAGGCGCTCTTTACCGAGAACGATCTTGTCGTGCAGGTAGAGCCAGTCAGGCGAGACGCTCGATACGATGATGGCAGCGAAGTACGCCAAAGAGTGCGGAGCGAAGGTGGTGGCTCTGGCGAACGTTGTCGACAGCGCGCTGCCCCGATTGGCTCACGGAGCGCTCTACACTCACGCCGGGCCCGAGATCGGTGTTGCTTCTACCAAGTGCTTCACCGCGCAGCTTGCCGCGCTGTTGATGCTCTCGGTGTATCTAGGCCGACGTCGAGGGGCACTCGACGAGCCACGCGCTCGAGAGATCTTGCAAGCGTTGGTCGAGACACCGCAGCAGATGCGTCGTGTGCTCGGGCAAGCCCCGTATCTTTTGTCGGCAGCGAAGAAGCTCTACCTCTCGAAGAATATGTTGTTCTTGGGTCGAGGGTTGGGCTTCCCCATGGCGCTCGAAGGCGCGCTCAAGCTCAAAGAGATCTCGGTAAATGCGCAGGTACGCAGCCGGCGAGATGGAAACCTGGCCCGATCGCGCTCATTGACGCGAACATGCCGGTCGTCGTGATCTGCCCGAAAGACAGCCAGTACGAGCAGACGTTTGCGAACCTGCAAGAGGTGCTCGCTCGCGAGAGTCGGTGTTTGCCATCGCGACGGAAGGCGACGATCGAGCGGCATCGCATACGACTTCTTGTTCTTGTTGCCCGACACGCGAGCCGGGGTGTTGCCGCTCTTTTACGCCGTCAGTGCTTCCGCTTCAATTAACGCGTATTACATCGCAGATCTCAAAGGCACCATGGCTCGATCAGCCGCGTAATCTTTGAGAACCGTGACCGTCAGTGACCACTGCGTCGGTCGTGAGGGGGCGGAACGACCGAACGAGGTGTGTTGAGAGCGGGCGTTATGACCGCTACCAATGTCAGGCGCTGAACCTTGAGTCGAGACTCGCTGGTACTCGTTCTGGATGGAGAAGGACCTGTTCGCTGCGAAGATGACCCTTCGAAGAGCGACCCGTTTATTGCATCCCGATGCCGCCGCCCAACGTAACGGGCAGCCTGCACATGGGCCATGCAATGCGCTGTACCTTCGAGGATTACTCATCCGGTGGCATCGCATGCGGTTCAACACTGCTCACAACGGCCGGTATCGATCCGCCGCTGGCATCGCGACGCAAACCGTCGTCGAGCGACAGATCAAGCGCGAGGGCAAAGCTCCGTGCGATCTCGGTCGCGAAGAGTTCCTCAAGCGCACTCTGGGCCTGGAAGGGCGAGAGCGGTGGGCGAATCTCGTTTCAGCAGCGTGAGCTTGGCTCGTCGGCTGACTGGAAGCGCTCGATCTTCACGATGGACCCTTCGTACGTTCGTGCGGTCAACGAAGCGTTTGTCCGCCTCTGCGAAGAGGTTTGATCTACCGCGCGACCCGTCTCGTGAACTGGGATGTCGAAGCGCAGACCGTGCTTTCGGATCTCGGTGATCCTGAAGAGGGCGCGAACGGCGAGTTGTTCGAGTTCGCATACAAGGTTTCAGAAGAAGACGGCGGTGGTGAGATCGTCGTCGCGACGACGCGCCCGGACGATGCTCGGCGACACGGCCCGTGGCTGTTCACCCCGCTGACGAGCGCTACAAGCACCTCGTTGGCAAACGCCTCAAGCACCCGTTCGTGGATCGCTTGGTGCCAATCATCACCGACCCGATTCTCGTCGACATGAAGTTCGGCGGTGCGGTGAAGGTCACACCCGCGCACGACTTCAACGACTTCGCGACGGGCAAACGACACAAGCTCGAAGAGATCTCGATCTTCACGCTCGACGGCAAGGTCAACGACAACGGCGGGTCATTCAAGGAATCTCGAGCGCTTCGAAGCGCGCAAGGCAATCAAAGCCAAGCTCAAAGAGCTCGGTCTCGCCAGGGTCGAAGCCGCAGCTCACGCTGCCTCGCAGCGAGCGAAGCGGAACGATCGTCGAGCCGATGATCTCGACGCAGTGGTTCGTGAACATGAAACCACTCGCCGAACCCGCGCTCGAAGCCGTGCGCGATGGCCGAACGAAGATCCTGCCCGAAGAGTGGGTGAAGACGTACAACCACTTCCTCGAGAACATCCAAGACTGGTGCATCTCGCGTCAGCTCTGGTGGGGGCATCAGATCCGGCGTGGCATGGGCCGAACGGAAAATCCGGGTTGCTCGTGAGCGGCCCGCAGAAGAGTGCGGCGAAGGCTGGAAGCAAGACGATGACGTGCTCGACACGTGGTTCTCGAGCGGGCTCTGGCCGTTTGCAACGCTGGGGTGGCCCGAAGAGACACCGGCAAAGACGTTCTACCCAGCCGCTGACATGGAACAGGTTACGACATCCTGTTTTTCTGGGTCGCGCGCATGATGATGATGGGCCTTCACTTCTGAAAGAAGTGCCCTTCAAGCGCGTGCTTCTCGCCAGGTCTCTGGTCGACGAGACGGGCGAGAAGATGAGCAAGGTGAAGGGCAACGTGATCGATCCGATCGATCTCATGCGCGGTGCGACCTTCGAAGAAGATGGTGGCCAAAGCGATGCCTGGTGCGCCACTCGAGAGAGCCTTGCGAAGTTCAAGAAGGCGTATCCCTCCGCCGCACAGATGGGCCTGGGCTTCCCGGCGTTTGGCACCGACGCGGTTCGCATGACGCTGACGAGCTACTCGCCCGCGACGAAACGAATCCCGCTCGCTCCGAAGCGAATCGAGGGCTACCGCCACTTCTGCAACAAGATGTGGAACACCACGCGTTTCGCGCTCCCGTATATGGAGGGCGTGACGCTGACGGGCGACGTTCCCGAAGCAACGACGCTCGCGAATCGATGGATTCTCTCTCGCCTGTCGGTTGCGATCGACAACGCGACGAAGGGCCTCGAAGAGTACGCCTCGATGATGCAACGCAGGCGCTTTATCACTTCTTCTGGGATGAGCTCTGCTCGTGGTTCGTCGAGCTGACGAAGCCTGTGTTCAAACAGCGATGAGGCAGCCAAACGCGAGACTGCGACCGTGTTGGCGCATGTTCGCCGAGACGGCCTATCCGGCGATCATCCCTTCGCGCCGTTCATACCGAAGAGCTTTGGCAGCGATTGCCAAGGCCAGCTTCGCGACCAGAAAGTGTGTGCGTCTCGCCGTATCGGTGGCTGAGCTTACGCGAGAATCGTGAGAAGAAGCTCGCGCTCGATGCTCGTCGAGATCTCGAAGACGAGGGCGCGAATGAACGCGGTGCGAACGCGATCTCTGCCGCTCGCACGATTCGAAGTGAGCACGAGATTCATCTGACATCACCGGTGCCTCTGATCATGCGAGCCACGGATGAAAAACACCGTGAGCTTCTCAAGCAAGAAACTGCGCCTCGATTCAGACGCTCGTGAAGGTGGGGGATATAAGTCGTTGAAGCTTCGGGTGCAGCTCGACCTGCGGGCTTCGTGTTGACGGTCGCCGGAGACATCGAAGTGCTCGTGGTCTCAAAGGGTTGGTCGAGCCTGCGAAAGAGAAAAGTTCGCATCGAACGCGAGAAGAAGACCGAGAAAGATCTCGGCATCGTCGAAAAACAACTCGGGAACCCCAAGATTCTCGAGAAGGCTCCCACCAGAGCTGATCGCTGAAAAGAAAAGCGCTTCACAGGTCGTTGCTTCGTCGCAAAGCACAGCTCGAGGCCGAGCGATCGCTGATTGATGAGCTTTGAGCACCGCACCTGCGCCAGATCCTGCGGCAACGCGTTTCGCGTTCCGGAGAGGAGAACCAGACGTTGGGATGCGAGAGTGCGCTTGGCACCTCTTCTCCGACGCAGTTGCGTTGGGAGAAGGGTCGGGGATGAGGTGAATGAGCGGTGATCTACTCCGAAACATGCCACTGCGTAGAATGATTTTGGCACTGATCGTCTTATGCGGTCATGACGCTCGGTGCGGACTTTTGCTGTTTATCGACGGCGCTCTGGCAATAAGGGCGTTGTGCGGTCCGCTCGGGTCGGAACTCGTGGGGCGCGCAAGCGAACGGTCTAAGCGCAGAGGATCGAGCAGAGGCGAAGCAGGTGCGCGCTTCCTGACCCTGGTTTTGGGCTGTATGCGCTGTAAACCCGATTCATAAAGGGCGAGTGTTGATCCCGAAAGCGGTACACCGATGATTGGGGCTTCGATGTCGTGGTTCATTTTCATGGTCACGACGCGGTGAGAAGATCCTCGTGCAAGCCTCGCGAGGCGTGGTGTTCGCAGGCATCGAGTGCGGCGTGGGTAGCGGCGCGTATACGAACGCATTCAACGAGCCAATCGAGTTTCAGCAAGTCGTCGACACGATCGAGGCTGCGCTTCAACAGCACACGAACCAGCCGTCTGCGCATATTCGCCATCTCGCGCTTTCGGGTTGGAGCGCAGGCTACGGCCGTCGATGCCATCCTGCGTACCGAGGGTGATGCGAGGATCGATGCCGTGATCCTTCTCGACGGTTTGCACGCGAGCTGGTTTGCAGGCGGGGCTCGCGATGATGATCCGGCCTCGATCGATCTTCGTTCGGTGGGCTCGATCGCGAAGTTTGCTGAGCGAGCTGCGCACGGAGAAAAAGTCTTCTACTTTTCGCACTCTCAGATCGGTACTGACTATCCATCGACGACACGAACCGGTCGTGCGTTGCTCGCAAAGCTACACCTCAAGGCGACGCCCGTTGAGCCAGACGAACCAGCAGCTCAAGGGCCCTATGGGCTCGAATGGAAGGCCGACGAAGAGGGGTTTCACCTTCGAGGGTTTCGAGGCCGCGATGCTCACGCCCATTGCGACCACTTGAGACATTTCGATGAGGGCTTGGGTGACATTGTCGAGCGAGCGTGGCAGACGCCCGAGGCCGCTGAGCCTCCTGCTGAGCTGCCCGGTGAGCCCAGTGAGCCAGGCCATGAGGCTGCTCAAGAGCCGTAATTTCTAGGCGCTGAGGCTTGCATTGCTTGGCGATCTTGGTAGGGTGCGCGCCCCATGGCACGAGTCACCGTCGAAGACTGTCTTGAGCGCGAAGAGAACCGATTTGCCCTCGTGGTTCTGGCTGCGCTCCGCACCCGGCAGATCATGAAGGGCTCGAAGGCCCTCGTGTCCGGCAAGAACAAGCCTTCGGTTATGGCTCTTCGTGAGATCGCAGCGGGCCGTGTTCACTGGCACCGCAACAGCCAAGAAGTCGTCGAAGAGTGGATCGCCGAGACGCGTACGCCTGAGAAGCACTGAGCGTCGCAGATACAACCGACGTGAAGCCCCTCGCTCCCATCGGCCGACGCCGCCCCAAAACCGGGGTTGATCGCGCGCTCGAAGTCGGGTCGAAGGCTCACTATGACGACCCCGCGTACTACTCGAAGACGTACGCGGGTCGCACCGATGACGTCGAGTTTTACCGACGAGTTGCTCGCGAGAGTGGTGGTCCGGTTCTCGAGTACGGCATGGGCAACGGGCGTATCGCGCTTCCGATCGCCAAAGATGGCATCACCATCCACGGCATCGATCTGTCTGCGCCGATGCTCAGCGATCTGTCACGTCATCTCGAAGCGTTGCCTGACGACGTGCGACGTCGTGTCAGCAGCACTCGCGGAGACATGCGAGAGGTGCGACTCGATCAGCGCTTCCCGTTGGATTGATCTGCACGTTCAACACCTTCTTGCATTTGTACTCGCGCGACGATGTTGCCGACTATCTCAAGTGCGTGAAGCACCATCTCGAGCCGGGCGGGGTCTTCATCGTCGATGTGGCGGTTCCTCAACACGCAGACCTCGCGCGCGATCCGAACAAGGCCTACTCAGCACCGCGTTTCAAAAGACCCCACATCGGGCAAGATGGTGAAGTATGCCGAGCGTTTCGACTACGATTGCGCTCGTCAGATCTTGTTCGTCACGATGGAGTTCACTCCCATCGACGGCAGTGATCCGTGGGTCGTGCCTCTCGCGCATCGACAGTTCTTTCCGCAAGAGCTCGAAGCCTTGTTTCACTACAACGGTTTCAACGTTCAAAACGTCTATGGCGGCTTCAGCAGGCACTTTCGCGCTTCAGCGACGTTTCGGTCTGGTGTAAACTGCGCTCGTAACGGCTTCGCCAGCAGCACCAGCACCGCCGCTGCAACGATGATTCGGTAGACACCCCAAGGGGCAAGACCGAAGCGCCGAAGTACCGTCAAGAACGTCGCAATCATGCATGAGACAAACGAGACGAGCATTCCGATCGAGAGCGACATTGCTCCTCCCCGGATCTCAAACAACTCGTGACGTGACTTGAGCATCTCGTAGACCGTCGCCGCTCCGAGGCTCGGCAGCGCGAGAAAGCTGAACTCGGCAGAAGCCGCTGTGCTTAGCCCCTGCGAAACGACCCGCCACGATGGTCGACATCGAGCGAGATGTGCCGGAATCAACGCAAAGCATTGGCCAAGACCGATGATCAACGCGCGCTTCCAGGTGACCTCGTCGACCGAGTCTGCGCCTTCAGGAAGCACCTTCTTCGCTTCGAGGATCGCCATCACGATCATCACGAGACCCCCGACGATCAGCGCGCCTGCGACCGACGATGGACCAAAGAAGTATTGCTTGATGAGCTTTCGAAACAGAAGACCCGTGACACCGATCGGCACGAACCCGACGATCAACGCGATGGCCAATCGAATCGCGCGATCGTCTTTCTTGAACAGACCCTGCACACGATTCGACAAGAGCGAGCGGTAGTGAACGAACACGGCGAGCAACGCGCCGAGCTGGATCACCACCTCGAATGCTTGCATCGCGGCGTTGTCTTCGGCGTAGCCAAGCGCGTGCGCCACGAGAATCAAATGACCCGTCGACGACACGGGCAAAAACTCGGTGAGCCCCTCGACCAAGCCGAGAAGGATCGCGTGCAGTGGATTCATGTCGAGCCGTCGCTCAGTCTT
The DNA here is from genome assembly GCA_046351315.1 of Polyangiaceae bacterium. Taxonomy (GTDB): domain Bacteria; phylum Myxococcota_A; class Polyangia; order Polyangiales; family Polyangiaceae; genus JAXLYQ01. The sequence goes on from JAXLYQ010000001.1 coordinate 155,787, forward strand.
TCTTGCCCATCGCCTTGAGCACGATGTTCGCTGCGTTGTGACCGGCGGCGCCTACCACGCTGCCTGCTGGGTGGCAGCCCGCACTGCACGCAAACATTCCGTCGACCGGAATGTCATAGGGTGCTCGCTGATCGAACGCGAAGCCGTTGTCGACATGCTGGATGTGCCCACCCGTGATGCCGAAGTGACGTTCGATGCCCGCAGGTGACAACACGAACGTGTCGATCACACAGCTCGATGTATCGGGGGCGAAGCGATCGCAGATCGAGAGCAGGTGTTTCACGTAGCTCGATTCAACGTCTTCCCATCGCTTCCCGTTCGCCAGCGTATGAGGCACCCACTGCACGAAGAGCGCGCCGTTGTGATGGCCACGACGGTCTTTGAGCGAAGGATCGATCGGCGTGTGGAAGTACCACTCGATCGTGGGCTCGAGCGCGAGCTCTCCGCGCTTCGTCACCTCGTAGGATTCGCGAATGGCACCGAGCGGATCGTCACCCTGCGGGAGCAAGTGAATCGTGGGGCCAAACTGCCCGCGATCGTGAGGCAGACAGGTGAAGGTGGGCAGTCGTTCGAACGCCAAGTTGACCTTGAGCGTCGTGCCTCCCGCCCAGAACATCCCGTCGATCTTCTGTGCGTACGTTTCGGGCACATGATCGCGACCAAGGATTTCCGGCGTCGCAAACGGGTCTGCGCCCGAGACAATGACATTGGCGGTTCGTCGGTCGCCATTCGCCAAGACAACGCCGGTGACCGCGCCACCTTCGACTTCGATCTGAGCAACCTTGGCTCCGAGCTCGATACGACCACCTACCTCTTCGAACGCTCGCGCAAGACGTTGCGTGAGTAGCGCCCCATCCGCCTTCTACGAGCATCCAGGTGCCGTTGGCTCCGGGCAGTCTGCCCATGTTGTGGACCAAAGAAAGGTGTGGCCGCTTCCTGGTGTGTCGAAAGCCCCATCGAAACCACTGAATGCATCCGTGGTTGCGTACATCGCTTTGACAAGGTCGCTCTCGAACGAGAAGCGATCGAGGTACTCGCCGATCGAACCGCGAACGGTCGACGAGAATCTTTTTCAGCTTGGGTCTGATGTATCGCTCGGCTGTTCTTCGACCGAAAGCGGAGGCGCGAGCCACGCAGGCGCCAGGTCATCTCGAAGCTGCGCGATCTCGGTGTTGAGATCGAGATGAGCTTGCCAATCTTCTTCACTGAAGAAGTCGAGAAACTGACCTTTGAGATCGCGCTCGTTCGAACCGAAGAGCAAGTAGCGACGATCGGTGGTGGGCAAGAAGTAATGCGGATCTCGACGACGTAGAGGCAAGTCGAGATTGAGCAGGCAAGCAGCTCGGGTGACATCACACCGAGCAGGTACGCGCCTGTCGAGACACCGAGCTCAGGAGCTTTCACAAAGGTCGCTCAGTTTTTACGAAAGCTCCACCGACCTGATTTTTCGCTTCGAGCACGAGCACATCGAGGCCAGCCTTGGCGAGCATCACTGCGCAAACCAAGGCATTGTGCCCAGCCCCGAGCACGATCACATCGGCGTGTTGTGTGTGATTCATGAGGGCAGCGATTCTACATGAGCGGGCAATGCAAAGGCGCGCTCCATTGCCGCCAAGAGCCCTGGGATCGAATACTCCGTCGCTGTGATCGCGACCTTCAAATGACTTCTCGGCCGTGGCGGTCGTGATGGGGCCAATGCTTGCGAGCGTGACCTTCGAGAGCAGCTCGTTGGCGTCACTGCCCAACATCTCGACGAGATGCTCGACGGTGCTCGACGAGGTGAGTGTGATCAGATCGATCTCGTTTCGAGAGAGTGCTTCACGAAGAGGCGCGATCGTTTTTGAGTCTGGCGTAACCGTCATGTACGCGGGCACGACATCGACCTCGGCACCTGCCGCTCGTAGTGTTTCTGGCAACGCTTCTCGAGCGACGAGCGCACGCGGAATCAACACTCGAAACGGAGTCGTTCGTGGCGACGAAAGCAATGCTTCGGCGAGACCTTCTCCGCGAAACTCTTTGGCCATCACATCGGCGCGAGCTCCGCGGCTTTTCAGCGCGGCTGCGGTGCCTGGGCCGATGGCAGCGATCTTGGCTTTTCCGAAGGCACGAGCGTCGAGCTCTTGTCGTTCAATCTCGGCGAACAACACTGACTCCGATGGGGCTCGTGATTGCCACCCAGTCGTACGTGCTCAACGATTGAACCGCTTGAGTACGGACGCGATGGATCGGGCGGCGCCACGATTTCGATCGTGGGGATCGCGATCGGCTCGGCCCCTCGTTCACGAAGTGCACGTGCGAGATCGTTGCCTTGACCCTGCGCTCGCGTGATCGATGCGTTTGCCAAACAGAGGTTTGCGATCGAACCAACGCAGCGTTTCGCGAAGTGAAACGACGTGACCAATGATGATCGCCGGTGAGCCCACCTTCGTCGCGAGCTTTTTGCTATCTCGTTGAGTGGAGCCGTGATGGTTCGCTGTTGGGGTCGCGCACCCCATTGAACGACGGCAGTCGGGGTGTGCGGGTCGCGACCTTTTTCGATCCAACGTGCTCGTGATCTCTTCGATGCGGCTCATGCCCATCAACACACAGATGGTGCCCGCTCGTGTGGCGGGCGTGTCCAATCGTGGCCGTCAGGGCCGGTGCTCTTGCGTGGAGTGCCGGTCAAAAACAATACGCTCGACGCGTGATCACGATCGCGTGAGCAGAGTCCCTGCGTATTGCGCACAGTCGCGATAGGCGAGGGATGCAGGATGATCTCGAACTCGACCTCGTGAGCTGCGAGGTACTCGACCTCTTCGGCGCCGCGAGCGAAGAGCATGGGGGTCACCTCCCTTGAGTCGACCTACGACTTGCCCTTCGCAGAGCAGGGCCACGGCTACCGATTGATGTCGTCTTGAGACTCGCTGTCCTCGCCGTTTGCCGACGAAACGCGCTTCGGCGTCAGGGCGTAGAAGCTCGAGCAACGCAGGGTGCGCGAGCGCGTCGTACAGAACCACGTCGCAACGCGCGAGGAAGCTCGGCACCTCGAACGGTGATCAACGACGGATCGCCAGGCCCAGCGCCGATCAAGTAGACGATCCCAGCAGGCATCGCGGCCTCCTTAGCATCGAATGCTCATCCCCGGGCGCCATTAGCCCAGCACGACGGCATGCCGCTATAGGCAAGGTGTGTCTGAGACCACTGCGCTTCCCATAGCGACGATGCCACCCACCTCGGCTGCACTCGCCTCGAGTGTGTATACGATGCTCGGTGCAATGGTGGTTGGGGGCGGCTCACTGGCTTCGGGGGCATCCCCGATGACGGCATTGACCATCGCCGGTTTGGTTGCGGTGCCGTTGGCAGCATCGGCTTCACTCGCGAGCGCGGCGAGGCTTTCGCTCGATGATCAAGACACGCTGCTCACCCCGATGGGCACGACCACGTTGGCCTTGTCGATCGTAGGTGGGGGGATCGCCCTCCCGTACTGGGCACGTTGCTCAAAGCCACGACGCATCACCGCGGGCTCGGTGGGGTGACGTTTGCGGTGCTAAGGTCTTGGTGCGTTGGTCGGGGTGGTTCTCGCAAGCGCGCGGCTGTCGAGCTTGATCACCAAGGGCGAGGTGCTCGGAGTCGGTGGTCGAGGAAGATCGCGATCGCCAAGGCTGCGATCGTGTTGGTGGCGCTGGCAGCGTTGGGGGGATTGCTCAAGCCCGATGCGCTCGACCTGCCCGCTGATGCTGGTCGCGCTCTGTCTCGGGGCGTTGCTACCGATTCGCTCTTCGCGTCGTGTCGCGGTGGCAGGGGTGGGTGGTCTGTTGACGATCGGTCTTGCGATCGGCGCGCTGACGCAACTTCACAGCGCGAGCGATGCGGTGAAGAAGCACGGTCAGATTGCGGCGATGTTCGTGAGCAGCAGCGAGCAGGCGCCCGCTGCCGAGTGAATCATCGACGGCCCTTGAAGCCCATCATTCCTTGAACGACTGACTCGCTCGCTTCGGCGACCTCGCTCTCTTCACGAGCGCGATCGACACAGTCTTCGCAAAGCTTCTTGGCCTTGCCGTTGATCTTCACCGAACGAAGCTCGTCGACCTCGTTGCTACATCCTTTGCAAACCGGCATGCGCCGACTCTTTTCGATGGTCGGCGACTCGTCAAGGTGCGTTCGGTGGGCTCACGCAACCACCGCAGCGTGAGCTTCTCAGTGTGTGGTGACGAGCTCGACACGCAAACGCGTACGGCCCACGAGAATCTCGTCGCCGGTCATCACGCGTGTGGGGCCCTTGAGCTTCATGAACGTGCCCGCTCGGCTGCCCAAGTCGGTGAGCATCAAGAACCCGCCCTGATCTTCGACGACGCAGTGCGCGTCGCTCATCCAGTAATCAGAGGGGAAGTTCAGGTCGCTCGCGGTTCGTCCGATTTGAAGAATGTTGGTGCGAGCCACCACACACATTCCAGGCACGTCGCCCTCCCACACCTGAACCACGCGGAACGTCGTTGCCCACTTCAGCGACGAATAGAAATAAGTCGGTGAGTTGTCGGGGCCATCGTTGGGTGGGGGCGTCGGATCGACTCGCAAGAGTTGATCGCCCGCGATGAACGTATCGCCGTAATCGAGCTCGATCGGTCGACGAATTCGCATGAACGTGCCGTTTACAGAACCGGCATCCTCAACCTCGAGCTTGTTGTTCCTGAACCGGAAGATCGCCTGTCGTGGCGACACGAAACGATCGCCCACGACCACCGCTTTGCTCTGAGAGCCCACGACGATTTCGTCGTCGTAGATCTCGTGCAGCAGTGGCCCATCGCCCACGGCACGAATGACGTGCAGTCGGGCTCGAAGAATGGGCGCTGCCGCGACCTTGGGGGCTTCGACGGGTTTCGGTGCTTGAGCAACCGGCTCGACGCGTGTGGCTGGCTTTGCTGCGACCGGTTGTGCCGCGACTTGAGGTTGCGCAGCGACTGCCGACGGTGTGGCCGGTGGGGGTGATGAAATCGCTGGCGACGAAGGGGCCCCCGCCGATGGAGCAGGCGCTGGGATCGGGCTCTGCACGCCTGGCGGAGGGCCTTCGCGAGTTTCCATCCCGCCGGGTGCGCGACCTTCGATGATCTCGTCGAACTTGCCTTCTTTCAGGCCGATGAACATCTCCTTGTGCTGGCCCTTCATCCACTCGCGAACGTGTGGAGACAGCGGGCTCACGAGGTCGATCAACATCGCGTAGCTACGCTTGTAGCTTTTGAGGATGCGACCTCCATCAGCGAAGAGATGCGTGATGATGTGAGGTCGTTTGACGCCAGAGTCTTCGGTCTGGATATGGAAGACCTGACCCTTGTATTTGACGTTGTTGTTGTAGCCGACCTCGGCTTGCCAACCCGTCGAGGGCTTCTTTGCGTCGTTCTCGATCTTCGCGAGAACGTCCGTCGTCCATTTGACTCGCGCCGTCTCGAGCACGCTTTGATCGCTGCTGACACCCTCCATCTTCTGGAAGGCGGCCTGAGCGAGTGGGCTGCCTGGGTCGTAACGCAGCGCCTCTGCGAGCAACTTGTGACCTTCGCTGTCGTTCTGCACCGAGGCCCAGACTGACAACACTTCGACGGCGTCGCTCTTGGCCCCTTTGGTGAACAAGATCTGCGCGACACGCATCGCCGACGCGCGGGCTGCAGGAAGGTCTACGGACGGATCCGACATGGTGGGCGCGAGTCTACCAAGGGTTCTGTCCGGACGAGAAGAGCCGGATCACGCGATTCCGAACTGCTTTGCGATCGACCGGGTCAATGCCAGCCCTGGCGATACCTCTTTACGTGCCAAGGCGTGAACGAGGCGTTGACACTCGCGGTTGACGGGTGTGTCGATCCCGTGTTTCGTGCCACGCTCGACTACTTCTCCATTCAAGAAATCCACTGCGGGTGGACGCCCACGTTCGATGGCGGCGAGCATCGACGAGCGCATACGGCGGTATCGTGCCCCGACCGCGAGCAACATCGAGTGTTTGGCAAACAACCCAGGCGAGCCAATCGACGCCTTTCGCTCTTCGTCGGTGAGGGCAATCCAGTCGAGATCGATGGTGCCCGAGACCTTCTCTAGCTTCACTTTCTCGGCGCGAGCGACCTGAACGACCTCGCTCATGATCTCGAGGGCGAGTCGGCGAATATGGCGATGCACCATCAACGGCCCAAGTCGATCGGCGGCGAGGGTTCCGATGGTCGAGATGGCGCAGTTGATGGCGAGCTTGCTCCATCGAGCACCGGCCAAATTGCTGGTCATCGTCACGGGCCCGACGGCTTCGAGAAGCATGGCGAGCCTCACCAAACGCTCGTCTTCGAGCCCATCGATTCGGCCGAGTGTGAACCCACCAGCCGAGGTGCGTT
>JAXLYQ010000002.1:0-152385 GCA_046351315.1 Polyangiaceae bacterium
GTGCTTGACGCTCCGCAAGGATCTTCGAGATCTCATCCGCGACTTTTGGGTTCGCTTTCAACACGCCGCGGAAGAGTGGCTCGTCGATCACCAACACCTGTGTTTCGCACGTCGCGATCACACTCGTGGGTTGTGCAGAGCCGGTGAGCAACGCCATTTCTCCGAAGCAATCACCTGGGCCAAGCGTGTCGAGAGTGTTCTTGTTCACCTGCAGCGCGACCGCACCCGAGCGAACCATGAAGAACTCTCGTTGGGTTGAGTTTCGCGCCACGATGATCTCGCCAGGCGCGTAGAGCTTGCGATGACCATGCTCGGCGAGCGCTTGTTTCGCGCTCTCGGGTAGCGGCGCCAAGAAGTCGACTCCATCGATCGCAAGGCGACGATCTTCGACGACCTCACGCGCTTCTTCTGCCTGTCGTCGCGGGCTTACCTTGCGAACGAACTGCTGTTGAATCGGCGTTGCGAACGGGATCTTCGCCCGGTGAAGCTGATACCAAACCCTCGTCGTGACGGTGCCAAACAAGCTATCGCGCTGTGAAAAATCATCGATGAAAAAGCGAAGCCAATACGTGATACCTTGATCGGTCACGGCCCACGTCACCACGCTCGGCTTCGGGTCTTTCACCACATGCTCGACGCCCTCACACGCCGCGAGCAACGCCTCGTGAACAACCGTCGGTGAGAACTCGTGCGGGATCGTGATGTACAAGTTGCGACGCATCGATCCGCCCGGTCGCGAGTAGTTCGTGAACGGCGTCTTCGAAAAGATGCTGTTCGGGATCACGAACACCGCGCGGTCATCCATCTGAATCGTCACCGCTCTCCAGTTGGCCTCGATCACACGCCCGATCGGATCGCTCTTGTCGATGCGAATCCAGTCACCCTTCGCGATGGGTTTCTCGAGCTGGATTGAGATCCCCGCAGCTAGATTTCCGAGTGTTTCTTGCAGCGCGAGACCCACGATGGCCGTGACCACCGTGCCTGTCGTGAGGATCGACGACGGTGGCAACCCCGCGGCTCGCATCGCCGTGATGCTCGTGAGCGCGTACACCACCGAGTGGATCACATCGCGAGCGAGCTGATTGATCGGAAGCCCTGCCCCTCGTGCCATCGCCACATCGATGGTCGTGACCATCACCGTGCGAGCGACGCTGAGCGCTCCGCAGACCAAGGCCACCGCATTGAGCTCGGTGACCTCGATGGCTCCAAGCTGAATCCTCGGGGCCAAGAACGAGACGATGCCGTACGCCGCTCCGAGAAAAAACGACCAGCGATAGAGTTGCTTTAGCTCTCGCGGCACGAGCGCCACGAGCACCACCGCAATCGCAAGCGACGCGACGATGATTTCTCGACTACCCAGCGATTCGAACAATCATCCCCCGAACACTTCGCTTGAGCTCTCCGATGGCCCGCAGTCGAAGAGCGATCTTCTCGTGCTTGCGCTCGCCTTCACGAACCACGGATTCTCTCGATGAAAACGCCACAAATGTCACGCGAACGCCATCGTAACACAGGCCTTCGAACGCCCGTCGAGCGTGTTCGTTGGATGCGAAGGCTGCGAGGCTCGGTGGCGTTGTCTGTCGCGTTGGCCGTGGGTGTTCCGTCGCTGGTGTCGACGAATCATCCTGCGTTCGCTCAACCCGGAAAAGCCGCCGTCGCGACTTCTGCTCCCGTCATCGTTCTTGCGCTCGATGGTGCGGCCGACGTGGCCTGGTCACTCGCGAGGCTCGTGTACGAAGACCCTGCGATTCGGCCTTCGATCGATGACACCAAAGCTCGCATCTTGGCGGGTGACCCAGCTCCGAAAGATGCCGACCCGAAGCTTCGAGAGCTGGCCGATCTTCGCAGCGCCGTTCACGGTGATGATGCTCCGTCGCGAAGAATCCTTTCGTCGATCGCGAGTGAATTTTCGGCTCAAGCGATTCTCGTCGTGTGGCCGCCCGTGCTTGCTCGGCCTGCAGAGGCTCGGCTTTTTGTCGTGAAAGACGCTGCGTTCGATGCCGCGATTCTTCGCCCCGATGCGAGCCCACATGTCGCGCCGCTGGTGCTCCCGAGCGCCTCTTCCGCGTCGTCGTCGGTCGTGATGCCGAGCGCGTCGTCGAGCGCGTCACCCAGCGCGTCCTCGAGCGGAGCTTCGAGCGCGAGTGCGGCGGCCTCTGCGAGCGCGGTGCCCGTCTTGGTTGCGGTCACGCCGGCGCACCACGATGACGCCTCATGGATTCAAGCGAAGAACGCGGTTCGTGCTCGTCTGTTGCCCGGCCTCGAGCCGGCAGTTGTCGCGCCTCCTGCGACGAGCTCGAGCGCTCCGGCTGCATCCACCGCGTTCTGGTCGTCGCCTTGGTTCTGGGGCGCGCTCGGCCTCGCGGTGGTGGGTGGTGCTGGTATCTACCTTGGCTCGAAGAGCAGCTCTGATTCCAGCTCGTCGACCGTCGAGCTCAAAGGTCGCGTGGTGAGGTGATCAGCGGCTTCGAAGCTCGTCGGCGCGCGTCATCAATGCGGCGATCGCGTCGCGCGTTTCGGCGAGAAGCTCGTCGCGTGTTTTGCCTTCGATGTCGATCGGCTTGCCGATCACGACCGCGACGGTTTTGCCTCGGTGCGCAAGCATCGTAGAGACCGGCAAGATGTCGCGCGTGCCCGACACACCGACGGGCAAGATCCGAGTCGCGGTGTCGAGCGCGAGCACGAAACCGCCCTTCTTGAAGTTGCCGAGCTTGCCCGTTTTCGAGCGAGTGCCCTCGGGGGCGATCCAGACGTGGATGCCGCTTCGAATTTTTTCAGCGGCGAGCTTCATGCTCGTGATGGCTCGCTCGTGGTTGGCTCGATCGACTTCGATGAACCCTGACTCGTGCATGGCGGCGCCCCAGATCGGAACGCGAAAAAGCTCGGTCTTGGCCACCATGCGCATCGACGGCGAGATCGCTTTGAACAACAGAGGCACGTCGAAGTGGCTCTGGTGATTCGACATGATCACGAACGTTTCGCGCGTATCGAGGTTCTCGCGACCTTCGACCCGCAGATCGACCTTCGCATCTCGCACCACACGCTCGGACCACCACGCGAGTCGTTGATCGCTCGCCTCGCGTGTGAGCTTGCCTCGAAACGCGTCGACCATGGTCTGAGCGCTGATGAACAACATCGACCCGGTGACTTGCAGCGACGTGAGCGCCTTGACCCAAAGAGGGTCGCGCTCGGGTGCTGTGTCACGCTGGTCGCCAACTTCGCTCATTCGCCTGCGCGCTTCTGAGGTTGGGCACCGTTGCCCTTGAGCTCGGCATCAAACGCCGTGAGTAGCTCGCGTGCCTGTGGCGATAGCTTGCGAGGGACATCGACCTGCACGACCACGTGCAGCGAGCCTCGGCCTCGACCGTCCACGCGAGGCACCCCCTTCGACTTGAACGACAAGACATCGCCGGGTTGGGTGCCTGCCGGAACGTCGACATCGAGCGGCGTGCCGTCGAGCTGGGTGAGCTGCACCGTCGAGCCCAAAGCGGCGTCTGCGAACGAGACCTTCAGCCGCGTCACGAGGTCGAGATCCTCGCGCTCGAAGTTGGCGTCGCGCTCGAGCTCGACGTCGACGTAAAGGTCACCTGGCGGCGTGCCGTCTGGCCCAGGCATCCCTTGCCCAGGGACACGCAATCGCTGCCCTGCATCGATACCTGCCGGGAAGGTCACCACGACCTTGCGGTTCTTCTCGACCTGACCGTGCCCTTTGCACTTGGTGCACGGCGTTTCGATGATCGTGCCCTGGCCCTGACAGCGTGGGCAGGTCTGCGTGAACATCACGAAGCCACGTGCGGTCGATACCTGACCCATGCCCGCACACGCGATGCAGCTCTTTCGTTGTGAGCCGGGTGCTGCGCCGCTGCCTTTGCAGTCGTCGCACGGTGCCGCCGCCCGAAACGAAAGCTCGCGTTTACATCCGAGAACGGCGTCTTTCAGAGGCAAACGTTCTTGCACGCGAACATCTGAGCCTCGTCGCTGACCGCCGCGTTGTTGCTGACGACCGCCGGGCATTCCGCCGCCGAAGAACTCGGAGAACAGATCCTGGAAGTGCGAGAAAATGTCGCCCGCATTGCCGCCATCGAAGCCTTCGACGCCTTCGTGACCAAAGCGATCGTATCGCGCTCGCTTCTGCTCGTCGGAGAGCACCCCGAACGCTTCGGTCGCCTCTTTGAACTTGGCTTCGGCCTCGGCGTCACCCGGGTTGCGATCGGGATGGAACTTGAGCGCCGTTTGCCGGTAGGCCTTGCGGATCTCGTCCGGGTTTGCCGTCCGGGCCACGCCCAGGACTTCGTAGTAGTCTCGTTTGCTCATCTCAAGCGACACGCAGTGCGGTGCTAAAAATGCACACGCCGCGCCGGCGCCGGAACCTAAGCGCGAGCCCCTCGATGCGCAAGGTAGCATCCTGCGTTCGCGAACGAGCTCTTGCGAAGTACCGACGCCTCGGGTCGAGAACACTCGCACGAGCACGAGCGAAGACCAGCGTCGTTCACGCTCGTGCTTCGTTCTACTTTTCGACTCGCTCGAGCCAACCTTTTGCCGTGGGTGGGTAGCGAGTCACTACAGCGGAGAGAGAGGGATTCGAACCCTCGGACGGGGATTAGCCGTCGCACGCTTAGCAAGCGTGTGCCTTCGACCACTCGGCCATCTCTCCTGAAACGGAGGGCGCCTATCTTTCACACCCAGGTCGATATGGCAACCTGATTTTTAGGTCGCCGTCGATTACTTCTTCGCATCGTTCAACCATCTCAACGGACGCCGGTAAAATTCCTTCATTCGGTCGCCCGGAACCTCGTGACCGATGTCTTCGGGCAGCCACATCTTCACCTTTACCTTCTCTTCGTCGACCCAACCCTTCACTCGCTTCGTGTTAGGCGCGACCATGTCGAGACCACCCGTGAGCAGGTAAACCCGCTTGATCTGCTTGCGGTTCTTCTTCAGCTCTGCCCGACCTTCGCCGCCCCAGTAGATGTCGCTCGCGGCAAGGATCAACCACCTCGAGAACACCTCGGGCTCGCGCACCCCGATGTTCATCGCCGTGAAAGCACCCTCGCTAAAACCGATGAGGATGTTGTTCTTGGATTGAACGCGCTTCGGGTACTTCTTCTTCAAAGCGTCGAGCGCTGCGTCGACCGCCACCTTGGCCTGGGGCCAGCTATTGGCCCAGCCTCGTGCACCCGCGCCTCGGTTCTCGGTGCCTGACACGCAGAGCAACCACCCAAACTCGGTGGCGACCTCTTTCCATTTGCGGCAGTCAGCCTCAGCGTTGCCGCTACGCCCGTGCATCCAGACCACGACGGGCTTCATGCTCTTCTTACTGCCCTGAGGTGGGTAGTAGTACGAGTTGACCTGTTGGCCTCCAACCTCGAGCGCTTGCGGCGGGGCCACCACTGGCGCGTCGCCTCGTGCCCACGCGGTCGACGTGAGCAGCATGAGCGACCAGCTCAGCAGGACCATGAGAACGATTCGTCGCATCGGCCCTCGGTGTACGCCGGATGTGCGCTTTGGGCCAGCTTCGAAGAAACTTGCTGGACATCATCACCACTCGCGCTACACAGAGCGCGCAGCACAGTGTGGGCTCGTCGACAGCGCGCCGTGAAACCCGTGAGGACCGGAAGGTAGCAGCGGTAGCGGAAAGCGAGTGTGGCGGGCCCTTCCTATTTTGTCCGTACGCCCTGTGCCTTGCCTCTGGTTGCTTCGCGGCCTGTTTCGCGTCCGAGCTTCCTGAAGGCCCTGCCAAGTTGCTTCGATAATTGTCCAAGGCGTCCGCTCGTTTCGGCCGTCGTTCGACGTACGCCGCCCTGACAGAGAGCCTGCTTGCCCCATGCGCTCGGCGAGCTGGGCCCCCGGGGTTGCTCGCTTCTTCGACGCACGAGGGCTGTGCAATCGGCTGGTGGGCCCTCCGCTTCTCGCTCATCCCCTTTGGGTTACCGTGGGTAGTGTCGAAACGAGCGTGCTTTTGGGCCTTGTTTCGTAGGCTCTTCGTGACTCACCTCAGATTATACGTTTTCCGAGATCGATCTGAGCGTGCATCCTCGAGGATGTTTCGCCTGGACGATCGGCGAAACATCCCGGAGGATGTCGAGCGCTTAGCGGACGTCGTCGCGAGCATCCAAAAGGTTGCAACGCCTGAGATCGACCTCGGCGCTCGCATCCAAAAGGATGTCGCGCGCGAGGTCGATAACGCCTGCGATCAGACCGGAAGACGTTACGCGCCGACTCAGCGATTGGGCGCGGACATCAACGGAGACGGTGGCGTTTGCTCGAGCTCGACTGAGCCAGCGGGCCCGATGCACCAACAAGCTCGCTGAGGCTGCGCCCCTGGGGCTTGCTTCTGCGACGGAGCAAACTGACCGCCGCCGTAGCCCTCGCGACGACATGCGGTTTGGCAGATCTGAAGCTCGCGTTGATCGCCTGTCGACAGCGCTGTGTAGAACGTCATCAGGCCAAACCCGACCATGTAGACACCGATGCGGAAGCGCCAGCGATCCGATTTGGCCGCGTCGGCTTTCATCGGAGAGTCGGGATCGAAGACCACGAACAAGGTCTTCGTGCGATCGAGCCCACCGTGCTTCGAGAGCATGGTGAACACGAGCCAGTTGCCGATCGCGAGCTGCACGACGGCGACCCAGAAGAGGATTCCGAACGGACCAGTCAGCGGCATCGCTCGCTCTTGTCTTGCTGGCGATCGAACACGATCACTCCGCGGGCTTTGCTCGCTTTACGGGCTTCGTTGGCTTCGAGTCGGCCTTGGTGGCCTTGGCTGACGAATCAGCTTTGGCGCTCTTCGTGGCTTTCGCCGACTTGCTGCTCTTGGTGGTCTTGGCAGCTTTTTTCGCCGTGGCTTTGGCTGTCTTGGGCTGAGCTTCTTCGTCGCTGTTCTCGGCTTTCGCAGCAGCGGCTTTGCCTCGACGACCCTTCGACGACGCGGGGGCATCAGGCAGCTCTTTTGCGGGAAGCAACGAACCAGGAAGCGGCTGACCCTCGGGCAAGAAGATCTCGTCAGGCACCGAGTGCAACGCCTTCTCGGCCTCTTCTGCGGTGATCTTGCGAACGTACCCGCAGTTGTCTGCGATACACAGACGGGCTGGGGCAGCTTTGGTCCCGCCTTGTACCAGGAAGGCCGCTCCGCACTGCGGACAAGGCTCTCGCACCGGTCGTTGCCAGATCGTGAAATCGCACTTGAGCTCGCCCTCTTGCCTGAAGTTCGAGCAACCCCAGAAGGTGCGCGAGCCCTTCTTCTTCGACTTCACCTCGAGTAGCTCGCCTCGGCTGCACTTGGGGCAGGTGATCAACAACGGAACAGGTCGGGTGGCGTCGCAACGTGGGTAGTGTGAGCAACCCAAGAACTCGCCGTAGCGCCCGCTCTTGAACATGAGCGTGCCGTTGCCGCACTTCTCGCATGCGTAGACCGTGGGGCGCGCCGCGGCTTGCTCTTCACCGTTGGCGTCGAGGTTACGCACGTACTTGCACTGTGCGGCGCCTGACTTGCCGTAGTTCGAGCAACCGATGAACCAGCCGTTCTTGCTCCAGCGTTTCTGCAAGTGACCCGTTCCGCAGTTCGGGCAGATCTCGCCGGTATCCTCGGGGGCGGGCGTCCATTTTTTGGTGCCCTTCTGTGCGTCGAGTTGCTCGCGGAACTTCTTGTAGAACTCGGAGAGAAGCGCGACGCGGCCCTTCGTACCTGCTTCGACCTCGTCGAGCTCTTCCTCCATCTCGGCGGTGAAGTTCGGGTCGATGAAGTCGAGCTTCGACCTCACCAGACCGTTCACCACGACGCGCCCGAGATCGGTCGGCTTGAAGGCACCGCCGGGGAGCTTCTCGACGTAGTCACGAGCCTGCACCTTCGAGATGATGTCGGCGTACGTGCTGGGGCGACCGATGCCGCGCTTCTCGAGCTCACGTACGAGCGAGCCTTCGTTGAAGCGTGCAGGAGGTTGCGTGAACTTCTGCTCGGTCAGCACGCCAGGTGGGTCGACACGCGAGAGACCTTCGCCCTCGGCAAGCACCGGAAGCTGCCCTTCGCGTGACTCGCCCTCTTCGCCGGTAGCTGCACCTTCTTTGCCTTCGGCGTCGTCATCTTCGCCAGCCAGATGGGTCTTTGAATCAAGGCCCTTTCCGTACTGATCGAGCCAACCTGCGACCTTCAGCACACGACCGGTTGCACGTAGGCCGTACACCGCGTGAAGGCGATCTGCGCGACCCACCTTTGCTTCGACATCGACCGAGGTCTGATCGTAGACAGCCGACGCCATCTGCGAAGCGACGAAGCGATCCCAGATGAGCTTGTACAGCTTGTATTGCTCGTCTTTGAGATGCTTTTGCACCATCGCTGGCGTGAGGTCCATCGATGACGGACGAATCGCTTCGTGCGCGTCTTGGGCGCTCTTCTTCGACTTGAAGACGTTGGGCTTCTCGGGCATCGAGCCCTTGCCGTAGGTCTTCTCGATGTAGTCGCGAACCGCGGTGACGGCGTCTTCCGAGACACGCACCGAGTCAGTACGCATGTAGGTGATCAAACCGACCGGGCCGCCGTCGCTACCGAGGTCGACACCTTCGTAGAGAGCCTGCGCGATCTGCATCGTGCGCTTGGCGCTGAAATGCAGATAGGACGTGGCGTCCTGCTGGAGCTTGCTCGTGGTGTAGGGCGCAGGAGCGTGACGACGCTGCTCTTTGCGCGTGATCGCCTTCACGCTGAAATCGGCGGCTTCGAGATCGGCTTTGACCTTCTCGGCACCATCGCCGTTCGAGACCTCGATCTTGTCGTCGGTCGTGCCGTCGCCAGCGCTCACGAGACGAGCGAAGAACGAAGGCTTCTGCGTGCCGAGCAGCGTGACGCCGATGTTCCAGTACTCGACCGGAACGAACGCATCGATCTCGGCTTCGCGATCCACGATCAGCCTGAGCGCGACACTCTGAACACGACCTGCCGAGAGACCGAACGAGACCTTGTTCCAGACGAGGCTCGACACGTCGTAGCCCACGATGCGATCGAGCACGCGACGGGTGCGTTGCGCTTCGTAGAGGTTCTCGTTGAGAGCGAGCGGGTGAGCGATTCCGTCGGCAACCCCGCGCTTGGTGATCTCGTGAAAGAGAACACGCTGCGTGGGGCGGTGGAGCGGCTCGAGCTCTTCTGCGATGTGCATCGCGATCGCTTCGCCTTCGCGATCGGGGTCGGTCGCGAGGAAGACCTTCGAGGCTTTGGCAGCGGCGCCTTTGATCTCGGCGACGACCTTCTCTTTGCCTTCGATGATTTGGTAGGTCTCTTGGAAGTCGTGGGCGATGTCGATGCCCATCTTCTTCGGGAGGTCTTTGATATGCCCTTTGGATGCGAGCACATCGTACCCAGAGCCCAGGTACTTCTTCAGTGTCTTGGCCTTGGTCGGAGACTCGACGACGACGAGTGTGACGCCGTCCTTCCCCTTGGGGCTGGCTTCTGAGATGCGTGAGCTGAGCGCAGCACCCGCCTCGTCGAGGGCTTCGGCTGCCGAGTGATCATGCTCGTGCACCTTTGCCTTCGCCGTTGCCGCGCTGACCTTTTGCTTCGCCGATTTGGACGCTGCTTTCGCCATGCTCGTCTGTTCCCACGCTGCTTTTCTGCCCCCAGGACCGCAGGGGGGCCGATGGGTAGCATCATTTCTTCGGCTCGCGCAACGGTGGCTCGGTTTCGTAACTGGCAACGCGCGCGTATGTACCTGCGCGCGAGAAGATCCAACCTTCGAGCTCGAGCAGCATCAATACCGACGACAGCTCAGCGCTGCTGACCTCGAGTGACTCACAAAGCTCATCGGGATGTTTCGGGCCAGAGAGAGAACGCAACACCGCCGATTCGATCAACGAAAGCTGTCGCGAAGGTGCTGCGATCGTGGGCTTGGCTCGCTTCGGTCGTGTCGCAGACCCTTCGACCCGATCTGATGACGTCGGGGTCATGGGTGCAAGTGACTCGAGCACCTCGTCGATATGCAGCATCAACCTCGCCCCAAGGCGAAGCTCTTCGCGAACGCTGTCGACGAAGCCAGACCACGGAGATTGACCTGCGATCCAGGTCGGTCGCCCGAGCTTTCTTGCAGCAGCGATGGCGTTTCGAGCGCCACTTTTGAGCGGACACTCGATCACGATCATCGCCTGGGTCATGGCTGCAATCACCGCGTTTCGAGCGAGAAATACCCATCGCTTCGGAGGCTCGTGATCCTCGACGATCGACACCAACGCACCACTGGCTTCGACCTCGTGAAACAGCGATTGCGAGCCTGGAGGGTAGGGGACATCGAGGCCCGCACCTGCAACCAACACGGTCGAGCCTGCGGCGGAAAGCGCGCCTCGATGTGCGGCTTGATCGATGCCGAGTGCCCCTCCTGACCAGACCGCGTACCCAGCATCGACGAGCGAACGAGCGATGACTCGCGTGTACCGAAGCGCATCGGGGGAGGGCGATCGCGTGCCCACGATCGCGATGGCAGGGGCGATCGGAATCTGTCCGCGAACGAACAAGAACGCGGGCGGAGACGTAAGCTCGCGAAGCGCGGATGGGTAATTGGGATCGGTGTGCGAGATACGAGATGAGGCCACACCGCCCTATCGAGAGATAGCGCGTGGAGTTGCGTGAATTCTCACCGCACCTCACCCCTTGATCCCCTCTCCCAACGCGTTCGCGTTCGGAGAGGAGGGGCGAAACGTTTGGATTCACGTCACCGCTGGGCATCCCTCTCCGACCGCCCGCGGTGGGAGAAGAGACCGAGGGGTGCGGTGTGCGGTGCTGAGATCACTTCGCGTAGAGCTGCGCGTACACCATGCCCGAGCCCGCAACAGCCTTCACCTTGAAGACCGCTGGCACTGGGATCGGGAGCGGGATTGGAATCTTGAAGCACTTGTCCTTCGGGCCAAGCACCGGGTTGATCGTCTGCTCTTGGGTTTGCAGACCGGTCATCGGAGGAGCCGGCGGGCTTGCTGCGATCTCGAGCTGCACGTTCGCTACGGGAGGAAGCCCTGCTGCGATGCCGGTGTAGCACTTGCCTGGCTCAATCGTGAACTGCACCTGAGCCGTCTGGCCCTGCTGCAACATGCCACCGATGGCGGCGCCCACTGGCTTCGCACCCGGTGCGTTCTGCACCGCGAGAGGAGCAAGGAGCTGTTGGGCGATCGCCGACTGCGTGGGGTCGAGCGCTCCGCCTGACGCTGCGGTTGCGGTGGGCTGCGCCGTTGGCTGTGCGGTGGGCTGAGCCGTCGGTTGTGCGGTGGGCTGAGCCGTTGGGGTGGGCTGACCCGTGTAGCCGGGTTGAGCGGTGTTGTTGTAGCCAGGCTGAGTGCCACCTTGGAAGTTGTTCGGGTTGTTGGCCTGTTGGTCAGAGCTCTTGCTGCAACCAAATGCCAAACCGGACACCGCGAAAGCACTGGCCAACAAGCATGCGAAACGAGCGTTCATCTGAAGTCTCCTCAGTGGGACCGAGCCCCCTCTCGGGGTTAGCGCGGGCGACTATACCTACAAACGTTCGAGCGGCCGCATCCTTGCACGACGAAGTCGAGGATCTCTCGATTCTCTTCGGCATGACGCAGCCGCCCTGGGTAAAATTGCGCGGTTCGTGGAGGTTTCTTTCCTCACATTCCCGGAATGGGGAACGGCAACGGCACCGGAATGGGGAAGGGCATCGACGAATTTCCGCTCTTTCCTACGCCAGCCCTCCATTGTTGTGCCGTGCTTTGCACCAGCGGAATGCGAAGCTGCGGCGGTGGGTGGGTACGCAAGAACCCGAGCGCGATCGTTTCGGGTCGAAGTGTCTGCATGCTCGCGAAAAAGCCGAGCACCAAGAGCGCTCCGCCTTCGGTGAGCGCAACGCCCCCGCCGTTGGCTCGGGTGACGCCAGCATCGAGCAGATTGCGAGTTCCGCTCGTGTCGGCTGCGGTTTCGTTGAACTGATTGAACCCTGGGATCACGTTGCTCGTGATCCGACCGAGCTTGGCCGGGTCGAGGCCACCCGCGACAGCTCCGTTGGCGCAGCCAGTATGACCCAGGTAGTGGTGAGCGAGCTCGTGTCCGAGAACGAACGCGATCATCTCGTCGAAGATGTCGCGTTGACGGATGAGCTTGCGAGCGTCGTTGGCTTCGGTCGCCGTGAAGAAGCCCGCGGGCGGGTCGGGGACAGCCCCGCCGGACGCAAGCGCGTCGGCTGCCATTTTGTAATAAGCGTTCAACTTCTGCGTGCCGAAGATGTCGTCGGCCGCTTTGGCCTCTGCGATGTGACCGGCTGCGCGAAGCAACGGGTACGTGATCGCCATGAAGGCCGCGCCGTTTTCGCATCCAGCGTAGGCGTTGACGTCGTTGGTCTGCATGTCCGCGGCGAGCGGGATCCCCTGGACTTTCGCCTTGTAATCCGAGCGCAACGCCGCCACGAGCTCGTTCAAGATCTTCTCGGCCTGCCCTTTTTCGTAGCCAGGTGTGAACGCCCCAGTCGAGTCGACTGCACCGGCTGGCAATGAGCCTGTCGCCGGAGCTGGATTCGTAGGCCCGGGCGTTGGGCCAGGGGTGGGAGTGTTGGCAGGCCCACCGAGGTTCGGCGGCAGCAACACCGGCACCGGCAACCCTGGTATCCACGGGGCGTTTCTCACCGATTGCGCACTCGCTACCGACGAGAGACTCAACCCCAGAACGGACAGCGCGATCGCCCTGCCCAGCGAAGAAAACTTTCGATTTGGAGCTCGGCTCGACATGCGCTGCGGAGTGTAGCCTAAAGCTGTTCCGTGGGCCGATGTGCGCATGAGGGTGACATCACGTAGGGGGTGCGGTACTAGCGCCAGATGTCGACCCGTTCCGTGATCGTTGCGACCCACGGACACTGCTTCGATGGCATGGCCTCGGCGGTGGTGTTCACGAGGCTTTTTCGCGCGCTCGAGCCGACGAACGACCCTTCGTTTACCTACCGAGCTTGCGACTACGGGCCTCACTGGAACGGCGTGCCCGAGGATTGGCTTACCGGCGACGAGAACGCGATTCTCGACTACCGCTACACGGCGGTTCCGAAGCTCACGTGGTACTTCGACCACCATCGAACGGCGTTCAACACCGAGCACGATCGCGATCACTTCGAGATCCAAAACGGCAAGACCCGTTTTCACGACGCTGACTACTCGTCGTGCACGAAGTTGATCGTCGACATCGCGAGAGAGCGTTTTGGGCTGACCTTCCCCGAGCTCGACGGGCTCGTGGCGTGGGCAGACAAGATCGACGCTGCGCGCTTCTCTGACCCTGCGATCATTCTCGCGCGATCCGAGCCAGCGCTTCAGTTGATGACGGTTCTTTTCCACCACGGAGACGATCGTTTTCTTGCGCAGATTGTCCCTCAGCTTCTCGTGACCGAGCTCGACGAGGTCGCTCGATCTCAGCAGGTACAATCGCTCTACGCTCCTCTTGGTGAGCGCCACAATCTCTCGGTCGAACGCATGCGCGCTGCTGCTCGTCTTCACGGAGAGGTGGGCATCTGCGATCTCTCCGAAGCACCGATCGATGCCGTCGAAAAGTTCGCGATGTACGCGTTCTTTCCGACGGCGCTCTACTCGGTCATTCTCTCTCGCACCGACTCGCAGCTTCGTATCAGCATCGGGTTCAACCCTTGGGCGGGCAAAGAACGCGGTCACGACATCTCTGCGATCTGCAAGCGTCATGGCGGAGGCGGGCACCCGGTCGTTGGAGCGTTCTCGTTGCCTCCGACCGAGCTCGAGCGCGCTCGTGGGTTGATGAACGAGGTGGTCGAGGAGCTCAATCGATGAGCCGGATCGCTTCGTGGCGTCGCTCTTCTGGATCGAGGCCGTTGATCCTTGGTCATCGCGGCGTACGCCCCGTCATCGCTCGACACGGGAACATCGAGCACGCCGACCCACGCGGGTTGTTGCCCCCAGAGAACACGTTGCCCGCGTTCGAACGAGCGTTGGCTGAAGGTGCAGACGGTATCGAGCTCGATGTGAGGCGTTGTGCAACCGGTGAGGTCGTGGTGATGCACGACGCAGATCTCGCCCGCATGACCAACGAGCGAGACCTTCGTGCGATCGCTGATGTCACCTGGCCCGAGCTTTCGCGGATCGATCTCGGTGGGGCCACGGCACCGTTGCTCTCGGATGTGCTCGCGTGGGCACGAGGCGCAGGTCTTCGTGTGAACATCGAGCTGAAACACGATGACCCAGATCACCTGGGCCTGGCTCGTGAGGTGGCGAAGATTCTCGATCGCCAGCCCAACCCAACCTCATGGCTCATCGCCTCGTCGTTTCATCCGAGGCTTCTGCTGCTGTTGCGCGTGATGTTTCCGCAGATCGCAACGGCATGGCTGATTCACGAAGGGCAGCAGAAGAACAAGCCTTGGTTCTGGGCGAGGTTTGCTCCGTTCGATGCGGTACACGCCGAGCATTCGATCATGCCCAAGACGATCGCGAGCTGCCTTGATTCGCGCATGGTCGCCGCCTGGACGGTCAACGACATCTCGATTGCAAAATCGCTCTCGCACGCTGGCAGCGACGTCTTGATCACGGACGTGCCAGCGTTGCTTCGAGAAGCGCTCGAGGCGTGAGCTACGAAGACGCGAGCTGTGCTGCGCGGGCCTCGTTCGACACGGCGGCGATCACGGCTTCGTGAACGCGTGGGTCGAGCGGCGAAGGCACGAGCTCAGCCTCGTCGGCGCAGCCTGCAATCGCTTGAGACGCCGCGATCAACATCTTCGACGTGATGCGTGTGGCACCGACGTTGAGTGCCCCTCGCATGATGCCAGGGTACGCAAGCGCGTTGTTCACGGTGCGTCCGTCACTCGCGAACGCCGCGCCCGCTGCGAGCGCCTCATCGGGCAAGATCTCGGGGTCAGGGTTCGACAGCGCGAAGATGACCTGACCCTCGCGAACCGACGTGGCCGGAATCAACCCAGGACGCCCCGTCGTCGCCACCACCACGTCGGCCGTGGCGAGCAACGTGGTGAGGTCGACGGGTCGTGCTCCCCACGCTGCGGCGCTCCGGCATGCAGCTTCGTTCGGGTCGGACACGATCACCTCGCGAACTCCGTACGCATGGATCAACCGCGCGATGGCACTGCCGGCTGCACCTAGACCGATCTGCCCCACCACACACTCTTGAAGCGGCTTCTGCGTGCGCTTCGACACGTTGAGCAGCGCCGCCAACGCGGCCACGGCGGTACCGTGTTGATCGTCGTGGAACACCGGCTTGTTGAGCCGTTCGATCAACTCGCGCTCGATGCGAAAACAATCGGGCGTACGAATGTCCTCGAGGTGCACCGCGCCAAACCCGATCGACGCTCGCGCCACGATATCGATGAACGTGTCGGGGTCTTTGGCGTCGAGCACGATCGGGATCGCCGAGAGCCCCACGAGCTGTGAGTACAACATCGCTTTGCCCTCCATCACCGGAAGGCTCGCCAGCGGCCCAATATCGCCCAGCCCAAGCACGCGCGTACCGTTGGTGAAGATGGCCACGCTCGAACCTGCCCACGTGAGCTCGCGTGCTCGTGCTGGGTCCTTCTCGATGGCTCGTGACACGCGCGCAACGCCCGGCGTGTACACGTGGCGAAGGTCGCGAATGTTTCGAACCTCTCCTCGAGCGCCGACTTTGATCTTGCCGCCGCGATGCCACTCGAAGGTGCGGTCGACCACGTCGAGCACCTCGACGTTCGGGAGTGCTTTGATGACCTCGACGACTCGGTCTGCGTGGGCTTCGTCAACGACCTCGAGTGTCACGGCGCGTACGCTGTTGGTCTCGCCGATCTTTTCGGTGGTGATGTCGCCAATCACACCGCCTGCTTGTGCGATCGCCGAGGCAAAGCTTGGCGAGCTCTCCTGCTCGATGAAACAGACGCAGCCGAACCGAAACGTCGACACTTCCCTTTCGCATGCCGCACCTTACGCCGGTCAGCGGCACTGGCAAAAGTTGTCAGTCGAACAACGTTTTTTGGTCGATGCCAGCGACGCTTGCGCCACCGGTGACAGCACTCGCGGGTGCGACGGGTTTCGCTGGCAGTGGCTTGCCCAGGTGCTCGTACGCCTTCTTGGTCGCAATACGACCTCGCGGTGTTCGACCGAGAAAACCTTGTTGAAGCAAGAACGGCTCGATCACGTCTTCGACGGTGTCTCGCGGTTCAGAGAGACTCGCGGCCATCGTTTCGATACCCACTGGCCCTCCGTCGTATGTCTCGATGATCAACGTGAGAAGTCGGCGGTCCATCTCGTCGAGGCCTGCGTTGTCGATACCCAAGCGATCGCACGTCATCTTCGCGATCGGTTCGTCGATCTTTCCGGTGCCCTCGACCTCGGCAAAGTCACGCACGCGACGCAGGATCCGGTTGGCGGTTCGAGGCGTGCCTCGTGAGCGCATCGCAACCGCTCTCGCGCCTTTCTCATCAATCGCGACGTTCAGCAGTCGCGCGCTGCGTTGAACAATCTGAGTGAGGTCGTCCTCGGTGTAGTAATCGAGGCGCATCACGTAGCCGAAGCGACCCATCAACGGAGCCGTCAACAACCCTGTTCGCGTCGTGGCCGCCACGAGCGTGAAGGGTTTGAGCGGAAGCTGAATCGTCGTCGCGTACGGCCCATCACCCGTCGTGATGTCGATCTGGTAACCCTCGATCGCTGGGTAGAGGCTCTCTTCGACCGTTGCGGTCAATCGATGAATCTCGTCGATAAACAAGATGTCGTTCTGCTCGAGCTTCGTGAGCAGACCCGCGAGCATGCCCTTGTGATCGATTGCAGGGCCGCTCGTCATGTGAAGCTCAACGCCCATTTCGCGAGCGAGAATCATCGACAAGGTCGTCTTGCCAAGACCCGGGGGGCCAAACAGCAAGATGTGATCGAGTGGCTCTCCCCGTCGTCGCGCAGCCTCGACGAATACCTTCAGGTTCGCCTTGTGTTGAGACTGCCCGATGTAGTCGTCGAGCGAGGTCGGTCGAAGCGCTCGATCGAATCGGTCGTCGTCTCCGGTTGCCCGAGGCTCGATGATGCGTGGCTCGGACGGCAACGGTGTGGTTTCAACAACCTCAGAGCGAGTTCGTGTGCGCTTCGCAGCCATGGGCGGCGAAGGATAGAAGACTCACGCCCCGCTGGCCATGTTCGCCAGGACAGGAAATGTCAGCGTTCAGATGGCCCAAACGGCTCAATCACAACGCTCGCCGCGTCAATGTCACCCTGCGATTCGGCGGTTGCGTTGGCGTCCTCGAGTTGCTTTCCGCGTTGCGTAACCCATGTCGCAAAGGCATCGAGCGGTGAGCCCTCCCATCGCTTCAGCTCATCGGTGGTTTCGAGCGCGAGGGTTGCGCCGGGCGAGACCAACACGAGCGTCGAGCTAGGGCTGAGATCGACCTCGTTGAATGTGATCGCCGACAGCGCTTGACTCCCCAAACATTGAAGCTGGATCCGCCCATGAGATCGCAACGCTTCTCGTCGGGTGGCCTCATCGGTCTGCTGAAACGATGACGACATCGACAAGAGTGCGAGCAGTGAATGATCGACCGTGAGTGGGGTCGCTGCACCTTTGTCGACTCGGTAGGCACGGCATCGACCCACGTGTGCGATGCGCACACGAGGGCCCACGAATGCAGCGACGACCAGTGACATCCCCCAGCCCCACAGATCGAATGGATCGTCTGTTTTTACTGGCTCGTAGATGTGCTGATCGATCTCGCGAACGAGCTTGCTCAATGCGTCGAGTGTCCACTCGCTCGATGGTCCGCGATGCGATTCGAGAACCTCGAGCGCGAGTGTGCACTCGTTCTTCGCGGTCCAGGTAGATGCGCTGCCGCTCATCACGGCATGAAGGCCACTCAGGTCATCCGAGAACGTGGCGTCGGCGTCGCGAGTGAAGCGGCGGGCTCGAATGTGATGGCGGGCAGAGAGCGTGCGCATCGAGCAGGTTCGTCGAGATCACTCCGAGCGGTCGTCGCGAATGTCTCCGGCGAGGTAACGCCAGCCGGTGCCGTCGTGAAGAAAATCGGAGAGCTCGGTAAACGAGCAGTCTTTGCCCTTCTCGAAGAGTCGCGCGTGAAAGAGAACCCGAGCGATCCCCTGGGCATCGGGCGGGTGAACCTCGAGCACCTTGAGCCCCATGTATCGAACGCGCTGTGTGGTCTGGCGCAACGCCGAGATCACCTGCTCTTCGCTGTACTCACGATCGGGGTGATCGGCGTGAAGCGTTCGCCAGAGATACGCGTACTCGCCTGCTGCAAACGCCGCATAGCGTGAGCGCATCAAGGCCTCGGCATCGGGCGCCTCAGCAAGACCTCGATGGTAGGGCTGACAGCATGCGCCGTAGGTCTTCGTCGAGTTACACGGGCACGGCGCGCTGGGTCGGATCGGTGGCATGAGCTCGGTCTCAAATCGGAATGTTCGTAAACGGTCGTGCTGGCGCCGCACCCCAAAACGCTTCGATGATGGCGCTTGCTTGAAGCAGGTGGTCGGTGTCTCGAAGGGCGGCGAGGTAGGGTTTGGCTGCGCCCACTGCGCGAAGGTCAAAGTAGAACGCCATCGCCGCGAGGGGCGATACCCAGATCGGGGTTTGCTCGGTTCGAGCGTTGACGGAACGTTCTCCGAAGTCTCCTCGCAGCGCTGACTGCATCGTCGAGACGACAATGCTGTTCTTGTAGGGCGGGTGAGCGTCTTGCACGAAGTCGGCACACGACGCGAAGAGCTTGCCGAATTCGCTGCCCGCCGACCCGGTCGAAACAATCGACTCGGAGCCCAAGAACGCGCCTTCGGCCGTCAGATTCGCCATGCGTTCGAGGGCTTCGATATGCGCGATTCGATCGTGTCGCTCTGCGCCGAATGCAAGTGTCGCCAAGAACATCCCGGGCACATCGCAATCGAGCGCTGCGGCGATGCTCAACGCATCGGCGGTGGGGGTTCCGAGTGAATGCTCGTCGCCGCGAAGCAGTGAGTCGACTCCGCCATCGACGAGCACGATCGTGTCGGCCTGGGTTTCGTCGACGAGCGCGCGATAGATGGCTCGTAGAGGGCGCCCTCCGCATTGTTGGAGGCAATACACACGGTCGTTGGCCCCGTGCTGTTTGCGCCACTTGGCGAGCGCGCCTTCCGGAAAGTATTCGCCCCCGTTGCTGCTTGCGTCGATGCGCCAAAGACCCTCGGCAAGCTGCTGCTTGTTATCGACCGAGGCCATCGAGCTCCACGTCAAGTTGGCGAGCTCGACGTGGTGACCTTTGCGTTCGATCGCAAGAGCAACGGGCATCCCCGCGATGATGTCGAAGCCCCCGCCCGCACCTGCGATCAACACGCGTCGCGGTGGTGCATCGAACCAAGCATCGAAGGGTTGCGGGATCATCCGATCACGGTGCCGGGGTGTAGGTGAGGTTGATGCTGTACGAGTCTTCGCTCACGACGCAGGTCGAGTCTTTGAGTCGAATGGTGAACGTGTAGATGTTCAAGCCAGGCTGGTACTGGCTCGGATCGACTCCGAACTTCGGCCCGAACGCGGTGCCACACGACATCGTCGACGGTACACCATCCGGGATCGGCAGGTCGCCAAGCGAGCAGTTGGCTTCGCCACCAGGAGGAGTTGAACAGCGCTCGTATTCGATGGTGTACGTGCCCTCGGCAGGCACCTTCACGGCGAACTGTGGAGCCCAGAGAAACTCCATCTCGCTCGTGATGTTGATCTCGTTGTTGTAGTTCTCTTTCCAGTTGATTCGTGCCGGATGCGCTGTGTCGGCGACCAGCGTGCTGCACGCATCATCGGGGTTGAGCTCGGTGCCCAACACGGGGTCGGGGCAAGCGCTCGTGCCGCCGGTTCCTGCGGTGCCGCTCGTTCCCGAGCTTCCGCCTGCTGTGCCCGCTGAGCCGGCGGTTCCGCCCGTGCCACTCGAGCCTGCTGAGCCGCCAGTGCCGCCCGTTCCGCCTGTGCCTGCCGTACCGCCAGCGCCGCTGCTTCCGGCAGAGCCAGCGGTGCCCGAGGTGCCTGCAGTGCCTGCGCTACCTGCGGTGGATTGGTTGACCTCGCTGTCGTCCGAGCTGCAGCCGACAAGAGCGACCGATGCGACGATGAAGAGGGAAGAAAGGTTGCGAAGAAGAATGAAGGATTGACGCATGGTGAGGGCTATAGCGCGCAGGTCGGCTACCGTGGGCCCGCGATGAAGGGAATCTGGATCACCAAACACGGCGGGCCTGGTGTGCTTCAAGTTCGTGAGACACCTGACCCAACACCCAAGGCCGGAGAAGTTCGCGTACGCGCCAAAGCGTGCGGGCTGAATTTTGCCGAGGTTACCGCTCGCCAAGGGCTCTACCCCGATGCACCGAAACCACCGTGTATCGTGGGCTATGAAGGTGCTGGCGTGATCGACGCCGTGGGCGATGGCGTACCCGCATCGCGTGTGGGTGAACGCGTGCTGTATCTGTCGCGGTTTGGTGGACACGCAGACACGGTCTGTGTGCCCCAAGCTCAGGCGCTCGTGATCCCTGATTCGATGTCGTTCGAAGATGGTGCGGCGCTGCCCGTCACGTATCTCGCCGCCTATCGTATGCTCTTTCGCGTCAGGCGAATTCAGCCGGGCGAGACGATCTTGGTGCACATGGCAGCAGGCGGCGTTGGCACCGCGGTTTTGCAGCTCTGTAAACAAGTCGAAGGCGTCGTGACCTACGGCACAGCTTCAGCGTCGAAGCACGACTTCGTTCGTAGTCAGGGGTGCACACACCCGATCGATTATCGAACCCTCGACTATGTGGCCGAGGTGAAGCGATTGACCCAGGGCAAAGGGGTCGACCTGGTGCTCGATCCGTTGGGCGGTGGTGACTGGAAGAAGGGCTACGAGCTACTTCGACCTGCGGGCATGTTGATCGCGTTTGGAATGGCCAACGTGAACACCGGCGGTACTCGCAACTTGCTCCATGTATTGAGCACATTGTGGAAGGTGCCGAAGTACTCGCCGATGTCGATCATGGACACCAACCGATCGATCGCTGGCGTCAACGTGGGGCATCTCTGGGATGAGCTCGACATGCTGACCGGCGAGATGCGTGAGCTTCTCAAGCTGTACGAGCAGGGGGCGATTAAGCCTCACGTAAGCAAGGTCTTCCCCTTCTCGAAAGCGGGAGACGCACACGGTGAGCTCGAGCACGGGAAGAACGTCGGCAAGGTACTTCTGGTGCCTGACCCTTGATACTGCGGGTGAAACGGGTGAAGCGAGTCTTACGAAACGGGCGGCGCAACTCGTTCATGCGGCGAAAAAGCGTCACGCCAATGTTGCGCGAGCCTTCGTCGGGCACACATCAAAGCGTGATTTCAGTCGTGTGACGTGGCTCGAGGTCGATACCTCTTTGTCACATGACGAACGACGGGCCCCGGCTAAGGTGCGCGCCGCTGTGACCCGAATTCTCCCTGCTGTTGTCCTGTTCCCGAGCGAGGCCGCGTGAACGAGATCCTCCAGAGTGGGCTGAGCGGGGGGCAGTTGGCGCTGCTCTTCGTTTGCATCTTCGTCGCCCTTGCCTTCGAGTTCGTGAACGGATTTCACGACACGGCGAATGCGGTGGCGACCGTCATCTACACCCACACGCTTCGCCCTTGGGCAGCGGTGATCCTGTCAGGTGTTTGCAACTTCTTCGGCGTGTTCGTCGGCGGTATCGCTGTCGCGCTCGGTATCCTGAAGCTGCTCCCGACTGAGTTGCTCGTGTCGAAGGGCACCGGCGCTGGTCTTGCGATGGTGCTCGCGCTGTTGCTGGGCGCGATCGTCTGGAATGTCGGCACCTGGTACTTCGGTCTGCCTTCGTCGAGCTCGCACACGATGATCGGCGCCATTCTCGGCGTGGGCATCGCCAACTCGATGATGCCAGGGCACACCTTCGGCGAAGGAGTGAACTGGACCAAAGCACAAGAGATCGGTCTCTCGTTGCTGCTCTCTCCCGCGTTCGGTTTTGGTGTCTCGTTCTTGCTGCTCTGGACGCTCCGCAAGACCATCAAGTCTGAGGTGCTGTTTCGAGAGCCTGAGAAGGATGCTCCGCCACCCGGCCCGATTCGCGCCTTGTTGTTGTTGACCTGTAGCGGAGTGAGCTTCGCCCACGGCTCGAACGACGGACAAAAGGGCGTTGGATTGATGATGTTGATCCTGATGGGCTTGGCGCCAGCAGGCTTCGCGCTCGATGCCAACGCCACCAAGGCTCAGATCGAGCGTACGGCGCAGGCCGCTCAGACGATCGAGACTGTGGTGAAGGGTCACGAAGAGCAGCTCGCCGAGAAGGCGGACAAGCTCGAGAAGGTGAAGAAGGCCGAAAAGAAGCTCGGTGAGCTTCGCGAGAAGCTGACGGATGTGACGTCGGTGGCCGAGCTCCCGAAGGACCAACGCTTCCCGGTTCGCTCGGCCATCATCGTTGCCGACAAGGCGGTCGACGAGGTCGTGAAGGCGGGCTTGCTGAGCGAGGAGGAGACCAAGAAGGTTGCCTCAGAGCGAAAGGCGCTTCGTTCGACCACCGACTACGCGCCGACCTGGGTGTTGGTTGCGATTGCTTGCTCGTTGGGCATCGGAACGATGATCGGCTGGAAGCGCATCGTCATCACCGTCGGCGAGAAGATTGGCTCGACCCACATGACGTACTCGCAAGGTGCGGTGGCAGAGCTCGTGGGCTCGACGACGATCGCCCTCTCGGCCTGGGCGGGTTTGCCGGTGAGCACGACGCACGTGCTTTCATCGGGCGTGGCCGGCACGATGGTGGCGCAAGGCTCGACGCTGCAGAAGGGCACCGTAAGCCGAATCGCGATGGCCTGGTTGCTCACGTTGCCCGCGTCGATGTTGCTCTCGGGCTTGTTCTTCGTGGTGTTCCGGCTCTTGTTGGTCTGAGCTTGCAGAGGGGTTCGCGAGCGGGGGCTCGCTGAGTAACCCCAACGGACGCACCGATGAAACGCCGAACGCTTGTTCGGCGTCGTTGTTTGTGCACCCAGCAATGCTGAAAACCTTGCTTGCTGACCCCAGGCTGTAAGAGAACGGGCCCGTCATCAATTCGATAACCTCGGGGAATTCGAATTGATTGGTCACTGTAAGAGGCGCCCGCCATGAAGCTCACCTGGAGCACTGTTCCACTCCTCGCCGGTCTTGCGTTGTCCTCGATCGGTTGCGGTCACTCCGCGTACAACGTTCGTGCATTCCGTGCCTATGCCACCGAGGACGCGAAGTTCTCGATTGTGGTCGACCGCATCGGGGACATGGCCGCCTCGTTGTTGTTGATCGACGAGATGCTGCTCGCGACGCCCTACACGCCAGGCGATGACTGGGTGTCGAAGCTGCCGCTCAACGAAACCGAGTTCGCTCGATTGAAAGAGCAAATCGCGAACGAGGAGCCCTACAAGGGCACGAGCTTTCAGATCCCGGTGATCAAGGTCTACCGGAAGCACCTGCGCGAGGTGCTCGACGAGGCGAAGTCATTCAATGCAAACCGGACGGCGAAGTTCCCCTCGTTGATGGAGGGCATCGGCTCGCTCAAGGCCGACGGTGAGCTCAAGACCAAGCTCGAAGAGTATCGAAAATCCATCGATGACGCCGAGGCGGCCAAGAAAAAATTCGAAGAAGAAGAAGCTGCTTACGAAAAGAGCTACAACCCCAACTCGCGACAGCCCGTGCCGCAGTCGTATTCCGACGCAAAAGAGGCGCTGAAAGAGGCCAAGAAAAAAATCGGCGAAGCTGAAAAGGCTGTCCTGAAGGCGTTTGACAACACCATCAGTGGGTCGGCAACCGCCGAGGATTCTGGGTCGATTACCAAAGACGGTCTCACCGCCCTTTCGGTGGCGATGCGCTTGGATTTGGAATCGCTGGCGTTGATTCCCATTCTTGTCGTGAAAGCTGCGCGCTCGCTTCCCAGTGCACTCGCTGAATCTGCACAAGACTCGCTCAAAGAAGCGGCAAATGATCCGACCGGCGGGGCGCTCAAAGGGCTCGATAAACTCTCGAATCTGCCTTCGTACGCCTATGTGATCGAAGACCGTCTCGATCGACAAGCCAACCTCATCGAGGGGCTAACAGAGCGGCTTGCCAAGCTACGCGCGACCGCCATCGAGCAAACCCCTGGTATGGCCTTGCGTGAGAGTGCGCTCGACGCGGTGGTGGGCGTGACGCTCGACTCGCTTCGCGTGAGTGTCAAAGCAGGTGGAGAAGGCTTTTTCTTCAACCAGCTTTCGAGCAAATCGGGCAACGATACGACCAACAGCGGGTCTTCAGCTCAGAGCGATCAAAAGCAAGGCACCAGTGTTGTCAACGACTACACCGGTCGCACCCGGCGAGTGGTGTACGACGTAAAACCAATTTGGCTCGCTGCGGGGAAGATCGACGTCAACCTCGACTGGACCCATATCCCCAACGCTGGAAACATCAGCTTCGGTTACAAGACCAGCTTTGCATCGGGTGGAAACATCGACACCAATGGCTCGCTCTCGAAAGAGCTTGGTGTCACGGGTGCGGCAAGCAGTGTGCTCGACTTCGGGTTGGGCATTCTTGGCGTAAAGAGCTCATTTCGCACAGCTACGTTCACCTCGGGCACCATTCGTGTCTTGTCGGTCGATCGAACCACCGACAAAGACACGGGGCGTGTGGTGGCGACGGCTCCGTTGCAGTTCCAATTCCAGCAAATCGAAGTCGGTTACGACCTTGCCTTCTTGATGAATGAGTTTGCGGGTCGCTGGTACATCGAAGAGTTCACACTGGCCTTCAAGAAATTCGACTACACGCTGCCGCGCATCGTCTACGAGCTCGAAAAAGACCCAACGAAGTCGAACAGCAGCACCGAGTACTACTCGTTCCGTCGACAGAGCCGTGTTCAGAAGATGACCTCTGAATACTATATGGGCGGGCTCAACGTTCGATTTGGCCCAGGCGAAGGCTCGCGTTTTGCGATCTTTGGCGATCTCGGAATGTTTTTTGGCGGTGGCCCGACCCAGTTCAAACTGCCGAAATCGACCGTGATTCCGACAAGCGGAGAACCGCCCAAGAGCCCCAGCGAGAACTTCACGGGCAATGCGCTTGCGGTCGACCTGACCCTGAGCGCCGGTGCCCGCTATCGATTTGCCTCGCCTGGCTCTCGTCTTCGTTTGTACGTCGAGGCGCTCTATCTGGCAGAGCTCATCGGTGCACAGACCGACACCCAAGATGAGAAAACCAACGCTGCCGGTCAGGTGACGCAGCAAAAGCGTAAGGTCGAGTTCGGCGGTGCCGATGTCTTTCATGGCCCCCGACTCAACCTATTGGGCTCGTTTTTAAAGAGCACTCCCTCGGATGGCCTCGCACAACCACGGAATCAACTCCGAGCCGTGAGCTTGGCGAAAGCCCTGTCCTGATGATGTCCCCCTGTCAGCGTGATAGGCGAAACACTCCTCGCGAGTGATCGAGCCATCAACGAGACAGGTCCTACACCCAGTAAATCAATTTTGTTGAGCTCCGACTCAACAAAATTGATCCGGCCAGTGCCGTGGCTGAAAAAATGATGGGCAGATCACCGGCGGTGAGTGATCGAGTTGAAAAAATGACTCGCGCACAACTGCCAGCGAGTGTTGGGCCTATCCCGACGTCGCCCTGACCTCAATCGACCCGTGAGGTTGCTTTCGCAGAGTCAACCCGCGGGCAGCGAGGGGCGGTTCGATCGGCTTACGCACATCCCCCTATCTTCCTCGGCATGCTCGCTGCAGAAACAGGCGGCATGTTCTCGCTCTCTCCCTCGATTCTCGAGCGCGCAGACCACGCTGCATTGTTGCGTTTGGCGCGCGCGTTGGGTGTGCCGTTGCGCCGTCATCTCGAGCAAGACTCCGCGTTGAATCGTTTGGTATTGGTCACCAAGATCCATCGCGCGCTCAACGTCGAGCCCGAGCGTCGGCGGTTCGAGAGCGCGGTTGCGCAGTGGTTTTGAGCTGTTGGTTTTCGTAGCGGCCTGCAACAGCCTGTCTCAGAGATCGTTGCATTCCGCAACAGTGCTGCCCCGAAAGCAAGGCGACTATTTGACGGTCTTACAGCACCGAAAGCCTAGGTGATAATTCACATGCCAGGCGGTCTCCATCGGTTCTACGTGCCAACGCGGATCATAGTTGCAGTGATCAGGATAGGTTTCTCGTCCGCCCTTGGGCTGTCGCTCATTGTGTTTACGAGCGACATCCACGTAAAAGAACGCACTGCCTTTGAGCTGATCGTACCAATGACCGTCGGCATCCAGGCGAGTCATGATCTCGGCCACGTTGCCGTGGAGATCAAAGACGCCGAATCGTGAACGGCATTTCGGGTAGCTGCCGTTGGGCTCTGAATTCGTCCGGCATGACGACCACGCTGTTTTTGCCGAGCCTGGATCACATTTGGGCTCGCCAAATGAGGCCGCTGCTTTGTTCGTATTACAGACCGTCAAATCAAGGTCATCGCCATAGGCGTAATTCCAGGCCTTCCCGCCTTCTGGGTCGCCTCGGCACGCCATCATCCATTCTTCCTGGACACACAAGCGCTTGCCCTGCATCTCGCAAATGGCCTTGGCTTGTACCGGTGCAACCCATACGACGGGCAGCTCACAGGGCTCGTTCGGATATTCGAAAATATCAATACAGAACTGGGTTTTCTCTGGGCCGCCCTTCTTCCAGACAGGCACCATATTTTCTGCGCCACAAATTCGGCGCTGCTCGTCTGTCTGAAGCTCTACCCCCTTCAACCCTTCAAGGCATTGCTCTCTAGAAATCGCATGTTTTGCCATTTCTGGGTTGCCTTGATTGATTCGGGCCGATGTCCCCACTCCAACGTTTTTATGGATAAACAACGACGCATCGTTGTGATTTTTGGCACCCTCGGGCGGAAGCGGAAAAAACCTCAATAGATCATCGTCTGTCAACGCATGCAGCGGCGGGAGCGGCCCAGAGGGTTTCGGAGCTTCCACTGCGCCCGCTCCGTTCGCTGACAGCGCAGGCGCACCACTTGCCACGCCGCTCGAGCTTCCGGCGGATGCCACCGGAGCAGACGACGAAGGCCCGCTGCTCGAAGCCGTGCCGCTCCCTGAGCCAGGGGGGCCAGAGCAAGCTGTCAACGTCAACACCACCAAGAGCGCACTGCGCCGCATGGGCGCCTCGCTAGCACACGTTGTCTGTTTGCTCACATCGACAACGAGTCGACCTCACTCGGCCCAGCGACCGGTAAACCAGTTGTCTCGCTCGTTCCGTAGCGCGCCCACGAACGCGGCTGATGCGTCGAAGAAACCGTCGTTGGGTGGAGCCACTGCGCCCTGTGTGAGCTCACTCGTTGGCCAAAAGGTTGGGTGAGCCAGATCGAAACATCGCTTGAGGCCCGGATCGTTCTCGCGGTTCTTCCAAGATGGATCTCTCAGCAACGCCAGCTCATCGAGCCCACCGTCGTCGTCGCGAGAAGAGCCGCTGGCTCCGCTTTCGGGGATCGCCACGTTGTGCACGAGGTTTCCGAAGAAGATCGAATGTTTGACCTCGACCTTGGTTTCTCGATCCCGGATATCCACCGCCGCGTCAAAACCCGTGACAATCGTATTAAAAATATGGGCTCGTGTCCCACGCCTGAGTAGCATCCCATATTGCTCTCGTTCGCCTGAGCGGTTCTTTCCGCAGAGCGTCGCGTTGTAAATCACCGGTTCGCTGAGCGGTTCATTGGACGACGAATTGGGGTCATTGTCGCCTTCGAACCCATTCGTCTCGTCACTCACCGCGGGGTCTTCTTGGACAATCAAATATTGTAGCTTGCCTGAGTACCCGTAATCCCAGTCAAAGCCATCGTCGCCATTGCTCAGGCAAACCAGATGTTTGCCGTTGACGGTTCCGCCAAAAAACTCGAAGCAGTCGTCGGCGGTATGTCGAACCAGTACATGATCTAGGATGGTCTTCCGGCCCACTCCGGCCAGCGTCAAGCCATTGATCTCGTTGTTGGGTGCGATCTGTACTCCGCTGTACTCGATACGCACGAAGCGCAGAACCCCGCTATCATCGTCGGGGTCGTTTCCACCGTATTTTCCGCCATGAGTGAGCCCTTCGACGCTGCCTCGCATCGGGGTTCCTGAGGCGTCTCGTAGATTGGTCGGGGCGTTTCCGAGAAGAATGACGCCGCCCCAGTCGCCGGGTTTTCTCTGGTCTGGCGGAAGCTGACTCATTGAACTGATCGGCGCATCGAGTTCCATCGGCCACGAGGCGCCCACCGGGCTGAACCACGAGAGCGGCTTTGGTGTCGTGATCGCCTGAGTGGTTCCAGGCTCGATCGTCAGCGTGACACCAGGCAATACGCGTACGGTGAACTTCAACAAATAGTCTTGTTGGCAGCTCAACGTGCTGTTTCGCTCGATATCGCCGGTGAGCTCGACGATGGGTTTATTGGGTGCATTACAACCGAGCGCCGCGGCGGTTTCGAGGCAACATCGCTCGTTTTGACGGCAGAGAATCGCTCCAGGGCACTCGGCTCACCGCTTCGAGAATCTTGGGGTTTTGGCTCTGAGCTTGTTCCGAATACGCGCTGCGTTTCTTCCAGCCTACACCGCCAAGCGCGAGGATCGCGACAACCGAGAGGCCGAGCGCGAGCTTGGATTGCCCTTTGGCTTTTTGATGCGCGGGCGTGGCCTCGACACGAGTGGCTTCGAGATCGGGGGTCGCGAGTGCAATTTCAGTCGAGCCAGAGGGGCCGCGTGCAGTGCTTTTTGGAGTGGTTCGCGACACCGGCGTTCGTGAGGAGTCGATGCCTTCAACCGGGCCAAGCTGCGGTTGTGACGAGGGCCCAGAGGCGCGAATCTCGCGAAGTTGTTGCTCGAGCATCTCGCGTTGAGCTCGGCGTTCATTCCGGAAGAGCTCACTCACCAGACGACCGATTTCTCGCGTGCCCACGCGCTCACCAATCGCGTTGGCCAGTCGTTCGAGCTCGAGCTGCATCTCGGCCGCCGTGTCGAATCGATCCTCGGGCCGTAGCGCCAAGGCTTTCATGCAAATCCGCGCCAGCGAGCTGGGAACTCCCGGGTCAACCTCGCTCGGATCCGGGATCTTTCCCTGGCTAATCGCGAGCAATATCTCGACCTCCGACATATTGCCCCACATACGTCGACCGGTAGAGGCTTCCCACAGCATCACGCCGACCGAAAAAATGTCAGCCCGTCGATCGATGGGGCCTCCGGCGGCCTGCTCTGGTGACACATAGGCTACTTTTCCCTTGAACGTACCCGTGGCGGTTTGTGAGGCCGCATCGGGCATTTTTGCGATTCCGAAATCCAATACTTTGACCTGCCCATCATAGGTCACGAATACGTTTTGTGGCGTTGCATCTCGATGGACAATTCCGAGCAACGAGCCGTCCAGATCGCGAAGCTCGTGAGCGCAGTGCAAACCCGCGAGCACGTCGGCCAAGATCCTCAGATGAACCTCGAGCGGCAAGCTACCTGGCTCACGCACCGAGCGCTGCAATACCTTGTGCAGCGGCTGACCATCCAGGTACTCCATGGCCATGAAATATCGGCCGTCGGTTTCTCCGACTTCGTTGGTCTGAACGATGTGGGGGTGATGCAAGCGCGCAGAGAGCCTTGCTTCGTCTAGAAACATCTCGACATAGGCCGGGTCAAAGGCGAGCGCTGGCCTGAGTTGCTTGATCACCGCGAGCTTCGAAAAACCAGCGGGGCCTTGGCTGACCGCCAGAAAGACGTCGGCCATCCCACCGTGACCAATCGCACGCAGGAGCCGATATCGGCCGAGAAAAGAGGGTGGGGAGGTGCTCTCTTGCGTCATCGCGGTCGCCACGACACCGCGATCGGCGTCGATGCGCAGGGCCGAAGCTAGCGGTCGTTGGCAACACTCAGGCAACGTTCCCGCGAAGCTCTCCGTGACATCGTTCCCCCTGTCACTCGAACGACAAGTTATGCAATTCCCGCTGAAATACGAACGGATTGTCGAGACAATGGACGGTTTTCGTCGAAGCCTGTTAGAACGCTGCCATGTCGGGCGGCGGATCTCTGAAGGTGATCATTGGGTCGTTTTTGGCCAACGTGGGAATCGCTGCCGCAAAGTGGGGCGCAGCGTTTTTCACAGGCTCGGGTGCGATGATGGCCGAGGCCATCCATTCGAGCGCTGACTGCATGAACCAAGTGCTGCTCTTGGTGGGCGCGCGACAGGCACAGAAGCCACCCGACGAGATCCACCCGTTGGGTTACGGCCGATCGGCCTACTTCTGGTCGTTTCTGGTCGCGTTGATGATCTTCTTTGGCGGTGGAGTGCTCTCGATCAACGAAGGTTGGGAGAAAACCCATCACCCCGAACAACCCGATCACGTCTGGGTGGCTTTCGTGATCCTCGGGGTTTCCCTGGTGCTCGAAGCGGCGGCCGCTGCGCAAGCGGCCATCGAGATCAACAAGAAGCGCGGAGGCAAAGTCGGCTTCTTCGAGTATTTGCGGCTCACCACGGATGTTGATCTGGTCGTGTTGTTTGCCGAGAACGCAGCGGCTGTGGTCGGGCTGTTCTTTGCGATCGGGGCGCTCGCCCTCACCGTGCTGACGCACAACGCGGCTTGGGATGGCTACGGCTGTCTGGTCATCGGTGTGTTGCTCACGTTCGTCGCCTGGTTTCTCGCGCGTGAGGTCAAGTCACTGCTCGATGGAGAGCGCGCTGACCCCACCATCGAAGAAGCGATCAAAATCGAGGCCTCGGCCGACGCTCGATTGGGTCAGGTTCTGCGGGTGATCACCTTGCAGCAAGGGCCTTCGCAGGTGTTGGTGGCGGCCAAGCTCAAGGTCGACCCTGAGCTCAAAGGTGGTGAGCTCATCACGGCGATCAACGAATTCGAAACCCGCGTTCGAGCCCGTTGCCCCGAGGTGAAATGGCAGTTCATCGAGCCCGACTTCGAGGCTTGAGCGGTCAGGTCAATCGCGTGTGAGGTGTTTCAACACGCGTTTGATCGCATCGAGCGCCATCGTCGGAATCACCTCCCACAGTGCTCGCTCGAGCTGTGCGGGCTCGGGCAGATCGGCGGCCCGTACCTCGACGGGCTTGGGGTCGTTCGTTGCGCCCTGTGTCTCTGACTCACCCAAGCCCTGCGTCGTGATCACGGTGACCGCCGATGCGCTTGCCGCGGTGGGCACCTCGGGGCGCGTGGCTCGGGTGGCGAAGGCTCTGGGCTCGCGGTCGGAGCTTGCACCTGGGGGTCGATGTGGTGGAGCGGCCGCACCGTCAGACACGCCGTATAAGGCAGAGGCGCCGGCAGCGCTGGGGTCGCCCGTTCTGACTTTGCAGCCCCGACCGCCGGGATCGCCAACCACCTCGCGCTGTTGTTTGGCCCGATCGGATCGACACTCACGCCGAGTGCGAGCAACTGGCGCTTGGCGGCGTTGCTTTCGTCTTGGCCATCCGGGGGTGTGCGTTCTGCTTGAGCGACGACGTTGGCGCACTCGATGGCGTCCATCACGCGCCAAACGAAGGGCGGGTCGTACACAGAGAACGGTCCATGCAACGCTTCGGTCGCGAGTGCCTCTGCGGTCAAGATCAGGTCGACATCGGACGCCAGCGCCGCGATGAGCGGAATGTCGGGCGTACCCTTTGGATGCATGTTGTCGCCGTCGCGCAGGAACATACGTTGGGTCGAGCCGATCCAGTCCATCGGCACCACTCCGCGTGAAGCGAGGCTCTCCCAGATCTCGGCGGCATCGCGAACCAGCACGGGAAGACTTGTCCGAAGACCAGGTCGCCGGATGATCTCGCGTTCGGCGCGTTGAAGCGATGCGCCCTCCCAGATCACGACGTCGCGACGAATCTCGATGTTCTGGTGACCCAGCGCTTGAAGCAGCGTGACATCGACCCCGGTCATCACGCTCAACACGTCGGCGAGGCGATGCCGCGGAGGCTCGAGCATCGTGCTTTCATCGATGACCCGAGAGGGCGGAGGGGCGCTTTGTTGCGCTAGATCGCGCTGTCGATCCGCTTGGTCACGGAGCGCCCTCCACACCACCTCGTTCAATCGATCACAGTCGAAAGGCTTGGCGACTTGCTCATGGATTCGGTTCTGCGCGATGAGCTGCTCATCGAGCATTTGACCTTTCGGCACGAGCGCGATGAGAATTACGTCCGAGTCGGCTGCCCGAAGTGCCGCGCAGCTCCCGCTGAAATCGATCTCAGGCAGGCTCACGTCAATCAGCACGACGGCGGGTCGATCGAGGCGAACGACCTCGAGACCTTCGGCCAGGGTCGCTCGGCTTGTCAGGTGAAAATCCCTCGACGTAAACGCTATCTCGAGTGACTTGCGCATCGTGGCGCTGTCGTCGATGGCAAGCACCTGTACAGACATTCGCGCGGACGCTGTTCGAACAACCCTCGCTCGTCAAGTCGCGCCCATAACGCACGCTGCGTTATTTCTCGAGCGTCGCTGGGCTGCTCTCTCGGTTGTGCCGTGCCTGATGATCTGGGCTCGCGTGCGATGTACTGTCGCGCATTCGATGAAGACTGGCGTGCTCGTTGCCGGGCGTTTCCGGATCGAGCTCCTCGCGGGAGCCGGCGGTATGGGCTCGGTGTATCTCGCGCGTGATGAGAGCACGGGCCAAAACGTTGCGCTGAAGGTGTTGCTGCCGCACGGGTCGCAAGAGGTGGCTCGCTTTCTGCGCGAGGCGAAAATACTCGCGACACTCGAGCACCCGGGCATCGTTCGGTACGTCGACCACGGCGTGAGCGACGACGGTGAGCCGTTTCTTGCGATGGAGTGGCTCGACGGCGAGTCACTCGACGAACGATTGCAACGAGTGGGCTCACTCGATCTGGCCGAGGCGGTGCAGATCGGTTTGCAGGTCGCGCGTGCGTTGAGTGAGGCCCACAAGCGGGGCGTGATTCATCGCGACATCAAGCCAAGCAACATCATGTGCTTGAGCGATGGCAGCGTGAAAGTCGTCGACTTTGGCGTCGCGACTGGCGGAGTGGTCACTTCGTCGGCCACACAGCCGGGGCGCTTCGTGGGCACGCCAGGCTATATCGCGCCCGAGCAAGCTCGTGGTGCGAGAAACCTCGATGGCCGCGCCGATCTCTTCTCGCTCGGTGGAGTGTTGTACCTGTGCATCACGGGGTCACCGGCCTTCCCTGGAGAGCACACCCTCGCGATCTTGGCGAAGGTGGTGCTCGATGATCCACCACGTGTGAGCGAGCTCTGCGAGGGCGTGCCGATTCAGCTCGATCGACTCGTGATGTCGATGCTGGCCAAGGCGCCCGAGCAACGCCCCGCAGACGCCGAAGCGGTGATTCAGCAGCTCGAGAGTGTGCTGGATGGTTTCTCGCGCGTTGATTCTCGGCTGCCGCCTTCGCGCCAAGTGCTCACGCGTCGAGAGCTACAAGTCGTGAGTGTGGTCGTCGCTGCCACGTATCTGCACGAGACGATCGACAACGACGGAAGCACGCCCATTCAAGATCCACGGATGCGAGAAGTCCCGGCGATTTTCGATACGCTCGGGGTGAAGCTCGAACGTCTGATCGACGGTAGTTTCTTGTGTGTCGTTCGCACGGGCGAGGCTGCTACCGATCAAGCCGCTCGAGCTGCGATGTGTGCGTTGGCGCTTCACGCTGCGCATCCCGACATCCCGATCATCGTTGCAACCGGCCGCGGAGTGTTCTCGGGCAAGCTACCCGTGGGCGAGGTGATCGAGCGAGCGGTTGCAGCGTTGCGTGAGCATCGGGCGAAACGTTCGGGCAGCGCTCCCGAGAGCTCGGCGTGGGGGCCTCCATCGTCGCGTTGGCGTCATCTCGTGACGACGGCACCTATGTCGACGGGGGTACAGATCGACTCGCTCACAGCAGGGCTTCTCGATGCTCGTTTCGATGTCCGCGCAGACGATCAAGGGCTCTGGTTGTTTGGCCAACACGAGCGAGTCGATCCGGTGCGAACGCTGCTGGGTCAGCGCGTTCCGTTCGTGGGTCGAGAGCGTGAGCTTGCGTTCCTTGAAGCCACTGTCTCTCAGTGTGTCGACGAAGAGATCTCGCGCGTCACGTTGGTGACGGCAGACGCAGGCGCGGGCAAGTCGCGTCTTCTCACCGAGCTGCTCGAACGAGTATCGAAACGCACGCCGCGAGTCGAAGTCTGGACCGCCCGCGGAACACAGATCTCCCAAGCGTCGCCGCTGAGTCTGGTCGCCAAGATCATCCGCAAGATTGCGGCGGTCGAAGAGTCAGATGCGCCGGTCGTTCATCGCCGAAAGATCGAGGCTCGTGCTCGACGCTGCATGGCAGACGATCAGGTCGCACGCGTGGCTGAGTTTCTTACCGAGGCGTGTGGTGTTGCGGCGGATCTCTCCCACAGCACCCAGCTCAATATTGCGGGGCGGAGACCCGCAAGTGATGTCGGATCAAATCACGCGCGCCTGGTGTGAGCTCGTCAACGCCGAGTGTGAAGCCGGGCCTCTGTTGCTCGCGCTCGATGACTTGCAATGGGCCGATCTCGCTTCGATCAAACTGATCGATGCTGCACTTCGTCGTGTCAAACAACGGCCGTTGGTGGTGATTGCCTTCGCGAGACCGAGTGTTCGCGAGGTGTTCCCTGACTTGTGGTCGATGCGTGAAATCGAGTCGATGCACCTGAGCAAGTTGCCTCCGCGAGCGTGTGAACGCTTGGCCAGATCGGTGCTCACCCAGCTCGACTCTGCTCACATTTCGACGCTGGTCGAGCGTGCCGACGGGAACCCGTTCTTTCTCGAGGAGCTACTTCGATCGGCTGCCTTCGGAAAGCTCGAGTCTCTACCCGACACGGTCGTTGCGATGGCTCAGTCACGGCTCGAATCGCAGAGCGCCGAAGCTCGTCGTGCGCTGCGAGCGGCGAGTGTGTTTGGCGACACGTTCTGGTTGAGCCCACTCAAGGTGATGCTCGATCAACAGGCCGCTGAGCCGCTTCAGCTCGTGCTCGAGCAACTCATTCGTGCAGAGCTGATCGAGCCTCGTGGCGAGGTGAAATTTCGAGGCGAGATCGCCTATGCCTTTCGTCACGTGCTGGTGCGCGACGCCGCGTACGCAGGTCTGACTGAACGAGATCGAGCGCTCGCTCATCGGATCGCTGCTCGGTGGCTCGATGAGCAACGCGACCCCGATGTGGTCCAGGTCGCATGGCACGCCGAGAAGGGCGGCCTCGTGGCGCAAGCCATCCAAGGCTATGTGCGCGGTGCTGAGCAGGCCTTGGCGAGCAACGATCTTCAGTCGGTGCTCGATCGTTGTTCACACGCCGTTTCACTGGGCGCGAGTGGCGAAGAGCTCGGACAGATCAACTACCTGCGTTGCGCTGCTCATAAATGGCGAGGCGAGTTTGCCGACGCCGATCGTTGTGGCTCGGAAGCGCTAACGCTGTTGCCTCGTGGTACGCGCTGGTACGCGACGGCGGGTGAGCTTGGGGTGGCGATCGGCATCCTCGGTCATCGAGAGCGTGTCATCGCGTTGGCGAACGAAGTGATCGATCGAGACGAGGTGGGCTCAGCGCGAACCGCTCAGTGTATTGCGGCCGCGAGGCTCGTTGCTCAGCTCTTGTTCGCAGGTGAACGCGTGGTCGCAACGAAGGTGCTGAGCTGGGTCGAAAAGACCATGGCCTTGGTGACGGATGGCGATCTGGTCGCTCGTGCACAGTTGCTTCTCTCGCGCGGGATCGAAGCGATGTTCGAGGGCGATGCGGCGGCGTGTATCTTGATGATGGAGCACTCTGCGAATTGCTCCGAGCAAGCCGGAGACCTTCGACGCGCATGTGCTGCTCGCATCAACGTCGCATCGGCCGCGCTCGAGCTCGGTGGTTACGACTTCTCGGCGAAGCTGTTGGCTACGTTGCTCGAGCCTGCTGAGGCGCTTGGGCTTACGACCCTCATCAGCGACGTGCATCAGAACGCTGGGCTTGCGTTGGCTCGGATGGGTCGATTCAACGAGGCTGTTGCTCACGAGGCCATCGCGCTCGCGGGGTACACAGCGCGTGCTCAGCCGCGTGAGGCTGCGATTTCACGAAGCTATCTCGCGCAGATCTTGGCGCTCTCGGGTCGTTGGCAGCTCGCAGAGCACGAAGCGCGTGCTGCACTTGATTCGTTGTCCTCCGTATCACCACGGCGTGCGTATGCGCTCGCTCTGCTTGCCGAGATCTTGTTGCATCGAGAGCGTGCTGACGAAGCTCATCTGGCCGCGCTCGAGGCAAGCGGGATCCTCGAGGTCCTCGGCGGTCTCGACGAGGGCGAAGGTCTCG
Organism: Polyangiaceae bacterium; assembly: GCA_046351315.1. Lineage (GTDB taxonomy): Bacteria > Myxococcota_A > Polyangia > Polyangiales > Polyangiaceae > JAXLYQ01. The sequence goes on from JAXLYQ010000002.1 coordinate 36,141, forward strand.
TACGGCTTGCGTACGCCAAGAGCCTACACGCCCTCGGAAAGACCGCTGAAGCACATGCTGCGATTCGCGTGGCGCGAGATCGCGCTCGCCAACGTGCCGAGAAAATCTCCGACCCAACATGGCGTCGAAGCTTTCTCGAGAAGGTGGGCGAAAACCGCGAGGCGATTCAGCTCGCGGCCGAGTGGGTGGGTGACTGAGTTACTTCTGTGGCGACGGCCTCTCGCTCACCACGATCTCGCCTTCGTAGTGAATGAACGAGCCCAGCAAAGGCATGGCGACATCTACCGATGTCCAGAGTCGATTGCTCGATCGCGCTGCCTGTTCTCCGCGAATGCGCGGGGTGAAAAGCGACGGCATTTTGAGACGAAGCTGACCCAGTCTCAGAGCTACCCAAGCTTCAGTAAAACGAAGCTCACCGTTGTGCGTGGTGACATTCATCGCGACCTCGATGAGCCCCGCTCGTTCGACCAACCATGGGTCGACTGGGTATTGATCGGTGGGCACGGGGAACCCATCAAACGAGCGCGCCCATCGTTCGAAAGGTTGGCCTTCTCGTGTGCTTCGATCGATGACCAGCTTGATCGGGATCTTCTCGCCCGCAGGTGGAGCCTTGAGCATCGCCGCTGCCATGCGCCCAAGCAACCCTGGGCCTCGGATCACCTTGAACACTCCTTCAGCGATCGACTGTGGCCCTGCTTGATGAAACGCACGCAAATCCTCGTTCAACGACGCCCACCCGTCGGCGCTGAGCAATCGGTAGAGCCATTGCGTTTCGTTGGGTTCCACGAGCCGGATTCTACGCCCATGGGCATTATTAAGCGCGCCTCGTTCGAGCATTGACAGGGTGCCCCACATCGTTTGAGGTTGGATGGGGATGACCATGGCAAGCCACGCGGTGCTCGTGGTGGATGACGACGGCCTGACCACTTCGCAGGTCGCGTGGCTACTCGAAGAGAGTGGTCATAGATGGGATGCTGCGGCCACGGTTGCCGAAGCACTCGCGAAGCTAGAAACATCCACCTTCGATGCTGTTTTGCTCGACGTGTACTTGCCTGACGGAAGCGGGCTCGTGGTGCTCGAACGAGCCTTGAAGATCGATGCCGGCCCGGTCGTGTTGATGATGACCGCGAGGGCCGAGATCAAAAATGCGGTCGATGCGATGAGGCACGGCGCGGCTGACTTTATCGAGAAGCCACTCGATCTCGACGATCTTCGTACACGACTCGAGCGCGCGCTCGACACCGCAGCGATGCGTCGCAAGCTCGCCGTGTACGAGGCGAAAGATCGCGATCTGATCGCTCCCGTTTCGCAGAGTGCTGCCTTTCGCAAAACGCTAGCGTTGGCCGATCGTGTCGCATCGACACCGAGCTCGAGTGCCTTGCTCCTGGGTGAGAGCGGCGTGGGCAAAGAAGTGCTCGCTGCGAAAATTCATTCGTTGAGCAACCGCAGAAAGGCGCCCTTCGTTCGGGTGAATCTCGCCGCGATTCCCGACAGCATGATCGAAGCCGAGCTCTTCGGAAGCATCCGCGGTGCGTACACCGATTCGAAGCGCGATCGCGCGGGGCACTTCGCCTCTGCCGAGGGAGGCACGTTGCTGCTCGACGAGATTGGTGAGTTCAAGATCGAGCTTCAAGCCAAGCTACTTCGAGTGCTCGAGAACAAGGCGTTCTTTCCCGTGGGGGCCGATCGTGAGCGGCGCACGAACGTGCGTGTGTTGGCGGCAACGAATCGAGACCCCCACGAGCTCATCGAACGTGGTCTGTTGCGAGAAGATCTCTACTACCGACTCGCGACCGTCGAGATCGTGATTCCTCCGTTGCGCGAGCGTGCCGAAGACGTGCTTCCGCTCGCCGAGCATTTCTTGTCGTTGTTCGCGCGTGAGTTCAATCGAGGTCACGTGCGCCTGTCGCTCGAAGCCACTCGCGCCATTCAAGCGTATCCGTGGCCCGGTAATGTTCGTGAGCTACGCAACGCGATCTAGCGTGCCGTGATCATGTCCGACACAGGCGTGATCGAAGCCGCATCGCTCGGGCTCATCGCACGAGGCGCGTCGACTGCTTCTGCCGCGCCTCCGGAGATCACCCGCCTCGAAGATGTAGAGCGCATCCACATCGAACGCATCCTCGAGCGGGTGGGTGGCTCTCGCACCAAAGCCGCTCAGCTCCTCGGTCTTTCGCGCTCGACCTTGTGGGAGAAGCTGAAGCGCTTCGGGATTTCGTAACGCTATCAATCGTGCGTTGTGTCCGGTTCCCGAACAAGTAACCCTACTTATGTTCGGAAATCGAACGTGCTTGGTTCGATATCCGGTTATCTCGCTTTAGAAATGCGTGACGAGACTGAAAACTACTGAGTTTCCATTCATGGTCCGTTGGGCATACCAATTGCCAAGGGCACGCCGCGTGAGTCACTCGCCCAGTGTTGCGATGACGGGCTCGCGATCGTTGCCATGACGCGTACGTTTGCACCTCTATCTACCCAAGCGCCTCGCTCGACTGAATGGGCGATGTTGATGTCGTCGCACCAGCCCCGAGAACCTCGTTCTTCGGGCGTGAGTGAGAGGAGGGCACAGCAAGCGCACGAGCGTCAAACGACGCCGATCGAGCAGGACGAGCGCGTCGAGTTGGGCACGCAAAGCACGATCGCTCGCGCTCTGTTCAATGCGGGTGACTACGAGCGAGCGATCGATGCGTATCAGCGCATCCATCAAGCGCTGCCGCGAGCGATCGCTCCGCGTCTCAATCTCGCGCTCGCGCTACTCAAAGCCGAGCGTTTTCTCGATGCTCGTATCTTGCTCGAGCACATCGTCTCGGAGAACCCAAACCATCGTCGGGGCTGGGGATACTTGGGCGTCGCGCTCGAGCAGCTCGGCATGCTCGGTGCGGCCGAAAGTGCCTACCTGTCGGGGCATTTTCCGTCGGCCGCACAACGAGTGCACAACCGTCGTGTGACCGAGCCGAGTGATGCGTCCGAGCTATCCGATCAACCCGATCGAGCCTCTGAGCTCGCGCTCGATGCGTTGCCGTACATCTATCGTCGTATCGAATCACCCGGAGACCCCGGACGCTGGGGCCCGATGCCGTATGCGATCCCAGGTGGACCTGAGCTGCCTCGTTTTGCAGCGACGCTTCGTCCACCTGATTTTGAGCCCGATCCGTCACTCTCCTCACGCGAGGTGACCACGGTTCAACCTGCGCATGCGCAGGGGTTGCTCGAGGATCCGATGCTGATCGATCCAATGCCGATCGCGCCAGATTCAACCCCTCGTCATGCAGAGCCTGTGCGCCCTTTGCTCGACGCGGCGCTGTCGTCATTGCTCGTGATCCCGCCCGAGTCAGCGGTCTCGGTTCACCCGACGGGCCTTGTGCTCGTGGGTCTACAAAAGGGCGAGGCGGACTCGTGCTCGACGGAAGGTTTCGTAGCTCGAAGCGACGTCATTCATGCCCTGGGCGGTGCTCTTCGCGCCGAGCCTGTGCCTGAGCGACCACGCAAAGGGCCCGCTCCCTTTCAGTCGTCTCCTCAGCCTTTCTGTTGGTATCACGGCCGTGGACAACTCGTGTTGGCTCCGCCTGCGGAAGGGCGCCTGATGCCACTCTCGATGGACGCCGACGTCGCGTTTTTTCGAGAAGATCTGATCGTTGCTTTCGATCACCGACTGCTTTTCGACCTGGGGCGTATTCACGCGCCCAACGGAGAAAGCATCTCGGTTGTCCGTTTTCGGGGTGATGGCGTGATTGTTCTCAATTTGCCTCGACCATTTCTCGCGTTTGATGTGCGCGGCAGTGATGGCCTCACCCTTCGACGAGCAGCTTTGATCGGTTGGCTCGGGACATTGATCCCCGAGACTGACTCTGAGACATCGGATCCTCACGGCGACATTCAGGGCGTGCGTGGGGAGTGCATGCGTTTCTCGGGAGACGGCACAGTCCTCTTCTCAGCAACGCCAGGTACCTACTGAACCCATGACGAATCGAGCGAGGTTGATCGAATGAGTGCTGAGCTGAAGGGTGAGCTGCAGGGGAATGCAGCGTTGGCGATCGAGGACAGTTTGCTTCTTGTTGCCGAGCTTGCCGCTGACCTGTCCTTGCTTCGCTGGAACGATGCCTGGAATCGCGTTGCTGCAGGTCGCGCCGTGGCAGGAGCATCGTTTCTGTCGTTGTTGTCGGACGATGATGTTGCGCTGGCTGAGTCGACGTTGAGTCGGCTCAAAACCGACGAAGGCGCGGTCGGGTTCGATGCGCGATTGAAGGGTCACGAATCGAGTGCCCTCGATGCCACATGGATTCGCGTGCGAGCGCGTCGAGCCGATCATCCCGGTGAGATTCGCTTGTCGGCCACCGACATCACGGATCTCAAGCGAGAGCTGTCGAGACTCACGCACGAGAACGAGATTCTCGAGGCCATCGTCGAGCACGTCGACATCGGCATCTCGGTGATCGACAACCGCTTCCACTATGTCCGCGCGAATGCGTGGTTCCGTCATCGCACTGCCTCGACGACGATCGATCTACGAGGTCGCTATATGCTTGAGGTTGTGCCCCCTGAGCTTCACGCAGGAGCGGCCGAGCTTCAGCAAGCCTTCTTCGATGGCAACCCCGAGCCACCACTCGAGTGGACTCGCCCCGATGCGGACGGCAAGCCTGTTTCGATGCGCACTGCGGCCGTCATGCTGACGATGAGCGACGGCACGAAGTACAAGCTCACCACCTGCTTCGACATCACGCGTGAACGTGAGCAAGCCGCACGACTGCGACTGTTCGACAAGATGCTCACGTCGACGCCGCTCATCTTCTGGACGCTCGACAAAGAAGGTCGGTTTACGAGCTCTGAAGGCACCGGCTTGGCGAGCCTTGGCGCGTCCCCGGGAAGCTGGAACGGTCGCAACGCCATCGAAGACTGGAAAGGTACGACGGCGTCTCCGAACATGGAGCGCGCGCTGAAGGGTGAGGAGTTCAAGGACACCTTGATGATCCCTGGGCCTCACTTCTACGACGTCTGGTACATGCCGCTGCATGACACCGTCGGGAACAACGACGGCATGATGGGTCTCGCGCTCGAGGTGACCGCCGAGAAATTGGCTGAGGCGGATCTTCTCGAAAAGCTCGCCACCATTCAGCAGCAGCGTGAGGCGCTCGAGATGTTCAATCGTGCGCTCAACAGTGCGCCGATCGTCTTGTGGACGGTCGATCGCGAGGGCAACTACACACTATCGGAAGGCAAAGGGCTCGAGCTGATCGGCTTCAAACGAGGCGAAGCCGTTGGGCTCAATGCGCTCGAGATGTTCCGCGGTATGCCGATCGAGGAATCCATTCGAGCCGCGCTGAAGGGGCAAGAGATGAACCTTCTGACCGAGGCGGCCCCGGGTGTGTTCTTCGAGAACTGGTACATGCCGATCATCCAGCCCGAGACGGGCGAGGTCTCCGGCGTGATGGGTCTCGCGATCGATTCGTCAGAACGAATTCGAGGCGAGCGTGAGTTGCGCGAGAAGCTCGATCTCATCGAGCGTCAGAGCGCGACCATTCGCGCGCTAGCAACCCCGATTATTCGCGTGTGGGATGAAGTGCTTTGTCTACCCGTGATCGGCACGGTGGATAGCCAACGCACCGCTGACATGATGGATTCTCTCTTGCAAAGTATCGTGCGAGAGCAGGCGCGTTTCGCGATTGTTGATCTCACAGGCGTCGAGGTTGTGGATACTTCGACGGCAGATCACTTGATTCGATTGTTCAAAGCAGCGAAGGTGCTTGGCGTCGATGGCGTGCTCTGCGGCATTCAACCCGCGGTTGCACAAACCGTGGTGGCACTCGGTATGGATCTCGGCGAGGTGCGCACGATGCGTACCCTCCAGGATGCTCTCAAGTGGTGCATCGCTTCACGTGCAGACGCAGTCACGCGCTCTGCCTCTACGCGCCGAATCAAGCAGGTACGGTCGACGACTTCGGAGTGAGCCATGAGCAAAGAAGAACGCTTGGCGCATGGGATGCGAATCCCGATTATCAATCTGTACTCGAACCTGATCGTACCGATTCAGGGGATGCTGCCTGACTTCGTGATGACGCAACTTCAGGATGATGTGGCTCGCCGCATTGTCAGTGATGGGGCGGAGGGTTTGATCATCGATGTCTCGGGTGTGAGCGTGATGGATAGCTACGTCACGCGCGTGGTTCGAGATCTGGCGCTCACGGCAAAGTTGATGGGTGTGCGCACCGTTTTGTCGGGTATTCAAGCGACTGTGGCGATGACCCTCGTTGAGATGGGTCTCGACATTCCGGGGATCAAAACCACGTTGAACCTCGAACGCGCGCTCGAATATCTCGACGAGCAAGCGATGGCTGAGAACGACGACCCGCTAGGAGAGCGCCGCAACCCTCGAGGGGATGCAGATGTCTTCCGTTGATGCGACCGACGCGATCTTGGCGGTGCTCGAGAAGACGTTCTCGTCACCGATCGCGCGAGCACTGTTGACCGTCACTCGTCGGCGCGAAGCTCTGGAGCACACGCCGCTGACTGACGTGAGCTTGCGCAGGGCAATCATTGCGCTCGAACGCTCGTTGCCAGCTTACGTGGCAGACCCGATGCGACGAGCAGAGTGTGCTCGCGAGCTGCGAAAGTTGATCCCTGAAGGCGACGGCGAGTCACCTGCGAGCGACAGTGCATCACGAGCACAGGCTGCGCCGCCTCGAACCGCCGGAGCCATGAAGGCAGCGCCTCCGGTTGCTCCTCCGCCGAGTGATCGTTTCGAGAACAAGGAGCGAGCACAGGTCGTCGATCGAGGGCTCGCGTCTGCGGCGGCGACGGCTGCGACCATCTTGAGAATTTCGAGCCCCGAAGATTTTCAAAATGCTTCGGATGTCGGTCGCGATCTCTGTCGCCAGCTTGGGTTTGGCCCTCTCGATCAAACCAAGGTTTCAACGGCCATCTGCGAGTTGACGCGCAACATTCTGCAGTACGCAGGTCGTGGCGAGATCAAGTTCGCGATGGTGAGCACACCCCGCAAAGGGATCGAAGTCCACGCCGTCGACTACGGCCCAGGTATCGCTGATCTCTCGCTGGTGATGAGCTCGAAGTATCGATCGCGAACCGGGATGGGCATGGGCCTCAAAGGCACCAAACGCATCGTCGACGAATTCGAGATCGAGTCTGTGCCAGGGCGCGGCACGAGAGTGGTCTTTCGCAAATACACGTGAGCCTGACGATGACTTCGATCTCGTTCGACATTGGTCATCGCGTACGCCCCATCTCGGGCGAGATTGCGTCGGGTGATCTTGCGATGGTGTCGCGCACACAATCGGGTGTGCTCGTCGCTCTCATCGATGGGCTGGGGCACGGCCGTAGTGCTGCCGAGGCTGCGAGCTTGTGTGCACGAACGATCGACGAGCATCGAGAGCAAGAGCTCGATGAGATCTTCTCGATCGCCCATCGTGTGCTTCGAACGGGGCGAGGTGCTGTGGCTGCGATCGCTCGTCTTGATGCCGTTCGTCGAGAGATTGAGTTCGCCGGCATCGGAAACATCGCGACCACCATCGTTCACGCAAACAAAGGCAGTGGCGCATCGAAAGTGTCGCCCCTGACGATGGCTGGGGTGTTGGGTAGCGCGTATCGAAAGATTCGATCTCAACGCCTGCCCTTCGATGCGGGTGACGCCGTGTTGATGCATACCGATGGCGTTCGTAGTCGCTTCGACCCCATCGTGATTCAGAGCGCAACTGCGCAGTCTGCGGCAGACGAGATCATCTCGGTCTACGGGAAAGACACGGACGACGCAGGCTGTCTCTTCGTTCGAGCCGTTAGTGCCAAGCCTGCTGCAAGCTCATCACACCTACGAGCGGCCGAGGTGAGCTCACCGTCGTTGCCGTCGTCATCGAGTATGCCGGTCGAGGCCGAGGTGTTTCGTACGATCCCTCTGCGTGTGGTCGCCGATGCTCAGGTCGTGGCACTCGAGACACGTCGTCTCGCGGCCGATCTAGGCACGGCGACTCGAGCGCAATGGGAGGCTGGAATCGCGGCTTCGGAGCTCGCGTCCCTTGCGATTCAATACGGCGTTGATGGAGTGCTGACGCTCAAGAAAATTCGTCGACCCAATCAGAGCATTGAGATCGAGCTGGTCGATCGCGGCTCGGGTCTTCGCGCGCTGGCATCGCTGCTGAGCGAACGCGGGGCGGTTGTGGGTAGCGTCGAGAAGCGAACGTCGGCGATTGAGGGTGTCGTTGTGGGGCTTGGTAGTGCGCTTCGCCTGATGGACTCGATCGAAGTGATCACGGATGCGACCGGGGGCCTTCGCATCATTGCGCGAAAGAAAGTCGTAGACCCCCGCGACGAATCTTCAGGGGCACGCGTGTGAGTGAAGTGAAGAGCTCGACGGGGCGTGATGCTGAGCGTGGCTTTTTTGCGCGGGATGTATTGCTCGGCGAGATCGCGCGAAAGTTTGCCGGACACGACATCAATGCGGCGATCGAAGCGACGCTAGAAGCACTGGGGGCCATCCACGGGATCGAGCACGCAACCCTCTACCGATTGACCCTCGACCGACGTGTGTATTTGGCCGCCGGCTGGCGAGCAGATCACGGCGAGATCCAGGGGCTCGGGATGCCCCCGGTGCCCTTTCGCACGGGCGGTCTTGGCCTTGATCGCTTGCTGCGTGGCGAGACGGTTTCGATCGAACGCCTCGACGAGATCCCAGACGATGATGAGCGCACGTGGGCGTGGGTAAAAAAAGAAGGGATCCGCTCTGCTGTTTCGGTGCCGCTGGTGAACCAAGGGGTGATGACGGGCTGGCTCACGGCCGCCACGCTGTCGTCCGAGCGAACCTGGACACACGAAGAGGTCTCTTCGCTTCGCTTGATCGCCGAGATTGTCGCGGTCGGCGTTGCTCGTGCCGATGCAGAAGAGGCGAGAAGTGTAAGCGAGGTGCGCTTTCGCCGAATGGTTCAAAACGCGTCGGATATCATCTCGGTGCTCGATGCAAATGGGGTCGCGTTGTACGTGAGCCCTGCCATCGAGAAGATCACGGGCTTCCGTGAATCAGAGATTCTCGGGCGCACAGGCTTTGGCGAGGTGCACCCAGAAGATGTTCCCGCGATGCAGGCCGGGCTTGGTCGATTGGTCCAGACCCCCGGGATGGTCAGCGGCCCTGTGGTGTTTCGGTTCAAGCATCGCGCGGGTCACTGGATTCACCTCGAGAATGTCTCGACCAATCTGCTCGCAGACCCTGCAGTTCGAGGGGTCGTGATCATCACGCGTGATGTGTCAGAGCGAGTCCGCACCTCACGAGAGCTTGGCGCGCAGATACGCCGAGAAGAGCTCATCGCGCGTTGCTCTCGAAGACTGCTCGATGCTGATTTCGATGACGCGCTCAAAGACGTGCTCGCTTGGCTGGGTGGGTTGATAGAGGTCGATACGCTCAGCGCGTATTCGGTCTCAACCGATGGCAGGTTGCTCGTGCCTGTTCACGAATGGCGTGCGCCCGGGGTGTCTCTGAACAGCTTTCGAAATGAGCCCATCACAGTCGTTCGTGGCCACGAGGATCACGAGTTCAACCACTGGGCCGTAGACACAGCCCCCGATTGGCGAATTTCAGACATCGAGAGCTATCCACCGGAGTATTCGATTGCGAGAGATCGCTTTCGAAATTCGGGCACCCGATCGGCAATCGGTGTCATCGCGCAGACCAACGGAGAGGTCATCGGTGCGATGGTGGCGAGGATGTCGAACGCCGCGCGTGTCTGGCTCGAAGAGGACGCGCGCCTTCTCGCGATCGTTGGTGAATTGATCGCGGTGGGCTTCGTTCGACATCGAGCGCAAGCACACCTCACACGAGCCAAAGAGATCGCCGAGAGCGCGAGTGAAACCAAGAGCGTCTTCTTGGCTCACATGAGCCATGAGCTACGCACGCCGCTCAATGGTGTGATCGGGATGATCGAGCTGTTGTCGCGCACCCCTCTCGTCGATCGTCAGCGCCGGTTTGTCGAGATGGCGAGATCGTCTGCGAATCACCTGCTGTCGGTGGTGAACGACATCCTCGATTTTTCTAAGATTGAAGCGGGCAAGCTCGAGCTCGAGCACATCTCGTTTGTTCCGGCGGATGTGATCGAAGAGACGGTGGCGAGCTGTGCGCTTACGGCCGAGGAACGACGGCTCGATCTGGTCTGTCGCATCGCCCCTGAGCTCGCGAACCCATCGATGGGTGACCCCACTCGGTTGCGTCAGATCTTGGTGAATCTGATTGGCAATGCGCTGAAGTTTACCGAGCAGGGTGAGGTGAGTGTCGAAGGGCGAGTGACGCACGACGACGCAGGGTCGCCGCTGTTGTTCGTCGAGGTGAAAGACACGGGCGTCGGCATGAGCAAGAGCGCGCTCGACGGACTGTTCACGCCGTTCAACCAGATCGATACGTCGACGACCCGACGTTTCGGCGGCAGCGGGTTGGGGCTCGTGATCTCGCGTCAGCTCATCGAGCGAATGGGCGGCAAGATCGGTGTCGAGAGTGAGCTCGGCAAGGGCTCACGTTTCTGGTTCACCGTGCGTCTCGATCGTTGCGAGTCGCTTCAAGAGGAACCTTCTCAGCGAGCGTCGTTTGCTGGCTATCGAACGCTGGTCGTAGATGACAACGCGACCAACCGCACGATTCTCGAAGAGTACTTGAGTGCTCAAGGGATGATCTGCGAGGCGGTCTACGATGGGCCGTCGGCGATTGTGCGACTGCGTGAGATGGCAGCTTCGCGGCCGTTTCATCTCGCCATTGTCGACATGAATATGCCGGGGATGGACGGCCTATCTGTCGCTCGACTCGTGCGCGCGGACCCGAGCATCGCGACGACGAAGCTCATCTTGTTGGGCTCGCTAGGCCAGCCGATCGATCCTGACATTCACGCTGCGCTTCGACTCGAAGGGGTGGCCAACAAGCCGGTTCTTCGACGCGATTTGCTTCGTATCGTTCGCCAGGCGCTCGGTGCAGGTCGTGAGGATGCGCCGGCGCGCTCTCGTGGTGAGCTGCGCGACAACCATCGCGAAGAGCGCCGTCCTCGACATGTGCTCGTCGTCGAAGACAGCGACATCAACGCCGAGGTGGTCGGAGGGTTGCTTGCGACGGCAGGTCACACCTTCGAGCGTGTGACGGACGGCATGGCCGCAGTTGAAGCCGTGCTGACAGGGCGTTTCGATGTGGTGCTGATGGATTGTCAGCTACCCGTGATGGACGGATTCGAGGCGACCTCACGCATCCGGATTCTCGAACGCAACGGTCGATTGAGCAGTCAACGCGGCGGGGCGATTCCGATCATCGCGCTCACCGCGGGGGCCACTACGGACGATCAGCGGCGTTGCTCGGAGGCTGGGATGACCGCGTTCATCACCACGCCGATCGACGCGACACGATTGATTCAAGCGATCGAGACGCCCGCGAGGGCCGCAACGACGAGCTCGGCAAGCGGGTCAATGCCAGCGATGCGCGCGGTTGCCGATCTCGAAGCTGCGCTTGGCCGATTGCGAGGCAATCGCTCGTTGCTCCACAAGGTTATCCAGGGTTTTTTGGCTGGGCTCGAAGAACGAATGACCCGCTTTCGTGTGGCCGTTTCGACACGAGATTCCGCAGCGGTGGTGTTCGAGTCTCATCGCCTCAATGGGCAGGTGGCGACCTTCAATGCAAGTCGATCCAGCGATGCGATCTCTGCCATCAAGCACGCGGCGGACGCAGGTGACTGGAGTGTCGCCACGACCAACCTAGCCGCGCTCGAACGTGAGCTGTCGTTGCTTTGCGAAACGCTTTCGTTCGCTTTGAGCACGAGCGAGCGTGAGTCTTCGTGAGTCTTTGCAGCGGAGAGATCCGAGAGATGTGCACGTAACGAAGAGACTTCCTCTCGTACGCGATGAGGGTGTACCCCTATAAGGGCATGCCCATCGACACTCACCGACGATTCTCCCTGCACACGCAGGCCGTACTGCTGAGCAGCATTGCCCTCGTCACGAGTGCCTGCTGCAAGAAGTCCGCTCCCGATCCGACGCATCATGATCCTGGAGCAACGACCACGACCCCAACCACGACCGCCACGACCCCTGCGACGGCGACTGCAACGGCTACGGCAACGAATGTCCCCAAGCCGAAGAACAACAGCATTCACCTTACGCTGGGTGTACCGAAGGACAGCGATGCATCGGACGACTACTTGTTGGTCCGAAAGCAATATGCGCTGTCGTACAACAAGAACCTCAACGATCCGAACTGGGTGAGCTGGAACACCGACGCCGGATCGTTTGGCGACGCTCCGCGATTCAAGGGTGGCTTCATGGCCGACGACGAGCTGCCGTCGTCGATGTACCACGTGAGGCACGACGACTATACGAACTCGGGGTACGACCGAGGTCATATGGTGCGCTCAGAAGAGCGAACGAAGAACGACGAGGACAACAAGTCGACCTTCTTCACCACGAACATTCTGCCGCAGTATCACGACCTCAACGCAGGGCCGTGGTTGAAGCTCGAAGACTATGTCCAGAAGCTCGCGCAGAAAGACAAGAAAGAGCTGTTCATCGTGGCTGGAGGCATCTTCGACAAGAAGCCGCCAACCATTGGCAAAGGCGTCGCTGTCCCCAAGCAGTGCTTCAAGATCGTGACGGTGCTCGATCGCGGCGGCGGCCTTGCTGACGTCAACGATAAGACGCGTGTCATTGCGGTGATCATGCCGAACGAGAAGGGCATCATCACGAACGACTGGGGTCGTTACCGCACGAGCGTCGACAAGATCGAAGAGGCGACGGGTTACGACTTCATGCCCGATGTGCCCGAAGCGATTCAGAAGGTGATTGAGTCGAAGGTCGACACGGGGCCGCTTGACTGAGCTTCGAATCGTTTCGATCGCGACGTGATGCGTGCGGCCCTTGTGGGCTGGTGATCCTGTTCCCGATGTGACCTGCGCGGCTCGTGTCGAGCAAGCAGGTCACACGAGCGAGCTCACTTGCCGTCGGGTGGGCCGAACGTGACCTTGAACTCGAGCTTGCCCTTGTCGCCGGGCACTTCTTTGCCCTTGAGCTTGTTCTCGATGCACTTCTTCGCGTCGTCAGACAGCTTGGCGCCGTCTTCTGGTTTGAAGGAGACCTTGTCGATCTTGCCGTCGTTCTTGAACTCGATGGTGATCGCGACGACGCCTGAAACCGAGGCAGGGTCTTTCGCGAGGTCGACGTCGATGCACTTCTGGAAGACGAACTTCTTCCAGTCGCCCTTGAAGAGCTTGTCCATGCGCTTTTTGTCGTCGCCGTCGTAGTTCGAGCCGGTGACCTTCCATGGACCAAAGTTCGGGACAACTGCACCTGCTGGTGCAGCACTGCCCGAGGCCGATGCGCTGGCCGATGCTGCGCCCGAGCCCGAAGCGGCTGCGGTCGTGGCGGATGCCGCCGAGGCCGATGCGCTTGCTGTGCTGGTCGCTGCGGCCGACGAGGTTGCGGTCGCCGATGTGGCTGGGGTCGGCGTCGCCTTGTGATCGTCCGAACAGGCAACCGCGAAGATCGCGAGCGCGAACGAGGCTGAAAGAGCGGCCCACTGGGCTTTGGAGCTAAACATGCGCGCGACGCTAGCCGAAGTACCCAGCCGTGGAAAGTCTCACGCAATACCGAGGATTTGCTTGAGCTCGCTCACCGGAGTGGCCCAGTGGTCTTCGTAGTTGAACGTGGCAAGGCCGTGCGCTCGTTGACCTCGGCGATAGGCGGCCCATGCGCGAGAGAAGAGCCGTCCGCCTGACTTTCGGTATCGGAGTGAACCCAAGGTCGCGATGAGCAACGAGCTTGGCGCCTGAATCTGCGCGTACGTGAACGCTTGCAACTCGACCTCGCCAGCCACGTCGGTCGAGTACCCGGTGAGCACATGCCACAGGTCGTGTACCTGCCGAAGTCGCTGCGAGATGTACACGACATCGGGGTGTGCGACGTTGTCGGGCGGCGAAAAGATGTCGGGCGTAAGGCCGTTGTCTCGCATCATCCGCGCGTATTCTCGGCCGAGCGTGCCCTCAGGTAGCTTCGCTAGCTCGTCGAGCGAAACGGTGGTTCGATCGATGGCGGGGCGATCGTTCAGCAGCTTTCGACCTGACTCGCTTTCGTTGAACTGGGCGAGCATCCCTGGCGCTGCGCTCGCGTTGATATGCGTGCCCATCACCAGCACGAGGTCGGTGCGATCGGGGTCGTTCATCAACACACGCAACGCGGACAACCCAACCGCCCAACGCTGCCAGCCAGGCATCGTGTCAACAGGCCCACGACGTCGCCCGAGAATCGCTTGAGCAATCGGCGCACGCGTCGCTCGCTTCTTGGCAGGGGCAGAGGCCTGGCGAGCGGGGGGTTCTGTGGTGGCGTGGCTGGAAGAGAGCGGCGTGTTCATCGATCGTCTCCGTTGTTGGTGATGTTGACAATAATGCGGATGCGAATGTTGTCAACTGTGACAATAAACATCGCTTGCCTTCGGCGTGCCTTGCGGCGTACGTGATTCTCCTGGCTGCACGAAGACGACCCCAAGGGCACGACAACACCCCTCCGCCCCATCCTGTCGCCCCCTCCACGGCGCTCGACGATGCGGCTGAGGTGGTCGAGCGTTCAGCGCTCGCAACCGAGCGTTCAGCGCTCGCAACCGAGCGTTCAGCATCTGGGGTTGATTCGCCTGAAGCCGCCGACGCCAGCGCTGCTCAAGGAAAGCACCCAGCGCGTCAACGCCGTGACCCTGCTGTTGCCCGAAAGTTGATCCTCGATTCGGCTGAATCGCTCATCGCCGTGCGCGGCCCCGACGCGATTGGTCTCAAAGAGGTCGCTCATGCGGCAGGCGTCAGCCACGCGCTCGTTTCTCATTACTTCGGCACCTTCGAAGCGCTCGTCGAAGCTGTTTTCGAGCGACGCTCGACCGAGCTTGCCAATCAGGTGATCGCGAAGATTGGCTCAGACGCGTTCGACGTGGGCGGAGGGCAACTACTGGCGTTTATAGCCACGGTCGTCGCCGACCCGATGCACGTCAGGTTGATGACCTGGGCGATGCTTTCGGGTCGTCTTGCGAGCGCTGATTTTTTCCCGGCGAGGGTGCAGGGGCTTCGTCAAATCGCAGACGCGCTCGAGCATAAAATCCGCTCTTCGATGCCGTCGTCGACTCTTCGCCGCGACGACATCGAGATGGCCATCTTGTTCGCCACGAGTGCTGCTTATGGTTATGCGCTCGGTAAAGACGCTTTGCTCGCTTCGATGGGTCGCGAGCCATCCGCAAGTATCGATCAGCGTTTCTTCGATCGACTCGCCGAGATGGTGATGGGCCTTGCTCAACCCATTCGTCGTTGAGCCACCTTCTTCGCGATCGAGCATGGCTTGCGCTCGCGCTCAGAAGTACCCTTGCCTCACGATGCTTTCTCGCGCTTCGTGGCTTTCTTCGTTGTTGCTCGCCGCTGTCTTCGTTGCCTGCTCGTCCGACGACGACAGCTCATCTGCAGGGGCATCGGGCAGCAGCGGTTCTGCTGGCTCGGCAGGCTCGTCCTCGACGGTTGTGTGTAGCGATGACCCACGCGCACAGACCTATGCGTCCGGCATGATCGCCAAAGGCACCACCGGATTGTTCTCGGTCGCTCTCGATTCGATTGCGCCCAACCCCGTCGCCAAGGGGAACAACGAATGGAGCATTCGTGTGCTCGATGCAGACAACAACCCTGTCTCGGGCGCTACCCTCGACGTGAAACCCTTCATGCCCGATCACGGCCACGGAAGCTCGATTCGCCCGCAAGTCGCCGACAAGGGCCAAGGGGTGTACGCCATCTCGCTTCTCAATCTATTCATGCCCGGGATCTGGCAGATCACCGTGACCATTACATCGTCGACTGGTAGTATCGATTCAGCCGTTTTCACATTTTGTGTGGAGGGGTAAACGCATGCCCATTCGGATCGTCATCGCCGAGGATTTTCACCTGATTCGTCGGGGTCTTCGGCTCATCCTCGAAGCCGAGCCGACCTTTCAAATCGTGGGTGAGGCAGCTACCGGAGACGAAGCGCTCGCGACTGTGTTGTCCACACAACCCGACGTATTGATCACCGATGTGGTGATGCCGGGGAACAGCGGCATCGATGTGATGGTGGCGGCGAAACAACAGCTACCCGAGCTGCGCACAATCATACTTTCTGCGCACGATGCGACTCCCTATGTGGTGCAAGCTCTGCGAGGAGGGGCCAACGGCTACGTGTTGAAAGACGCTGCGCCTGACGTGCTTGTCGACGCCGTTCATGCCGTCGTCGAAGGGCGAAGGTTTTTGAGTCAGCCGCTCGATCCGGTGAAGATCGACGAGATTCTCACCTCAGGCCCCGAAGACCCATTCACGACACTCACGGCACGTGAGCGTGAGGTGTTGTGTCTGACGGCCGAAGGCAAGAGCCACCAAGATGTCTCGCGAGCACTTGGCATCAGCTCTCGCACAGCCGAGACGCATCGTTTGAACCTGATGCGAAAGATCGGCCTATCGTCGCAGGCGGAAGTGATTCGCTACGCGATGGATCGCGGCCTGCTTCGCTGAGTTGAACGAAGCCGCGATCGTGTAACGCGGTATTGATTATGCGGCTTCGACGACGCCTGACGGTCGAGGCCCTGGGGCGGCCTCATCAAGGCCCACACGAAGGTCGAGCGAGAACATCGAGCCCTTGCCGACCTCGCTTTCGGCACTGACTGAACCGCCCATCGCTTCGGCCAAGTGTTTCGCGATCGCGAGGCCAAGGCCCGTACCCCCCGAGTCTCGTGAGCGGCCTTTTTGTGCGCGGTAAAAGCGCTCGAATAGGCGAGGAATATGGCTCGCTTCGATGCCTGGCCCCGTGTCTCGTACCGACAATCGCACCACCGCGTCGGGCGAGATCACTTCTCCACTTGTGGTCTCTACGGCTTCAACCGGGCCAGCGACCAGCGCACGTGGCATCGCGTGTGTGGGGGTTGCGGTGAGGGTGATCGTGTCACCCTCGCGGCAGTACTTGATCGCGTTATCGATGAAGTTGGCGAGGATGCGATCGACTGCGCGCGCATCAGCCTGAACAACCAGATTTTCAGGGACATCTGCGAGCTTCAGCGTGATGCCTTTGCGCTCTGCCGCGTGTCGAAACAGCTCGAGTGTCGACGCCATCGCATCACCGACAGACAGCGGTCGGATTTCAATCTCGTGTCGTCGTGCATCGAGCTTCGACAGGTCGAGAAGATCTTCGACGAGCGCGTGCAGACGTTCGGCGTGGCGAGAGATGATCCCGAGAAAATCGAGCGCGATGGCAGGGTCATCGAGCGCTCCGCCTTCGAGTGTTTCGACGGCTGCTCGAATGGCTGCAATCGGCGTACGAAGCTCGTGCGAGACATTCGCCACGAAGTCGCGCCTCATGGTCTCGAGTCGCCTGAGATCAGTAACGTCGTACAACATCGCCACGACGCCCCGGGAGGGCAGAAGCGGCGCTGCGTGAACGCGCACATGACGGGCATCGAGCGTGCCTAGATCGATCTCGCCGATCATGGGTTTGCCCTGAGATTGCACCCGGCGAAGCAACAGCCCGAAGTCATCATTTCGGATCGCTTCGATCGGTAGCTTGCCCTCGATTTCTCCGTGCGTTCTCGCCATCGTTCGCAACGCGCGATTGGCAAGAATGATGCGCCCAGAGGCATCGGTAACGAGCACGCCCTCCATGCCGTTCTCGAGAATGCCCTCGAGCCAATCACGCTCTTCTTCGAGATGAGCAAGCTCGTTCGAAAGTCGCGTGGTGAGTGCTTCAACCGCAACGGCCAACGCACGAGGAGAGTCGACACGCTCTTCGGGTTTCGTCGAGAGCGTTTCGATCATGGTCCAGGTGCGAGAGACAAGGTCGCCGTGAACCTCGTCGATGAGCTTCTCGATGCGTTGAGAGAGCACGACCGCACCGCCGAGCAACACGCCCAGGCTCAGGGCAATTCGAGCCGGCAACGCGAACGCTTCGGCAGAGCCGCCCCAGAGCCAGATCAGCACTGCGCCGACGACGACGAGCGCACCCACCGACCACGCCAAAATGCGTCGACGCAAGGTCAACCGAGAAGCCACGTGACCCCCAAGCAAGACAGCGCAAACGAAAGCGGCGCGATGTTATGCGCCGCCGTGCTCACTCGACCTCGTCGGGTGTGTTGGCAAAGCGGTACCCGACGCCGCGAACGGTGTGAATGTATCCGCCTGCATCACCGACCTTTTCACGCAATCGTTTGATGTGCGTGTCGACGGTACGGGTTTCGACGTTGAGGTGGATGCCCCAGACATCGTTGAGCAACGTTTCGCGGGTCTGAACGCGGTTCTTTCGATTGAGCAACGTCACGAGCAATCGAAACTCGATGGCCGTGAGCTGAGCCTCTTCGCCGTTCACGTAGACGCGATGCGCGGCCATATCGACGCGCAAGCAGCCAAACTCGACCATGCCTTGCGCCTCGGTCGTGTCGCCACCGCGCCGCAAGATCGCTTTGATTCGGAGAATCAGCTCGCGAACGCTGAAGGGCTTCGTGACGTAATCGTCAGCGCCCATCTCGAAGCCCACCACACGATCGACCTCTTCGGTCTTCGCGGTGAGCATCACCA
Organism: Polyangiaceae bacterium; assembly: GCA_046351315.1. Lineage (GTDB taxonomy): Bacteria > Myxococcota_A > Polyangia > Polyangiales > Polyangiaceae > JAXLYQ01. Next base: position 54,704 of record JAXLYQ010000002.1, read on the forward strand.
CGGGGATTCCTGAGGTTTTCGTGTCGTTCTTCAGCTTTCGACAGATGTCGATCCCCGACATATCGGGAAGCATCACATCGAGCAGAACCAAGTCAGGCGCGCGAACCTGAGCCGTTTTCAAGCCGTCGCGCCCTCGGGTTGCGGACATCACCTCGAATCCCGATTGCTTGAGATTGAACTCAAGCGCTCGCACGAGGTCCGCTTCGTCTTCGATCACCAAGATCCGCTGCGCCATCATGAGCCCCGCTGTTACTCTCGGTTTATGTCACGCACGTGACGCGAAAGCGCTGCTTTTGCGTCATCGACGGCTCAGTCGTCGCAAATGGCTGCATTCAGCCCGACGAACCCGACGAAGCGTCGAGTGCTTGAACCTTGTTACGAACTTCAAGTCGATAACGGCTATTGGCCGTCTCGATATAGAAGATTTCGCGACCTACCACCCGCAACACTCGTCGCACCGGCGTGGTCACGTATTCGTGCATTCCATCGGAAAACTCAATCACGACAACCGAGCCTTTGCGGGGAGTTCGCACCAGGCGACCAACCACCGCACGGGAGCCACGTCCGAGCTTCACGAGGACTACGTCCAAAGTATTCCCAAGTTAGCACGATATTTTGCGTGCTTCCACGGTTCGTCACCGATCGTGTTCGGTCAGTCGATGGGCCAGCACCATGGCTGCTCTCATCGCTGACGGGTCTGCTGTGCCGCGACCGGCGCGATCGTAGGCCGTGCCGTGATCCACGCTGGTTCGAATCACCGGCAAACCCAGCGAAACATTCACCGCGTCACCGAAGCTCAGGAGCTTCATCGGGATGGTCGCCTGGTCGTGATACATCGCCACCACGCCATCGAGCTCGCCGGCTGCCCCCAGTCGAAATGCGGTTTCGGCCCCCAAAGGGCCCACGAAAATCGTAGAAAGTTGCGAACGAGATGAGCGCGCTCGAGCCAATTGCAGCCCTGGCTCAATCACCGTCTGCTCTTCGGAACCCAGCAAGCCCGATTCACCCGCGTGAGGGTTCAGCCCCGCAATCGCGACCCGATTGGGCGAGCTCTTGTGCGGATTGAGCCGCCCCAGCAACCACGCCAACCAGTACGCCGCGCTGGCGACCTTCTCGGGTGTGATCGCGCTCGGTACACGCGACAGCGGCAGGTGTGTCGTCACGAGCGAGGTCACGAGCTTCTCGGACCAGAACGACATGATCACCTCTTCGGCGCCCAGTCGTTCTTGCAGGTATTCGGTGTGACCTTTGAAGCCCTCTGAGCGAGGCGCTCCGCTGTGGGCAATGACGTCTTTGCTTACCGGGCCAGTGACGATCGCTGATGCGCTTCCGCTGGTGACCAAGTCAAGCGCGGTGTCGATCCACGCGAGCTGTGCGGCCCCTGATGCTGGTGTCGGTTTGCCCGGAGAGCGATCCCCGTGCGCCAGGTCTCGCGTGGGCTGCACGATGCGCTCTGGATCGATCGCAAGTTGGTTCGCCTTGGCGATCTCGAGAAGCTGTGTGCGATCACCCACGAGCCAATAGGGCAACGGGCTCGAGTCTGCGGCCTTCACAGCGATTTCAGGGCCGATACCACAAGGACAACCCACCGAGATCGCCAACGGTTTTTCACTCATCGAACGCTCACCCCGAAGCACTGTGATCATCGTGGAGCGCCAGCTTGTACCCTGCGCCACGAAGCGTTTTTAGCGGGAACGCAGGCCCCAGCTTGGCTCGCAAGCGACGAACATGGATGTCGACCGTGCGCGCTCCGCCTTCGTAACTAGCACCCCATACGCGGCTCAATAGCTGCTCTCGGGTCTTCACCTTGCCTCGGTGATCACACAAGAAAACAAGTAGCGAGAACTCTTTGGCCGTGAGCAACACCGGTCGACCATCGACGTAGACATCTCTCGCCGAACGATCGATCACGAGACTGCCAACCTTCATTCGCTCTTCGTTGGCGAACTCGCTTCGACGCCACTCGAGCTGGCGGATCCGCGCGTACAGCTCGGCCGGCAAATACGGGACAAGAATGAAGTCGTCGAAACCCGAGGCCGGGTCAACTCGGTGCGCTTGGCCTTCGCCTATTGCGACCAACGACGCCACGCCCTCTAGCCTCGAGTCTTTACGAAGCGCCCTCAATGCAGCCGTCGCCAAGTCAGGTCGATCGAGCGCTTCAACCACCACCACACGAACCGCAGATGCTGGGATCGCTCCGTGATCGAAGAGCATCCCTGGGTCGTCCCAGAGATCGATCGTACGGACGACAGCGCCCAGCTCGCGCAGGCACATCGCTGCGCCGCCTTCTCGTTCGAGCAACGGCCCGTGCCCGACGACGGCGATAAAACGATCTCGCACGACATCGGTCTTGTTCTCGGGTCTGAACGGACGAGGGGAGGGGCCCATGATGTGTGGTGTCGCGCTGATCAGCCGAGTTGCGTTCCGCCGACTGTGATCTTGGCGATCTTGATGGTGGGGCAGCCCACGCCCACGGGGACACTCTGGCCGTCTTTGCCGCACGTCCAGATGCCGTCGCTCACCTCGAGATCGTTGCCAAGCATCGAGACCTCGGTGAGCGTTTCGGGGCCGTTGCCGATCAGGTTCACGCCCTTGAGTGGCGCGGTGATCTTGCCGTCTTCGATCAAGTAGCTCTCGGTCAATGAGAACACGAAGTCGCCGTTCGTGATGTCGACCTGACCACCGCCGAACTTGCGGGCGAAGATGCCCTTCTTCACCGACTTGATGATCTCGTTCGGATCATGTGGCCCTGCGAGAAGCAGCGTGTTCGTCATGCGTGGCATCGGGTGCGAGGCAAAGCTCTCTCGTCGACCATTGCCGCCGGGCGCGAGGTTGTAGTGCTTGGCCGACATACGATCGTGCATGTACCCACGGAGCATGCCGTTCTCGATCAGCACACTCGAGCTGGGAACGTTGCCTTCGTCGTCGACGTTGATTGAGCCGCGCGAGCGATTGAGTGTCGCGTCGTCAACCACGGTGCACAGATCACTCGCCACTCGTTGACCGATCTGCCCCGAGTACCTGCTCGTACCGCGACGATTGAAGTCGGCTTCGAGGCCGTGTCCGACGGCTTCGTGAAGGAGAATTCCGCTGTCTCCCGGAGCGAGCACTACCTCCATCTGGCCAGCCGGAGCTTCACGTGCATCGAGCATCGCGATGGCTTGACGGGCTGCTTCTTTCGCGTGGTACTCGGCGCCTCGCGTGTCGAAGTAGGTCATGTCGACACGACCACCGCCTCCAGAATATCCGTCTTGTCGCTTGCCGTTTTGCTCAACGATGACGCGAACGCCGAAGCGCAGCATCGGCTGAACATCGTGAACGAACTTGCCATCACTGGTTGCGATCAACACCTCGCGCAATGCTTCGACGAACGACGCTTCGACCTTCACCACGCGAGGGTCAACGGCGTGAGCGGCTTGTGAAGCGGCTTCGAGCAGCGATCGCTTGGTCGTGCCTGCGATATCGATCGAGACCGTGTCTAGCTCGTAGCGATGGGGAAGCTCTCGTGAGAGCAATGCGACCGGCGTCTTCGAGCCACCGCCCGTCGCGATTTGAGCTGCGGTTTTTGCCGCTCGCTTCATCGATTCGATCTCGAGATCTTCGACGTAGGCGTAGCCCGTTGCGTCGCCTCGAAGGACGCGAACGCCAAGGCCCATCGAGACGCCTCGAGATGCGCTCTTCAGAATGCCCTCGTCGTAGCTGAGCCCTCCGCCCGCGCTGTATTCAAAAAAGAGGTCGGCGTAGTCACCGCCCTGTTCGAGTGCGACCGCGAGGATCTGCTCACAGATACGAGGGTCGATGGCAGAAGAACCACCTGGCCCAAACGGGGCCCTGTACGAAAGCGCTCTTGGTCATGGGGCGCGAGTCGCCAGGCTTCGCCCGGTTGACGTTTCGCGACCTTTCTATCCTGAGAAACTCTCGGGTTCTCTTGGCTCACCGCACCACGCAGCAGCACTTGAGCAACGCGTTGTGCTGGGCTAGGCAGCCGCCGTGGCAACCGTTCTCGATCCCGCTGCCGTCGCCGCAGCGTTCCGTGCCGAGCTTCGCGCCGAAATCGCCTCGCTGCCCGAGCCGCTTGTCGTGGTGGGCTTTCTTGCCTCCGAGCATGGCCCGTCTGCGACCTACGCCGAGTACACCCGCAAGGGCTGTGACGACGTTGGTGCGAGATTCGAGCTCCGACATGTTCCGAGGCTCGATGCCGAAGCTGCGATTCGCGCTGCCAACGAAGACCGCGGCGTGCACGGCATGCTCGTGTACTACCCAATCTTCGGCACCGGTCAGGACAACTACCTTCGTTCACTCGTCGACCCACTCAAGGATATCGAAGGGCTCAACCCTTTCTGGGCGCGATGTCTCTACGAGAACCGACGCTTTCTCGACGAGGCGAAGACCAAAAAAGCCATCTTGCCCTGCACTCCGCTGGCGATGATCAAGCTGCTCGACGCTGCCGGGTGTGCTGTTCTGGGCCAAGCTCGACCTCTCGCCGGAAAGAAGATCTGCGTCTTCAACCGAAGCGAAGTCGTCGGTCGACCTCTCGCCAGCATGCTTTCGAATGATGGCGCTGAGGTGTTCAGCTTCGACATCGACGGCCCTCAGCTCTTCGTTCCTGCGCCCATCGACGGTGCTCACGAGGTTCGTGAAATCTCGGTCGATCGAGAGACCGCGTTGGCTCAAGCCGACATCGTGATCACCGGGATCCCGGGCGGCTCGTTCAAGCTCATTTCACCTCGCGAGATCAAGCCCGGTGCCGTCTGCATGAACTTCTCGACGGTCAAAAATTTCGAAGACTCGATCGTCGATGCGGCCAGCGTGCTCATCCCTCGCGTGGGCCCGATGACCGTCACCATGGCGCTGCGCAACGCGGTCAGGCTTTATCGAAATCGGTGATCACGGGTTGGCATCAGGCGGGATGATCTCGATCCACGCTTTGACCGCTGCCATCCCGTCAGGGTCGACAATTTCAGTCGCGATTTGCGGCATATTGTCTGGGTTTCCGCGCTGGGTCATTCGGTAATACATCGAGCTTGCCTCAGGGTTGCCCGGGGCAATTCGGTAGAGAATCCCTGGTGCAGACCACGCTCCCTGGCGATTCACACATGCCTTGAATGTGTCGGTGCCTTCGACGGTCGTGTCGGTCGTCAGCACACGCGTCTTCATCGTCACCAATCCCGATGCGTTGTGGCAGTTGCCGCAGTTGCTGTGAATGTATCCAAGCGCAGCTCGCTCGACATCGTTGCCGGGCACCACGAACCCGTTCGGTGCCGGCACCGAGAGCATTCCAGCGGCGCTTAGCGAGGCCATGGTTGCTCCGGGGCCATCGTGACTGAGTTGAATCGCGCTGAAGCCAAGTACACGCTCGGGCAGCTTCGTATGGCAGTTCTTACAGTCGTCGACGCTCGGAATGTTGTGGGTCGTGCCCTTAACATCTGCCGCCCCTGTGATGTCGACGAGGTCTGCATCCGTATTCGAGTCGTTCCACAAATACGATGCGTAAAACCAGTCGTGAATGCCCGGCCCAAAGCGATGCATCAAGCGAGTTTCGATGAGCTGGCCATTCACTTTGAACTCTTTCCAAACACGAGCTCCGATCGGGAATTTCCAGTTATCCATCTTCGTCGTGTCGATGGGCGCACACGTCGGAAGGTAGATAAAGCGACGCTTCTCTGCACCATCCGACCAGAGCGGATAGAGGGGTGTGTATTCGAGAATTTGTGCGTCGATCGTGCCCGCAACGATGTCCGAGTAGAGACCCGTTTCTGAAAGATGTGCGGGCGCTGCGACCATGATCGGAAGGTCGTCGACTCCAGGGCACGTCACCGTTGTGGTTCCGCCCGTTCCGGCGGTACCGCTCGACCCGCTCGACCCACCTGTTCCACCCGTGCCGCCCGTTCCGGCAGCACCAGAAGAGCCTGCAGTTCCGCCGGCTCCTGCTGTGCCGCCCGTGCTGCCTGTGCCTCCAGAGCCACTCGAGCCGCTGGTTCCGCTTGACCCTGAGGTGCCAGCGTCGCCGCTCGTTGACCCGCTCGCGCCCGATGCGCTCCCTGAGGTACCAGCGCTTCCGCCGCCCGAGCTCGTCGTTCGAGCAAGCCACGAGACCGACGCTCACGAACATCGCGAGCACTCCGGGCCAACACCTTCGTCGAAACGCCCCTAAGTGAAGTCGCGGCAACGGCAGTGTAACCCGAGGCGAAAGTGGCTTCAAACCCGGGTGTGTTATCTTCGCGCGCCCATGAGCCAGTCTCTGCCCTTCGGAACACGCCTCTGGTTTTCAGTGGTGTGTGCCTTTCGTCTGCTCTTCGATGGAGCATTCGCAGGTCGTGTGTGGGCGGTGAAAGACAGACTCCCCGAGCTTGAATCTGGCTCGAAAGAGCCGTCGACCGTAACGAAATCATCCGCACCTGAGCCGACTGAAAAAGTCGTCGAAAGAGTGGTTGAGAAAGTCGTCGAGAAGGTCGTGACGGTCGATACCTCGGCCCTTCAAATTCTCGCCGCCCTCCAGCGCGAAGGGCGCTTTCTCGATTTCGTCGAAGAAGACATTCAGTCGTATCCCGATGCCGATATCGGCGCTGCAGCTCGCGTGGTCCATGCCGGTTGTCGCAAGGTCATCCGCGAGCATGCTCCGATCGAGCCTGTTCGTGCCGAAAGTGAAGGTGCGTCGGTCACGATCGAAGCTGGCTTCGAGCCATCGAAGATCAAGCTGACCGGCGACATCAAAGGCTCAGCGCCTTATCGCGGAACCCTTCGTCACCGAGGGTGGCGAGTCCGCGAGTTGAAACTCCCGACGTTGATTGCAGAAGGCGACACGAAGGTGCTCGCTGCTGCGGAGGTCGAGCTCTCATGAGCCAGCACACATCTCGTTTTGTGGTCGGTATCGATCTGGGCACCACGCACTGCTCGCTCGCGTACGTCGACACTCACGAGTCGAGCGAGGACAACGTGATCGTCCATACGATGGCGATCCCGCAGCTCGTTTCTCGGGGCGCAGTCGATGCTCTGCCGTTGTTGCCCTCGTTCTTGTACCTCGCTCACGAGAGCGATGGCCCGCAAGCCCTGCCTTGGGATCCAACACGCACGTACGCCGTCGGCCAACATGCTCGCGCTCGTGGCGCTGAGGCACCCAATCGATTGGTCTCGAGCGCAAAGAGCTGGCTCTGTCACCCGTCGATCGATCGTCGTGCGGCTGTGCTGCCGATTCAGCCCGCAGATGATGTCGAACGAGTGTCTCCGGTCGAGGCGTCGTTTCGGTATCTGGACCATCTCGCCGAGGCCTGGAATGCACAGATCGCCAAGGGGGACCCCGCGCTCTCACTCGCCGCCCAAGAGGTGATTCTCACGGTGCCCGCTTCGTGACGCAGCGGCTCGTGAGCTGACCGCCGGAGCTGCAGTGTGCGCTGGCTTCGACCGCGCATCTCACGCTGCTCGAAGAGCCTCAGGCTGCGTTGTACGCGTGGCTCGATGCAAGTCGCGGCGCATGGAGGAAGCAACTCGCGCCAGGTGATGTGTTGCTTGTCGTCGACATCGGTGTTGGCACCACCGACTTCTCTACGATCGCTGCAGTTGAATCATCGGGATCCGCTCGAAACTTCATCGAGTTGCTGTCTGATGACCATATCTTGTTGGGCGGCGACAACATGGATCTCGCCCTTGCCTTCGCGCTTCAAGCGAAGCTGAAAAAAGAGGGCAAAGAGCTCGATGCTTGGCAACGCGGCGTACTCCTCACGCTGCTCGAAATGCGAAGAGCAACTGCTGAACGATGGCGCGCTCTCGTCTGCGTCGGTTGTGATCCCAGGTCGCGGAGCAAAGCTACTCGGTGGATCGATTCGCACCGAGCTCACGCGTGACGAGCTTTCGGCCGTTCTGCTCGAAGGGTTCTTCCCCGTCGTCGAATCGTCGGCTCGCCCTGTCGTTCGCGCTCGTGCGGGTCTCGCGCAGATGGGGTTGCCCTATGCTTCGGACGCCGCGATCACTCGTCACCTTGCAGCGTTTCTCGGTCGTCAGCTTGCTTCGCTCGAGCAGCTTGCGGGGTTTCGTCCGCCCTCGATGGAGGGGGGGATGCTTCGACCCACGGCGGTGCTCTTCAATGGCGGCGTGATGAAGGGCGCAGCGCTTCGTGAGCGATTGCTCTCGACGCTTCGCGGTTGGGTCGAGCGTGATGGTGGTGCACTCCGCGTGCTCGAGGGAAACGACCTCGATCTCGCCGTCGCTCGTGGCGCCGCTGCCTATGGTTATTCACGTCGCGGCAAAGGGGTTCGAATTCGCGGTGGCACCGCCCGCTCGTACTACGTCGGCATCGAAAGCTCGATGCCAGCCGTCCCCGGCTTCGAACCACCCATCACCGCGCTCTGTGTCGCTCCGTTTGGCATGGAGGAAGGCACGCGCGTCGAGCTTCCTCCGCAAGAGCTCGCCGTCGTCGTGGGCGAGCCTGTGCGCTTTCGATTCTTCAGCTCGTCGCAGCGACGTGCCGATCGCGCAGGAACGTTGCTCGAGAGTTGGGGCGACGACGAGCTCGAAGAGGTTTCTCCGATCGAGATCACGCTTCCCGCGGAAGGGCGTTCTCCCGGTCAGATGGTGCCGATCCGACTCGATGCGAGCGTGACGGAGGTGGGCACGTTGTTGCTCGAAGCCGTACCCGAGAACGAGCTCACGAAAGGCGAGCGCTGGAAGATCGAGCTCAGCGTTCGTGGCGACGTAGGATGATGCTCGTCATTTCATTCGCTTCGCTCGGTTGAGCGCTTTGTCCTCGATCAAACGAGTCATCTGCGCCCACTGCTCACGCTCTTCGTCGGAGGCCTTCCAGAGCGTGAAGTGACACGTCGCTGCGCCCGATGGGATGGTGCTGTCGAAGCGCACCTCGAAGCCGAATTTTCCTGAGAATTCTTGGGCGGCTTCAATCATCCCTTGCACGAAGTATCGCTGTACGCGGCAGTCGAATGCGCCGTAGTGATCTTGGTGAGGGCACCAATCGATGTCGAACGACACCTGTTGATCGCTGTCGATCTTGGGGGTCTCGAGTGACGCGTACGCGATGCGGTTGATCACGGAGGCGTAGAACGAGATGAACTCTGCCTCGCTCAACCCTTCGGGCCATTCGACGCCCTCGAGGATCTGCCTGCCGACGTCGTGGCCCGTCTTACGCAAGACGCCGTAGACCATTTGCTGCCCCGCTTCGCCCATGGTGCGCTCGGCCTCTTTGAGAAGCTCGACGAGCGCCATCGCCTGCATCGTGCCCCATTGCCAAAGTGTGGCTGGGTCGAAGTCAGTCTTCGCGAGGACTTCTTCGTTCAGCCGTTTTAGACCTTTGGCGTACGGTTGGTTGAAGCGAAAGGTTCTCCATGAGGGCTCCGGTCGATGCTCCCAATGCGCCATCGGTCGAGCGTACCGCGAAACCCCGATGAGATTCGACGGAGCTTATTTCGCGAACAACCTCATGCAGTTGTGAACGATGGCTAGACCCACCTCGCCGTCGGCCGACAAGATCGACTCGGGGTGAAACTGCACCGCCGCAATCGGCAGTGTCTTGTGCTCGATCGCCATGGGGACGGCATCGTCCGTGACCGCAGTCACAACGAGATCGTCTGGGATCTTCGTCGCGTACAGCGAGTGATATCGACCGGCGATAAAGCTGCTAGGAAGCTGCTCGAAGAGCTTGCCCCCGGTGACATTCACCTTCGATGGCTTGCCGTGAACCGGGTAACCGAGGACGCCCAGCGTGCCGCCAAAATGCTCGATGAGCGCTTGTAGCCCGAGGCATACGCCAAACACCGGTAGCCCTCGTGAGAGCGCCTGAGAGAGTGTGCCGCTCGTGTCGAAGTCGCGTGGTGAGCCAGGCCCCGGCGACATCACGACGAGATCGGGTGTACGACGATCGAGCTCTGTCGGATCAAACCCGTACCGCAACGTGGTGACCTCAGCGCCAGTTCGCCTGAAGTACCCTGCAAGCGTGTGTACGAACGAGTCTTGGTGATCGACGAAGAGCACTCGTTTGCCGGCACCTGGCGAGCCGCTGATAGGCGAGATGAGCTGCTTCCTTCCGTATTTGGGCTCAATCGCTTCGAGCAGCGCGCTCGCCTTCAAGCGAGTCTCTCGCTCTTCTTCGCCTGGGTCCGAGTCGAACAGCAACGTGGCGCCTGCTCGCACTTGAGCCACGCCGTCGATGATGCGGATGGTTCGAAGCGTGAGACCGGTGTTCACGCTGCCGTCGAAACCCACTTTGCCGATCGCTCCGCCGTACCAAGCACGGACGCTCTTCTCGTGGTCTTCGATGAACTGCATCGCCCAGAGCTTGGGGGCGCCCGTCACGGTCACTGCCCAGGTATGTGTGATGAAAGCATCGAGCCCATCGAAGCCATCGCGCAGCGTGCCTTCGACGTGATCCACTGTGTGAATCAGCTTCGAGTACATCTCGATTTGCCGACGGCCGAGCACTCGAACGCTCTCTGGGCGGCATACGCGCGACTTGTCGTTTCGATCGACATCCGTGCACATCGTGAGCTCAGAGGCGTCTTTTTGAGAGTTGAGCAGCGTGAGGATCTGGCGTGCATCCGAGATCGCATCACCGCCTCGAGCGATGGTGCCCGAGATGGGGCAAGTCTCGACGCGTTGGCCTGAAACTCGAACGAACATCTCGGGTGATGCGCCGACCAAATACTCGTGGTGACCCAGGTTCAGAAAGAAGCCGTACGGCGCTGGATTCACACGTCGAAGTCGTTGTGAGACATCACTTGGTGCGCTTTGACACGAGCGTGTGAAGGTTTGCCCGGGCACGACCTCGAATAGATCTCCGCGAGCGAAATACTCTTTCGCTTTGATGACGATCCCTTCGTATTCGCCTGGCTCGTGATCGCTGGAAGCGAGCACGCGATCGGCTGGAGCAAACGTCGTCTCGGTCGTGAGTCGCGGTAGCGAACGCGTCGATTGCCCTTCGAGCTCGAAGTCGTACGTGATGCGCTCAGCGGTGTCGCGCATATGATCGACCACCACGAGTTGATCGGGAAAATACAGCACCAGATCTCGGTGATTTTTCGGACGCTCGAGCTTGGGTTTTACGGCGTCGAACTGGAAGGTCAGGTCGTACCCGAACGAGCCATACAACCCGAGATGCGCATCCTGGTCGCAGCGAAACGCCGCAACGAGATCGCGAAGAATCGAAAACACGCTGGGTTGTCGAGTGCGCTCTTCTTCTGCAAACGAACCCGTGGGCTCAATCACCTCGGCTGAAATTTTCGCGCTCGAGATGTCGACATTCCGGACGTGGGCGCAGCTCGATATCACCCGCGCAAACGCACGCAGCAACAGCTCTCCACGTGGGTTGAGCGCTTCGATCTCGACATGCCGACCTCGGGCGGTGAGCACCAATGGCGGGTGGATGAAACCGAGATCCCATCGTGTGTAACGACCTGGATACTCGTAGCCAGAGGTGAGCAACACCCCTCGCGTCGAGTCGAGACTTCGCGAGATCGATTCGATCTCGGCAGCGCCATCGATGGGCTCGATGGTGCGTTGAACGCGTAGACCTACGGGGGTTGTGTACGTCTCGACGGATCCGTTCGTCACGGCCGCGACCCTAGCACCGAGAAGCGCTTGCCCAAGCGCTCTGCGCAACGCTTCTCAAGTCGAGGTGGGCGTCGAGCTCGGTGTTGCAGTCAGCTCGTGGGTGCGTCGCATCGGCAAGTATTTTCCGCCTTCGAGCTCGCGTACGAAGGTGAGCAATCGCTCTCGCACATCACATCGAAGAGCCCAGAGATCGTCGGAATTTTTGGCTGACAGAAGAGCGCGAACCGTCATCGCTACATCGCTGCAATCGGTGACTTGAAGCTTACAGAGTCGACGATCCCACATCGTGTGCGCTTCGACATAACTCGTCAGCTCGGCGCGAAGCTTCTCGAGTGGCATGCCCAGGTCGACGTGGATGAGAACGACGCCGAGCACCTCTTGCGTGGATCGAGACCAGTTCTGAAACGGGGTTTCGAGGAACTTCGAGATGGGGACAATCAAGCGTCGTTCATCCCAAAGCTTCATGACGACGTAGGTCATGTTGACCTCCTCGATCGTTCCGAACTCGTTTTCGATCACGACGACGTCACCCAGTCGAACGGGTCGAGCCAGCGAGAGCTGCACTCCTGCGATGACGGTTCCGAGGGTCTTTTGCGCTGCAAAACCCAGGACAACGCTGAAGATACCGGCAGATGCGAGCAGCGAGACGCCGATGCTGCGAACCACCTCGAACTGCATCAACACCGCCGCGCTCGCGAGCAACACGACCAAGATCGCGGCAACGCGACGAAGCACGACGACGCGGGTACGGATGTCTCGAGAGCGAAGCTCCTGTGCTGTGTCTTCGGCGCTGAGATGATCTTGGTAGCGCTCGGTGAGCATGTAGATCAGCCGCAAGACCAGCCACGCCACGGCGACGATCTCGGAGATCTTCATCAATCGTTCGACCACCACATGAGCCGTCGCGGGCAGCGCGACGTAACTCAAAAGCGTGTCGAAAATGGCGACCGACACGAGCATGCGTGAGGGGCCAAACGATGACTTCGCGAGGCTGTCTCCCAACACCGATTCATCCATGAAACGGCGCGTGATTCGGCCAACGAGCTTGCCGCCGATGGCGCCCAACGCGAGCGCCAGCACGATGAACGCCACGAGCAGCAACCACTGCCATGCAGCAAGGTCGAGCACGCGCGTGCTCGATGCCCACGACGGCATCTTGTGACCAAGCCAGCCTGCGCCGTACGCGGTGTACAGCGTGGGGATCCACGCGACCGTATTCTTCGAGAACACCCACACCTCGCGTCCGCCGTCGATAAGACGCGTGCGGTTCAACACGATGGGAACGCGATCTTCGTCTACACCAATGCTGCCGAGCGTTTCGGTGCCCGCTTCGTTTTCATCCCCGGCGGGCTCGTCCGACACCTTGTCGATCTCGATCGGCATCTTGAGCTCGATGACCAACGCGAGTTGTTCGGCAAGGGTTGCTCCATCGCGCGCCCGCGTACTCTTGGGCACGGCGCGAAGGTCGAGATATTGCGAAGCTGCGGCGTAGTCTTTGGCCCGGGTCGCTCGAAGAAACCCTTCGATGGCGCGACGCGGGGTCGAACGATCAGGCTCACCGTTCGCTGTCTGAGTCGTCGAAGGCGGGGTGGGTTGAGCGGGCGGCGGGATATTTCGGAACGTCGCTGACGGACCAGGTGCCGCGTGTGCCAACGTCACGAAGAGCAACACGAGCAGCGTCGGGACAAGTGTCCACCAGCGCGAGAGCAACATCGATGAGCGGGGCATAATCCCGAGGCGTTACCACGCCGCGACGATCTTCGCGGGGTCGTCGGTCATGATGCCATCGACGCCTTGTTCTGCGAGCTCTCGTGCTCGAGCTACGTCGTTCACCGTGAACACGTGCAGTCGTGCTCCGATCGCGCGACAGCGAGCAAGCGTGGCCTGTGTGCCCAGGTCGATCGGCCCTGCCTTGTGAGGGATCTGCACCGCTGCGCCACGGAACGATCGAGGTGAAAGCATCGACAGCGGAGTCATCAGAAGTCGAACGACCTCGGTCGCACCGAACCCTGTCGCACCGCGGTAACCGTGATCACGTACGTAGTCGAGCACACGACTATCGGCACAAGCGAGAAGCACACGAGCTTCGGCTTTGGCCTCGCGGATCACCTTCATCGCAACATCTGCAGATGCCCGACTGCGCGGCTTCAAATCGACGTTGAAGCGCGCCTCGGGGAAGGCTTCGAGTGCTTCACTCAACAGCGGGGCTCGATAGCCTTGACCCACGAAGGGGTGGCTTCCGTCTTTTTCGAAGGCGTAGCCGACATCCCAGGTTCGAAGCTCAGCGAGCGTTGTCGTTTCGACCTCGCGTGAGCGGTGGGCGATCCTCTCGCCGTCGGCATCGTGGAAGATCACGAGATGCCCGTCGGCGGTGAGCCTCACGTCGGTTTCGAGCGCGCCTGCTCGTCGCTCGAGCGCCCGAGAAAACGCTTCGATTGTGTTCTCAGGAAGCTCTGCGCGAGCACCTCGGTGCGCGAAGATCAGCGGACGTGACCGATCAGACGACGAGCTTGTAGCCGTATCCATAGACGGTGAGGATGTGCTTCGGCTTGTCGGGTTGAGGCTCGACTTTTTTACGAAGCTTGACGATGCAGTTGTCGACAGAGCGATTGGTTGCGTTGGCTTCGAGGCCCCAGATCTTTTCGAGCAGCTCGTCGCGAGAGACGGGTTGCCCAACGCGCTCGAACAACACGCGCATGAGCTCGATCTCGTAGAACGTGAGCTGCTGAATCTCGGTGCCACGCGTGGCAGTGTGGGCCGTCAGGTCGATCTCGATATCGCTCAGCACGATCTTCTCGCGAACCCCTTCGGGCACACGATTCACGCGTCGAAAGAGCGCGCGAATTCGGGCGATGAGCTCTCCGACGCTGAAGGGCTTGGTGACGTAGTCATCAGCACCTGAATCGAGCCCCCGGATCTTATCGACCTCTTGGCTTCGTGCGGTGAGCATGATGACCGGGACAAACGCGTTCCAGCGGCGCAGCTCTTGGCAAACCTGGTAGCCGTTGATGTCGGGCAACATCAAATCGAGAAGCACGGCGTCAGGGTTCTCTTGCCGAGCGAGCGCGACGCCTTCTTTACCCTTGCCCGCCGAGACCACCGAGAAGCCCTCGAACTCGAGCGCATCCTTTAGCCCCAATACGATGTGGGGCTCGTCCTCGATGATCAGGATGGTTCGCTTGGTCATCCAGCCAGGATCTCCCTGACCTCCTTCAACCAGCGTTCACCAAGATCGGGTTGAACCATCTTGGCGTAGCTGGCGTAGCCCAACAGATACGAGGCGAAGTCTTCGCGTCCGCGAGTTTGGGTCTTCCAGCCGTGCTTGCGGCAATTGGCGAGAATCGCTTTGAATCGACGACGCTCGTCGCGCGGAAGACCTGGGCGTTCATTCACAACCACACCGGTCACGCGCTGCTGGTTGCACGTGCGCATCACGCGTCGCTTCTTGACGTTCTCGACGAAGCCTTCTTGTTGGAGGATCGAGTTGATCCACCAGAGCACACGACCCACGCCATTCTCGGGAAGCTTCTTGAACGAGAACGAGAGATCGTCGGCGTAACGCGTGTACACAGCGCCGACTTTTTCTGCGAGCTTCGACAAGCGCGCATCGAGCTTGCGACACGCAAGGTTCGCGAGCGTGGGCGATGTGGGCGCGCCTTGAGGCAACACACTCGGCCAAGCGACCTTGCCGTCTTCGAGCACCGGGCGATAGGTCGCAAGACGCGCGATGGCTTGCGCGACCTCTTCGGTAGCACCGTGATGCTTCATCAACCCCACGACACGGCGATAGTGAACCGTGGGGAAGAAGTCTTTGATATCGACGCGAATCAGAAGCTTCGCGCCCACGTGTGGCAACGCATTCGATACGGTCGAACGACCCGTCACGAAACCGTGCGCAGCGTCGTGTACCTTCAGCTTGTCGAGATAGCGATGAAGGATCGTGCGCTGTGCTTTGCGAAGACTCGCGCGAGGCGCTGCGATGGTTCGCGTGCCGCCAGTCGCTTTGGGGATCTCGAACGTCACATAAGGCGAGCCAGCAGCGGTGCCTGCACGCGTGAGCTTTTTGAGATCCGCTTCGGTGAGCCCCAGCTCTTTGAGAAACGCGTCGAGCGTCTTCGGAAACACTTGCTCGGTAGCGGACTTCTTCTTTTTCGAAGGGCCCGAGGCGAACGGCAAACGCCCGTAGAACCACCCCCAATACGACCAGCTCGTGCCTGGGCCTCGGTTCTTCTTGGCCGACTTGTCGTTGACGAGTGGCAGCGCAACATCGGTGAGCGCGAGTCGTCGGGCGCCCATACGAGCTGCGTAACGAACCGCGGTGTTTCGATCGCATGCTGCTCGTCGAAGCACCGAGCCTGCCGCGGCTCGTCCGTACATCGAGCGAGCGATCCGAACTGCACGCACGCGATCCTTCGGGTTCTGACTCTCGAGCAAATCGTTCACGAGTGGCTTGAGCTTCGGCGCAACGAATGCGCGAGCGATCTCGAGCTCGGCGAGCTGATCCGTTTGAACGAGTAGCTCGAGCAGCTTGTCGAGGTTGCCCTCAACGTCGTCGAGCAATGGCTTGAGCTTCTGGATCAATCGAGCGATGTCCATCGTGCACCCAGCGTTTTGAGGTGCCCGACGTTCTCACAGATCCCCCAGCGTGTCATCGGCAATACAGAGCTGGCCTTTGCCGCGTCGCACGAGCGTGTGTCTCTTCGTGCAGCGACTACTTGCTCGGCCCGGTGGCGGTATCGACCTGTGCCGTGGGTCGACGCTGCGCCGTTGATTGAATCGTGGTGACGCTCAGCCGCGGCGTGACGCCGCAGTCAAAAAGCTAGCTCGTACTGCACGAAGAGACGGTCACTATCGTCACCCGACGAAGGGCGAGCTGGCAACACTCGTGAGCACAAAATGGCCTCGCTCGCGGCACTACTTGCTCGCTGGACCGTAAGCCAAGTGATGGGGTTACCCACTCGGCGTGGTCTGTACTTCATCTCGTGTCGACGACAGCCGCGGCGTAGCACCGCAGACGGATAGCTAGCTCGGCACGAGCGAGGTGATGCGGTTGTCTCATGAGCCCTCGTCATGCTCAACCAAAAAGCTGTGCTGAACGGGCCGAAGACGACGACTTCGCCGCTCGCTCACTACTTCCTCAGCCTGGGGTGATAAGCACAAGGCCGCAAAGGCGTGCTTATCAACCGATGCTTCATGCGAGAACAGAAACAGCCGCGGCGTGACACCGCAGACAGATAGCTAGCCTGATGTGAGCGGCGAAGCTTTGCTCAGATAACAACAAGACGATGTCGCCGACAAGAGCGAAGCGTGACGCTCAAACAAGGCCCCTCGCGCGTCTACTTGCTCGGCGAACACCACGGCTGGTGCGCGGCGCCGACGCGCCCAGGCCGGAGGTGTGTTGTTCAATCGAGATCGAGATCATCCACGGCGTGACACCGCAGTTTGGCTAGCTCGCGACGCGAGGGGCGAAAGAGACGGTCGCACATTATCGAAGTGATCGGCAAGCACCGCACGCCTTCTACTCGCGCGTCTACTTGCTCGGCTGTCACACGGGGTGGAGATAGTCGCCGCGCGACCACCCCGATGTGATTGCTTCATGCGAGAACAGAAACGGCCGCGGCGTAACACCGCAGACAATCAGCTAGCTCGGGCGAGCAGAAGGCATCGCGAGTCTCTCGCATGGATCGAAACAACACAAGCACTGCTCTCCCTCGATTCGCAGATCTACTTGCTTGTGGACTCATGTGCTGGAAAGAGTCGCCGTGCGACCAGCAGGATGCGTTTACTTCAATGTGCAACGGGCTCAGCCGCGGCGTGACACCGCAGACAAAGAGCTAGCTCGCGCGAATCGAGGGAGAGGACATTCTCTCTCGTTCGACGAGCCGTCACAACCCCTGCTCGTGCGTCTACTTGCTCGTGGACGCTTATGGTGGAGATAGTCGCCGCGCGACCACCATGCAGCGTTTGCTTCAATGTGAAACGGGCTCAGCCGCGGCGTGACACCGCAGACGAAAAGCTAGCTCGTCACGAGCAGGGGTTGAGTCACCATCGCATTGAACAGCGTGCCTGTGCAAGACCGGAACATCACGCCTTTGGGTTCGTGAATTACTTGCTCTGCTCTTGAACGCCGCGAGGTGCACGCGCCCACGGAGCGTGCATTCAGCGCCGCCCCTCGCGGTCGTTCGTTACTTCGTTGTTGAACGAGATCATCCACGGCGTGACACCGCAGAATCGCTAACTCTGTCGCGAACCCAAAGGCTCGTGCGATTCAATCATTCATCATCGCGATCGAGCAACTTGATGATGAACAAGAGCCTCTCGTTTGCCGGTCTACTTGCTCTCCAACCGAGCGTGGGTGGGTGCACTTTAGTGCACTGCCGCTGCCCCACCCGCGACTCGAATGATTCAATCGAGATCGACTTCAACCACGGCGTAACACCGCAGATTCGCTAGCTCTCAGGCAAACGAGAGGCTGAGGCAGACTACATCATGCACACCGCGCCGTTCGCAAGTGCGGTGTGCAGCAATGATCTCAGCTCGATGTGAGCGGCGAGAGATCGAGTGGTGTGCTCGTGCCTTCGTCTTTGCCGATCTCGACCCCCGCGATGTCACTCGGAACATCGAGCCCATCGAGTCGCTCGAGCGCGATGGTACGCACGCCACGTCGCGATGCGGTGGGAGCTTGTCGAATGTACGCGTTGAAACGCTGGCTCGCGGCGTAGACCGAATCGCCATGGGCGCGCATCGCGGCGAGCGTTTCGTCACTGACCTTCGCGCCGTCGAGCACGCGTACGTTCTCGAGCACTTCGCGATACCAACGCGGAGCCGACCAGCACGCGCTCACACCGTCTTGAGCCAGTGTGTATCGATAACACTCTTCAGCGGTAAGCGGTCGTGTCGATGTGCCCCGTACGGGTTGCAACAGTCGCCCGTAGCAAACGTTCGTGAAGGTGAGCACGCCGATCTCTCGACGCGCGAGCTCGGGCAAGAGCTCTTTCTCAGCCCCTCGATGCGCTGCGCTGTGACGCACCATGAGCACATCCCACGGGTGTGCATTCACGGCTTCAAGAGCGATGTCTCGGTGGTGAGTCGAGAAACCAAACGACCTGATCTTGCCCTTCTCTTTGAGCGCCGACAGCGCGTCGAACGCTGCGTTGTCGACACGAGCTCGTGAACGAACCCAGAAGAGCAAAAACACATCGAGGCGCTCGATCTTCAATCGACGAAGCGCTGTATCGACATCGCGTTCATAGGACGCTGCGTCGCCGTGGTACGTGCCAGATACCCACACGCGCTGATCTCGATCGCGCCGTCGCTCTCGCGAAAAGCTCGCGAGCTCGGTGTAGGGTTGCTCCCAGAAAAACAGGTTCACCCCGGCGTCTTGTGCCGCATGAAACACCGAAGACTTTGGGTTGTGTACTCCAGACATCCCGAGGCGCGATACCTCGATGCCCGTTCGACCCAACACCCGTCGCGCTACCTTCGATGGGTCGACCTTCACGCGCTCTGAGCGCGTGCTCTGCGTCACCGAAGTCGACACCGAAGAAACTTCAGCTCGTTTCATCGGCAACACATCGGCAGCTCGCGCAATGTCGCGGACCATCTCGATCGTGTCGCTCGATTCGTTGCTCTGCTCGACGTCTGCGAGCACGCGGGTCACCCGCGTCGTGTCGAGAGAACGCAAGTACCAGACGTATGCCCCTTTTCGTGTCTCGCTCTCGCTCGTTGCCACTCGCCCGAGCAACGATTCGATTCGTGAATCGAGATCGTCACAGGCCTCGAGCTTGTCGAGCACAGCTGCTCTCACCGCTGGATGGGTATCTCGAACCAAACGAACCAGCGCGTCGAGCTCACCCTCAGAGCGCGTTGGGTCGAGCAGCATCGCCGCATGCATACGCAGCCATGGGTCGAGCGCGCTCGATGCCTCGATGGCGATCGCGGTCTTCGACGCTGCGTCGGCCGTGCTCAACACCAACATGCCGAACGCATGACGTCGAATCGATGCGTCCTCGTCATGCCGAAACACCTCGAGCGCATGAGCCGCATCGACGGCCTTGATGCGAACGAGTGGGTCGGGTGAGCGCAACGCCTGCTCTTGCGGAAGCGCAACTTCGTTCACGCTTTCGGTGACCAGCTCGTGCTGTGGCAAAAGTTTTTGAGCCCACGGCGCTCGATAAAGCACCTCTCGCAGTGCTTCGGCCACGTAGGGGATTCTCGGCTCGTCGAGGTATCGCAACGCCTCTCGCATCGCCTCTTCGTCACCCGAGTCGGCAAGTCGACGTATCGCTTGATTGCGCAACGTCGTGTGCGGGTCAGCAAGCCACGGGATCAACGTACGCGCCGCAACGTCGGTCGGACCAAGCTGCTCGAGGCGCGCGGCGACCACCGCTGGGTCAGGGTCATACAGGGGGTGCGTTGGCTCGGGTGGCGCCCCCAACGTGCGCGGGATTTCTCCCTCGCCGTTCAGCTTCGCCGCCAGATACGACAATGCGGTGCTCGCGTGAATCGGAGCGTCGCGCAATGGAGCGAGCACCTTGCCCTTCAACGTCTCGTGCTCGGCTACCAGTGCTTCGAGCGCATCAACGACGGCCAATCGTACGCGCCATGCCGGGTCGTCGAGCAATTTCCGAAGCTCGTCCGTGGACGATTCGAGCTGTTCGGATGCCTCACCGATCAGCGCTGCAAACGCAACCACCGCACATCGTCGAACCCACCACTGCTCGTCGGTTCGCGCCACTCGCGCGAGTGCTTTCTGTGACGAGGGTGGAGCGATCTTACCCAGTGTTCGCGCTGCCTCGTGTCGCACCATGGGCGACACATCTTCGAGAGCTTCTTCGAGCGCAATGATCGTCGCTTCACGAAGCTGGTGCAGCGAGTCGTCGTGCTCGGTCGCGTCTTGCGCGTACAGCTTGCCGAGACGCGTGGCGACCATCGCGCGAACTTGCGCGCTCTGATCAAAACGAAGCGCTGTGCGAAGCGCCCATCGACCTGCGGGCGACTCGATGCTTGAGACGGCTTCGACCCGAGTGGCCCCCTCTGCGTCGAGGAGCTTCACCCTCGCGAGCATGTCGGACATCAGATACTCCCTCCAGAATACAGATTGATCTGTCGTCGACTTCTACGTTTGAGAAGCCTGGCTCGGGCTGTGAGCGCCTCGCGCATGCTTCGCCGAATGGTCTCGCCGTCGTGATCGGCAAACAGCTCTTCAGGCGCCCAAAACGGCAGCGAAAACTTGTCGAACACCACCACATCGCGTCGATAAACGAGCCCGTCGTCTTCAGCGGTTGTCTCAGAGATCGCGCACTTGCGACACAAACAAGGCAGGGCGCCTGGCGTGTGGTGAAACAGAATGCGCGAGCTTTTTTTGAGAAGGTTCCAGTGCTCTTCTCCCCACCCAAGGGCCATCAGCTCGCGGGCTGCGTTTTCGAGCGCAAGACCCGTAAGTGGCGTTTCTTTCTTCTCGCCCTTCTTCGACTTCTTGCCCGTCTTCGCCATGGGCGCGAGCCTACGACGGACGCGCCTTCGCTCGCAATCGCACCGTCGGCTCGCTCGAAACAAATCACTGTCTTGCCTTCGTCGTTGTCATCGAAGTCGTGTTAGTCGCGAGGAGTGAGCGAGCTGTCTTCGCACTTGACTACCGTTCTTTCTGCGCTCCTACGCCATCGCCTCACTCATTTCGTTATGATCGGTACGGCGCTGTTCGCGATCGCTCCTCGTGAGCCTTCTCGACGCGACGTTTCGTTCTCGACCGAGCAAGTGATGGCGGCGTACGCCGCTCAATCGCGTCGTAATAGCGGTCGTCCGGTTTCGGCTGACGACAAGCAAGAAGCGATCGATGCGCTCGTCGAGGAAGAGCTGCTCTTTCGTGAAGGGCTTCGATTGGGTCTCGATCGTGATGATCCCACGCTTCGATCTCGAGTCATTCAACGCGCGCTTGCGATGGCGATCGACCTCTCGGGCTCGTCGTCACCGATTCGCGAGGAAGACCTTCGAGCTCACTATCAAGCCCATCTCGACACGTGGCGATCTCAACCCCGCGCAAAGATCTCACAAGTCTTCGTCGCTGCGAAAGAACACCCCGGCGAGGCGTCTCCCGCGCTCTCGCTTCGTGATCGTCTTCGCTCCAATGACTCATCGGGCGTCTCGATTGCGCAGAGTGCTCTCGCGAGCGAGCAAGAGCTCGCATCCTCGCTGGGCAAGGTTGTCGCGGCTGCGGCGTTCGCCCAACCGTTGGGGCAATGGGGTGAGCCAATCGCGGGCGCCTACGGCTGGACACTCGTTCGCGTGGATGAGCGTGTCGAGGCAACGGTTCCGACGTTCGAGCAGGCACGTCATGAGGTATTTGCAGACCTGGTTCGTCTGCGAACCGTCGACGCGCGAGCGAAGCTTCTCGAACGACTCGCACACGAATATCGCGTTCGTGTCGACGTGCCCGAGGGTGATCATGTCTCTCCGTCGTTCAAGCCCACCACGCATCTCGACGTCACCGAGAGCAACGCTCGGTCGAGCAAGCCTGGTGCCCCGTGATTCGTCGCGCGATTCTCGTCTGTTGTGTGCTCGTGATAGCGAGCTTGGTGTTCGCTCGTACGAGCTTTGCCCACGGCCTCGAGACTGCCTACCTCGAGATGGTCGAAGCACGAGAGGGCGACGCTACCGTGGTGCTCAAAACACCAGGCCCTCGTCGTGATCTGACGCCGCGTTTTGATTCTCGATGTCGTTCGGTTGAGCTCGATCACGATGGGCAATCGGCTCGTTCTCAGTCGCTGTCTCGATGGCGCCTTTTGTGTGCTCGTGGTGTTGCCGGAACGGTCGTCTCGTTCGACGGGTTCGGTCTCGGCGTCACCTCGGTCGTGATGCGAGTGTTGCTCGCTGATGGCTCATCGCGATCTCAGGTGCTCACTGCGAAACAACCGTCGTTCGAGATTGCTGGTCGCCCTTCATGGGTCGAGATGTTCGCGCGATACCTTCGGCTGGGCGTCGAGCACATCCTCTCGGGCGCGGATCACCTTCTCTTCGTGCTGGGCTTGTGGGTTGCCGCACGTAGTCGAAAAGAGCTTGTGACGACGATCTCGGCGTTCACGCTGGCTCACAGTGTGACCTTGGTCGCGAACGTGATGGGCTGGATAGAAGTCTCGTCGCTGTTTGCCGAGGCCTGCATCGCTTCGAGTCTCGTGTTGCTTGCGCTCGATTTGCCACGCGTGGATCGACCCGCGTTGCTCGCGTTTGCGTTTGGTTTGGTGCACGGCCTTGGTTTTGCCGGTGCATTGAGCGAGATCGGCTTGCCGTCGTCAGCGGTGCCCTTGTCGTTGCTTGCGTTCAACGTTGGGGTTGAGCTCGGTCAGATGGCGTTCGTGTTTTCACTCGTCCTCGCGACGCGAGTTGCGTCCCGAGTGGCTGCAAAGTCGGGTCGCTCGCTAAGCATGGACACATTCTCGACACCTTGCGCTTACGCGATCGGATCGGCAGGAACCTTTCTCTTGATTCAACGCGTCGCTTTGATCGTTGCGAATCGGTGACAACGTCGCCGAAGTGTCGCTTGAGCAGCGCTTTCGAGAGTGGTCCCGTGGGAGCACCCCATGTCTTGTGCTCGTCGGGCGTTCGTCGCTCTCTCGATCTCGTCGGTGTTGTTCTCTAGCTCTGTGTCGTTCGCTCGCGACGGTGAAGGTCGCGATGACATTCAACGACAGATTCAGGGCGACAATGCACAAGAGGTTCCACCTCCCGAGCCCATCACCAGCGGCTCGTCTTGGCGCATGGGCATCTTTGGCTACCTCCGCGGTGGCTACGAGAACGTTCAGAAAGACAAGAACCGGCCGTATGTCGGGCGCAACAGTGGCTTCATTCTCGATAGCGCTCGCCTCGGTTTCGAAGGTCGCAACGAGCCATATCACACCTCATTTCGGCTCTCGATCGAAGCTGCGTCTGATTCTGAAACCGCGGTGAATACTCCGCAGGGCTCACTCGAAACACGAATGCGAGATGCGTTCATTCGTACTGACCCCGTTGCCTACGTGGGTGTGCAAGTCGGTCAGTTTCGCGTTCCGTTTTCAGAAGAAGATCTTCGCGGCGTAACCGATCTTCTTTTCGCCTCTCGTGCTGTCGCGCAGACCGGCGTGATGGTGGGTCGCGGAGATCAAGTCACTGGTCTCGGTATCGATCGCGAGATCGGCGTGATGCTCTCGCCCGAGAAGCCCATCACGATTGCAGGGCCTGTGGGCGTCGCTTACTACCTGTCTCTCTTCAATGGCAATGGTGCAAATCAGCTCTTGAACGACAGCAACGATCTCGCGTTCGCGGGTCGAGTCGAAGCGGTCTACGGCAAGTTGTTTCAGCTTGGCGGAGCGTTTCTCTACAACCCGAGATCGCGCGGCGTGCAGCCGTACGCGTTCGTCGAGAAAGACATGCAGTTCAGTGGCGACGTGAAGCTCACGTTCAAAGGGCTCGAGGTCGCAGGGCAATTCACGCAGCGTTCGACGAAGTTCGAAACCGTCAAAACGGACGATCGAAAACAGATCGGATGGCACGCTCAGGTTGGGTACAAGATCCCCATCTATGTACCGGTGATGCCTGCGTATCGCATCGCGGCTTTTGACCCTTGGTCGAACGCGAAATCAGGCTCTGCCGTCGACAAGCAAGCGCTGCTCTATCACACGTTTGGCGTACGAGTGTTTCACCCCAAGCTGCCTCTGAGCACGTACATCAACTACACGATCACGAACGAAGAAAAGCCCAATCGGCTCAATAACAATCGCCTCGAGATCCTCGCGCAATTGTTGTTCTGAAATCGCTCTGCGAGGTCGACATGACATCTCCTACTCGTCACAGCTCTCGCCGCGATCTTGTTCTCGGTTCTCTGTCCGCGCTCACTCTGATTCTTGGCGCGCTCTCGTGTCAGCCCTCTGATCCCAAAGGCAATGTCGAAGCGAGAAAGATCACGTCTCGCATCGATCTGATCGGTGGTGACCGCGCTCTTGGCGACATCGGTGATTACCTTCTCGCCAACGACAAAGTACGCGTGGTGATCCAGGCACCGGGCTTCTCGCGTGGCTTTGGTGTGTATGGCGGAAGCCTCATCGATGCGGATCTTCGACGCCCTCGCGAAGAGGGAAATTCCGGCGCAGGCATCGGCTACGACGCGTTCGGAGAGCTCTTCCCTGCGTTCTTCGTTCAAGCCTGTGCCGTCGACGATGTGAAGGTGTTGAACGACGGCTCGAACGGTAAGGCTGCTCGCATCGAAGCAAGCGGAAGCGCCGGTGACTTTCTCGAGCTCGTTGGCACCCTCAATCGCGCTGTGACGGGGTCGAACGAAGATTATACGAAGGCAGGTTCGCCCCCACAGCTTCGGTACTCGACCATCTACGAGCTGTCGCCTGGGGCTTCGTATGTCGACATCACGTTTCGCGTTACCAACATCACCGCAGATCAGACGCTGAAGTTCCCAGGTGATGCGGCAGCGTCACTTCTTGGGAGCGTCCTCGGACTGAATCTCGATGGGTTTACTGTCCCCATCGGTGACGTGGCGCTCTTCGGTGCGACCAGCAAAGTGTTCCTGCCAGGTGCGGGTTTTGACCTGAGATTTACCCTCGAAGATGCTTACGCACGGAACGTCCAGTTCCCCGCGTTTCCGGGCATCGTGACGGATTGGGTTGCCTCTCGAGGGTCGAACGTTAGTTACGGGTTGCTCGCCGGTGCGAGCCCCGACAACTACGCGTTGAGCAAGAAGGCGTTGCTGAGCGACGGCATCACTCCGATCACGGAGTCGTCGATGCTCGTTCCGTTCGTTGCGAGCTCATTCATCGGCGTCTTCTACAAGAACGCTCCTGCCGAGCTCAAACCCGGCGAGTCGTTCGACGTGAAGAAGTACTTCGTGATCGGCAACGGTGATGTTGGCTCGGTGCTCGATACGATCAACGAGATTCAAGGCGTGTCGGTTGGGCGTGTGGGTGGGCAAGTGGTCGATGCGATCACGCATGCACCGATCGACGATGCGAACCTCATCGTGTACCAGCACGATACGAAGTCGGGGCGACGTCGTCCGTACAGCCAGTACTCGACGCGCGAGGGCGGTTTTTTCGAGGGCACGCTTGCTCCTGGATCGTATTCAGCGCGCATCGCGAATGACACCACCTCACCTTCGGATTTCGTCGATTTCGAGGTGACCTCGGGTCGCGAGAGCTCGCTCGTTCTGGCGGCTCCGGTGTCGGGCCGCGTTGTCGTGAACATTCGCGGTGAGAATGGTGAGCCGCTGCCTGCGAAGGCCACGGCTGTAGGTCGCTACGACGCGTCGTTTGCCGGCAAGAGCACGCGCGAGTTTCTCTTCGATTTGCGTGCTGGTGATCACTATCGCACGAGCGATTTTGTCGAGGACGATCCGGGCAACCCCAGCACGCTTCGGTACGTCGAGAACGTCGCATTCACGCAAGACGGTGACGCTGAGCTGATCCTGCGGCCCGGTCACTACCAAATCGTGTCGAGCCGAGGGCCTGAGTACGATCTCGTCGAGAGTGAGGTCGATGTGGCTGCGGGTGGCTCGGTTTATATCGCTCATCAGCTTTCGCATGTGGTGAAGTCGACAGGGTGGATCGCTGGCGACATGCACATGCACAGTCGCAATAGCATCGACTCGAAGATGGACCTCGACGAGCGTATTCGCGCGGCTGCAGCCGAGGGCGTCGAGTGGGCCGTGTCGACGGATCACAACTACGTGACCGACTACGAGCCGTACATCGCTCGCAACAATCTTCGCCCGTTTCTACGAAGCTCGATCGGGCTCGAGATGACCACGCTCGAGTCGGGGCATTTCAACGGCTACCCGCTCAAATACGACACGGGCGGCGTGACTCACGGGTCATTCGAATGGGCGCGTCGTCCGCCGAAAGCATTGTTCGAAGACCTTCGTCGACTCGGCTCGAATGGCCCTGAGAACACCATCGTGCAGGTCAATCATCCGCGCGATCAGATCCTCGGTTACTTCGAGCAATACAACCGAGATGCTCTCACGGGCGATGAGGGTGAATCAGGCGCGCTCGACTTCTTGACCAAGCCCACCGGCCCGGCGTTTCTCGATGCTGACGAGGTCACGACATTCTCGTTCGACTTCGAGGCGATGGAGCTCACCAACGGCAAGCTGTACTGGGAGATCCATCACTTCCGTGTGCCCGATCCGCTTCCGAGCGGAGAGCTTCCCGACAAGATTCCGCCGAAGGGAACCATCCTTCTCGACAAGGGCGAGGTTGCGTACCCCGGCGTGGTGGATGACTGGTTCAACCTGCTGAACCTTGGTTATCGCTACATCGGTGTTGGCACAGGCGACTCTCACTCGGCCGATGACGAAGCGGGTCAGTTCAGGACGATGATCTTCGTGGGCAAAGACGACCCACGAGCTGTCTCTGAAGCTGAGATCATCGCGGGTCTACGAAGCCGACACGTGGTGGCGACCAATGGCCCGATCGTAGACTTCTGGGTCGATGATCCGACCCGCGGCGTGATGGGTCAGACGCTTGCTGCAAACGGCGCGACGGTGAAGCTCTCGTACTCGGTGACGGCTGCGCCCTGGATGTCGATCGATAGGATCAACATCTATCGCAATGGCGTGATCGCGAAGAAGATCGTGCCGAGCGCGGCGACCGATCTCGCAGCGACGCCGATCAAAGATACGGTCGAGATCGAGCTTGCGACCGATGCCGATGGCAACCCGATCGATAGCTGGTTCGTGGTCGAGGCGATTGGCTATCGCAGCATGTTCCCGGTGGTGTTGCCCACCGAGCTGCCGCCGCTTGTTCTGACCGATGCGGTTGCGAGCTTGGCTGGCCCGCTCGGTCTCGGAAGCAGCGATCTGGGCGCGTTGAAGCCAGCCGAAACGTTTGCGATCACGCCCTACGCGATCACGAACCCCGTTTGGGTGACCTCGGCGCCTGGCAAGACGTGGGAGCCACCTGGTGTGGTGCCGAGCGATGTTCAAATCTCGGCGGACAACGACCCCGGTTTTCAACAATCGTTCATGACGCCAGCGCTGCGAAGGCTCGAAAAGAGCCCACCGCTCAAGACGAAGAGCGCGATCGGTGAGCTCGAGACACGTGTCGGCAAGCGACGTAAATCAGGGGTGTTTTATCCGCGTGCGGACAATCCATTCGATGTGCGTAAGGCACTGGTTCGAATGGGCTATGGGCACGGTCACTCGGAATGACCGAGGTGCATGCAATCTGCCTGGCAATGTGCGACATCGCTGGGCTGAGATCGCATGGACAAGCAAGCGCTGATCGAAAAGGTTCGCGACACGCTCAAGCTCGAGTTGGTCGAGGCAGAGCGTCTGGCGCGTGAGACGGCAGCAGCGGCAAACCACCCCGAAGCCAAGCCCGAGAACGACAAGGATACGCGTAAGATCGAGCTGTCTTATCTTGCTGCGGGTCAGGCTGCGCGAGCGCGTGAGCTCGAAACTGGTCTCGCGCTGTTGATCGCGATGAAGGTGCGAGCGTTCGACGACGAGCAGCCAATCCAGGCAGGGGCGCTGGTCGAGCTCGACGTCGCAGGTGAGACGCAGCGTGTGTTGTTGATCCCGGCCGGTGGTGGGCTGAAGCTGAAGACCGAGGTGGGTGAGGTGAGCATCGTCACTCCGCAATCACCGTTGGGTCGCGAGCTTCTCGGTAAGACGGTAGGTGATTCGTTCGAGCTCGTCGTCGCGGGTCGTAAGCGCGAGGTCGAGATCGTCGCGGCTGAATAAGGCGTCGAAGAGCGTGGGCAAAATCTCTTCTGCGCGACCCAGCAACTCAGTTTGATACGCCGGGTTGCGGGGGCTCATTGGATCGAGATTGATCAGCATCGTTCGCGCTCCTTCGTACTCGGCCGACCGAACCAAGTTTGCGGCTGGGTACACCGTGCCCGAGGTGCCAACGGCAAGAAACAGATCGCAGCCCCGCAGCGACTTTTTTGTCTCCCACTCGGGGTCAACGGGGATCTCTTCATCGAACAGCACCACATCGTGTCGACACACTGCGCCGCAGCGTGGGCATCTCGGAGCCGTCTTCGCGATCGTGTTATCGGCGTAGACGGGCAGGTCACACGTACGCGATGAGCAGCGGGTTCGTGCGAGTGAGCCGTGCAGCTCGATCACATGGGTGCTTCCGGCGCGTTGGTGAAGACCGTCGACGTTCTGCGTGACGATAAACATCTCGGCGCCAGGTGCGAGCTTCGATTGCGCGTTTGCCAAGGCCACGTGCGCTGCATTCGGTTTTGCGTTCTGCACCTGCTCGCGCATATCGGATACGAAGGACCAAACGCCCTCTGGATCTCTTCGCATCGCTCCGGCGGTTACCCATGAGACCATTTCAGGATGATCGTTCCACAACCCACCCTGACCTCGATACGGACGCAACCCTGACGCGACCGAGATGCCCGCCCCGGTGAGAACGACGATGCGCTTGTACTGTGCGAGAACGAGCGCTGGTGGAGCAAGCGTGTCTCGAGAAGCGCCGTGGGTCATGTTGAGTCTTTACAGCAACGAAAGCCGGCTTCGTAGCCGTAGTCGTTCTCTTTGTGAAAGGTCACGGTGGGCCGACATCGGCTTCGTACAGGGCCCCACCATCCGCCTTTGAGACCACTGCGATTGGGTGGTTTTTCCGGGTAGGTTGACCCACTCGTTGACGTTGCCGTTGAGGTCGAAGATGCCAGCCCACGATACACACGAGGTTCGCTGCCCGATCTTTTCGCGTTGATCGAGACGCTTGAGCTCGTCGGCACAGGCAGGGGTGAGCAGACAGGTTTCGTACGTCGGCAAGACCTTCGAGTGGTCGGGGTAGATGTACGTCTTGTCGATGTTGCACTTGTTCTCGTCGCGAACGTAACCGTAGACGTACGGCAACATCTCTGGCCCTTCGCAGGCGAAGTTGAACTCGTCTTCGGTGCACAGTCGCTTGCCTTGATCGGCGCACGCTTTGACGGCCTGATGCCATGAGGTGAGCACCTGCGGCAGCTCGCCGACTCGATTTGGGTACTCGAAGCGGTCCATACAGTAAACGTGAGGTGCTGGCGCTTCTTCGATACGCAGTGCGACGGCTCTTCGTACTCGAGACATCGCTCGCTGACGTTCTTGTCGTTCTTGTTTCCGGCGTACTCTTTGTGGTGCTTTTTGCAGTTCTGCGTGAGGGCGGGGCAGTACTCACCTTCAACGCGAACCATTCCGTCAGAGCAGCCATCGGTTCGCCCAGGGAAGGGCTCCGCGGTGGCGCTCCCTGCAGGCGCTGCGCTGGGCGCTCCGCTCGCGATGACACCCGCCTGCGGCGACGAGCTTGTTGGCGCGGCGCTATTCGCGGCCGGAGGGGTTGTCGATGCCAGAGCAGAGGGCGACGAAGACGGAGAGAGCGATGGCGCCGAGGGCGAGCTCGACGGTGACGAGCTCGAGGAGTTGTTCGTGGCGTCTTTGCACGCGAGCAAGGCCAGCGTGAGTGAGCCGATCACCGTGGCAACTCGGATGCGTTGTCGGCGAGCGTCAGCAAACGGGGACATGGCGCCCCCTCTAGCAAACCTTCGCCAAAGCTCAGTGTTTTCGGAAGAGCACTGTCAGGTTATTGGCAGGCATTTCGACGACGCGTGAGAGCTCGAAGCCGTTGCGCTGGGCTTCTTGCTCAACCTGATCGAGGTGCCGAATGCCCCATGACGGGTCGCGTGCTCGCAGTGATTCGTCGAACTCGAGGTTGCTGGGCGCCGTCGCGATGTCGCGGCGAAAGAATGGGCCATACAAGATGAGTGGAGCGCCCGTGGGCAAACGCTTCGCTGCCCCTGCGACAAGTGATTCACAGGCTTGCCAGGGTGCGATGTGAATCATGTTGATGCACACGATGGCCGACCACTTGGTTTCGCTTGGCAACGGCCAAGGCTCGACGCACACATCAAGCTGAACCGCAGGCAACAGACGATCACACGGCTCGCTTTCTCGCCAGGCATCGATGCTCTCGCAACGCACGAGGTCGGGGTCGGTGGGTTGCCAGATCAGACCATGCAATCGTGGTGTGAAGTACACCGCGTGCTCACCGGTGCCGCTCGCGATCTCGAGCACGTGGCCGCTGTGTGGCATCTCGGTGCGAAGCACGTTCAAGATTGGATCTCGATTACGGAGCGTGGCTGGCGCGTATCCTCGTTCACCCATACCGCGACGTTAGTACCAATCGCTCGCGGGTCAGGCTCGGTTCGCGTGCTGTGTTGAGTAAGGCAAAGCTCCCTGTTTTCTCTTGCGTTGAGGTGACCCTCACGAGCTGAATTC
This sequence comes from Polyangiaceae bacterium, assembly GCA_046351315.1. Lineage (GTDB taxonomy): Bacteria > Myxococcota_A > Polyangia > Polyangiales > Polyangiaceae > JAXLYQ01. The sequence goes on from JAXLYQ010000002.1 coordinate 85,512, forward strand.
GCGGCCATGAACGCAGGTGTTTCGCTTCGCTCGCTACGTGATCGCTTCGTTGCCTGGAGCGAGGTGCCGCTTCTTGATGGCGATCCGCCTTCGCCTCCGACAGAGCCACTCGTCGGGCATCTGCGTCAGCTACGCGCAGGTCAGATCTCGTTCTACGCGCAGAGCTGTGTCGAGCTTGGCGATGTGGTGAAGCTGAGGTTTGGCAATCGCTGGCGCGGGCTCACTGCCTTCTTGTTGAGCCACCCCGATCACATTCGCCATGTGTTGCAGGATCACCACCGCAACTTTCACAAGCGAACCCGTGGCTTTGACAAGCTGAGGCTGATTCTCGGCAATGGGTTGCTCACGAGTGAAGGCGCGTTCTGGCTTCGTCAACGGCGTATTGCGCAACCCGCCTTTCACCGAGATCGTATCGCTGCGTTTGGCTCAACGATGGTGCGAGCCACCGAAGAGATGATCGACAAGCGCTGGGCGGGCTACCTCGCTTCGGGGCGACCGTTCGATGTGAGTGACGAGATGATGCGCCTCACATTGAGGATCGTCAGCGAGACCTTGATGAGTCGCGATCTGAGTGACTCGGCTGACTCGGTCGGTCACGCGCTCGACTATCTGCTGAGCACGGCGATCAAACGAATCCAGTCGATGATCGAGATCCCCATGAGTGTGCCGACTCCGTCGAATCGCAGGCTTCAAGAAGCCATCCGCACGATCGACGACGTGGTTCTTGGCGTCATCGAGCAGCGACGTCGTGAAAAGGATCACGGTACGGATCTGATCGGATTGCTCATGTCGGCGCGAGATGAAGAGACCGGCGAGGGCATGACCGATGCCCAGCTTCGCGACGAGGTGATCACGATCTTCATTGCCGGACACGAGACGACGGCCAACGCGCTCACGTGGACACTTCACCTGTTGTCGACGCACCCGCACGTTGAGCGCGAGCTGCGAGAAGAGCTTGCGAACGTGTTGGGAGGGCGCTCTCCCACGCCAGAGGATCTGCCTCGGCTCAACTACACCAAGATGGTGATTCAAGAGTCGATGCGGCTCTATCCGCCAGCATGGACCATCGGTCGCGGTGTGGAGCAAGACGATGAGATCGGCGGGTACAAGATCCCGGCCGGCTCGATGGTGATCGTCAGCCCCTATTTGGTGCATCACAACCCGCGCATTTGGAGCAACCCTGAGGGGTTCGACCCCACGAGATTTTCGCCAGAAAACGCAGCGAGCATTCCGAAGTTTGCGTACTTCCCGTTCGGGGCTGGGCCGCGTCAGTGCATCGGCAATGGCTTTGCAATGACCGAAGCGCAGCTCGTGCTCGCGACGATGTTGCAGCGAGTGCGACTCGAGGAATCTCCCGGTCACTCGGTGGTGGCGCAACCGCAGATCACATTGCGTCCTCGTGATGGTCTGTGGGTCACGGCGAAGAAAGCGTGAGGGACAAAAAGCAAACCGCCCTCGTCCGGTGAAGGAGAGGGCGGTGGGAGCTGCGCTCAGCTCAGAGAATCACTGCGTACCGGCAGCGGCGCCGAGGCAGGTGATGAAGAGGGTCGACGAGCTGGTGTCGAGGTTGATGAAGCGGATCGTGTGCTTCGAGTTCTCGTCGCACTTCTCGACGATCTTGTCAGCAGCAGCCTTGGACGCGTCATCCTTGGCGTTGGCTGGGTCGACGTAGCACCAGCCGCTGATGGCCTGGCCGTTGAGGCTGAGGTTCGACGATGGGTCGGTCTGGCAGAGCTTGAGAGCGTTGCCTTCGAACTGGGTGAGCTCGCAGCGGCAGAAGAAGTCATCCTTCACTGCACCGACGAGCACGCTGTTGATCTCGGACGAAACCGGCGTTTCGCCCTTGCCGTCGCACTTGCAGTCGGTGCTTGGCTTGGTGTGGTCGGCATCCTTCGGGTCAGAAGCCTCGATGATGAGGCAAGCGGCCGACGGAAGCGTCTCGGAGGTGTTGTCCTTGTTGGGGACTTGCGTGACGGACAGAGCGCGCTCGTAGCAACGTCCCGAGAGCTGGCTCTTCAAGCGGTCGATGATGGCGGCGACTGCAGGGCGGTAACCGTAGTCATCCTTGGTGTTGTCATCGACGTTCTTCGCGCAGATCGAGGCGCCGATGCCGTTGCCGTTGACCTTGTTGTTGAAGTCTTTGAGCACCTGCAAGAAGCGAGTGCCTGGGTACGCCTTCGCGCGACGACGAGTGTTGTCGTAGGTCGAGTTGGCCGCGCCGTCCGCGTTGCAGAGTGGGTTCTGCAGAGTCGCCTCGGTCTCGGTCGTGCCGCCGCAGTCAACGCAGGAAGCCGTCGAGCAGTCGACCGTCTTACGCAGAGGCAGAATGCACGCGTACTGGAGGTCGGTGATGGGGTTCCACTCTTGGCCGTTGATGGAGTTCCAGGTGCCGGAACCGCCGATCGTTTCTTTCGTGATCGGGTGTTGCTTGTTCTGGATCTGATCACGACGCTCGAGCATCAACGGGTCGACCGGTGGGGTCGTCTTGCCGTTGGCATCGGATGCCTTGCCGAATGGGTCGCCAAGGATGAGGTCCCAGGTGGTGAAGTCAGCACCGGCGATTGCTCGGTCCTTGTCTCCGTCCTTCGGGAGCTCGCTGAGCTTGGTCTCGAAGTCTTTGACTGGGCGGAAACCTTGCGTGAGGTCTGCTGGATCTCGCGCGATGTCTTGCCAAGGAACACCCACGATTGTCGCGAAGAACACGAGGTTGTTATCGCGAACCGCCGAGGTGGTTAGGTACTTCGTCTGGAGCTTCTTGAACTCAGCGTTGAACGCGTCAGCCGAAAGGTTCTTCGCGACGAGGTCACGAACCTCTTTGTTCGCGTCCGCCCAACCCGCAACCAACAGTGGGTTGAAGTAGGGGATCTGATCCGCGACGGGGCTGCCATCGCTGTTGGTGAACGTGTTGCCGTTCGCGTCGACTTTGCGGCCGTAGATGATCGGCTCGGTCAGACCGTTGGTGTAGCGATCGGTTGGGTAGAGACCGTCGATACCGAAACGCTGCTTTTGGTTCCAGCAGCGAAGGTTTGCGGGATCTTCACCCTTGGTTGTCGAGTTGCCCTTGCTGAGCGTCTTGGCAGTGGTCCCATCGAAGCAGCCCGCTGCTTTCGGATCAGCCGGGTCGTTGAACAAGAAGCAGCTCGTGCAGTCTTCGCTGTACGGCGCGTCGGCGCATGCTGCCGTACCCGGGCGGAGCAAGAAGTCGTTGTTGGCGCCCTGACGAAGGAAAATCTGGCCAGGGAAGCCGCCGTTATCCGGAATCGGACCATCGGCCAGCGAGCAGTCGTTCTCGTCTGAAAGAAGGATGACAGCGACGAGTGAGTCTGGACGCAGGAAGTCACCTCGCTGCGTGTAGACGTTGTCGTCGACGCCCTGCGGAACTGCCGACGTGTACTGCTTCTCGGTCGCGAGCGCCGGCACCGAGGCTGGCGGAACGGGATCGACGAGGAAGCGGTACCAGGCTTCGAGCGAGGCTTCGTAACCACAACCTGACTCGCCCGCGCCACCGACGACGTACTTGAACTGCGTCGCCAACTGGGTTGCGTCGCTGAACGTCGACTCGCCGGGGTAACGCGGTGGCTGGGAGGCGTCCCACGCGAAGAAGCCCGAGTTCTTGTAGAAGCCCGTCGGCGTAACCGCCGAGCCCGTCTCGAGGTCTTTGCCTCGGGTGATCATCTCACCCTTATCGTTCTTTGCATCCTCGGTGCAGATGTCTGCTCCGTGGCCACCCAACGAAGAGGTCACGACACCGATGTGGATATCGAGAATCGGGTCGAACTCAGGTGCAGAGCCAGCCGGGCACGAGCCGTTAACCTTCGCTTGCTTCGTGCCGGTATCGTCGAAGCAATCTGGGTCGACGAGGCGGTTCACCAAGTCAGGAACCGCGAAGCTCAGGATGTCCTGCTTGTCTCCCATCGACGCTGAGTTGTCGATCATGAAGAGCAAGTCGATCTTATCGACCTTCGAGATCTTCACCTCATCGGTCACCGCGTTGCTGGTCCTGGGTGAAGACGGCGCCAGCGGTCGGTCGAGACAGCCAGCGGACAAGCCACCGAGTGCCAACACCGAAAAGGTGCTGGTCAAACACGTGCGCAGCGCACGCAGGCCAATGCAGGATGGTGAACGAGACATACGGAGCTCCTTCGAGGGGAGAACGGCCATGACGGTTCGCTTCGAGAGGTCACTTGGGTCAGCCCCAAGTTGGTCGGGCGGCACTATACGCAAGCCCCGCGCCTAGATGCCAGTATGAAATCAGCTTCGTTTCTCGCGTACTTATCGAGGTATCGCGAGAGTCAAAACGACGTGGTTGCCGGTGTGACAACAAAGTTGGCAAGCGATCGACTCTGGGCCGCAACTGGATCGCGATGATTGCTGCTCGTTAGCTGTCGTCAGCCGTTTCGTTTGGCTTGGGGTCGAGTGGCCAGCGCTTTCGGATCGCTTTCACAATCTTCGTGGTGATGCCTGTGATCTCGAGCAGGTCGGCGTCGCTCGCTCGCTTTACCCCATCCACCGAGCCCAGCTTGGCGAGCAGTGCGTTGCGCAGCTTGGGCCCGATGCCTGTAATTTCATCGAGCTCACTTCGAAGCACACGTGCCTTTGCGAGCTTCTCGCGCGCGTGATTTGAGGCTCGATGGGCCTCATCGCGCGCCCTGGCCAAAAAGAAGAGTGCAGGGCTGTTGGGGCGAAGAGGGATCCCGTTTTTCTGACCCGGCAAATACACACGATCGACCAGGTTTTCGCCCTTCGTCGTTTCACGCTCTTTGGCCAACCCCACGATGGGTAGACCTTTCAAACCCAGGTCTTTTGCAGCGGTGAGCGCAACCCTGAGCTGACCTCTTCCGCCATCGACGACCAGCAGATCCGGCAAGTCCCATACTCCGCCGCCTTCGGCTTCTGTTGCGAGCGTGTCGGCACCGCTGTTGGCTTCGCTCGGCTCATCGCGAAACGGATCATGCGTGGGCTCAGGCTCATCGTTGCTCTGTCCCGATGTGGAGCTCATCTCTGCCGTCGCAGCAGGCGTCGGTGTGAGCGAGATTTCTCCCTCCGGGAACGCCACATCGAGATCGTCGACGAGTACCTCGTCTGCCTCGATCTCTGTCTCGAGAGCGTCGCTCGGCTCGGTGGGCTTGCTCGCATGCATCGCGCTGGGTGCTGACGCTCGCGGCGCAACGGGTGCAACCGGGGCCACGGGCGGAACAAGCTGCACGGGAGGTTCGCCCGTTGCCGCGACACTCGTGGGGGCGTGCGCTTTCTTTCCTCGCTTCGCGGCTCGCAGAACCTTCGCGCCCTCAGTCATCAATGGCGCAGTGGTCGTGGCAGGCCATGCTGCAGACGGGGCTTCTGCAGCGAGCAATGGCTTGGCGTCGCGACCGCGTTTAAAGCGACGTGCGAGCACTTCGTACATCGCCGCGTAGTCGTCTCCAGCGCGAGCCGTGCGAACTCGAAACACTCGGTACTTCGCCTTGTTGGGCTTGCCATCGAGCAGCGCCACCACCGCGCCCACCGCGTCGTCACCGGCGTGATGCGAGATGTCGACGCACTCGATCCGCCTCGGCAGACGAGGCAATCGAAGCCGTTGTTGCACCTTCGCAAGGCGCTCGAAAATGTCTTCGTTCTCGCGTCGCTTTTCTTTGAACGCATGCTCTGCGTTGGTCTGTGCGAGCTCGAGTAGATCGACTTTTTTGCCTCGCTGCGGTCGCAGCACCGTGACCTTCTTGCCTCGCTTGTCACTCAGTAGTTCGGTGATGCCGTCGACGCCTTCGGGCAACACAGGCACGATGATCTCATCGGGCAGCAATCGCGCGTTGACCGCGTCGGTGTCGTAGCTCTGGCGAAGAAAGGCGGCGATGACCTCATCATCAGGGATCTCGACGCTCGTCAGCGAAAACGACGCCGTGTCGCGCACGCAACCTTTACGCACATAGATCAGCGAGAGCTCGACGAGATCTCCCTCGCGGTGAAGCCCAAGCACATCTTGATCAATGTCGCGATCGCCCACCAAGCGCTGGGTTTCTTGCACTGCCGCCACCGCGCGAATCTGGTCTCGATACACAGCCGCGGTTTCGAAATCCATCGCGCGCGAAGACTCTTTCATCTTCGCCTCGAGCTCACTGGTCAGCTCGTCATGACGACCGTCGAGAAACAGTGCGACCGCCTTCACCTGCGTCGCGTATCGCTCGCCATCGACCTCATACACACACGGCGCGGGGCAGCGCTTGATCTGGTACTGCAGGCAGGGTCGTCGACGTGCTGCCATCTCGGTGTCGGTGCACGTTCGAAGCTGAAAGTGCCGGTTGACGAGATGGAGTGCCTTTCGTGCGTTCGATGCTGATGGGTAAGGGCCAAAGTACTTCGACCCATCGTGTGTCGACTTGCGCACCACCTCGAGCCGAGGCCACTCGACCGAGGTGTTCAGGCGAAGCAGCGGAAATTCTTTGTCATCCTTCAACTTGATGTTGAAGCGAGGACGATGCTCTTTGATGAGCAGATTCTCGAGAATGCACGCTTCTTTTTCGCTTTCGACGACGATCGTTTCTAGGTCGTCGATGCTTTGAAGAAGCAGTGGTAGCAGGGCGCGGTTGTCACTCGAACCCTCTTGAAAATAGCTGCGAACACGTGCTCGCAAGCTCTTCGCTTTGCCGATGTAGAGCACCTCTCGATCGGCATTGCGAAAGACGTAACAGCCAGGCTGAACCGGCAGCGATTCGAGCTTATCGAGGACGCGCTGTGGAATCATCGAGAGCGACGACGGCGTAGCGCAATCAACGCCAACGTGAGCAAAGAAAGCCCAGCATTCGACGTCCGTTCGCTTCGTCGTGCACCGACCGCACAAGAACCGCTACTCGATGCATCGGTCGTGAAGGTGATCGTGACGAAGTCGCCGCCATCGGTGCCGCCGCTTCCTGCTGACGACGATCCGCCCGCGGACGAACCGCTCGAGCCCGAGACTCCACTCGAGCCCGCGTTGCCCGAGCTACCTGCGGCGCCTGAGCTACCTGCCGTGCCACCCGTGCCCGCTGTGCCCACGACCTCGAAGATTCCTTCGATCAGGTCATCGGTGGGGCCGCCTTGCCCTGGGTCACTGAACCAAGCAGTGCTCTCTTGCACGACCCCGAAGTGCTCGGCGTAGGTGCCGGGCTGATCTGGAGCGTGCATCGTGAAGTTGAACTTGTAGGTTTCACCCGGTGCGACGCTGCCGGTGACTGCCGCGTAGCGATTGTTGGCAGGCCACTCTGCTCCGGCAAACACGCTCACTCGATCTCGTGGAGCCGTGGTCGCAAGACGTGTGTTCGCATCCCATGTCGCCGTGCCGATATTCTTCAGCTCGACATACGCGTCGACCGTTTCGCCTGGCTGCAGCGTCACCTTCCCCACGTTGGCCGCCGGGAAGGACTGACTCACGAATTGTGCTGCATACGGAGGCGTCGCTGGCCCCGCAAAAGCAAGCAGCGCAGCGTAATTTCCGTTGAAGAGATCGTGGTCGACCGGGCTCTCTCCGCCGATGCTTTCGGTCGAAGAGTTCTGGAAGAACTTCCAGGTTGTCCAGGTGTTGTCAGGCAGATTGGGGCACGACGCCGAGTAGTTCGGAATCCAAAGCGGATAGTCGACGTAGTCGGTATCGGCGCCGAAGTTGTCCTGCCAGAAGTACTTGCCAACGTAGAGAATGGGTTTGCGGCCGAAGTGTTGTTCGATGCGTTGTACCCAGGCTTTTACGCTGGCTTTCCAGACATCCGAGGTGACGCCTTCGTTGCCCGAGCCCTCGATGTCGATGACGGGCGGCAAGTCCATCGGCTCGAGTGTGCCGATGGTGTTGATCACGAGATCGGCCTGCGCGATGGGATCGTCACCGGCGAGAAAGTACTGGTAAGCACCACGTACCAAGCCGGCTGATTTCATCCCGGCCCAGTTGGTGTCGAACGTGGAGTCTTTCGACGTGCTGTACGAGATGCGCGTGAAGGCGAACTTCATTCCGTCGCCTGCGACTGCTGTCCAGTCGACACTCGCTTGCCACTTCGAGACGTCGATGCCCTCGACCGTTTCGCCGTCGGCACACACCGTGGCAGCAGAGCGCGATGAGCCCGTTCTTTCGCTCTCGCCTGTTTCGTTGGTGGCCGTACATGAGAGGCCCAGACAGGTGAGCGCGAGTGCGAACGGGGCGACTGAAACGGCAGTGAAGCGCATAGGCAGCCCGAAGGATCCGTCACCCATCGACTGAACTCAAGCGACGATTGCTACTCAGCGTCTCTCATGCTTGCTTGCGGCGATGCTGCTCGCGATTGACATCGGCAACTCTGGCATCGCCTTTGGCCTCTTCGACGGAAGCAAGCTCGTGCATCAGTTTCATACCGAGAGCGCTCGAAATCGTACCGCCGACGAATACGCGGTTGTGTTGAGTGAGATGACGCATCTCGGCGGGTTCGGAGGGCGAGATGTGAGCGCCGCGATCATCGCAAGCGTAGTGCCGTCGGTGACCGATGCCGTGCTTCGCGCGGTTGAGCAATGCTTCTCGCTTCAGCCCCACGTGGTCTCACCTGCATCGCCGATTGGTTTGGTGAACCTGTATCAACCTCCTGGCGAGGTCGGAGCCGATCGCTTGGTGAATGCAGTGGCTGCGTTCGAGCGGGTGCACGGTGCGGCTGTGGTGGTCGACTTTTCAACCGCCACGATCTTCGACTGCATCTCGGCGCAGGGTGAGTACCTGGGCGGGTGTATTGCTCCAGGTGTTCAGGTCTCAGCCGATGCGTTGGTGAGCAAAGCGTCGAAGCTTCATCGCGTCGATCTGAGCGCTCCACCCCGTGTCGTCGGCAAGAACTCGGCGCACGCCATGCAGTCGGGCCTGCTCTACGGTCATGCGGGCCTCGTGGATGGCTTGCTCAAGCGAATCAAAGGCGAAATTGGCTCTGTCGCGAGGGTGATTGCAACAGGGCCATTGGTTCGTGTGATGGCGCCATTCGTGTCGCAAATCGACGAGATCGACGAGACACTGACGTTGACGGGTTTGAGGATCGTTCACGAGCGATTGCCTCACTGATGGGCGCGCTCGGGGCGACGCGATCTGGGTAGTCGGCTGTGAAGAGAAAGAGGGCACACGATGGATGTCGATGTCGACGTGGTGGTGGTCGGTGCAGGTCTCGCGGGGCTGACGTGCGCACGTGCACTCGAGCGTGGCGGTGCGCGTGTGGCGCTGATCGAAGCGCGTGATCGTGTCGGCGGACGCACCCTCAGCAAGACCGTTGGCAAAGGGACGATTGACCTGGGAGGTCAGTGGCTTGGGGCAAATCAGCCCAAGCTCGAAGCGCTGGCGAAAGAGCTTGGTGTCGCGACGTTTCCGACCTTTCACCAGGGCAAAAAAGTGCTCTCGATCGGGGGCAAAGTCTCGACGTACGGAGGGTCGATTCCGTCGCTACCGCTGCTCGATCTCGTCGATATGCAGCGCACGCTGTGGGCGCTCGATCGACGTACGGCGAAGGTGATCTGTGAGACTCCGCTCGATACGCCAGACGCCGACGAGCTCGACGGGATGAGCCTCGAGTCGTTCAAGATGCAGTCGATCCGATCGAAGAGAGTTCGAGCCCTCGTCGATGCGGTGGTTCGGGTGGTGTTTGGTGCCGAGCCACGCGATCTGTCGTTGCTCTATTTCTTGCTCTACTCGGCGTCTGGTGGTGGGCTGATGAAGCTCGCCGAGATCGAAGGTGGAGCACAGCAAACTCGGTTCGTTGATGGCGCGCAGTCGTTGTCGATACGCTTGGCCGAGAAGCTCAAGAGCCCTCCGATGCTTGGTGTCCCTGCCCGGAAGATTCACCAGGATGAACACGGGGTGGTCGTCTACGGAGACACGATCACGTTGCGTGCAAAACGTGTTGTGGTGGCGCTCCCTCCGACGCTTGCAGGGCGAATCGAATACGACCCGTTGCTGCCTGTTGCACGAGATCAACTCCACCAGCGGATGTCGATGGGCGCGACTGTGAAGTGCCTCGCGATGTATGACCGAGCGTTCTGGCGTGAGGATGGTTTCTCGGGTGAGATCGTGACCGATGGCGACGTTTGCGTGTCATTCGACAACACGTCGCATGATGGAGCGCAGCCGTGCCTCGTTGCGTTTGTCGTGGGTGAAGCAGCACGACGTTGGTCGTCACGCAGCGAGAAAGAACGACGCGAGGTGGTGTTGGGAGCGTTCGCTCGCGCGTTCGGTGACAAGGCTCGCAACCCGACGATCTACCTCGAGCAAGACTGGTCGACCGAGCGCTGGACAGGCGGTTGCCCGGTTGGAATTTTGGGCACCGGCGGGCTCACCTCAACGGCGGCTGCGCTGCGTATTCCGACAGGACGCATTCACTGGGCTGGCACTGAAACGGCGGTGAAGTGGATGGGATACATGGAGGGCGCCATCGGGTCGGGCGAACGTGCGGCCCGAGAGGTGCTCGCTGGGCTGTAAGCGTGAGAGCGAGGTGAGCTCCTCGCTCTCTTCACGTGTCTCGTCTTGTCGCTGAGTGCGTGCTGATTAGAGCGCGTTGATCGTGCGAGACGAGAGCTTGAGAAACCGGATCACGCTCACGGCAGCGACGACGAACAACCCTGCGGAAAGACCCCACCACATTCCGCGTGCACCCATACCCAGGTAGAAGCAGCAGATACATCCGATGGGCAGGCCGATCATCCAGTGGCAGACGATGTTGGCCCACGAGGCGAACTTGCTGTCGCCAGCCCCGCGAAGAGCGCCGGCTGCGGCGCCCTGCACACCGTCGGCGATCTGAAACGCGGCGCTCACGAACAGCAGAGCGACGGCGATATCGATGACCGCTTCTTGTGGGGTGAACAGTGCTGCTAGAGGTCGCGGGATCAGCAAGAACACGAGCGCACAACCCGACATATAAATACCCGTGAGGGTGATGCCCGTGATGCCTGCACGACGAGCGCTGTGTTGATCTCCAGCACCGATGGCACGGCCTACACGAACTGCTGTGGCAGCGCCCATTCCGATCACGGCCATGAAAGTGAAGCTGCTGAGGCCGAGCGCGATTTGGTGTGCAGCAGCGACCGACGCTCCGAGTCGACCCATCAAGAGTGACGCGACAGCAAATACGCCCATCTCGGTGAGCATCTGAAAACCGATCGGCACACCGACTCGAATGAGCTTGCGGGTGGTCACTGCGTGATCGAGCTTGTTCTCAGGCATGATCGTCGCGTTCTCGGGGCGAGCCTTCCAGGCCGCAGAGACTGCGATCAGAGCGAGCATCAAGCTCGAGAACGAAGTCGCGATCCCGGCGCCTGTGGCACCGAGTGAGGGCAAACCCACCGCAGGTAGACCCACCATCGTGAGGGCACGATCGCCGAACACGGTGATGCGACGAGATTGACGAGATTCGCAACCCAGCTTCCGACCAGATCGGGCGGGTGATTCCGCGTGCTTCTAGATACGCTTTGGAGGCGAGAAATACGAGGGTGAGTGGAACGCTCGGGAGGCGCCCCAGCAAGAAGCCGCGCGCTGGCGGAATGACGTTCGGATCGACTCCGAATGCTTCGAGCAACACGAGGCTTGCAGCGATATCATCGTGGGAACGAACACGAGAATCACGGCCCACACGCCAGCACGCACGCTCGACCATGCACGCGCTGCGATCACTGACCGACTGCTTACGGGCGAGTGGCTCGACGGCGGGGTGATGCCCATCGCGATCGACAACATCGGGAACCAGAGCGCGTTTGCCAGGCGAAACGCCTGCGAGCTCAGTGTCGAAGAGACACGACCGACAGTGCCGCGTCCACGAGCCCATCAGCATCATCGCGACTTGCGCCGAACGTGATGGGCAACGCGAGCTTGAGGGTCTCGCGGATTTCGTTCGACTACGGAGCTCATTCGCGCGGAGGTCAAGACGCTGGAGCCAGCTACTTGGTGGGTGCTCGCTCTCTTCGAGTGCCCCAGACGGCCGCGCGATGCGACCGCCAGGGGGCGTATCGTTCGCAGAGAGGCGAGGGAAGGGAGTGTTCATAGCTCGCGCGCGACGGCGTTGCGCAACGAGCCTGACATCTGGCAGGCGCTGCGATTTTTTCGACTCGATCTCACTCCGCCTGCGCGGACGTCTGGCTGCCTTCGCTCTTCAGTGATTCGATCGGCGTTGCCCTGTGCGTACGCGTCGAAAAGTCGGCCCCACTGGGTGGTCGCCTTCCAGTGTTCGAAGGTCTGTTTGTCCTTCAACGGCCAGCGATAAAAGTCGTGATACGCCTCGCTGCCGAAGATAGACGCGTTGACCAGTGGCGTGTGGAAGGAAGGCTTCTGAGCTTCGCTTCATCAGCCCGAACCACATGAAGTCGCCGACCTTCGATGCGCCGTTGTCGCCCACCTCGAAGCCCCAGCTCTCGTTCGAAACGTCGTCGCCGACAATCTCGATGTCACGTGGGTCGCCCACGCCGAGACCATCTTGGTGCGCCACGTTGATGAACTCGAGGCTCATCGGATCGAAGCCCATCATCTTCGCTGCGACTGCATCGATCGCGACCTGATCCGAAGACGCGAGCATGTAGTCTTTGATCACCGGAATCATCGTGCGCGGGCCGGGGCCGTTGCCTGCGGTGGTGCCATCCATCACGGCGAAGAGACCCGTGTGGATCTCTTTCTGGATCGCGAGCAAGTCGACGAGCGTGCGGTGAATCCACGAGTGCGTGTAGTGACGGTGCGTGTTGAGCAAACCGCCAAACGCGTTCTTCATCGCGCCCGTCGTCGTCGTGTAGATGTGACGCCTTTCACCGTGGGCAGGTGCAGGATGTTCTTCCCGAAGAAGTAGTCCGGGCACCATGATCCCATCGGGAAGATGTTGTGAGCACGTGCATCCGTGCCTTCGGGCGGTACTCGATCCACTTCATGTCGCTCTCCTTGAAGTTGTAGAGAACGGGGATGTCGTACTTACGGAAGAGCGGAACGTAGTGGTTGAGGTCTTCGCCTTTGAAGGCGTTGGTCACCACGGTTTTGTTCTGCACACAGGTGATGTCAGGGAGGCCCGCTTCGCGTAGCGCGAGGATGGTTCCCTCCATCTGCCAAGGCGTCGTGTTCGCTCCGGGGAATGGGTAGTGCCACGAGATATTGTCCTTCAGAATCGTGGTCTTTCCCGAGGCGAGCGCGTCTTTCATGCCCGCGAGCTCACAGAGACGAGCGATGTCTTTGAGGATGGTTCCGGGCTTTACCTTGAGAGCTGCAACTTTGGCTTTCGGCATGATGGCGGGCGAGGGTATGGCGAGCCTCGGCTGCTCATGCAAGCGGGGCGATTGAGGAGATCTCGCGCACGCCCGTTGCCCATCGCTGTCGGCTCGCGCGCGTCACGATCAATCTCGGAGCTCGGCACGAGTGAGAAACAAAGTCGCCCACAGCGTTCGTACCCTTAGGTGACCTTAGGGATTCTGAGAGGAAGTTCACCTCCGAAATTGCGAGTTTTCGCCTACGATTCCGCCCGTTGTTTTGACTCACGTCGGAGGACGGAATGAGTGACGGGGAAAGCAAAGCGCCGAAAAAAGCGCTTACCAAGGGATTGAAACGCGCTCCTAAGGGAGACGCGAGCACAGCAGGAAGTGGAAGTGAAGCAGCGCCACAATCGGTCGCGGATGCTTCGAGTCAGACAAGCGCTCCTGAGGCGAGCGCAGCCTCTGCATCAGCAACACCACAGCAGACACAAGCCGCACCGGTGGCCTCTGGGGGAGCGGCAGCATCTGCAGCCGCGAAAGCAGGTGCAGCTCCACCCAAGGCCGCCATCTTCGGCGTGGGTGCATTCGCCGTGTTTGCGATCGGTGGTTTCATTTACATGAAGACCACCGACACGGGCGCGGCAGCGAACAAGGTGATGGGAGACTCTCCCAAAACCGCCGCATCCGCGCTCGGTCAAAAATGCGCGGCGCCGGGAGAGCAACCGCGACCGCTCATCGTGGATTGGGACGCCAACGATCGGACCGATCTCGAAGCCTCGATGAAAGAGGGGCTCGTGGCGATCGAGTACTCGTGCGAGTCGGTGCGCATCGTCAGTACCTGTCGAATTCAAGGCGATTACGGCTACGTGGGCGTGACGCCGAAAGAGACACTCACGACCATCGACAACGCGGATGAGCTTCGAGCGCAGTTGCCAAAAACGGCGACGGGCAAGACGACGCTGGGGCTCGATACCGAGATCGCGAGAGGCAGCACACTTGCCGTGGCGATGAAGCTCGTGGGTCAACAGAAGACCACCAAGCTCAACGTCTCACGCGAAGATCTGGTGGGCAGTTGCAAGGGCGTGACTCACTTCGTGAAGGCTGCATATGTCGGCGCGTTCAAGGTGCAGGCCTCTGAAAAAGCGAGTGTGAAAACCGCCGCCGAAGTGTTTGGCGCGAAAGACGACGCCAAGAGCTCTGCGAGCAAATCGAAGGTGGTTGCCGACGGCGTGGTTGAGTCGTGCGCAGCGGCCAATCCGGATGATCCGAAGGCTCCGGATAAGTGCCACGCCGCCGTCTACGTACAGCTCTCGCCGATCGCAGAGAAGCCAAACACCGAGCCGTACGAGAAGGTTGCGCCCAAGGCACCGAGTGCTTCGAAGGGGGCGACGGCCGCGGCTGGGGCGAAGGGCGGCAAGAAGGCACCGGGCGCCAAAGGTGGCGGCGCGAAACCCGTCATGGCTGCCGCACCCAAGGGCGGCAAAGGTGGCCCTAAGGCTGGCAAACGAGGAGCACGGCGATTTGCAGGAGTGCTCGCCAAGGCGAAGTTTTCTCCGCCTCGCGTCGACGTGAAAGAGGCAGAGACGCCGTCATGCCCTGCGAGCATGGTGTTCAACGGGAAGAATGCGTCGCTGCTGCGGCGGGCGTGGCTTACCAGTGCAAGCCATCGAATCAGGCAGAGTGCCAGGCAATGCTCGAAGGGCAGTGCTGGCTGCGTCACGCGGGGCAAACACATGCTTTACTGAACGCGGTTGGCAACAGACCGCTGATGCCGGAAAGGTCTTTCAAAAAGCCTGCGACGCGAAGAACGACACGGGCTGCGCCTGCAGGCCGCTGGTTGCTGTTCGGTGACTTCGGTATCCGAAGGCGACGTGAACAAAGGCATCGAGATGCTCACGCCGCTTGCCAAGCAGGGCGAGGGGTACGCTGCGTATGCGCCGGGTATGGCTATCAAGCCGGTTACAAGACGATCAAACAAGACATTCCGAGCGGGCTTTCGATGCTCGATCGCGCTTGTCACGGGCATCGGGAAAGCATGCGCAGAGCTCGTGGAGTCTATCTACGCAACAAGCCCGTCGCGAAAGATCAACCGCGCGCGATGAGTATTCAGTCGATGCGTGGCGTTATGACTTCCCAAGGCATGCGGTCGTCTCGGCTTCGCGCTCGCGAAGGGCGATGGCGATGTCAAGCAAGACACCGAGCGTGCGAAGAAACTGCTGACACGAACATGTGAGCGACAGTCAGCGTTTGCGTGCGTGGAGCTCGGTAAAGCGGCGAAGGAAGTTCCTGAGCTCAAGGGTCTAGAAACCGTAGCGGTCAGCTCGATCAAGAATGCCTGCGAGGATTCGCGCGACCCTGCGTGCAACTTCGCCGAGCACTACTTCGGAGTGGATCTCGACGGCGATGGTGAGGTCGAAGATCTCGCCGACGTCGATGGCGATGGTGATGTCGACATCGATGACATCGACGAGCCAGGCATGCTTGATCCTGAGGACTTCGAGCAAGACATGCCCGACTCAGGCCCCACCGCCGTCGACGCTGATGGTGATGGTGTCGATGATGCGCTCGAGACGGGTCAGCGTGCTCCGACAGCAGCAGAGGTCGAAGACGGTGAGGCCCCGACCGCAGCGGGTCAGCCAGGTCAGCCTGGTCAGCCTGGTGGACAGGACGACGATGACGACGCTCCGGCGCATCCGGGTCAGCCGGGTCAGCCGGGTCACCCGGGTCACCCAGATCAACCAGGTCATGAACCTGAGCACGAGGAGCCCGCACATCCGGCTCCGGGTGGAGGCCACGCTGCTCCACCGCAACAACCTGCTGCACCGGACGAAGAGTGAACGAAGCAGGGACGTGATGACTGGCGAGTCGCCATGGCTCGCCAGGTGTCGCCACCCTGAGCGGATGACAGCAAGGTCGATTGGGTAAGCAAATTAGCGTTGTTTCCGACGAGCTCACGATGTCTCGTCGGATGGAACACCGCTCGCACCAAGAGCGGGCATGCTTGCCACCGCAACTACAACGACCCTGCTCGGCATGGAGGCGCACCTCGTCCAAGTCGAAGTGGAATCATGTCGAGGTGTCCCGTTCTTCGATCTCGTGGGGATGGCCGAGACGAGTGTGCGAGAGAGCCGAACGCGGGTTCGATCCGCGCTTGCTCAACTCGGGATCGAGCTCGACGAGCTGCGCATCATCGTGAGCCTCGCTCCCGGTGATCTGAAGAAGAGCGGGAGCTCGTTCGATCTCGCGATCGCGTGTGCTGTGTTGGCGGCGTTGAAAGTGATTCCGCAGGCTGCGCTTTGCGACACGCTGCTCTTGGGAGAGCTGTCGTTGACCGGTGAGCTTCGGCCTGTGAGGGGTGTGCTTCCGCAAACGATATTCGCCCGCAAACGAGGTCTTTGCCGAGTGATTGTTCCAGTCGACAACGGCACCGAGGCCGCTGTGGTTGGGGGGATCGACGCACGCGTGGCGATGTCGCTCGACGATGTGGTTGCGGCGTTCGCGGGCAATCGTGAGCTCGAGGAGGCTCCGTTGCCATCGGGCGCAGAGGATCTCTTCGAGTCGCCGCTCGATTTGGCTGACGTGCGAGGGCAGGAAGTTGCACGTCGAGCCATCGAGATCGCAGCGGCTGGGCATCACCACTTGATGCTTCTCGGCCCACCCGGCGGTGGGAAAACCATGTTGGCTCAACGCCTGTCGACGGTGCTGCCACCGCTTTCGCATGAGGAGGCACTCGAGGTGAGCGCGATTCACAGCGTGGCGGGTTTGCTTCCGAGAGATCGTGGCTTGCTGACGCAGCGACCGTATCGAGCCCCTCATCACACGGTGAGCGACGCGGGCTTGGTGGGCGGAGGCTTCCCACCGCGGCCAGGAGAGCTTTCGCTCGCACATCACGGTGTACTGTTTCTCGACGAGCTGCCCGAGTTTCGACGCAACACACTCGAGACGCTTCGCCAACCGCTCGAAGACGGACAGCTCACGATTGCCCGGGCACAAGGTACGGCGTCGTTTCCGGCAAGGCCCCTCGTGGTTGCGGCGTGTAACCCATGCCCTTGCGGCTATCACGGCGACGGCAGTGAGCGTTGCGTGTGCTCGATCGAACGCGTGCGAACCTATCGCTCGCGCATGTCGGGGCCGCTGGTGGATCGCATCGATCTGCATGTGATTTTGCCGCCGGTGAAGGTGCTCGATTTGACGCAAGGTCATCGAGGCGAGCCGAGTCAAAAAGTACGCGAACGGGTGATGACCGCGCGAGCTCGACAACGAGCGCGATTCGAACGACGCGAGGTATCGGCGCCGTTGAACGGTCGCCTCGGAGCGCGCGATCTCGAGGTCGCGTGCAAGCTCGACGACAGCACGACGCGATTGTTGTCGTCGGCACTCGAGCGTCTTGGGTTGACGGCACGTGCCTACGGCAAGGTGCTGAAGGTGTCGCGCACGCTCGCTGATCTTGCGGGCAGTGATCGCATCGACGCCACACATGTTCTCGAAGCGCTTTCGTTTCGAGCTCTCGATCGCCGCAGCATGGTCGATGCGGCGTAATCGCAAACAGTCTTCGACCTCGTTGTTCTCTCTATCCAAGGAATTTTCCCATGAATATCGATACTTCCGATCGCCTTCGTTCACTCAAAACCGTTCTCTCAAGCATCGACAAGCTCTTCGGAAAGGGCGCGATCATGACCCTTGGCGACGAAGAAGAGCAGGTGCAACCCATCGAAACGATCTCGAGCGGCTCAGTCTCGCTCGATACAGCGTTGGGGATTGGCGGCTACCCACGCGGACGAATCATCGAAATTTTCGGCCCGGAGTCTTCGGGCAAAACCACACTGACGCTGCACGCGATCGCTGAAATCCAAAAGGCCGGTGGCACCGCAGCGTTCATTGATGCCGAGCATGCATTCGATCGTGGGTATGCGACATCGTTGGGGGTTCAAGCCGATCGACTGTTGATTTCGCAACCAGATACAGGTGAGCAAGCGCTCGAGATCGCAGAGATGCTGACGCGATCAGGGGCCGTGGATCTGATCGTGGTCGACTCGGTGGCGGCGCTGGTTCCGAAGGCCGAAATTGACGGAGACATGGGCGACGCGCACATGGGGTTGCAAGCGCGTTTGATGAGCCAGGCGCTTCGCAAGATCACCGGGGTGGCTCATCGAAGCGGCACGACAATCATGTTCATCAACCAGCTTCGCCAAAAGATCGGTGTGGTCTTTGGCTCGCCCGAAACAACGACAGGGGGCAACGCACTCAAGTTCTACGCGTCGGTTCGAGTCGACGTTCGACGCATCGGCTCGGTCAAGGTGGGGGACGAGGTGCTGGGCAGCAAGACGCGAGTAAAGATCGTGAAAAACAAGCTTGCCCCGCCTTTCAAAGAAGCAGAGTTCGAAATGCGTTGGGGCGGGGGGATCGACCGCGCCACCGATCTTCTCGACACAGGGATTGCTCGTGGTGTGATCGAGAAGAGCGGTGCACACCTGTCGTTTGCAGGCGAGCATTTGGGTCACGGACGAGAGCGTGCTCGCGATACGTTGCTGTCGCGACCCGAGGTGGCTGAAGCCATCGCACAAGCGATTCGAGCTGTGTCGCCTGGGGCATCGTCTGCGGCCGATGCTGAGTGAGGCTCACTCGTTACTCATCGCGCGAGAGAAGGCGAGTTGGCTTCAATGGCTGAAGAACGAGAGAGCGTGTCATGAAGCCACGCCAACACTGCTTTGATTTTCGCGTTCGAGCGCGAGTCTTCGTGGGTGACGATCCAGACATCGCGAGCGGTGGGCCCGACTCGCGGCAACACACGAACAAGGGTTGGCTCGTGCTGGGCTGCAAACACGGGCAAGACGGCGAGGCCCAGACCTGCGGCGCATGCCGATACCAGCGCGATCGTGCTGCTGGTTCGCAGGACGACTCGCGCTCGTGGGGCATGTGCGAGACGAAATTTCTCCTGCGGGGTACCTCGCATCCATGCTTCCCAAGCGACCCAGTCGTGCAGAGCAAGATCGCTTTGACGTTTGAGCGGAGGGTGCTGCGCGAGGTAGGAGTCGCTCGCGAAAACACCGAAGGGTTGTGCTCCGGCTCGCGAAGCGACGAGGGTGGCTTCGCGGGGTCGAAACAAACGAATGGCGATATCTGCTTCGCGTCGAGCGAGATCGAGCGCGCGATTGTCGGGGCGCAACTCGACGGTCAACGCAGGGTGCGATCGAAACAGCTCTGGAAGCGCCGGTGTAAGCACCCATGCCGCGAGGGCTTCGCCCGATGTGATCGAAACCTTGCCTTCGAGCTTCGAGCTCTGACCGCGAGTCTCGCGTTCGCAGGCGAGAATTTCGTTTTCGATGGTCAAGGCGCGTTCGAGAAGACGGGCCCCGGTGGGGGTGACGCTGAGCGTGTTTCCCACGCGAGAAAAAAGCTTTGCATCGAGATCGGTTTCGAGTGCGGTCAGGCGGCGTCCGGCTGTGGTCGCGTCGATGTCGAGCGCTTTCGAGGCGCGAGCCAGCGAGCCTTCGCGGTGAATGGCCAGAAAGACCTTGAGGTCATCCCACGTGAACATGCCGGCGACGGTTGTACACGACGCTCGACACTGGCGTCGCCAGAGCCTTCGGTGTGCGTGGGTCGTGATGGTTGCTGGGTGACGAACGAGTGCTCGGTCCGATATGATCGAGACATGGACGAGCTCAGCGCTGTCGAACGAGAGCGACTGCTGTCGCGATTTGGTCGAACGTTTTCGGCAGGCGCAGTGATCTTTCGTGAAGGCGAGGTGGGGCCCGAGGCCTACCTGCTTCAAGAGGGGCGAGTGCGTCTGATCAAGCGAGTGCGTGCGGTCGAGCGCAGCTTGATGGTGCTTCGTCCGGGTGATCTTTTTGGTGAGTCGGCATTGATTGTCGGAGCAGTGCGAAGCTCAACAGCCATTGCGATCAGCGATGCGACCGTGCTCGCGCTCGATCAATCCACGTTTCAATACTTGCTCGAGACACAGCCAGCGGTGACCTCACGTATTTTGCAGCAGCTCGTGAGGCGAGTGCGAGACGCCGAGGATCAGATCGAGATCATGATGCTGAGGGATTCTCAGTCGAAGATCTTGTCGGCATTGATCAAGGCGGCGCAGCAGGCGATGGCGTCGGGTGTTGCGCGCGACGATGGTGCGGCGATCGTGTCGATGTCGCCGATGGAGCTTTCGAGCCGCGTGGGTCTCGACGTCGAAGCCGTGAAGCGAGGAGTTCAGCGACTTCGTGAGGGGCAATACGTGAAAGTGGTCGACGAGCGACTCGAGATCGTCGACCTCGAAGCGCTGAAGCGGCTCTATGGGTTGCTTGGGTTGAAGGATGAAATCCGTGGAGAGCCGGCGGTCGATGATGCTCGCGCGGGTTGAGTCATCGGGCTACGCGACGCGTCTTGACGAGCGTCGTTCGAATGACTGAACATGCGTTCTGTGGCTTAAAACACTACGAAAACGTCACTGGGTCAGCCCAGACCCAGCATAGACTTTCGCGTTGACCGACCGAACGCGTTGCAGTAGGTGGGGGTGTTGCAAATCGGCCACACCTTGCACGGAGATATGACCTGGATGTCGTGGTTTCTGCCTCAACCCGCTTTTCCCGCTGCCTGCGCGACCATGTGTGTCGCCGTGGCGGGGTGCGGCACGAGGAGCGGAAACCCCGGTGCTCAGGACCCGGAGCGACAGTCGATGGCGGCCTACGATGTGGGCGTCGACGCCCTACACAAGGGCAATTATCGGATGGCGCTCTCCGAGGCCAAGAAAGCGATCGATCTCGACGACAGCAACGCAGACGCGCAGCTGTTGGCAGCGACGATCTATGTGGCGATGTGCAGCTATTCACCCGACGAATGCAGGTTGGGCGAGGCCGAGAAACACTCCCGTCAGGCTCTGAAGCTGAGGGGTGATTTCCGGGCAGCGCGAAACACCCTGGGCTCGGTCCTGGTGAACGAGAAGAAGTACGACGAAGCCATCACGGTGTTGAAACCCCTCACCGAAGATATTCTCTATGCGACCCCCGAGGTTGCCTGGGGAAACCTCGGTTGGGCTTACCTGGAGCGGGGCGATCTCGCGCTCTCGGTCGACGCACTTCGTCGTGCTGTGGCGCTCGAGCCACGATTCTGCTGGGGCAACACGAAGCTGGCCCTGGCGCTCGAGAAAAAAGGAGATCTGAAAGCAGCAGAACAGGCCATCACAGCGGCCATCACTACCGATCTGCCTCAGTGCAAGAGCTTCGCAGACGCGTACGAGATCCGTGCTCGCATCCTTTCGACGCTCGGTCAGAGCGACGGGGCACGGGCGGATCTAGAGCAGTGCAGCAAGGTGGGCGCTGGGACGCCCGTTGGTCGCCGCTGCACAGCCTCACTCCAAACACCCTGAGAAATACGACCTGTCCGGTCGCTTGGGGTCTCGATACCCCCGGGCGGTCGGAACGCCGGAGAATCGAATGGAATCCATCGGAAGGTACCTGCGGAAGGGCCGGGAAGCCCGGGCGATGAGCGTCGAAGAAGTCGCTCGCGCCACGCGTATCCCCGTCAGCTCGGTGGAGCGACTCGAGAACGACCACTTTGACGATCTGCCCGGTGAGGTGTTCGTCCGTGGTTTTCTGAAGGCTTACGCTCGAGCCGTGTCACTTCCTGTTGAAGAGGTGCTCGCCCGTTACTCTGCGAGCCGTCGGGTGGCCTACGTCACGCCCATTCCCGTGATGTCGCCCATCGAAAAAGCAACGAAGCGACGCTTTGGTGTCGCCATCGCGTTCGTGGTGTTGCTCGTTCTTTTCACCCTCGCACTCAGCATCGTGCTCAAGCCTCGCGGACGAGATTTGCCTCACGAGATCAGCTCACTCTCGCTCACCGCGACCTCGCTCGCCTGACGTACGACTCATCGCTTCATGACAAGCCCCGCACCACGGCGCGTTCGCTCTCTCTCGACACGCCACGGCGGGGCTTGTTTGCTTTTGCGCGCTGTCCCCTATCAAGAGTCCGACGTCATCGCGACGCTCTTCTCTGAGCAGCACGGTAAGCTCACCGCCACAGCTCACGGCGCGAGAAACCCAAAGCGTTCGCAAAACCTGATTCTCGAGCCGATGCACACGCTTGCCTTCACGGCCGATCTCTCGGCAGCAAGCGAGCGATACACGTTGCGCACGTGCAAGCTCGAGCATCTACGAACTCGTCTAACCTCTCGCCTCGATGGGCTCGATGCCGCTGGGCGTGGCCTTCGTTGGGTTCGGGTCGCGACCCCTGCGCTTGCGCCCGAGCCTCGTGTGTGGGCCGAAATCACCTCGTTCCTTGACCGACTCGACGCGCCTGGTGTCGTGGCTGCTCCGCGTGAGCTTGCGCGCCTAGGTTTGCGGCTGCTCGATGCGTTGGGCTATGCGCTCGATCTCGAGAGATGTGTTCGCTGCGGGAAGCCCTGCGAGTCGGGCAGGGCCGCATACCTTGACCCTGAAGCCGGCGGGCTCGTATGTCGTGCGTGCGGAGGCGGCCCGGTTCAGCTCGAGGGAAGCGCCCGCTCCGCGATGCTTCGTATCGTGGCCGGCGATGACACTGCGTTGTCCGAGCTTCCCGAACCAGACGACGTCGCGGCATGGGTCGATTCGGCACTTCGAGCACACGCGAACGTCGAAATCCCCTGATGACCCGTTTCGCGCTAGTATGCGCGCGTGGTGTCGAAACCCCCTCCGCCGGTCGGCGATCATGTTCTCGCCGTCAAACCCGTGCGCGTAAAGGCTCCAAAGGGCGCACGCGTGTTCGAAATCCATTGGGCCGATGGCTTCAACGGAAAGATCCCTCACGAGTTGCTGCGCGGTTATTGCCCGTGCGCGACGTGCCAAGGTCACTCCGGAAAGATCAAATTCATCAAGGGTGGTGACTTCGAGCTGCGCGATATTTCGCGCGTCGGAAACTACGCTCTGCAACTCGTTTGGGGCGACCTGCACGACTCGGGTCTCTATTCATTCAGATACCTGCGCTCGCTCTGTGAGCTTGCCGAGAAGATCGAAGGCGAGCCCGAATCGAAGCGGCCCGCCTTGCCTCGTTTGTAACGCTGCGCGCTCGATGTATTCGGGCTAGAGCGGCGCCATGCCTTCCGAGCAAGGGGCCATCGCGCGCCGCGCAGGGATCGTCGGACTCGGCACGCTCGCTTCGCGTGTTCTCGGTCTCGTGCGCGACATCGCGCTCGCCGCGATGTTCACACTTTCGCAGACCGACGCGTTCTGGGTCGCGTTCACCATCCCCAATGCTCTTCGTCAGCTTCTCGCCGAGGGCGCGGTGTCGAGCGCAGTGCTGCCCGTGCTCACCCAAGTTCGTGAGAAGCGCGGTGACGACGAAGCCCGTCTGTTCTTCGCTCACGTTCGTGGCTTGTCACTCACGGCGCTGGTGATCGTTTCGATTGCGTTGTCGCTCGGAGCGCCGTGGGTCGTCGATCTTTTCGCCGGTGGGTTTGCCTCTCGTCCTGGTCAGCTCGAACGCACCGTTCTGCTCACCCGATGGCTCGCTCCGTACATTTTTTTTATGGGCAGCGCGGCGCTCGGAATGGCGGCGCTTCACACCTTCCGTCGCTTCGTTGTCGCCTCGTTTGCTCCGGCTCTGCTCAACGTGGCGCTCGTGATCGCTGCGCTCGTGTTGCCCACTCCCCTTAGCGACGCCGGTCTCGACCCCGCACTTGCGTTGGCGTGGGGTGCACTCGCGGGCGGGGCTCTCCAGGTGCTCGCGCAAATCCCTTCGCTTCGTGCGATTGGTTTTGCTTCGTTCCCTCGCTTCTCGTTCGACGACCCCGATGTTCGTGAGGTGCTCAAGCGCATCGGCCCGATGACGCTGGGCCTCGGCATCTACGCGATCGATTTGGTGGTCTGTCGTCGCCTGCTTTCGGGTCTGGGTGAAGGCGCACAAAGCTGGTTTTCATGGGCTCAGCGACTGTGTGACTTCCCCCAAGGGATCTTCGTCATGGCGTTGTCGGCAGCCACCTTGCCCTCGCTCGCGTCTCTCGCCGCAAAGAACGATCTCGACGAGCTTGCGAGCACCTACGCCTACGGAATGCGCCTCGCGCTGTTCGTCGCGGTGCCCGTCACGATCGCGTTCGCTGCGCTGGGTGAGCCGATTGTGATCGCGATCTTTCAGCGTGGCGCATTCGACGCGCACAGCGCTCACCAAACCGCGTTGGCTCTTGCGGCGCAGGGCGCTGGCCTATGGACCGTCGCCGCCGTTCGACAGCTCGTTCCTGTGTTCTTTGCGCTGGGTGACACGCGTACTCCCGTGATCGTCTCGGCCATCGATCTCGTCGCATTGATCCTGATCGCGTGGCTGATCACCCCATCCATGGGACACGTCGGAGTCAGTCTTGCCGTCAGTGGATCAAGCGCCGTGCAGATGTTGTGCTTGTGGTTTGCACTACGTCGCAAGCTGCCCGATTTGAAAATGGGAGAGATCGGAGCGAGCGTTGGTCGCACGTTGTTGGCCTCAGTGATCGCGGGGATCGGCGGTGGCGGGCTCGCTCAAGTCGTTGCGCGCAACCTTCCTGCTGACGCTGTGTTTCGGCTGGTTCCGGCGATCGGGGGTGGTGTCGTGTTCGGGTTGCTCTTCGTGGTTGCTGCGTGGGGAGCGCGATCCCCCGAGCTCGATGTGTTGCTCGGTGGGTTGCGTCGCAAGTTGAAGCGACGAGCCGCTGCGTCGTAAATCGTCGCGATTGGGTTGTGCGATGGGTCGACGCAAGCCAGGGTTCGCGCGTGTCAAAGCAAAACACCGCCAATCAACCTCTCGTGATCGACGCAAAGTTCGTCGCAGCGGCTGGGCCGTCCATCCAGATGCCTGCCCCGACGTTGGCCGAGGTTGCGTTCGCCGGGCGCTCGAACGTCGGCAAGTCGAGCCTGATGAACGCGTTGATGCAGCGGAAAAATCTCGTTCGCACAAGCTCAACCCCTGGTTGCACTCGCTCGATCAACCTCTTCGAGGCTCAGCTTCGTGACGGCCTCAAGCTGCATATGGTCGACCTGCCTGGTTATGGATTCGCCAAGCGTTCGAAGTCTGAGAAAGATCAGTGGGGGAGCTGGATCGAATCGTATCTTTCCGAGCGCGTAACGCTTCGTGCTCTCGCGATCCTGGTCGATGCACGTCGCGGTGTTGAAGAAGAAGAGCAACAGCTCATCGACTTCATGCGCTCGGTCGCGGTCAAGGCGCAGCGACCCGAGACAGGCGTCATTCTCGTCGCCACCAAGATCGACAAGATCGCTCCCTCACAGCGCGCAGGAGCGCTTGCAAAACTAGCGCGTGAGGTGAAGGGCGTGGTTGGTTTTTCCGCTGTCACCGGTGATGGTGTGGATGAGCTCTGGCGTCGTATTCGCCGCAACGTGGTGCCCGTGATGCCTGATGCGAACGCTACCGAAGCGAGTGCCCCTGCTACCGAGACGCAACCAGCAGTGAGCTGAGCGATGTGGTTCGAGTGGCTTTGGCCAAGCGAGATCGAGATGCTGACGGCAATCGATGCGATCGCGAGGAGGTTTCCAGAGGGGCCAAAGCCATGCTTGCTTCGACGTCAGGCGAGTGTGCATCGCACGGGGTCGAGGGTCGCGATTCACTTCGGGCTTTCAGCGGATGAATACGAGACCGAGCCCGCCCCAGGTGACACCATCATCACGGGTTTTTCTGTGGTCCTCGAAGAGGGTCGAGTGACGAGGGTTGCCGCCAGTCGCGATCGCGTTCGAGAAAGGCGGCAACCGCGATACGCTGTACCCAGAAGAGCGCTAGTTAGGCGTTCAAACGGACGCGCCGCCGCACAAAACCACCACGACCGTGAGGCTCGATGGCGTCACGGTCGTTGAGCGGCGACTGATGCTCAGCGCTCGGTCAGGTAACCCTTCTTGAACAGCTTGGCGAGAATCTCGGCGGTTTCGAGATCCATCGCTTGGCTCTTGTTCAACACGGCTTCGAGCGTGCCGTAGTTGTGCGCGAGCTGGAGCACGTCGAGCTCTTCAGGCGAAAGGTCGCGAAGGGGCGTCGAGATCAAGCTGGGAAGCGCGATCTTCGTACGCAGGTCGGGAAGGTTGTCTTTGAGAAGGTTGAACTCGTCGAGCTGACGAAGACCCTCCATCAACACCTCTTGCACCGCGACGTCGATCTCGTTGGGGAGCGGTGTCTCATCGGGTGGCTCAAGATCGAACACGCCCTTCTCCCAGGTGAGGAGACGGAACAACGACTTGAGCGGCGGAACCTCACCGTAGTCGTTGATGATGGCGAAGTAGATCTGGCCCTTGCGGAAGTAGATCTTTCCGACTTCTTCGTCGGTGCGGATCGTGAGCACGCCGCTCTTTCGAGAGGTGCCGAGAAGCTGGAGGAGATCGGGGAGGGGGATCTCTTCGATCGAGCCCGACATGGACCGGACCTGCGAGGTGCGACGTTGTGCCGCAACGCTCTCGAGGTCTTGTGGGCGGTCAGATGGCCCTGCGACATCAGAGGTCACCAGCTTGAGAATGCTGGTTCCGATGAGGACGCGGTCTCCCTCTTTCAGTCGAGCTCGGGCTACCTTCTCGCCATTGACAAATGTGCCATTGGTCGAGCCGAGGTCTTCGATCTGAAGTAGGTCAGCTTCCCACCAAAGGCGGGCATGCTTTCGAGAGACCATGTCCTCGACGAGGACCATTTCAAGATCACTCGATCGGCCGACAATGACCTCTTTACCTGGAGGGAGCGGGAATTCGCCGCCTTGGTACTTGCCGGAGATAAAGCGAAGAGCGTACCCCTTCCGCCGGCCAGCGCTGGAAGACGACGGAACTTTAGAGGTCATTTCGGACATCGCCGTCGGAGTTGGGGGGCAGAATAAACAGACACGCGCCTTCGGGTCAAGCCGGAGTAGGGGAGTTGTTCTCGCCGAGGTAGACGGCGATCACGGCCACCTGTGGTAGCACGGTTCGCCCATGAACATGCAACATCCATTGGTGGATGGAGATCCACTTGGCACCCATCGGGTGCTCGACCCCCCAGGAGCCCTGCCGCAGCCTGCATGGCGGGTCGATAATGACATGAGCAAGCTCTACGAAACCGAGATCTTGCTTGACGTCGATGTGCTTAATGTGGATGCCGCGAGCTTTCGCCAGATGCACGAAGCAGCAGGCGGCGATCTCGAAAAAGTGAAGCAAATCGTGCTCGACACGGTCACCCGACGAGGCAAGCAACACAACCCCGTGACGGGCTCGGGAGGCATGCTCTTGGGCCGTGTTCGCCGAGTGGGTCGCGATGTCTCGGATCGCGGTGTGGTGGTGGGCGATCGTGTAGCGACGCTCGCCTCGTTGTCGCTCACGCCACTTCGAATCGATCGCTTCATGGCCATTCGAGAAGAGAGCGCGCAACTCGATATCGAAGGTCAGGCCGTGGTGTTTGCCTCGGCGCCCTTTGCTCGATTGCCTGAGGATTTCGAGCCGCGCGTCGCAGTGGCGTTGCTCGATGTGGCGGGGGCCGCCCCGCAAGTCGCGCGCTTGGTCTCGCCCGGGGATCGCGTCGCGATTCTGGGAGCCGGCGGCAAGTCGGGTGTGTTGTGCGCTGCCGAGGCACGACGCCGTGTTGGGCCGAGTGGCAAGGTGATCGGCTTCGAGTCGTTTGCCCCATATGCAGACGACTTGCGGGCGCTTGGGTTGTGCGATGCCGTTGTGACCGTCGACGCTCGCGATCCGCTGGCCGTGCGAGACGCGCTGCTCGAGCACACGGGGTACGAAGCCGATGCGAGCTTCTCGTGCGTGAACGTCGAAGGCGTTGAGATGACAGCTATCATCGCAACGCGACAACGCGGGAAGGTCTACTTCTTCTCGATGACGACGAGCTTTGCGAGGGCAGCGCTCGGTGCAGAAGGCGTAGGGAAAGACGTCGACCTGTTCATTGGCAACGGCTACGCCCAAGGACACGCTGAGCACACGCTCGATCTCGTCAGGTCGCTTCCCGCGGTGAAGGCGCTGGTCGAGAAGCGATACGGCTGAGTGGGTCAGCTCCCTACCGCTTCGTCGTACCAGCTTTCTTCTTCGTGCTCGTGATCGCCTTTGATGGGTGAGCCCCACCCATCGTACTCGCCGCCAAAGCTGTTAACGATGTCGAGGATCTCGTGACAGAACTTGTCGGCCGCAGATTCTGAGAGCGAAGGCTCGTCGCGGAAGAACGTGATGAGCCAAGGGAGCTCATCGGTCGTGGCGTCGTCTTCGCTCCCGCGACGAACCGGCTCGCTCACTCGATACCCAAGTTGCTCGAGTTGTTTCGTGGCCGAAAGTGCAAGCGATCGCTTCTGGAACAGAGCGCCGTGATCGACCGGGCGCGCCGAGGTGAGCGGGTCGCCACATTGACGCATCGTTGCGAGCAAGTGGCGGTTCATCATTGACTGATACTCGTAGGCATCGGGGAGCAAAAACTCGAAGTAATAACCCCATTTCGGGTCGTTCTCGGTGCGTGCTGAAAGACTGAACGACTTCGACGAAAGCGCGATGGCCCTCTCGATGAACGCGGCTGGGTCACCCACGAGATAGAAGCTGAACGCGGTTTCTCCGTTGAGGGTGTGACGACCCACGTAAGCGGCGTTCAACTCGCTCGCGATCGGCAACAGAACGTCCTCGAGTGAATAGATCGCATCGACCTCTTCAGCCGGGGTTCGGCGATTTGGGCCGTTTGGGTTGCGAGCCGTCACGAGCACGTGGGTGCTCCGGTCTTCCATGGGGGCGCGATCTGCCGCCATCAGATCGACCGAGAAGAGGGCGAGCCGGTCGCCAATCCGGCCTTGATACACGTCGAAAGCGGGAGTCCAGGTCGAGGAAGTTGAGGTGCTCATGACACACAAACAAGTAACCCCGCCCTGGTCGCTCGCCATGCCCATGGCGGACATATTATGTCCGTCTGTGCGCCGTACAATCGAGCGCTACTGACGAAGAATTGGCGAGAAAAGCGATGCGCGAGAAGCGTCAGGTTGTGCTCCTCTGTCACCTGTGTGGGGAATGGTGTCAGCGGTTGTTTCTGCTGTGGCTGGTTGGTCGGACGAGTGACTTTCACCTCGAGAATTCGGCTCAAAAAGCGAGGATTTAGAGAGGGAATCTCGTGCCTCTATGCTAGGGTGCGAAGGCTCCGCGGCAGTTGCTCCGCGCGGCCCCTTACCCTTCGTCGATGTCCGCAGCTCATGGATGAATCCGCGAACACCTCAGAAGCCGGCCGCGCTGTCGGCGAGCTACTTGCCGGCCGTTACCGGATCGAACGAATCATCGGCGAAGGCGGAATGGGGGCCGTCTATGAAGGCAAGCACACCGACATCGGCAAACGAGTGGCGATCAAGCTCGTTCACTCGGTGCATATGCGACACCCCGAGATCGAGGAGCGGTTCAAGCGAGAAGCTCGCTCGGCCAGCGCGATCGAGAGCGAGCACATCGTTCACATCTTCGATGTGGGTCACGATGAGCATCTAGGGCTGTTCATGGTGATGGAGTTTCTCAAGGGCGAAGACCTTGCGATGCTCCTCACGCGCATGGGTCGAGTCGATCCGTTCGCCGCGTGTGCCGTGATTGCTCAGGCAGCATCGGGTCTCCAAAAAGCTCACGAAGCGGGGATCATCCACCGCGATCTCAAGCCGGCGAACGTGTTCTTGTGCTCGCGAGATGACGGCTCGGTGCAGGTGAAGCTCGTCGACTTCGGCATCGCCAAGTTCGTGCGCGACGCCAACCAAGCCGAGTCGGGCAAAGGCCTCACTCGAATGGGCATGGCCATCGGCACGCCGCAATACATGTCGCCCGAGCAAGCCCAGGGCTTGCCCGACGTCGATGAGCGAACCGATGTGTATTCGCTGGGTGGCGTGTTGTTCGAAGCGCTGACCGGTGAGCCCCCCGTCAAGTCGTACGATTCGTACGAGATGACCATCGTCGAGGTGATTACCAAGCGCGCGCCGCGTGTGTCCGAGAAGTTCCCCGGTGTTCACCCCGACATCGATCAACTCGTGGCCGACATGATGGAGCCCGAGCCCGTGGATCGCATCGCGGACATGGCGACCGTTCGATCTCGAATCATCGAGATTTACCCAGAGATCGCCGACATTCGTCTGCCGATGGGCGCCTTGTCGGGCGATCTATCCAAGCTCTCGACCACGTTGACGGGGCGAGGTTCGGGGGTCGCAAGCAGCGGCACTTTGGGGAACATGAGCTCGCAAAGTCGAATCCGACTTTCGCCACTCAGCGAGCCCCGACCGGGTCGTTCCAGCAGTGCGGTCACGATGAGCGAGGCGACCCTGATCTCTGACGGCGCACGCTCTGAGAGCGAGCCGACCTCACCACGAAAAACTCCGATCGCGTTGATCGCTGTGGGCGCCGTGGGTTTGCTCGGCTTGGGTGCGGCGGGGGCGATTGCTTTCGTGGGCCATGACGCTCAAAAACCATCGCCCGTTCTTGCGACGAGTGCGGTGACGGCGAGCCCTGCGCTGAGCAACTCGACCACTCCGACCGCGACCTTGAGCGCTCCTACGCCAACCGTGGCTCCGAGCGCTTCTGCGGTTGCGTCTGCGGCTCCGGTTGACTCTGGCAAGAAAAACGGCGGCTCGTCGCCTGGCGGAAAGGGCGGGAAATCCGGGGCAAGCGCGCCTGCAACCGCTGCCGACCCAACTTCGACATCAACAAGGCCCGGAGCAGTGAACGTTTCGAGCGAGTTTTGATGTAGGCTGCGCGTCATGCTCTTGTGTCCTGCGCTTTGGCGAGGGCGATTGGCGCACCGAACATCGGTCGTCTCCCTCGTAGTAGCGCTCGTTGGCTCTTCGCCTGCAGTCTCGCTGGCCCAGCCCAAGCCTGATCCCGCTGATGTTGCTGAAGCAAAGCGGTATTTCGAGATGGGCTTGAAGCTCTACAAAGAGAAGCAATTCGTACAAGCGCTCGCCGCGTTCAAAGAAGCCAAGCGGCGTCAGCCTCGACCCAGCATCCAGAAGAATCTCGCGCAGTGTTATCGAGAGCTTGGTGACTTCGCGGCCGCGCACGCAGCGTTCTCGGAGTGGCTCGACAAGTACGGCTCCGAAAAAACGGTGAAGCCCAAAGAGGTCGAAGAGATCAAACGCGCGATCTCGGATCTTCTCGTTCTCACAGGTACCCTCAAGCTCAACGTCAGCGAGCCCGATGCGTCGGTGGTGATCACACCGACGAGTGGTGAAGAACGCGATCTCGGAAAGAGCCCGATCGCCGAGCCTGTTCGCCTCAACCTCGGCACGTACAAAGTCACGGTCTCGAAAGCAGGTTTCGAGAAGTTGACGCGCTCTGTCGAGATTCGCGCTCGCGAAGAAATCTCTCTCGATGCGACGCTCAAAAAAGAGATCACCGCAGCCACCGTCAAGGTCTCGACCACCGGTGATGATCCGAGCGCGAGGCTACTGATCGACGGACAAGAAGTGGGTGCGCTTCCGTGGAGCGGCGAGCTGTCTCCCGGTACGCACAAGCTGTCGATTCGAGCCGAAAAGACCAAGGCTACTCAACAAGAGATCAAGGTCGTTTCGGGCCAAGAGATGTCGGTCGTGCTCGAGCTGCTTGCGCAATCGGGCAAGCTCCAGATCGATACTCGCAACGCCGACGCCGAGATCTACGTCGACGACAAACAAGTTGCGACCGGCGCATGGGAGGGCTCTCTCTCCATCGGTCGTCACGAGATCGAGGTGCGACTCGAAGGCTACGAAAGTTATCGACGAGTCGTGCTCGTTCACAACGAAGAGGTGATTGACGTTGGACAGGTCCCGCTCGTCAAGAAGGTGAAAAAAGTCGATAACGCTGAGCAGCTCGAGCCGACCTATAAAGGTGGTTATTTCGCCGTGGCGTTGCCCGGCACGTTCAGTGTGTCGAAACCCACCAACGAGCTGCAGACGAGCTGCCCCGCTGAGGCGGTCAGTCTCTCGGTGGGTGGCTCTTGCGAAGCGAGTCGCGCTCTCGGTGGAGGTCTGCTCCTTCGCGGTGGATACAGCTTCGGCGTGATCGGTCTCGAAGGCTTTATGTTCGGCTCGTTCGATCGATCCACAGGCAAAGCTCGGTACGACAACGGCGATCACAACGACGACAACAACGTGATTCGCAACTCGGCGCACGAAGGTATCTCGCGCAACGAGAGCTACACGTTCTATCGATACGGTGGTGGTGCAGGCGTTGGCGTTCGTGCGACGTCCAAACACCCATTCACGCGAGTGACGTTCGGCGTCGGTGGCGGCATTGCGCAACGCTGGATGAAATACGATCGCGACACGACCGCGAAGTATCCAAACTCAGACGGAAGCACCTCGGCTGAAAAGTTCACGAGCGACGCGACGAGCTACACCGCCCCGTTGCTCTCCATCGACACCGCTCTTCTCGTCGGAGCGACACCCGGCGTGAAATTCATGGTGGGCGTGCAGGCTTTGTTTGAGTTCGTGCCGTCGACGGATGCACCGGGCAAGAGCTCGCGGCACCTCGGTTTCAACTCGGTCGAAGCGAGCATTCCTGTCGGAACACCACCCGTTCAAGTCGCGAAGGGCACACAGATTTTCATCGGCCCGATGCTCGGCTTCCAGTTCGGGAACTGATCACTGCACGAGTAACGCGGTTCGCGTTCGGTTGTTCGTGCTGTGGTCGTGGTCTGTATTGCGGCTCGTGGAGAGGCTCACGAGCCGCAAATGTGTGTGCCTCAGGTCATCGCGCGGGCTTCGATTCGACGACGCGTCTGTGCGCCGGGAACCTTGCCGTGCGCCAAGAACCACTGCACGGCTCGCATCATGGTTTGTCGCGCATTTCGCGTTTCGAAACCAAGGGCTCGTTGTGCTTTGACCGACGAGACCCAGACATAACGGCCGCCGAAATCCTTCGCGGTGTCAGCCGTGAACAGTGGCGTGCCGCCCAAGAAGGCTGCGCGGGCTTCGTTCCACTTACCCCACGCGGCAAGCGCGCCGCTGCTCAGCTTCGTACCCGGGCCCGGAAGACCCGTCGTGTCGGAGAGCAGCGAGATGAACTGGTCGTAGGTCACGTTCTCGCCGCCGAGCAAGTAACGCTCGCCAGACTCGCCGCGCTCCATACACGCGATGTGACCGGCGGCGGCATCGTCTGCATCGACGAGGCTCACTCCGCCTTCGCTCGACGGAACATCGAAGAGTGACGATGTCCACGCGAGGTAGCGCAGGATGCCTTCACCCACCGCGGACGGCTCGAAATCGCCTGGTCCGACGACGGTGCCAGGCATCGCAATGACCACGGGAAGGCCCTTCGATTTCGAAAACTCGAGGGCAACTTTCTCTGCCTTGCGAAGCGCTGTCATGATCGAGCCGGAAGACTCAGAGGCCGCCTGCGTCGACTCGTTCATCTCGATCGGCGTGTCGGTTGCGCCGAGTGCTGCCGCGCCTGTGGTCACGACCACTTTTTCGATGCCGCGCTTCAACGCAGCGCGAAGCGTTTCTGCGGTACCAAGCTCGGACATCTCGACGAGCTCTCCCGAGCGTCCGCTCCATCGTTCGCCGTGCCCTGCAACGTGGTAGAGGCGGTTGCATCCGGCGAGGCCGCGGTAGACGGTGTGCTCGATGCGGATGTCGCCTTGAACGATGTCGAGCCGGTCTTCAGGAAGCCCTTCGAACATCGCCGTGCTTGCGGTCGCGCGAACGAAGGCACGAACGTGCTCTCCTCGCTCGACGAGCATTCGCACGAGCCTTGAGCCCAGCAGACCGGTGGCATCGGTGACCATGACCTTCGTCGACATGGCAGCCCTCTTAGCCAAGTGTTTCGCCGAGGGCCAGCCTCCTCTTGCGGAACTTCAATCCACGTCCGAAATCACCCCAGGTCATGGTCGCACCGAAGAGACGTCTCTGCTGCGTTGCACGCGGTCAACCTGAGGGATAGGTGTTCGGGCCCTTGTCTCGTCGTGCTCTCGCAGCCTCGGTATCGACCTCGTTGGTCGTCGCGGTGACAGCCCTCGCGCTGTCGTCGTCCGAGGTGCGTGCGCAAAGTCCATCTGCGTCCGCTTCGGCGGGGCTGATTCTTCACCGCTCACCGTTGCCGAAGCTTGCACCGACGACGTTGCCTGCCCCGGATGCGGGTCAGGTCGCCGAGCTCGACGCCGCGCTGGCCAAGATGTTCAGCGCGAAAGAAGACGAACGCAAAGACGGGATGACTCGTCTCAAAGAGGGCGGCGCGACCTTGTTGCCTGCGATGGCGAGAAGGTTGTCCGAGCTTCGAAAATCAGCCAATCGCGACGTGATCGGCACGCTGATCTCGGATGCTCGAAAACAGGGAAAAAAAGGCTCGAAGGGTAAACCCGAGGCTGCCGAGAAACCCGACAAGCCCGAGAAGAAACCCAAGAACAAACCGGTTGAGAAAGAAGAAAAAGACGACCCGTCGAACGATTGGCTCGCGTTCGTAACGGCCAGCCCCAAGCCTGCTGACGCGTCGTACAAAGACCTGGTGACGATTCTCGCGATCGAGCGTGCGTTGGTCGAGATCGGCTCGACTCCAGCTACGCGTGAGGTCGTCAACGTTTACGTGTACTTCGGCGATCTCTTTCGTATCGATGTGCAGCACATGATCGCCCGCCTTGGTGATCGCGCGGTGCCCGCATTGCTCGAGGCCCGAAAGCACGACGCTGAGAAAGTGAGGCGATGGGCCTCTCGTCAGCTTGATGCGCTGGGCAGAGCGATCCCGGGTGAAGCGGTACAGGTGAGTGACCCCGCGGTGCTTGCAGACGTTCTTCGAGCCTATGGACGCACCAAAGACATCGAGGCGTTGCGACCTCTCGTTTCATTCGCCTCGAGTGACCGCGTTCAGATTCGTGATGCGGCACGAGAAGCCGTTGTTTCGTACGGTGAAGCGGCGCTGTGGCAGCTTCGAGAAGCCTACGAAACCCTTACGGGTCAGCGCCCTCCGCCCGGCGCCACGTGGGACAAAGTCGCCCAGGATCTCTTTGCGATTCACGATCGCGCGCGGCTCTCCGAGGTGTTCACGCTCTTCGACGAAGGGCTTGCTGCGCTGCGCGACAAGAAGTGGGTCGAAATGGCCCAAGCGTTCGATCGTGTGCTGGCTCGTGCGCCGACCTTCGAACGCCGTGGAGAGATGGCGTCAGGTTATCTTTCGTACGCTCGAGACATCGAAGAGAAGCAACCTGCACAAGCGCTGTTGCTCGCGCGAAAAGCACTTCGACTCGCGCCCGATGCAGGCGATGCAAAAGCGATCGAGAGCTATGTGTTGACGCTCGAAGGTGAGCAACAGATCGCCCGCGGGCTGGTTGATACGGTGCCGTTCAAGCGTGCGCTCGATCTCGACCCGGCGAATGAGCGTGCGAAAAAAGATCTCGTTCGCTGCGAGCAAAGCATCACGACCAACAATCAGAGCAGCTCTCGCTTCTTGATTGCGGCAGGGGTGGGTCTGGTGGGCAGCTTGCTCGCGTTGTTCATAGGCTTTTCCGTCGCTCTGGCGGTGCGTCTCCGCTACCGGTTGAGCCATCGAACGAGGCTTCACCCGAGTCGAAATCAGAGTCGACCTTCGGGCCTTCGCAAACCCGACGAGATCACCGAACGAACATCGGGTGAAGCACCCGGCGAGTGAACGGTGAGATACTCGGCGCGTCATGCTCTTCTCGCGCCCCGATGGAGTGCTCGCAAACGATGTCCCGCCGTTTCGACGCATCATGCCGTTCATCATGCGGACGCGAAACGAGTCGGCCGTGTACTTCGAGCAAGAGCTCGATCTCACGCAGACGATTGCGTTTATCGATGAGTTCCGTGAGCGCACCGGCCACAAGATCACGGTCTTCCATGTGCTGTTGTGGGCGACGGTGCAGACGTCACGAACGACCGAGACTGAACCTGCTTCGTGATGGGCAGCCGTATCTATCAACGCGACGGAATCTGGATCTCGTTCTCTGCGAAGAAGGCGTTGCAAGACGGAGCACCGATCGTCGTCGTGAAACGAAAGCTCGACCCGGCGTGGTCATTCGATCAGCTCGTGAGCTTCATTCTCGAAGGGATCACTGAGGGCAAAAGCGATGCTCCAAGTCATGTCGACAAGGAGCTCGCTGTTCTTGGTAAATTGCCTGCGCCATTGTTGCGCGTGGGGTTCGATTGTTGCGATGGCTCGGATGACTGAACCTCTTGCCCGCTTCGTTCATCGAGCCCGCGACCTGGATGTACGCGAGCTTGTTCATCGCGAACTGGCAGCATCAAGCTCGATGCCGCGTTTCACCATCTGTACGTGAGTACGGCACGATCCCGTTGTTCGCTGCGCTCGGCCGAACGCGGGTGGTACGCGCGAGCTT
Source organism: Polyangiaceae bacterium (assembly GCA_046351315.1). Taxonomy (GTDB): domain Bacteria; phylum Myxococcota_A; class Polyangia; order Polyangiales; family Polyangiaceae; genus JAXLYQ01. The sequence goes on from JAXLYQ010000002.1 coordinate 121,905, forward strand.
GGTGAGCATGGAGTGATTGAGCGAAGGGCTTGCACCGTTCGCTACACACTCGATGAGCGAACTGAGGACGGGCCCATTGCGCGACGGCGCTCGAACGTATCTGCGACAGAGGGTCGAGAACCCTGCCGCCGTCATACCGGTTTGAGATCGATCAAAAAGAGCCATCAGTTTCGCCAATGACATGAATGGCGAACCGTTATTGGTCTCGTGTCGTTGCACGGTGAACCATGGCCTCTCACGTCGCGCGACTTGCGCGTTTCGAGCGTCACGGGGTGCGTGGCGCTGACGCCCACGTGTGCCCTGCGAACGGGAGGAACAACATGCGAAGGTGGTTTACTTGGTCGTTGCTTGCTGCGTTTTCGTTGCCGCTCTCTGTGATCGGATGTGGCGGAGACGATGATGACAACGGTGCTGCTGCGGGCTCTTCTGGAACCTCAGGCACAGGCGGCTCAGCCGGCTCGTCATCGGGTACATCGGGTACGTCAGGAGCATCTGGAAACGCAGGCTCGTCGGGCTCTGCAGGAACAAGCGGTGCGTCTGGTTCGGGAGGCACTGCAGGCAGTGCTGGAGCTGGTGGAAGCGCTGGCGCTTCAGGCAGTGGAGGTGCAAGCGGTAGCGGCGGAGCTGCAGGATCCGGTGGCACGGCAGGCACTGGCGGCAGCGCAGGGACAGGCGGTACTGCGGGCACGGGTGGGACAGCAGGAACAGGCGGAACCGGTGGGTCGTCTGCGATTCTGCCGGGAGCAGGACGAGGCTCTCCCGCGGCCCTTTCGCCCGACGACTCGACGGTGGTCGTGACCGATCGTTTTGCAGGGGTCGTGACGATCGTGAGCGTCGACTATTCGACGGATCCTCCGTCGTTGTCTCCTCGTGCATCACTCGACACCGGGGCAGATTCCGAGCCATGGCAAGCCGTAGTTTCGCCTGACGGCACCGAGGCGTACGTCGTTCTTCGCCACGATCAGAAGGTCGTGAAAATCACCGGGCTCGATACGGCGAACCCAACGCTTGGTGCTTCGGTTCAAGTGGGAAGTGAGCCTACGGGGATCGCGATCACTCCAACGGGCAGCAGGCTCTGGGTGACCAACTGGGTCGATGGCACGGTGAACGGCATCGACCCTGCGACGATGAGCCTTACGTCGACGATCGATCTGAACACCGCGCTCGTCGCAACAGGGCACCTCGGTAACATCACCGCCCGACCTGCGCTGGCGCATCCTCGGTCCATCGTGATCACCAACGATGGTGACAACGACTCGACTGACGAAACGATGTTGATCACCGAGTATTTCGGTCAGCGTATCGCGCCTGATACAGCGACAAATCCGGGTGATCAGTCCGATGTCAGCAAGGTCGGAATCGTCTACAAAATTGCGCTCAACGATACTTCGATGGTCTCAACGATTGAGCTCTCTCCACTCAGCGACATCGGCTTTACTGATGCGAATGGTGGGGTGGCCGGGTGCTTCCCGAATCAGGTGCAATCGATCAACGCCAACGGCTCTCAAGCGTTCGTCGTTTCGATCTGTGCATCTCCGCGCGGGCCGATTGGTCCGAAGGTCAACACATCACCCGTGGTGCATGTGATCGACATCGCGTCGGGCGCGCAGCTCTCTGCAACGAACCTCAACAAGTCATTCGACACGTTCTTTGCGACTGCGTCGCTTCCCGACACGGACGCTCGTCGAATGCCACTCGTCGCAAACGACATCTCTTTCGTGCCGGGTACGTCGATTGGCTATGTGTCCGCGAACGGTGCGGACGCGGTGTTTCGCACGTTCTTTGGCAACGACGGTGCCCTCAGCGCGGTGGGGTCGAACACGCAACCATTCATCGATCTGAACCTTGCCGGTATGCCCGCTGGCTCGGCGGGGTTGAACCCGCAGGGCGTGAGTGTGAGCAACCTGAGTCATGGCGGAAAGAGCTTTGCTTTCACCGCAAACGACACTTCGCGAAACCTCTCCGTGATCGACCTGAGTGCGCAGACGGTGGCAGGGGCTCCGAGTGCACCTGCAGTGATCGCGACGACGCCGATGCCCGCATCTGGGTCGGATGACGAGAAGATCCTGCGAGGTCGTCACTTCTTCAACACGGGCACGGGGCGTTGGTCACTGAACGGACAAGCTTGGGGCTCGTGCCAGTCGTGTCACATTGATGGATTGACCGACAACGTGACCTGGTACTTTGCGCGAGGGCCGCGTCAGTCGACGAGTGTCGACGGAAGCTACGGCCCCACCGGAAAGCGAAGGCTCTTCAACTGGACAGCGATCTTCGACGAGATGGCCGACTTCGAGGGCAACACACGCGGTGTATCGGGCGGTGTCGGCGCGGTGGTGAAGACCGTGAGCTCGCCGCCGGCAAATGGAGATCGAATTGATCCGGCACCGGCGCATGCTGGGTTGAACGGATCGATCACTCAACTCGCAGACCCAACCAATCCGCTGAACCTGGCGTCGGGCTCGCAGTGCGTGATCGACAACTGGGCCGACATCACTCGGTATACGCAGACGATTCGAGCCCCGCGTGGCGCGAGCAACCTCGACGACACGAAGGTCGCGGCGGGTCGTGCGATCTTCAACACGGGCAACTGCCAAGGCTGTCACGGTGGCGATAACTGGACGATCTCGGAGGTGTTCTATACGCCCAACGCGACCAGCGGAGCAGGCACGGTCAACACTGCGCTCAAGTCGTTGACATGGACTGTGCCGGGGACGTTCCCCGCGTCGCTCTTGCCCGCAACTGGAGCGAATCAGACGATGCGATACAACGGCGGCACGCCGGCGAGCTTCGACCAGATTCGCTGCATTTTGCGGCCTGTGGGCACCTTTGGCGTGGGTGAGGCCGAGGTCGGTGTGACTGAGGTTCGCGCGGACATGACCACGGCGGCTCAAGGCAACGAAGCCGAGGGCAAAGGGTACAACCCACCATCATTGCTCGGCATGAACACGGGTGGCCCCTACCTGCACGCGGGCAATGCACGCACGCTCGAGGCGATGTTTGATCCGAGCTCGTCGAGCTTTGCGACGCACTATCGATCGCTGTCACCCAACTTGCTGGTGGGGGCGCAGGCGAGCAACGATCGCGACGCGTTGATCCAGTTCTTGTTGTCGATCGACGATGATACGACGCCGTTTGCTATCCCCGCGGTGGGCTCGACGGGCGGCAACTTCTGCTCGGCACCGTGAAGGTTGCAGTAAACATTTTCTGAAGTGAGAGCATTCGTCGCCGGTGGGCAACACGAGTGAATAGAGCGCGCGAAGACAAGACGTTTCTCGGCATAACAAACGTTATCTTCGCGCGAATCTGTTTTCGACGGATGCGATCTCTGTTAGACGTGCAGCATCGTGAGCAAGCGTCCGATCACTGTCCTCGCCATCGCTAGCTACTACAAGGGAAACGACTTTCTACGAGCGGCAAAAGAGGACGGCGCGACCGTTCTTTTGTTGACCATCGAGAAGTTGCTCTCGTCGCCATGGTGCCGCGAATACATCGATGAGGTCTTTGCGCTCCCCACTTCGTTTCAGAACCGCCAAGAGGTGATCAATGCGGTGAGCTACCTCGCCCGCACGAGGCAGATTGATCGCATTGTCCCGCTCGATGACTACGACGTCGAAGTTGCGGCGTTGCTACGTGAGCATCTGCGTTTGCCTGGCATGGGTGAGACCACCGCGCGGTACTTCCGTGACAAGCTCGCGATGCGTGAAAAGGCACACGACAACGGCGTTCGTGTTCCGCAGTTTGTCCATGTGCTGAACCATGATCGGGTGCGCGAGTTCTTGGCGACGGTGCCCGGCCCGTGGGTGTTCAAGCCCCGCAGCGAAGCGGCATCGGTGGGCATCAAAAAGATTCACCGTGCCGAAGAGGTGTGGCCGATCATTCACGAGCTTGGCGATCGACAGCACGCGTACTTGATCGAGAAGATGATCCCGGGCGACGTGTATCACGTCGACTCGATCCACTACGACGGTGAGGTGGTCTTCGGAGCTGCGCACAAGTATCGACGACCGCTTCTGGGGATCATCCAGGATGGCGGATTGTTCGGAACTCGTACGATGCCCATCGGGAGTGCCGAAGAGAAAGAGTTGCTCGAGTTCCACGCCAAGACCCTCAAGACACTCGGCTACCAGCGCGGTGTTGCGCACACAGAGTTCATCAAGGGCGCTGAGGACGGGCAGTTCTACTTCCTCGAGACGGGCGGTCGTGTGGGCGGTGCGCACATCGCCGATCTCGTCGAGCAAACGCGTGGGATCAACCTCTGGGCAGAGTGGGCCAAGGTCGAGATTCGCGCGGGCAAAGAGCCGTACACGCTGCCGCCGGTGCAGGACTACCACGGTGGTCTGATCATCTCGCTGGCTCGCGAAGAGAAGCCAGACACGTCGGCCTACAACGACCCCGAGGTCTGCTGGCGTCTCGACATGAAGAACCACGTGGGGTTGATCGTGCGCTCGAAAGATCTCAACCGCGTCGAGCAGTTGATGGATCAATACGAGCCCCGCATTCACAAAGATTTCAACGCGGTCATGCCTGCGCCTGACACGCCAACCGATTGAGAACGTCAGTACTCGTTGCTGCTATCGCAGGGCACTTCAGCAGGCTCGGATAGACTCTCGGGTGGGGTCGACGAGCCTGTTGGCATTCCGGCAGAGGTTTGCTCGATACGCATCACACAACGGTCGCGATCGATGTGGGTGACCTTCGCGTAACGACGCACGGTTTGACCCACACGCAACCGCGCGCACTGCCGACACTCTCGTTGATGTTGCGCCTCTTCGTTGCGCTTCTTGTCACGCGCAGCGATCGCTGCTCGCTCTTCGAGCTCTGTTTCGAGCGTCACTTCGACACGTTGTGCGCTGCCATCGAAGTCGAGCGTGAGTCGTCGATCGTTGTGGGTGAGCGATAGCTTGCAGCCCATGGGCAATTGGGTGAAAGCGAGTGGGCTCGACGTGGGCCACTTGTCGAGCGTGGGTAGCTCATCTCGAAGGTTGCGACACACCTCGACGACGTTCTCGGAGGTGACTCGACCTTCGTAGTAGTAGCGAGCCGACGTGATGCTCACTACCTTGTCATCAAGCAGCTCGACGTAGGCAACGTTGAACGCAGTGCTTGTCGGAATGGGCGCTTGTACTTTCGTGATCCGTACTTTCTCCCAAGGCTCACCAGCAGTGGCAGCCTTCAGTCGTTTCTTCGCTTCGGGTCCGTCATCGAAGGTCGGATGCACCTCATTACGGGGGTGAATGGGGTGGCGAAAGACATGAATCACGTCTGGGGTAGATTGCCCCAGCAATACCGCGCCGTAGTTGCCCGGAGGATCGAGCGAGAGTGGCAAGAGGGCTTTCCCCAGAAGCTCTCGTGCGAGGGTTCGATTTCGTTTACGAGCGATGCTCTCGTTCACATCGCGCATGTGCTCGTGAAGCAAGGGTCGCAGCGTTTCGAACGAAGCCGTTCTCCAGAATTGTGAGCCCAGATCGCTGACGACGTGAACGCTCAAGGTGCCCCGGTCGAGGATCTCGATCTCGAATCGCGTCGCGGGTGTTTTGGAGCGAACGACGAGAAGGCCCGCGGGCGAGAGAGGTTCGATATCGAACTGCATCGGGTCAAGAGCGAGGCGGTCTTCGACTTGTGCGGTGTTGCTCGCGATCGTGCGGAGCGATTCGACGAAGTGCGCGCGAGCGTTGAGCTGACGGATGAGTGACTCGAACGAGCTCGCGTGTAGCTCTGCCCCTGCGCACTGTGCGTGCGATGAAAAAAGTCGCTTCTCGATCGTGCAGCTAAGCCCAGGCTCGCCAGGAAAGAAGATCGAGCCCTCGTGGCCTGCGAGGGCTTGCTCGAGAGGTATACGAAGCGCTTCATCGACCGTGGCGGGCGCGATGATGTCATCGAGCTTTGTGGCCTTGGATGGGCTCTGAGCGCTGGTGGAGTGCGAGCAAGAGCTCAGCGCGATCGAGAGCAGCGCAAACAGAACAACGAGAGCCGGCGCTGGTGGGCGTCGACCCGTCGGGTGGTGAATCCCCATCGAGTCGCGAAGTGTGGCGGCCTCGATGGCAGATGCACGTGAGAAGAGGCGTTTCGCTCAGGCGAGCTTCGAGATGGCTTCGCGCATGGCAGCGATACCGCCTTCGATGTCGGCTTCGCTGACTGCGTACGAAAGGCGGATGTAGCCCGGAGCACCGAAGGGCGTACCCGATACGGTGGCGCAGTGAGCGTGCTCGAGGAAGTACATCGCGATGTCATCGTCGGTCGACAACACACGACCTTCGAACGACTTGCCGAGTAGACCGCGCACGTCTGCGAAGGCGTAGAAGGCGCCTTCGGGCGTACGGCACTTCACACCAGGCAACGAGTTGAGCCCAGCGATCATGAGATCGCGTCGCTTGGCGAAGGTCTCTCGCATGGCCACGATCGAATCACGGGGGCCGAGAACGGCGGCTTCTGCGGCGGCTTGTGCGACCGATGAAGCATTGCTCGTGCTCTGGCTTTGGACGGTGTCGAGGGCCTTGGCGAGCGCGGGGTTCGAGATGGTCCAGCCGATACGCCAGCCGGTCATCGAGTAGGTCTTCGAGACGCCGTCGACGACGACGATGCGATCACGAAGCTCGGGTGCGATCGACGCGAACGACTTGAACTCGAAGCCACCGTATACGAGGTCGCCGTAGATCTCATCGACGATGATCCAGCAGTCGTGCTTCGCCAGGACATCGGCAAGCTTTCGAAGGTGCTCGGCGCTGTACGCGCCGCCGGTGGGGTTCGACGGGGTACAGAGAACGATCGCCTTGGTTTTCGGCGAAAGAGCTGCAGAGAGTGCTTCGGGGGTGAGCAACCAGCCGTCTTCTTCTCGCGCTACAGGCGAGATGGGCGTGGCCCCCACGATGCGGACCTGCTCTGGGTAGCTCACCCAGTACGGCGCCGGAATGATGACTTCGTCACCCGGCTCGTACAGAGCAAGAGCGAGGTTGAACAAGGCGTGTTTGGCGCCGACCGAAACCACGATTTGGTCGGGGGTGGGTGTCCAGCCTCGGTCGCGAGCAACGGCCGCGCAAATCGCTTTCTTCAAGCTCGCGGTGCCGCTGACGGGCGTGTACTTCGTCTGGCCTTTGAGGGCGGCTTGGTGCGCGGCCTCGACGATATGAGCGGGCGTGGGGAAGTCAGGCTCACCCACGCCGAATGCGAAGACCTTTGGCCTGCCTCGCGCAACTTGATCGCGCGAGCATTCATGGCGAGGGTGGCGCTAGGGGCGATAACGTCGAGGCGAGAGGCGAGTGAGCGGGACACGATTCGTTCATACTCGCAACGCAACGCGGCAGCAAGCGTTCGAGCCTTGCCCAAGGGATCGTGGGTGGTAGTAGAGATCAACGCACATGGGACGAATTGGCCCCTGGAGAGCTCGCACTCATCGCCTTCATCGCTCTGATTCTCTTGCGCTACGCGCCTCGGCGATATCGGGCGGGGGCTGGCAGATGGCATCCGCAACTTCAAAAAGGGTTGAAGGACGACCCTGAGATTGAGCCGAAAGAGCTGCCTCAAGGTTCGAAGAACAACGACTCGGACGTCTCGGTACGCGACGCTTCGGGTCAAGCCCGACGCTCGTGATGTTTGCTTGATTGCTCGGTGATCCAACCCGAGTGACACGCGAGCCGAGCGAACCCAAAAAAGCAACACGTCGACGGAGCGAGAGGCTCGGTCGACGTGTTTTGCTTTGTGGGCGTGAGGTGCGCCGATAACTTCTTCGGACCGCCGATTCCGCCAGCGCTGAGGTCTGCGAGCACGAGCTTCGACACGCTCTTCAACGTCTCGAATACGCCCGTACCGAGGTGCGCGACCGCTTCGTGATCGGGCACGTTGCGCGGGTTGAGCGACTTGCGAAGATGCTCGACGGGCAACACATCGGGCAAGTCGCGCTTGTTGTACTGAATGACGAACGGGATCTTATCGAGCTGGAGACCGTGCTCTTTGAGGTTCTCCTCGAGGTTCTCCATGCTTTCGATGTTCGCTTCTTCTCGCATCTCTTGCGAGTCAGCCACGAACACGACGCCGTCAGCCCCGCGAAGAATCAGCTTGCGGCTGGCGTCATAGAAGACCTGACCAGGCACGGTGTAGAGCTGAAGCCTCACCTTGAAGCCACGGACCGTACCGAGATCGATCGGGAGAAAATCGAAGAACAGCGTTCGTTCAGTCTCGGTAGCCAGCGAGATCAACTTGCCGCGGTTGTCCGGGTTCGCCTTCTCGAAGATGTACTTGAGATTGGTCGTTTTGCCGCACAGGCCGGGCCCGTAATAGACGAGCTTGCAGTTGATCTCCCGGCTCATGAAGTTCACGAACGGCATCGACGAATCCTTTTTCGTAGAGGGGGGCGCGAAGTGTGGATCATCTTTAGCCAGCGCGCGGAGAGTCTTGCCATCGTAGCCGACGTCACTCGGTTTTCGCAACGGCTCGTGTGTTGCGATGCGCTGGTACTTCAGTTTGCGACGGTAAGTAAGCGTTCGACAGGATAACTGACCGGGTTTCAGCCCGAGGAGCTCTCGTGCGCGACCTGGCTCGACAGCGGTACGGCCAACACTGCGAGCATAACTCGCAAGTCGTGAAACGAGGGGAGCACTACCTTCGGCAAGAACGCCTTTTTCTAGATAAATGTTGTCTTCGAGACCCACGCGGGCGTGACCTCCGAGGCGGATCGCAAGCTCGGTCATCGGTTTTTGGAACCGACCCACCGCTGCAACCCCCCACGATGCGCCCGAGGGTACCTGAGAGATCAAAAAGCGAAGAACATCTTCGCGAGCACCGATACCACCTGGGACACCCATCACGAACTGAAAGTGAAGCGGCCCGGTGAGTGCGCCTTCTTTCGCGAGCAACAACGCTTCGTCGACGTGCCCAACCTCGTAGCACTCGAGCTCGGGAATGATGTTGGCGTCTTTGATCCGTTGAGCGATCTGCCGGATCTGCGGTCGCGTGTTGACGAAGACATCGTCGCCAAAGTTCAACGTCCCGCAGTTGAGCGTGGCCATCTCAGGACGACACGCGATCGGACCACATCGCTCGTCGATTGACATCCCGACCGCTCCGCCTGTGCTGGTCTGAACGACCACATCAGTCTTCGCTCGAATCGCATCGATCGCCGCTGCAAAGAGCTCGGTCGACTGTGATGGCGTGCCATCTGCGTTGCGTACGTGAAGGTGGATGACCGACGCACCCGCCTCACGACATCGTGCGGCTTCATCGGCAATCTCTTGTGCGGTGATCGGAAGATATGGCGTGTGCTCGCGAGTCACCTCTGCGCCCACGATGGCCGCTGTGAGAATCACCTCGGTCGGCACTGCTGGGGCGGGGGTAATCACCGTGCTCGGCGCTGGCGTGATCACCACATGGCCCGCGGTCAATGCGCTGCTCGCACCTGGCTCACTCGGAAGCCCTGGGAGCGGCATCCCTCGTCGTCGCTGCAAGTTCACTGGCACAACACACGTGCCCACCGCGCGACACACCACGACGGGCTCGCCGAGAACGTCAGCCGCCGATGGAGGCAGCTCACCCGTTCGCGAGTTGGCGATCACCTTTCGCGCCTCGAACGCCATCTGCCGCGAGGAGGTGCCCACGCGCGTGATGACACCCGTGGCTTCGATGTAGTCACCAGCGAGAACGGGAGCGAGGAACTCGACCGATTCGTAGGCGCGGAAGAGACCTTCGTCTCCGTCGAGTCGAATCAACAGCTCGGTCGCAACATCACCGAAGAGCGCCAACATACGAGCGCCGTCAACGAGCTCGCCAGCATAGTGAGCGTCATGAGCGCCCATGCGAAGACGGATGGTGCAACGAAGGCCAACGCCGTGAGACATGCCATCTCCTCTACGGCGAGCATGCCCCTCTATGCAACCCCTGCGGTGCTCGTCGTGAATGTGTTGCCGTAATAGCGTGAGCAATCGTTCGATCGTGACGCGCATCGGGCTGTGCTCGTGTGATTCTTGCGCCAGAAAATTCTCGATATCTGCCCGACGATCGAGCGCTTCGTCGACCGCGGGTTCTTGCCCTCGCCGATACGCTCCCAACGCGATCAGATCTCGTCGGGATGCCAACGCTGCGAGACGTGCGCGTGTTCGTTGTGCAGCCTCACGGTGCGGTGCATCCGTCACTCTCGTCATGACGCGCGACAGCGAAGCCAGAGGATCAATCGCGGGATAACGACCTGCCGCCGCAATTGCTCGATCGAGCACGATGTGACCATCGAGGAGCCCGCGAACCTCATCGGCGATCGGCTCTTCGAGATCGTTGCCTTCGACGAGCACGGTCAGCACTGCAGTGATCGATCCGGTCTTCGTGAGACCCGCGCGTTCTACCAGACGAGGGAGCGCTGCAAATACGCTCGGTGGGTAGCCGCGCCTCGTGGGTGGCTCTCCAGAAGCCAAACCCACCTCTCGACACGCTCGAGCAAATCGTGTGATCGAATCGAGCAGCAGCATCACCCTTTTGCCTTGGTCTCGCAGAGCCTCTGCGATGGTCATCGCGGTCTGTGCAGCCCGAGCTCGCACCAGGGCTGGCTCGTCACCGGTTGCAACGATGAGCACCGACTTTTTGCGTGTCTCGTCGTCGATGTCTGCGAGCACTTCGGCGACCTCGCGGCCGCGTTCGCCGACGAGCGCAAACACCACCACGTCGGCGCTCGTTCCGCGAGCGATCATCGTGAGCAACGTCGACTTGCCAACGCCACTACCTGCGAAGAGCCCAACACGTTGACCTTCACCAAGCGTGCAAAGTGCGTCGATGCATCGCACGCCCGTTTCGAGCGCGCGCGAGATCAACGGACGGCCCAGTGCTGACGGCGCCGGTCGGTCGACTGGGTAGGCTTGCCCCGTGAGTGGTTTCCCTCCGTCGATGGGTCGTCCCAAGCCGTCGAGCACTCGCCCTAGAGCGTCGGATGACACGCGGACCGAGAGCGGCTCTCCTGTACGTTCGACAGGGTCACCGGGGGCCAACCCTGCGGTGTCTCCGAGTGCCGAGAGCAAGACCTCTCCGTCTGCGAAACCCACGATTTCAGTAAGCAGCGGTTCGCCTGCACGCGAGATGGTGGCGACATCGCCAAGGCGAGCTCCTGCGAGCGCGGCTCGGATCGACAACCCCGTAACGCTTCGCAGGCGACCGACGACCCTGATGGACGGTGCTGCGGCGAGCTTGGCGCGAAGCTTCTCTTCGAGAGACACGGACGCAAACTGCCACAAATAACGCCTCGTTTGCGCATCATGGTATCGTCTCGGCTCGATGCTTTCGCCTGCTTCTCGGTAGGGTGCCGTTGCTCGGTGTCGCCTGGTGGGCGCGGGTTGTCAGGGCTTCGGTCAAGGCCGAGGTAAAACCAACGAGCCTGCGCAAGACGACCCTCCGCTCGAGCCGGCATCTACTCGCGCAGCAGCCCTGCCCACCAACTCGAGAGCACTTCGTTCATCGGTGTGACTCACGCGCTGGCGTTGACGGGTGATGCCGCGAAGACTCCAGTGTCGGTGTCTCGCGGCCGTTGTCTCTGCCGGATCGTCTCTACCCCGCGTTTCAGTGGCGTGGCGAAAAGCCAGGGGTCGGCACCGATGCATTCGTGCTCGCGATCAACGGCGAAGGTGTGGCCTGCGACAAACCTCACGGAGAGCGAGGGCCGTCGATCGTGGCGTCGAGCTGGTGACAAGACTCCAACGTGATCGTCACGATCGAAGACGGGCGCGGCGATCGGCCTCCTGCGCTGGGTGCGGTGATCGAGCGCGACCTGCGGGTGCAAGTGCGATTTTTCAGGACGCGAAAAGGTCTGCCCTACGCAATCCCGCCTATGCAGGCTCTCGCGAGTCGTATTGTCACCTGCCGATCCTGCTGGGCGTCGCGCCGCCTTCAGCAGGCGAAGCGCCGAAGACATATCACGGTATTCGGCAAGCGAACGGATGATCTCTCGTACACGAGCGATCACTACCTTCGCCAGTGTCTGCAGTGAGTGCGACACAGTCTTCTTCGAAGACTCCCGCGCCGTTGTCAGGTTCGCCCATCAACCAAGTGATTCAGACGATGCGTCTGGCCATCAACCCATTCGAACGTGCCTTCGGTCGTGAGGTCGTCGGCGCCGACCCACCATAGCCCCGGTGCGACAGATGCGAGCTTCAACGAAACCGCGCTGTATTCGGTCGGATCCGCAAGCGTCGCCAGACGCCGCTGCCGACGCTCTTACAAAGGTCGCGAGCCTCTTGCCACGTGCGCGATCCTGTCCACAGATCAAGGCCGGAGGTGCCCGAGGTGTATTGAGTGCACTTCGATGTATCGAGCGGCCCGATGCCGTAGATCCGTCGCCGTGCCAATGAAAATCATGCTGTGTCAAGCGCCGATCGATGGTGACGAGCTGATGCGTCCATCGAGCTGAATACTCCATTGCTCGGGCGCCCGTTTCGCCGTCCACTCCCGCGAGTCGTCCGCCAAAGGTGCCCACGATCACCGCCGGTCGAATCGATCGCGGGCGTTGAATCGCCTGCCGCCGCCAGGAAAGGCCGCCAGGCTTTTCGACGGCGCCGTCGCGGTTGATCGTCAGGTAGAGTTGTCAATACCGGCGTGAGCAGCCAGCTCCAGCGCAATGCGCAAACGTACCGGTCAGCAACGGCGTCGGTCAGCCGTACGCACCATTGAGTCCGTTCCTGACCAGACCAGCACGCGCCCAGACCGACGACGGGTTTCCGCTTGCGCGGGCCGCTTGCAGGGAGATGTCCGGTATTCGCCGAATCCAGCCCGGGCACCAATGATACATCTGAACGACTTCACGCGGCGACGACGGCTCAATGGTCGATCGCTTTGCGGGCGTACTGGCGTTCCGCCTGCCAGCGCATGACCACCTTGTAATGAGCCATCCAACACGCAGGTTCTGATCGCCTGAGCCATGTAAGCTCTTCCGCTCGGATCGATCACCGAGACGCGCAGTGATAAACGCTCCTGTCGGCAGGGCGTTCACCACCGAGCTTACCCGCCGGTGCTGAGGACGGGCGATGCTTCGCCATCGCCAGCACCCACGATTGAGGTTGCCGCGGCCGCGATCGCAGGGCTCGCTGATTGCATCAAGCCATGGCTCGTCGAATCCCACACGATTGATCCATCGGTGCCATGTCGAGCGCGCAGGATTTGATCGTCCGCAACTGGAAGTACACCGTGCCATTGGCCGAGATCACCGGAGAGCCGATCGCGTCCGATGCGACGTGCTCTTTCCAACGAACAGCAGGCTTCGTTGTCGCTGCAAACGGGCTTCGGTGAGTGTGCGTGGGGCAATAACCAAACATCGGCTACGCCGGTTCCACTTTCGCAGCCCTGACATGTCGCCGCACTCTGCTGTGCTCTGAACCCAGGCTTCCGCTCGTTCCTCCAGTTCCGCCAGTTCCGCCCGTGCCCGAAGTGCCGCCGGTTCCACCCGTTCCACCGTCCCGCCAGTTCCGGCGCTTCATCATCCCGCCAGTTCCTGCCGAGCCTGCTCCTCCCGTGCTGCCCAGGCCAGTTCGCCCCCGAGGCGCCTGCAGTGCCGTTGGTGCCTTGATGGCATCTTCGTTGAGGTATCTTTAGCAGTGTGTTACATCGACTGAGCTGTCGACACACTCGTGACGATCACAAGTTTTTCCGCTCAAGACTCGACACCGAGGCAGTCACCTCGCAGCGGCATTCGAAGCAACTTCGTATGCTCGTCAACGAACCCAAGCCGAGCCGAGCGTGAAATGATCGGTGCGCTTGCGTTTGACGTCGAGCTGCGTCCAGTGACCGTGATTTCGATCGGATCGCTGCTGCTCGCGTCCTCATTTTTTTGAAGGGTCAACGTCCCCGGTAGCCTGCCGTCACGAGGCAACGAGTAGCTCTGCTCGAGCTTGGTTTGCCCTGCTCGCGTGACCGAGATCTCGAGCGTGTCGATCGCCTGGGTGACTGCTGAGTCCGAGCTGATTGCAACCACCAGCGCTGTCGCGTGTGTATCTCGACATGCGGCCAATGCGATCAGCAGCCCCAACCACGGACCGTTATGCGACGACCCCCTCGAATGACGCATCCAGCAACGCTACTGCGAAGTCGTGTCGAGGCGAAGCGGTTCGTCGAAGCGACTACGCGCGGTAGTCAGAACGTCGCTCGTCGCGCTCGATACGACCGTCTTTCATGTGCACGACGCGCGGCATACGTTCGGCGAGCTTGTCGTTGTGTGTGACGATGATGATCGTCGTACCCAGCTCTCGATTGATCTTGAACAGAAGCTGGTGAATCTCTTCGCTCGTCGAAGTGTCGAGATTGCCCGTGGGCTCGTCGGCCATCAGCAATTTCGGCTCGAGGGCGAGTGCTCGGGCGAGTGCCACGCGCTGTTGCTCGCCTCCGGATAGCTCTCCCGGTCGGTGCGCCACTCGGTGCTTCAACCCCACGAGCTCGAGTAGCTGATTCGCTCGGGCGTCGAGCTCCTTCATGCGCTTGCCCTGGATCATCCCAGGCATCGCCACGTTTTCGAGCGCTGTGAACTCGGGAAGCAAGTGGTGAAACTGAAACACGAAGCCAACGAACTGGTTGCGAAAGCCCGCGAGCCGCGCAGCCGACATCTGAGTGATCTCTTTGCCGTCGATCTTCAGCGTGCCCGCCGAAGGCAAATCGAGTGTGCCGATGCAGTGCAACAGCGTGCTCTTGCCTGCACCTGATTTGCCGACGATCGCGATGATCTCTCCAGCGTCAATCGACAGGTCGAGACCACGTAGGATCTCGAGTGTCTTGCCGTTGTGGTCGTATGATTTGTGCAGCCCTGCGATCTCGACGAGAGGCATCGGACGCCTCCGCTAGCACAACCTCTCTCTCATCGCAGCGTGCACGAACAGGCGAAGCCCTGAAGGCCCCAGGTCGCCGACCCAAAGTAGAGAGTCCAGTCAGGCTCGCTCACGACCGTTTCAACCAGTGTGGGCGATGAATCCTTGGTGAACGCAAAGACTCGTTCGGCGCCGAATGCCCTGAGCTTTACGGTTCCGCTTCGAACCGCGTTTTTGACCAGCACCGTACGATACATGCCCGCCCCCGTTGAGCTCACCGAGATCGAACGCTGCGTGGCTCGTGCGGCTGAGGGGGTCCACTTCGAGAAGATCGTTCCGCTCGGAGATACGATGGCCACATCTGGGCACGGTTCGCTTTCGCACGTCACCTGCGCCTCGAGTGCGCCGGGCGATGCACCTGGCTCGTATCGCGGGATTTCCCCGTCCAGTTGCTCCGCCAGTTTTTTCACCTTGGGCCCAGCCTTCGTCAGCAGAGCGATCTCGGCTTTGACCTGATCGCGTTCACCCAACACGCGAGCTCGACAACGTAGTGATTCGGCGGTGATGTCGTCTGAGGGCGCAGCCAGCGATGCGGCCGAGCGCCAGTGAGAGCACGCGCGCGTTTCTTCTCCCGAAGCCTCGAGTGCTTGTGCCGCTCGCAGATGCGCTGCTCGATTGGTGGGGTCGTTTTCGACAAGCGCATCGACCGAGGCGAGCGCTTTCTTTCCGTCTCCGACTGCTGCCGCTCCGTAGGCAACGAGCTCGAGCGCAGGTGAGTAATCGGGGTCGTTCTGTGCGAACGAATCAGCCTCTTTCATCGCCTCTTCGAAACGTCCGCGAATGAGCAGACCTCGAATCAACGCCTCGCGGGCTTTTCGTAGCGCCGGTGACTCGGACGACGCTTTTCGTAGCTTCGCGAGATCGTTCTCTCCGTCGCTTCGCCATCGCTCGCTGCCCGCATTGTGTGTTGCTGTGGTCGTTGGCTTGGGTGCACTGGGCATGCGCGTGCCCATCGCAAGCCCGCCTGGTGTGTCGCCATCGGTGTCGAACGTGTACGAGCCCTCGACGACAGCGGTGGGGCTCTCGGGTTGCTGGAAGCTCAACCTGCTGAGCACCGATTGCAGGCACGACTGAACCCCTCCACTCAATCCGCTCACTGTGACGCGTGTGTTTTTGACGGCGCCGTTGGCATCGATGTCGAGCCTGAATTGAGCTCGCCCTGCTTCGACAGGGTTGGCGTTCAATGCGCGTTGGTAGCAGGCCCGCGCTCGTGTTTTCACCGATGCCATCACCCTCGGAGCCGTGGGCAATGAGCCAGACGACACTCGCGACGAACCCGATACCCGGCCGCTTGGCCCTGCAACCTTGTGCTCGCCAGGCATCCCGAACCCCATTCCCGCGCCGCCCTTTCCTCCAGCGTCTGCGGCCACCGCACCGGCAAGACCTCCCTTGTCCGAGACCCCTGAAGATCCGAAGCTATCGAGCATTCCGAACGACTCGCCGATCGTTGGCGGAGCGTTGATCGGAGCGAGCATTGTCGGAGCACCATTGCCCACGCCTGCGCTTCGATCTGCCGGCGGAGCACCTGGTCGCGCGATACCAAACTCGGCGTACATCGCCTCGCTCTCGAGGGTCAGAAACGACGTCGCCCGCGACATGATCTTGAACCGTTGCGACAGCTTGATCAGCTCGGTCGGGTTGGTTGCGGTGCTTGCGTTGGTTTCGATGGCACGAATGCGCGCCTCAGCCCAAAGCCTCGGAACCAGATCGTTTCGACGACTCGTATCGATACTCGCAAGGCGTTGTTTGACGACGTAAGGGGCGTCGTTGATCGTTCCCTTGATCTCAACCTCTCCGTTCATCGACGCGGCAGCACGCGCCACGAGTTGGATCTCTTGGCCCACCCGCAACGTCGGAAGCTCTGTCGGGTACACGAGCGTCGCGCCCTCGGGCAACGACACTTTCGGTTCGCGGATCGTCGGTGCTCGTAGCGACAACGCTAGATCAATCGCTCGCTTCTCGAGCGAGTCTCCGTTGCTCACTCGATCGTAGGTCGCCCCCAATCGAGTGGCGAGGCTTCCGAGTGTGAGCTCATCGACCGTTCGACCTGCGCCCAACATGCGTACGTCTGCGTGGCGCTTCGCAAGCACGGGTTGAACGTGGTTCACCATCGCGTCTACGGTGAGCTCACCCGTGCTCGCAGAGCCGTCTGAAAGAAAGATCACCTGCGCCGGGTCGTTTGCGATCTCTTCGCTACTCAGCGAGCGAATGCCTGCGATCAGTGCGCCGGCAAGATCGGATGCGCCTGACGGCGTCAGCGAGCTCAACCATTTCGACGCCGCTTCGATCGATGCTGCTCCATGCTGCGTGCCTTTGTCGGGGTAGGTGGAGCAGGCGCTGTCGCATGCCAACAAGACGTACTTCTCGTCCTCGTCTAGCTCGTGCAACATCGACGACACGAGCTTCACTTGGCCTGCGAGGGTCTCTGTCGACTGACTGCGACTGACGTCGAGCACGAACGCTCGTGATGCCCTTGTCCGTTTGACCTCGATGTCAGGGGGCAAAGAAACGTTGGCTCGAACGGCAATATAGCCCGGTGCATCGGCGGGTTCGTCTTTCGTCGCAGGCGCGTACGACACGTTTGCAGTCGCGTTCGTTCGATGCGAGAAGCGAACCGAGAAATCGCCTTGCGGTACAACGTCACTCGCTTCGTAGCTAAACGATTTCTTGGTGCCCTCACCCGTGATCTTCGCCTCGTAGCCCGAGACACTGGCTGACTCGATCGGCGCGAGATCTTCGACGTCGACGTTGATCTTGAGTCGATCAATTTTGTTCGCTTGGTCAGCACCCAGCGAGAGCGGATACACATAGCGACCTTCGCCTCCGATCATCGAAAGCGCGTGGTCGTAACCCAAGATCACCTTTCGCGATCCATGCGCCGGAATCGGGAAAATCTTGAGTGAAAACTCGCTTCCCTTCACCCACTCGAGCAGCGCTGGGTCACGCGGTCGAACGGTGTCTTCGACGATGGCGTTGAAGATCGACGCCGCTCGTTTTTTCTCGACGACCTCACCCTCCATCAACTTGTCGCCGACCCACAACGCGAGTCTCGACACGCTTGCCTCGGGCGGCACGGGAAACACGTAACGACCTTCGAGAACTCGGTCCGTGTCGTTCGCGAATTCCTCTTCGACCTCGGTATGCGCAAAGCCGTCTTTGACCGTTGCGTGCACCTCGTGCCTTACCAACCGCACCCCAGGTACAACGTCTTTCGTACCCGGGATTCTCGCACTCAATGTCCCAAAACCGCGCGTGGGGGCAGGCTGCGAATCGCTCGGGGTTGCAGGTGGCAACACCAGGTCCATCGCGATGGGTGCCTGCTGTCCTCGCTGGGCTGCATTCGCATCTGGAGGTGTGCCGGCCGAGAGCTTCGCAGAGTCACCTGCGGCAAGCTTCACGCCTTGTCCGATCGCGGTTCCTCTTCGAACGGTGATCGCAGCTAGGTTCGTATCTGTCGCCTCAAGCACCGCGATGCTGCCAGGCCCCAGCTCGAGCTTCGTGCCGCCTGCGAGAATGGCGATCGATTGCTGGGTGGTGTTGATCTGTATGTCGCCTCGTTGAAGCTCGATCGGTGCGCTCTCATCGCGAACCACGAGCGATGAGTTGCCACCCAACCAGAAGCTCGCGCCGTTACGAGACATCGTGGCGTGACCTCGTGGCGAGACTCGCAACGCCCCTGGCACTCGTGTGATCGGACCTGGGCTCGCTGGCGAGCACGAGACCAAGTCGACACTACACACGTCGAGCGATGCTCCCGCACCCGGTGGTGAAAAGATCTCGTTGATCAGATACGGCGTGGGCGCTGTCGTGGTGTTCGACGACGGTGCCTTCCCCCCGCATGCACACAGCACCAACGACAACGCTGCAACACGTTGCCTCACCCCATCACGTTTCGCCCGCTGCATTCTGGCTCGCATCGGTCACCCCAATCGGGGGATTGTTCCCGCAGCGCGAGCAGAATCCTAGTTTGTTCTCTCTCGCGCTTCAGAGAGAGGAGCGCATCGCAGCAAGCGCACAGCGATCGATTGCCGCGCCCGAGCCCGTCGCTAAGACGCGCGCATGCCGACCATCGCGCTGCTGCTCATCGCCAACGTCTTCATGACCTTCGCCTGGTACGGGCACTTGAAGACCCTGGGAGATCGTCCGCTGTGGGTCGCCGTGCTCAGCAGTTGGGGCATCGCGTTCTTCGAGTACTGCTTTCAAGTACCCGCGAATCGCCTTGGATACGGCACCTTCGAGCTGGGTCAGCTCAAGGTCATACAAGAAGTGATCACCATGATTGTGTTCATGGGCTTCTCGGTGTTGGTGATGAAGAAATCGATCTCGCTCGACTTCGTCTACGCAGCGCTGTGCATGGCTGGCGCTGCGTACTTCGTCTTCCGCAAATGACGATCTTACGATCGAGCAAGCTCGTGCATCTCGAGGTCGACGCGCATCAACGGCGCCAACCACGGATGACCCTCGCATGCCGTGCGATACAGCTCTTGCGCGATCTTGCGGTACGAGCGGTGACCCTGCTTCGCCGAACGAAGCTCGACGACATGAAAGAGCTCACGAAGGTTCATCGTCCACAACACCTTCATGCGGTAGGCGAGAGGCACTGCGTACTGAGCGATCTCGGGGTCGTGGTCGCGGAGTTGTTCCCACGCGCGGCGAGAGGTCTCGAGAGCAGCCCTGAACGGCTCTTCGACACCCAGCTCGGCAAGCTCGGGCGGGATATCCGCACCCAGCTCACAACCCAATCGTCGAGGGAACGGCGTGAGCAAGCGATGTCGCTGTAGATCTCGATACGCGCCGTAGTCGACCGTGAGCTCGAAGGTGTACGAGGTCGCTTCGAATGCACGCGGTGGCGCATCCCATTTGCCTCGCTGAGAGACCGCCGCGCGGATCACCTCTTCGAGCGCAGCGATGTCCTGTCGCGGCAGGTCTGCCACGAGGGATTCAGCATCGACGGCGAGTTGCTCGTCTTGAAATGCGAGCGCGAGCACGATGCGCTCGAGTGCGTCGGCGTCGTGTCGAAGCAAGCGAACCGGTACCGCCTCGCTCTCGTGATCTCGTCGAATCGCAAGCCCGTGTAGTGATGGCTCGACTTGCTTCGACAGCGTCGCTCGGAACGCGCTGGCTGATGCGTATTTCACGAGCGTCGGAGTGACCGTGCGTGCTTCGGTGAGCATGGATTCGCCCACGCTGCGCACCTCGTCGATCGGGTGCGAGAGCATCTTCGACAACAGGTGCTCGAGCGCGCGCGCGTTGGCGGTGAGACCGAGATTCGTTCGCGTGCTCGCTGGCAACAGCCCTCGCAACAAGTCGAACGCCTGCGCTCGAATCGCCGTGTCGTACGCGCGTACGGTTTGACCCTCTGCGCGAGGCACTCGTTGCTTGAGGCCCGCTTCGACCTTCGGAATCAAATCGAGATACACACGGAACAGGTTCGAGCACGCATCGCGATACACACGTCGCAAGCTCGCCGGCAGTTGCGGCAGGTCGACGTAGCTATCCGCGTCGAACGCCACGTATCGCGTGCTCTTCTCGGTGTACGAGCCGAGTCGAAGGTCTTCGATCACCTTCGAGGCGAGGATCGAAACGTTCTCGACCGCGAGGTGTACGACTGCGTGCTCTGCCACCGAGCCGTGCCCGTAACCGACGACCCACTTCTCGTGAAACGCACGTGCCTTCTCTGCAGCGAGCGCGGGCTTGGCGAGACCGTTATTCGAGTTGCTTTGTGTCTCTCCGAGCGCGAGCTCGTCGTCCTGGATCAACTTCGCCAGGTTCGTGCGCAGGTCATCGCGACTGCGTGAGTAGTACGCGAACAACACCGCGATCACTTCTTCGGGCAACCCGAAGACCGCAAAGACGTCCTTGTCGAGGTTCGAAACGAAAGGGCTGATCTTGGCGCGCGGGTCAGGTTCAGCGGTGCTCATGTCGATCGCGATGGCCATGGCCCGCTCGTAGATTCATCCGCGGGCGAATGGCCAATGAACGGTCACGTTCGCACAGAACTTGGCCGTGACGAATTCGGCTCTTCACTCGAATACGAAGTCGATCGCCGCTCGTGCGCCGAAGTACGACTGCACCGTCGCGAACAACGGGCGATCGAACGGAAAGATCGCGGACACGCTCGGTTGAATCATTTTGCCAGACCACCTCACGCTCGGAGAGATCGAGAACACGGCGCGAAGGTCATCCGGGAAGGCGCTGCCGTCCGGGAGCTTTGGTGCGCTCACGAAGTAGATCTCCCAAAGCTCGAGGCCCAACGCGAGCTCGTCGATCGGGCGATACGCAAAGAACAAGGTGGTTCGGCTGACGAAGCTCGGGTCAGGCAATCGCGCTGCGGCGACTAGCCCCTGCACATCGAAGCCCTGACGAAGCTGAAACAACACGCGTCCGTCCACGATGCGCGCGTCGAGAAACGGTCGGAACGTGTACTTGTTGTCGTCGAAGTGAACGAAGTCCCACGGGCGCACCACGCGCACTTGCTCGGCGACGATCGCGGCCTCTGAGTTTGGCTTTCGCAAGAACAAGGGCGCGACCAGACCGAGGCCGCCGCCATACGCAAGACCGACTCGCGAAGCCCAAATCCCGCGAATCCAAACCTCGGGATAACCCGCGACGAGTTGGCCACCGACCGGGCCCGGAGGGTTGCCGTACGCGATCTCTTCTGACGCTCCGATGTACCAACGGCGGTTCGATATGTTTCGCTCGCCCGACACACGTAGCGACCCGACGAAGGATCGAGGTGGGAGCTCTCCGCCCACCTCGGTGGCTTTGGGTTGTGTGCTCGCGAAGGTTCCCTCAACGCCGAGGATCGTTCCTCGATGCGTGAGATCGGCGATCGATGGTGGAGCTGGAATATCGGGCAAGTTTTTGGTCGACGTCGGATCGAACACATCAGGGTCGCCCGCCCAGGCGTTCGATGACCAAAGCACCCCGAGCAGACATCCGAGAGCGAATGCTGCGTGTCGTCGGCCTGCGGTCATAACGCCGTGATCGAGACACGAGTGAACGAGGTTTGCCAAAAACTGGTCCAATCGCTCCGGGTCATGACACGGGGAGCGAATGTTGTCCGAGCGCAACTCTCTTGCAGCAACTCTCATCGTGACGCTGGTCGCTGGCGGCTTTGCGATCGCAGGTTGCCGCTCGCAGTCTGCGAAGCCTGATCAACCGAGTGCTGACCCTGGGCTTGCGAAGTCTGCAGCGGCTGCAGAGCCACCTGCGCCACCGCGTCCCGAGATCAAGGCCAACGGCCCGAAGATCGCCGCGTTGTCACTTCGCACCGAGGTCTTCGATCGTCCCGATCACGGAGCTCGCAAGCTCGGGTATCTCCGACTGGGTGAAGCGGTTGGACGCTCCGAGAAACCTGTCCCTGGAGACAAGTGCCCCGAGGGTTGGTACGCGGTCGAGCCTGCTGGATACATCTGCGCGGGCGAAGACGCGACGCTCGATCTCGGGCACAGGATCATTCGTGCGTTGGGTATCAAACCCGATCTGAGCAAGCCGATGCCGTATCAATACGGCTTCGTGCGTGCGAACTCGGCGCTCTATCACCAGGTGCCGAAAAAGCAGGAGCAGGAGAAGTTCGAGTTCGGCGTCAGCGAGCACCTGAAAGGGTTCAGGAAGTTCCACACCAAGTGGAACGCCATCGACAAGGCAGGCGCGAATCACGTGCCGCTCGATGCTGAAGGCAACGCGACGATCCCGGCGAAGTCACCGCCGCCGACGCCTCCGCAGATCGACGAGGACAACCTCTTCGGCATGCTCGAGGACGGAGACACGCCGTGGTGGTTGCGCGGTCGAAGGCAGATCCCGAACATCTCGACGTTCAAGGCGCCCGAGTACTCGATCTTCAACGGCAAGATTCAACGTCATGCAGGGGTCGCGGTTCTCGGATCGTTCAAGGGCGACGAGAAGAGCGGCAATCGTAAGTTCACGGTGTTGCTCGATGGGCGCCTGATCGGTGAGGACAAGATCAAGCCTCACTATGCTTCGCCGTTCCACGGGATCCCCCTCGACGGGAAGCAAAAGTTCCCCTTTGCGATGGTGCGTCGTGAGACCGCTTGGTTCTACGAAGATAACAACACGCCCAAGTGGAAGCGTCGCGGAGAGGCTGAATTCAGGGAGATTTATCAGCTCACCGGCAACGTCAAAAAGTACAACTCGACGAAGTACTACGAGACCGAAGACGGGCACTGGTTGAAGTACGAAGAGATCTCTGTCTTCGACAAACCCGACCCGCCCAAGACCTTCGAGTGGGAAAAAGAGAAGTGGATCGACGTGAGCATCTGGCAGCAGACGCTCGTCATGTACGAGGGCGATAAGCCTGTGTACGCCACGCTCGTATCGACCGGCAAAGACGGTATGGGCGACCCCGAGACCACGGCCTCAACGGTTCGTGGTGAGTTCAGGATCGACTACAAGCACGTCACCGCGACGATGGATGCGGACGACCCCGAGAACAAGTTCGAGCTTCGAGACGTGCCTTGGGTTCAGTACTTCGAACGAGGGTACGCGTTGCACGCTGCCTACTGGCACGATGACTTTGGTCGCCCTCGTTCACACGGTTGCATCAACCTCTCACCGATCGATGCGCGTCGATTGTTCTTCTGGACCGAGCCGAAGCTTCCGCCTCACTGGCACGGCGTGAAGACCGAGCCCGCGATGGGTCAAGGCACCTGGGTTCGCGTGCGAGGTTGAGTGATGGGGCTCGTTCTCTGCGCCTACGGGCATCCGGTCGATGAGACGTTTCGGTTCTGCCCGCACTGCGCAGCGCCCGTCGCTGCAACGCTGTCTCCGCCGAAGACAAGAGCAGCGCTGGTGCCTCCTCCGCCGATGCCTTCGGGCACGATCCCAACGGTGGATGGAACGATTCCCCCCGCTGATGGAACGCTGACTCCTCCATCGAATCGAGGTGGCGAGGTCGCGAGTGCGACGGCCGAGGCGACGAGTGTAACGAACGAGGGCGGGCATGCGCCGCAGGCGTTGTTTCCTGAGATCCCCTCTTCTCGTGGGGCGCAACCTGTTCCGAATGCTGCGGCTGCCGCGTTGGCGGCTCGAACGCCGACCACACTCGATGCGTATTACCGCGTCTTGCGAATCATCGCGGACGGTGGAATGGGCAGGATTCTTCTCGCTCGTGAGCGTCGTACCGGGCGGGTGGTTGCCATCAAAGAAGTTGCTGAGAATCTGCGTGGTGACGAGCTCGTCATTCGTCATTTTCTCCGGGAGGGCATGGTCACTGCGAGGCTTCAACACCCAGGGATCATGCCTATCTTCGATCTTGGTTTTATCGATCGAGGCGACCTCTATTTCACGATGCGATATGTCGAGGGACGCTCGCTTCGTGAGTGCAGTCGACTGTCACGTGTCGAGCGGTTGAACGCGCTTCGATCCGCGATGTCGGCGGTGCACTACGCCCACTCGCAAGGGTTGTGGCATCGAGATCTTAAACCCGACAACGTGCTGCTCGGCGCACACGGCGATGTGTATGTGCTCGATTGGGGTCTCGTCTCTGTTCAGCCGGGTGCGCGCTATCGCCTTCGCTTGCCTCCGATCGTGATCGATGGCGTGTTGCTTTCGCTGCCGAACGACTTGATGGAGGTCTCGGAAGCGAACCCGAAGCCCACGGGCTTGATGGGCACTCCGCCGTACATGGCGCCCGAGCAGATCAGCGGCGACGAAGGGGCAATGGGAAGCCGCTCCGACATCTGGGCATTCGGAATCATGCTCTACGAGTTGCTCACCGATCGCCATCCGATCCTTGGTTGGGATGAGATGACCCCGCACGAGATCATGCAGCGCGTGCTCACGCTCGGCGAGGTCGCACCCAGTCAGGTCGTGGGCGGTGTGCCTCCCGATCTCGATCACCTTTGCATGAAGATGCTCGCGCCTGATCCGACGCAGCGATTGCCTTACCTGTCGGATGCGATGGACCTTCTCTCGTTCCACCTGCGAGGGGTCGATCTGGCGCCGGCTATGCCCCAGCCGTCGACGTATCGAGGGGCCCCTGAGCCCGCTGCGCCCGCGGTTTCGGTGGCAGAAGTCGCCGTTGACGCCGAAGCGTCGAAGGACGCTACTCCGGCGGCGGCACGTGTCGCGCCACCGGTTGCTAAAACGCCGCCGCAGCCTGTCGCTCAAGCAGAGACGACAAGCAGCGAAGGGGTGTTGTTGCGCGCAGAAAACGATCGTCTGCGACGTCGTGTCGAGCTGCTCACCGAGCTTGCTCAGCTCAGTGGTCTCGAGTCGAGCCGTCGAGCTGTGATCGTCAGCGAGCTGTTGCGCACCTAACGTTGATCAACGAACCAGAGCCAAGCGAAACTCTGGATCGAAATCAGAGGTGTAGGCGTAGTCCGAAGGCTGGTTCTCCTCTGTCTCCATTCGGTTCACGACATAGTCGGCGAGCTCTTGAAACGTGATGGTTCCGTCGCCGTTCTCGTCGATGGCTTTCGCTCCTCGCAGTGCATCGAGCAGGCAGTCCGTGAATGTCCAGTTGCCCGTAGATTCGATGTCGCTCGTGGCTGAGGTAAGCGCCGCGTACCAACCCTCGGTGTCGAGCTCTTCGACCTTGCGAGCGAGTGCGCCCGAGTAGCAACAATCCGCAAGAAGAACGGCGTAACAACCGGTGTAGTGCTCTTCGAGCATGTCGATGAGCTCGTGGCCGTACAGCGCATCGTCTTCGACGGTGGGGTGTACGAAGTAGAACTCATTGTCTTTCTCTTCGTCGAGCCCGCCGTGTCCGGCGTAGTAGAAAACGAAGAGAGCGTCTTCGTCTGCGTTGGCGAGGATCTTCGGCAAGAGCTTTCGCATCTTCTTCGGTGTCGCGTCGTCGTCCTCGACGAAGGTCACCTGCTCGTCAGGAACACCAGCCTTGCGAAACATATCTGCGAGCGTGGCGTGCCGTCGCCAGCTCGGGTCATCAGGGTCTGCCCAGTCGTTGAGACCCAGGCCCATCACCACCACGTGTGTGCTCTTCGGCTTCCAGTCTTTTTTGGCCATGTTGGTCTCCGTACGAACGTCTCCACCAACACGATAGAACAGCGATACGACGATCGGATTAACCTTTCCGCGATCGCTTGCGACGAGCTGCCGCGAGCGCCACCGCAAACCACCAAGGAAGCGACCGCGTTGTGCTCGTGCTCATCGAATCGCCGATTCTGCATGAGCATCCGCCGCCGGGTGAGACATCGTTGAGAGAGGCTGGGTCGGCTCCCGAGCTGCTCGTTCCGCCCGTCGCGCCCGCTCCGGTGTCTCCGCCGCTACCGCCCGTCGTACTGCCAGCATTCCCTGCACTTCCACCGACGTTGTTCACGATGGGTTTGCATTCGCCGACGTAACATGAGCCCTGCGAGCAAGGAGTGCCGAGAGGCAAGTTTTTATAGAGGCACTGACCCGAGCTTGCCGAGCACGTGATCAGCTCTTGGCACTCGATCTCAGGGCATGGCGTTGGGTCGCCTCCACACACGCCGTCCGAGCAAACATCGTTGGTGGTGCAGAGGTTGTTGTCGTCACAAGCGGTGCCCGAATCACCAAAGAACGACGAGGTGCTGAAGCTCGCCTTGCAGAGGCCGCACGAGTTGTTGGGGTCGCGATTCCCCTCGGCAAAACACGTGTCGTAGACCACACAGTGATCGCAGAAGCCACCGCACGAATCGTCCCCGCAGGTGAGGGCTCCACATTGTGGTGTGCACTCGGTCGTCAGGAAGAGACTCGACCGTAGATAGTGCCCTTTCGACGCACCCGTGATGTCGGAGATCTCGAGAGACCAGGTTCCGTTGCCAGTGCCGCCTGCGAGTGGTGCGAGATCGCCCGCGTGATGCGTGCGTCCGAGTGTGCCGTTGTAGTGCGAGAGGCCTGCAGGCAGAGCAAGCTCGACCGAGACTCCGTCAGGGTTGGTCAGCTTCACGCGGACGTTTTCTGGCGTCGAATGAGTGAGCTCGAGGTTGAGGTAGACGCCGCTGAGCGTGCCTGTGACACCCGTGACGTCGATCGAGTTTTTGTACGCTGCAGGCCCCGACGAAAACGCGTTCTCACTCGAGTCGCGATAGAAGTACGCGAAGTCAGCTCGCGTGTTGAACGCAAGGTTTTGATCGAGTCGCAGACGGTCGAAGCGTTGATCGTTGAACGGCTGCGGAACCGAATACGTTCGAAGCAGCGTCGAGAGATCGTGTGCGCTCACCGGCGTTGCAGGGGCACCAAGATGAGACGCAAGTAGCGCGATCGCTCCGGCCACGTGAGGCGCGGCCATGCTGGTTCCCGAGAGGTTGGTCTGCCCGCCAGCGGTGACCATCACGCCGGGGGCGGTCATGTCGACCATGCCGGAACGATTCGAAAAACAGGCGATTTGACCTACGCCTTGCTGCCCGGTGCCACACCAATCGGCGATGTCAGTATCGAGCTGCGCGCCGACGGTTACCGCGAGAGAAATACACGCAGGCGAAGCCGTCGCGTTCGGTCGTGCTTCGTTGCCCGAGGCGATCACCGTCACGACGCCATGGTCGCGATAGAGCGTGCGAATCGGATCGAACAACACATCGCCGTTACAGGGCTGGCTATGCGCGACACTGTCACCAAGAGACATGTTGGCCGCGACGATGTTGTACGTCGCTGCATTGTCGACGACCCACTGAAGCGCAGAGAGCTCGTCGCCTTCATAAGAGACGACCGAGTCTTGAGATGAATCCCACCGAAACACATTGAGCCTAAGAACCTTCGCGGCGGGCGCCATCGCGAGGATGATCCCCGATACGTTAGAACCGTGCGATTCGCTTTCTTTCGAGAGCAGAAACTCCTCTGAGTCAGGTGAAAAGTTCACGGTCGCGAGCACTCCGCAACCGGGGTCTCCGGGTTGCGTGCAGGGGCCAAACGTTCCGTTGCTCCAGTCAATCGGCGTATCCAGCACTGCTACACCGTGAGCCCTGGCCCGAGGTCGACTCTGTCCTGAAGTTGGGCGCTCCGGTGAACGGTACGGACGACGTGACCTTGGTGTAGCGAAGGTGATCTTCGTGAACACGAACCACGTCGGGTGAGCGTGCAAGCGCGGCGAGATGATCGGGTTGGATCTCGACCGACATCAATCGAAAGCTATGCAGATCGTGAAGCTCAGTTGCAGGCTTGTACGAGGCTGCGAGAAGCGCGCGTACGCGATCTTTGCGAATGCTTAGGTCGAGCTCTCTCTCTTGAATCTCTTCAGGTGTCGAACGATCGTTTTGGTCGTGGTGTTGAGCCACGTCGTCGCGCGAGAGTGGGTCAACCAGCTCGACGATCACACGCTGGGGCAACCCTTGCTTGGCACGGTCGAGCACACTCGATTCGATCTCGGGCGAAGCGTGTGCGGTCGCACTCAGAGCCAGGGTCGTTAGACCAACGAGAAGACCTGCTCTTTGCGCGAGCCGTACACGAGCCAAGAAGAAACGCATGGGAGGTAGCGCCACGCTCTACGCTAGAGCCAAGGCAACGCAACTGTGCTCGTGCGTCATCGCCGTGAACGTTGTCTGAGCTCGTTACACCCTGACGAGATTCACCCGATGCGTTGCACGAACCACACGAGCCCCACGACGATGATCAAGGCCGAGATCACTTTGATGCCTTTGTCTCGAATTTTCTCGGAGCGATGCGCGAGAAGTACCAGCGGAAGCACCAGCGCAAGAACGGCAAGCTGACCCGTTTCGACACCCAAGTTGAAGGCCAGGAGTGCTGGCGGAATGCGATCTTTCGCGAGAGAAATTTCGGTGAGCGCTCCGGCAAAACCAAAGCCGTGAATGAGCCCGAAGGGTAGGGTGATTCGCCAACGCCGCGCGGCATCACGGATGAAAAAGTTCTCGATACCAACCAGCGCGATCGACAGCGCGATCGCTGGCTCGATGATCGACGGGCTCGGCGAGAACACGCCAAGGGTTGCAAGCGCGAGTGAAAACGAATGCCCGACGGTGAAGGCGGTGATCACTCCGACGAGCGCTCGGGGGCGCCCCCCAACGATGATCAACCCGAACAGGAAGAGCAGATGATCGTATCCGGTGAGGATGTGCTCGACGCCCATCTTGAACAGGGCACCGAAGCTCGTGTCGTGATGTTCGCTCTGGGTGTGATGAGCAGAGATCTCGATGGTGGGTTGAGACGCAAAGACGATCGACTGACCTTGTGAACCGCCGTCGAAAAGAGCGATGTGACGATGCCCTTGAGAGAGTGACGCGACGAACCCGAGACGTGCGCTGACTCGCTCGGAGCTTTTGGCGCAGCGAGCGGTGAGCTGAAGCTGCACGCCGTCTTCTTCGATGAGTGCGACGTGGCTCAGCACGGTGGGGCAGGGCGAGCCCGAGACTTCGACCGTGAGTGGGGAAGCGATGGCCGTCGTCAGAGCATCGTTTGCCTTGGTGAGCTCTTCGGCATCGAGCGCGCCATCGTGGTTCGCGTCGAACGCGGGGAGAAGAGACGTGAGCTCTCGGTTGGCGATGACGACGGTTGCAGACATCGTCGTGCCATCGAAGGAGTAGTCTCCTCGCGACAACCCGATCGCGTGGGCGTGCGCCTCTCGAGGCGCGAGCCAGGCGAGCAGGGCGAGCGCGTAAGCCGCGTGACCCAGCAGAGTGAAGTTCGATGACGGCCGCACGATGTCTGGCGGCTACCATCGCTCGACTCGCCATTTTCGGCGAGCGGCTTCTCGCTTGAGTCTCGGATCTGGGTTCACCACAACGGGCTCTCGAACCGCCTCGAGCAGAGGCAAGTCGGTAAAGCTGTCGCTGTAGAACGTTGCGTCTTCGAGACGAAAACCAAGCGAATCAGCGAGTTTCTGTGCTCGCTCGATCTTGCCGTGTGCGTAGCAGAGCGGGTACACGGGACGACCCGTCAGCGTGTGATCGATGACCTCGAGCTCGGTGGCCACGACATGGGGGATGTTGAGTCGCTGTGCGAGAGGCCGAGCCACATAGGGTGACGCTCCGGTGACGATGGCGAGAATGTCTCCGCGATCGTGGTGGTAGGCGACGGCTTGGCGTCCGCGGTCGCAGATATGTCGCTCGACATATCGATTGAACCAGTCGTCACATCGAGCGGCGAGCACGGTTTCTGGCACGCCTTTCATCGTCGCAAACGCTTGCTCGGCGACGGCTTGAGCGTCGAGTGCACCAAGCGTGTATTGCAGCACCCACCAGCCGACTTGAAGATCATCACGCCAGGTGGTCTCGCCGATTTCACGAGTGTATTTGACGTAGAGGCTCGCGGTTTCGACGCGAACCAACGTGCGATCGAGATCGAACAATGCGGCGCGAGCGATGCTCATTTGATGAGCTGATAGCCGCGAGCGAGCACGATGACCAGAAGGTTGCACGCAGCGTGAAACACGACGCTGGAGCCGACTCCCTTCGTGCGTGATCGGAGCCATCCAAACACGAGCGACGGAAAGAACACGGCGAGACGTGTGACGTGCCACTCGGTGAGCAGATGACCCAGCGCGAAGATGACGCTGCTCACCAACAAAGACGGCCCAATCATGGCCCCAAGCACGCGGTATTTGGGCGGCCAAACCTTATCGAGCGCGCTCTGCAAATAGCCTCGAGAGAACGCTTCTTCGGGCAGTGCGATGCCGAGCAACTGACCGAGCACATCCTCGGTGAAAAAGCCTGCCGAAAGTCGCAGCGCAAAGGGCGAGCGAATCATCTTCGACCAGTAGACGCCGTAGC
>JAXLYQ010000003.1:0-148659 GCA_046351315.1 Polyangiaceae bacterium
GGGATCTCCCAACCGGGGGGCCACGGCGAGGCCAACGCGTGGGCAGGAGGCGGGTTCATCGTGCACGTCGATCTACCACGCCTGCGCCCTTCGAGATCACTCGAGCCGCGCACCTCAGAACGCCGCTGCGCCTGACAACGTGCCAGTGCTCGACTCACAGCGAGAAGAGCTTCGGCGTCGCGTCGAGGAGCATCGCTCGGATCCGAGCTCGGTCACCTCGTGGGAGCAAGTGCTTACTGAGGCCCGAGCGCGTTGACGCTCGCGGTCGTGTTGCCAAAAACGAATGCTTACGGGTGAAGGGTCGGCGTCAGTGTCCCGGCGTGAGGTTGTTCGATCTGATATAGGTATTGCATCACCGATTGAGCATGAAGCCGAGCTACGACGACGACGTCCTCAACGCGTATTTCAAACCTCTGTCTGCAGAGCTTTGGGACGACCCCATTATCGGTCCTGTGCTTCGTGAGCTTGAGCGCTCGGATCGCGTACTGATCGATGCTGTCGCAGACGTGGATCGCTCCCCGGTTCGCGACGCGCTGCAGAAGCTCCCCGACCAGCGCCTCGGCGAAGCCTCAGCAATCCTCGAAGAGCTGGGAGGGTGGCGTAGTGTCCCTGGCTGAAGAAGCTCGTGGGCTGTTGCGGGGCCGTGCTTCTCGCCACCCTCGATGAACAACGCCGGGCGAAGCAATAGATCCGGTTTCAGCCGTCGTTCCAAACGTCTCTGTGCTTAGCGACCCACGTTGATCGTGACGCTGTGGATGGTCACTGGAGTGGTGGGCCTTGACGAAATCGCTGGCGTGGTCGCGATCGCATGAACGACCGAGGTGGGCTCGCAAGCTCCGAACACGGTGTACGAGCTCATCTTGTCGAGGTGGGGCGTTGCGGCATCGGTGATGAAGAATTGAGTGCCTCCGGTATCAGCGCCGCGGTTCGCCATGCAGAGCAACCCTTCGCGATCGTGGGCTGCACCCACCCAGATCTCGTCCGGGATCACATATCCAGCGTCGTATGAGCCTGTCCCTGTCGGGTCACCGCCCTGGATCATGAAGCCCGCAATCACACGATGAAACGAGCCTCCGTTGTAGATGGGCGTGTTGACCCATTGGCCCGTCGGGTCTCTCCATGCGCGACGACCGGTCGCTAGCCCAACGAAATTCGCGACCGTGATCGGCGCGCGATCGTAGAAAAGATCGCAGCTCAACACCCCAAGCGATGTCGAGATCGTCGCAACGATCTTGTCGCCATCACCCACGTGTCGAGGCAGCGCCTCATCGAGTGAAAACGATCCGTGATGAGGATCTCCCGGAGTGACCGGCACCGCACGAGGGGGCGTCACGTAACTCGGCGCAGGAACCTTCCATCGTCGATGGGCTTGCTCGCTGGCACCACTCGCGCCACCGCAGGTGGAGACGAGGCGGCGGCCTTCAACCGCGACCTCTGTCGGTGAAGAAGCTGCGGTCGAAGCAGGATGACGAGGCTCGTTGGCCGTGGATGGAGTGGGCGACTCAACACCAGGAGCAGACGCACACCCGAGGAGCCCGACGTGAAGCACGAGCCCAATGACCAACGCGGATCGCATGGGCGAAGAGTGCCACAGAACCTCTCGCAGATTCAGTTGCAGGCGAGGGCGTCGACGCAACACCCGACGAGCCCCACGACGAGCGGTCAGCGATCGCACCTGGTGCGACGCTTCGCTGTGAAGCGAGACATAACGAGCCCGCGCAGAACGGGCGCGATCGAGCGCTTCGGGGACGTCACCTGCACGGTGCGCATGCCGGGGCGCGAGGACATCCTCTACGGGAACCGCGAAGATGAACGAGCCCGTTGCACTCGCCACGTGCCCTCCACTAACAGATCACGCGCATTGCCCAGCTTGCCCAGCGCGAGCTCAGACAGCGCCCACAATCGCAAACACTGCGCGCGATCGATCGGCTCGTGGAGGTGATGCCGCCTGCGCCGACGCGGCTGCATTCGAAAAACGAGTGCAGGCGGCGCGGTGATTGCCGCCAAGAGCTTCGCACTGACCGAGCACCATCTCGCATGCAGCACGCCCACCATCGTGCCCAACCGCCACGAACATCGCATACGCTTGTTCGGCGTAGTCAGCCGCAGCGCCCGCTTGCCCTTGATCGCTGGCAAGTTGAGCCAGCAAACGAAGCGAGGCCGCGCCCTTCGCCATCGTCGAGCGCCACGAAGCCATCGCGCCGCAGCTTCGACGAGCGTACGAGGCAACGAGCTGCCCAGCAAGTCGTTCGACTCTCGGCCGCCCAGCGAGAAGCACGCGACGCGAGCAATACCCTCGTGAGCTTGCCTTCGAGCAACGAGCATCTGCTCGAATCGCGGCTTCGTCTCGACATCGAGCCCACGCGACCTCGACGAACCCGAGCACGACATCAGCAGCCATCTCGGCTTCGCCTGCGATCAACAGGTTCTGTGCACGGTGCGCCAACCACACGCTCGGTGCCTGCGTCCGGATGAAACACCAGCGCATCGGCCGCGAGCCGGTAGACACGCGCCGCATCGGGTAACGAGCTGAGCCGCGATCATGTGCTCGTGAAGCAGACCAGCCACCGCAGTCGTTGCCCATGCTCGGAGAATAGAAGCTGCGCTCGACGAATGCGCCGACCGCAGCCAGACCATCGAGGCCCATCGACGTGGCGAGCTGAGTAGCGGGTCGAGAGGATATCTGCCCCCAGCAGCGGCAGCAAACGCCGCAAGCTGAACGCTTTTCGAGGGCCGCGAGACGTTCGTCCCACAAGTCATAGCCGTGACCGCCCGCCCACGAAGACGCATCAATCCCCGTACTGGCCTTCGCGCAGCTTGATGCGCCCGCCACTGGCCCACGCATGAACGAGCCGAAGCGCAAAGAGCGCTTTCTGCTCGCGCGAGCAGATCACGGTCTTCACCGTCGCGTCAGAGAGCGGCAACGTCGCTCGAAGCATCCGCTCGGTATCGGTCGCGCCAGCGGTGCCACCATGATCTTTTCCGGACGGCAACACGCGCATCAGCTTCGTCGATACAGCGAAGTCGCCAGACGTATCCGAAGCCACACTTTCTGCGCGTACGGTCGCGCACCATCAACAACGGAAGGTTGTTCGCGTCGACGTGCAATCGTGCGAGTGATTCGAAGGTGGCTTTGGGCGCGAGGTGAATATCATCGAGCCACAAGGCGATGGGTCGACCCACCGAGATCTTCTCGAATGCGTACAACACGATCGCTCGTGCAAAGTCGGGCTTGTCGACGGCCAAACGTTTACCCGATGCACCGATCTCGATCGGCTCGTCGGTGCAGGTGGGCGCAACCACGCAGCGGTCGCGGCCACCCACGTGCAGCTCTTCGTCCGAGCGAGACCTTGCACGTTCATCAACGCTTTCTGCTCAATCACCTCGCGCGACTGGCCTTCGAGGTTGTAGCCGGAGGACGCTCCTCGCATCCACTGTTAGCGACGGTGTCGGACGGTAGCGCGCACGAAGCGGAATCATCGACCCCTGCTCGTGCACCGCCTCACATAGCCACTGGCCAGACGGCTCTTGCCACCCGCGTCGCCCTCGAGCACCACGAGACGATGATTGCTCCGCCGACCTGCACGGATGTCTGCGACCGTTTCGAGAAGCAACGTCGCTCGCCTTCGACCCACCAACGGGCATGGCCCCTCAGCGCCAAGATGCCTGGCGCCAGGATGATCTCGGCCGGCCCTCGAGCGCGTGACTTCAGCGCAGGGATAGGCACGTCGAACGGCGGGGGCTCTGACGCACTTCGAGGCGGGTCTCTTCCAGATTGGCCTGCAGGCGCCAGCTCAACGCACCACCACGCAGCGCGAGCATCGGCCGCGTATCGAAATCGATGCCACGGACGCTTCGCCAGAAGCTGGACAACGAAGTCACCTGCCTTCTTCGGCACACCCGTCAGCAGCTTGGGCATCGGCACCGGTGCTTCGTCGATGATGTCGAGGATCTCGTCGGGCGTACCGTCGAAGACTTCGCGACCGGTGAGAAGCTCCCACAGAATACACCCCAGCGCGTACAGATCGGTGGCAGGGCCAATGTGCGGCGTCGCTTGACGGATTTGCTCGGGTGCAAGCCAACCCGGAGTACCTCCGCCGATGGGCAACGCGAGCGCATCGGGTGCCTCGACACGAAGCCGCGGATCGATGTGATCCGCAAGCAACCACGCCAACCCGAGGTCGAGAATGAACGCCCGCGGTGCTTCGAGACCACCTCGCGCATCGAGCATGATGTTCGAGGGTTTGAGGTCGCCGTGGATGATTCGACGAGCGTGCGCATGAGCAAGCCCCGCGAGCACCTGGTCCATGAGTGTCCAGGTGACGGGCCATGGCATCGGGCCCATTTGCATCCAGCGAAACAGCGAACGACCGTCGAGCTTGTCCATCACGAGAAACGGGGCGCCGTTGGGCAGCGTTCCGAAATCTCGAGCACGAACGATGGCAGGGTGATCGAGCGCGGCGAGCGCACGTGCCTCTTGCTGGAACCACACCATGTGGCTCTGCGCTTGATGCCCTTCGGGGTCGCCCTCGACGAACAAGACTTTGAGCGCGCACTCATCACCCACGACGCGATCACGACAGAGGTACACGGCGGCCATACCGCCACGACCCAGCTCACGCCTCACGGCGTACCGCCCGTCGATGATCTCGCCTCGCCCCAGCAATTGGCTCATCGTCGTTCTGCCCTCTCGATTAGCCGGGTTGGTAGCCAGAGATCAGCGACTGCCCGAGCAAGCCCCAACCGTCGATCGAGACGAAGAGCAAGAGCTTGAGCGGAAGACTGACCTGGGTTGGCGAAAGCGATGAGAGGCCAAGCACAACCAGTAGGTTGGCCACGACCAAGTCGATGACGAGAAACGGAAGAAGTAGCGCGACCCCCAATGAAAAAGCCTCGGTCAGCTCAGTAGTGAGAAAGGCCGGCGTGAGCACCGTGAAGTCGTCGGCCGAAGGTGAAACCGCAGGGTTGGCTGACCCTGGTGTGATGTTCGCTGCGCGAGAAGCGTTCACCGCAAGCGAGAAGAAGCGCTCTTGCTCTCGCGGTGCGGTATTCGCTTTGAGGAAACCGCGCACGGGCTCTCGCGCCGCTGATAGAACCAACCCGAGCTTTGCGGTGTCGTCCGATGCCCGCGCGTCGTGCTTGTCTTGGGACGGCGCTGCGGGTGCATGGAACGCAGGGTCTGCCTCGAGCTTGTCGGCCACCACACGAACGACGGGGCTCATCACCAGCGCGCTCAACGCAACCGATAGAGCGAGAATCACCGTGCCTGACGGCACATCATTCGCACCAATGCCGCTACGCACGATGCCGAGCACCGTCGACACCTTGACGAACGACGTCATCGACAGCGCAGCAAGCGGCAAGATCGACGCGAGCAGAAGCGAAACCAACGTACTCATGGCGAACCCTCGCCGGTCGAGGATCGAGACACGACCGAGCGCAACGCATCGAGCGCCGAGGTGGTTTTTGCAGCAGGCGGCAAATCATCTGCGGCCATTTCAGAGAGCTTCACGAGCCCACCGTCGCTTGCCCCCACCACCAACACCTGAGGGCCAACGCGAACGAGGTAGATGGCTCTGCGCGGGTCGAGCGGCAGACGCCCGACAAGCTCGAGTGGGCCGACGGTGCCCCCGATGCCCCAACGACGCGACACCACCACGACGGCACCAAGCACGATCGTGAGGGTGAGAAGCATGAGCGCTGCTTCTGCGAAATAGGCTCCCGGAGACACTGGTCGAGGGTACACCAATGTCACCTCTTCTGGAACACCTCAGCCCCGCTTGACGCGCCGCCTCATGAACGCTAGCGAGCGCCCGTGGCCCTTGTCGTCCAGAAGTTCGGCGGTACTTCGGTAGGCAGCCTCGAGCGCATTCAAAACGTGGCTCGTCGGGCGCTTGCAACACAAGCAGCGGGACATCGCGTCGTGCTCATCGTGAGTGCGATGAGCGGCGAAACGAATCGTCTGCTCAAGCTCGCGCATGATGTGACCCCCGTACCCAGCGCGAGAGAGCTCGATGCGATCGCGTCGACGGGCGAGCAAGTATCAGCAGCGCTCACGTCGATCGCGATTCAATCGCTCGGAGGCAAGGCCGCGAGCTTGCTTGGTCACCAGGTGCGCATCCTGACCGACAACGCGTTTACCAAAGCGCGTATTCGCGACATCGATGGCTCGCGCATCAACGCGGTGCTCGACCGTGGCGAGATTGCCGTGGTCGCTGGCTTTCAGGGTGTCGATGACGAGGGCAACATCACGACGCTTGGGCGTGGTGGCTCAGATACCACTGCGGTGGCGATCGCCGCGGCGCTGCATGCCGACGTTTGCGAGATCTACACCGACGTCGATGGTGTCTACACGACCGACCCCAACGTCTGCCCCTCTGCACGCAAGATCGATCGCATCAGCTACGAAGAGATGCTCGAGCTCGCCTCTCTCGGCGCCAAGGTCTTGCAAATTCGTTCTGTCGAGCTCGCCATGAAATACGAGGTTCCCGTGCACGTGCGTACGTCGTTCTCGGATGTCCCTGGGACATGGGTAGTCAAAGAAGAGGGCAGCCTCGAAGATGTCGTGGTTGCTGGTGTTGCCTACGATCGCGGCGAGGTGAAGGTTCAACTCGTCGAAGTGCCCGATCGCCCAGGTGTGGTGGCACAGCTCTTTGGTGAGCTCGCTTCGCGAAACATCTCGGTCGACATGATCATCCAGACCGCGTCGTCAACGGCGAGTGGTACGGGGGGCACGACCGACCTCACCTTCACTATTGCCAAGACCGACCTCGCTCGTCTTCGCACCGATTTGACCAATCTGGCCGAGCAAATTGGCTGCAAGCGAGTTCAAACCGATGAAGACATCGTCAAGGTGTCTATCGTTGGTCTCGGTATGCGCTCACACGCTGGTATCGCAGCGAAGATGTTCAAGTTGCTCGCCGACGAGGGCATCAACATCCAGGCGATCAGCACGAGCGAAATCAAGGTCTCATGCTTGATTGCTGCCAAGTACACCGAGCTTGCGGTACGTGCGCTTCACGACGGCTTTGGTTTGGCAAAAGCACCAGAGAATCCGGCTTGACGAGATAGGCAAACTCCGGTTTTGATCCGCCCGTGAGGGGTGATGCTGAAACCACAACTCTTTGTGGAATTTGCACAACTCTCGAGCGGATTGATGGAGCTCACTGCCTCGCTCGAATCGAAACCCGCAGTGCTGATTCGTCAGCACGTCGAGGGTATTCGAACGTCCTTGGTCATCGTGCTCTGTTCCTCCGCTCCATTGAAGGGGCATCCAACGCGTCGTTATTCGACGCAGATCTTTGAGGAGAGAGCACATGGCGGACGACAACAACGAGGGCGGCTCGGGCCAGCCTTCTGGTCCGGTAAGTGGCGGTGGCGTTCGAAAGCCACTGGCATCAAAACCACTCGTTCGACGACCGAAAGCAGCGGCAGCCGCAGGTGATGCCTCGGCCGCGTCGGCAGCCCCCGCGGCAGAGGCAGCGGCAGCCCCCGCTGAAGCCGCAGCACCGGCCGCAGCTCCAGCGGCAGAAGCACCAGCAGCCGCTGCGGTAGATCCCGTCGCAGCGCCCGCAGCGATGGCCGCAGGCTCAGCCGCGGTCGCTCCGGGAGCAAGCGGCGCAGACAAGGCCAAAGCGCTCGCCTCACAAGTGGCGGCGAAGGCAGCCGCTGCCCCCAAGCAATTCATGATCGGCGGCGTCGTAGCGTTCGTCGGTTTCGTTGGGCTTGGTGGGTTGTACATGGCGAAGAGCGACCCAGGTGCCGCCGCGAGCGCCGTGATGGCCCGGGCAAGCGCCCGACAGCCGCAGAAGCGATGGGTGGCAAGGCAGCGGGGCCGTGCGTCGATGCGAAGGCGAAGCGGCCAGCCCGTTGGTGATCGACTGGTCGTCCGACGATCGCGTCGAGCTCGAAGCCGCGATGAAAGAGGGCCTCGCGGTCATCGAGTACTCGTGTGACAAAGTTCGCGTGCTCTCGGATTGTCACGTCGAAGGCGCCTACCGATTTACGGGCGTGCAGCCGAAGCAAGAGGTGCGTCAGCTCGCGAACGCCGATGAGTTCAAGGCTGCGTTGCCCAAGAGTGCAACGGGCAAGCTCGGCGCAAGCGCGAGCACCGAGCTCGAACGAGGCAACACTCTCGACATCGCCACCGTGATCGTCGGCCGTAAACGAACCGTGCGCGACTCGGTGACCAAGGCCGATCTCAAGGGCAAATGCGACGGCGCAACGCACCTGGTTCGAGCAGCACGCGTGGGCGCGTTCGCGAAAGATCAAGGCAAGAAGGGCAAGGCAAAAACAGCGGCCGAGCTCTTCGGCTCGAGCTCTTCGGGGAACAGCACCGCATCCGCCTTCTCGCGCTCGATCGACGGGTCGCTCGAGGCATGCGCGAAAGCCGATGCCGAGGGCACCAAGCCACCACCGCAATGTGGAGCGTTGGTGTCGCTCGAGCTTCTTCCAGTCGAAGACAAGGCCTCGACGAACAAGACCATGAAGCAAGACAGCGAGACCGAGCAGTGCCCTCGCGGGATGGTCTACTCGTCCGATGAGCACAAGTGCGTCAAAGAAGGCACCGCCAAGAACTTCGTCTGCGAGCCGGGCGACGTGAAGGTGTGCAAAGAACAATGCGACAAGGGCAACGGCGAAAGCTGCTTCTTGTACGCAGACTCGATCGGAACGACCGACCCCTATACTGGCGAGAAGAACCCCGCTGGCGACGAAGCCGCGCAAGATGCGGCTTACAAAAAAGCCTGCGACCTCGGCAGTCTGGCTGCCTGCTCATCGCTCGCGTACGACGAGCTCGAGCACAAGAAGATCACCGCAGAGGCGTTCCAGGCCATCATCGACAAGGGCGTCAAAGCAGGCGATATCCGATCGATGGTCGTCGGCGGAATGTACAACATCCCGTTCTTCGCCAGCTTCAACCCCAACGGCGACATTCGCGCCGGACGAAAGCTTCTCCAGCGTGGTTGCGAGGCCGGAGACAAGCTGGGTTGCGCGATCTACGGGTTGTCGTTCTTGGATGGAATCATCGCAGCGAACGATCCCAAGAACGCGAAGAAGCTGAACGATCCGAAGTTCATCGTGAACGCGTTCACCATCGACGCTCCTCCCGAGGACGTGAAATACGTCGTCGACGCCAACGTGCAGATGTGCGGCCCGAAGTCGTGGTTCAACTGCGAAGCCGCAGCGCTCCTCAGCATGATGCGCTCGCCCTACATGAACCTCGACAAGGCACCCACGTACGTCGCGTCCAAGTGCAACCCCAAGAAGGACGACATCTGCGACATGGTGGCGCCGGCCTTCCTCGGACAGCTCAAGCAGCTTTACGCGAAGGTGAAGTGATCTGTCGGGCCAATCATCACGCGCGTGATGGTTGGCCAGCTAGATCTTGGCGGCGGTCAACCGTGTACGAAGCTCGTTCGTGGGTGACACGAGCTTTCCGGTGATGGCGTAGAGACCTGATTCGAGCAGTCGACAGCCCCGAACTTTCAAGACCATCGCGACGCGTGGGTCGGGGCCCACGGTGCCTCGCAGCGGAGAGCCAGGCGGGCTCGACAAGGTCGAATGCACCGTGACGACATCGCCGTCGATCGCCGCCACATCAGCAGAACCAGATTTTTCCCAGGAGATGATCACGGCGCAATCAGTTGGTCATGGTCTCGTGAGGAGGCGTCGCACCGTTCGAAGCGCGCTGCTTCATCTCGTACTTCGACGGGCACTTCGCCATCACTTGCGATGCCTCGAACTGACCCGTCTCGGCGAGCTTGCCTTCGACGGTGACCTTCACGTCCATGCCGGGCACATCTCGAAAGGTGTCGGGAACCACGCAGTTCGCATAGCGAACCGGGATCTCGACCCCTTTGCTCGTCATCTTGAAGCGGTATTCACAGGGCTCGGTTTGATGAACGAGTGAGCCCTTGACCAGGTCGCCTTCGACACGAACCGCACGCCCCGCCAGCTTCGTCTTCTCGGCCATGAGCTGGTCGACACTCTTCGCATAGACCGCTGCGTCCTGGAAGTTCATCACCAATGCGACCACGACCCCGGCGACCGCC
Organism: Polyangiaceae bacterium; assembly: GCA_046351315.1. Classification (GTDB taxonomy): domain Bacteria; phylum Myxococcota_A; class Polyangia; order Polyangiales; family Polyangiaceae; genus JAXLYQ01. The sequence continues at coordinate 10,053 of JAXLYQ010000003.1, forward strand.
AACAACCCGAGCAGCAAACCGAGATTACGCTTCGGAGCGGCCTTGGCAGCAGGTGCGGCAGGTGCTGCAGGCACTGCGTGAACAACAGGCTCGGCCGGTGAGGAGTCTTCCTGAGCTGCACGAGCAAGCTCATCGTCGAGGTGGGTCATCGGTGGGGAACCTTACCCCAGTGACTCTTCAGTGCCATACGCCAAAGCTCCCACCGAAGCTGAAGTAGTCTCGGGCGCCATCGACCACCCCACCGATACGCCAGTAGGTGTCTTCGCCGAATAGGCCAAACATCGTCCACGGAAACACCTTGATATCGAGGCCCGTTGTCCCGTGGATGCGAGGATGTCCGTACGAGAACCGAGAGGGTTCGAGGTAGCTGCCCAATCGAAGCTGCATGAGGTCATGCCAAGGCTCGGCTTCGAGACCCAACCTCGGCGTAAACGACGTCGTCTGCCCGGAGCGATCCACGCGTTGTGAGAAGAACGATTCGAGACTCACGGCGTTGTCGACGGGCCCTGAGATCAACAGCGACGTGACGATCAACAACTTGCGTCGAGGCACCGCCAGATAGCGCTCTTTGCGTTGTTTGCGGACGGTCTTTTTCACATCGCGAAACTCGCGATCTTCTTCGAGCCACTTGGCGAGCTCTTCGCCCTCGAGCGCAGGCATTGGGCTCTCTGGGTCAGCCCCCGTAGCAAGCCATGCCTCTCGTCGTTTTCGCTCACGCTCTGCGCGCCTTCGCGAGATCTCTTCGGTGAGTGCGCGCTCCTCGATTTCAGGATCAATCCAATAGAAATTGAGCGGTCTTGGGCCGATCTGAAATGCCGCACCAAACTCCATCTCGTTAGGCAAATCGACACGATTCGGAATGTGGCGTCCACCGATCACCACATCGCCATCTGCATCGGGAGTGACCTTGCTGCTGGCGGTGTCGATCTTTCCTTTGGCTGAGGCGTGGAGACTGGCTGCCAAACGAAAAGGCATCCCCACGGGGCCACAGATCACACCGAGATCGAGACCGGTGGCAGAGGTCGAAAAGATCGTTGAGTACTCGCCGCTCGATTGAGGCGTCGCGATCGAGAGCGAGGCGAAACGAAAGCCGATTCCGAGCATGAGCTGACCTTCAAGCCACGATCGAGCAAACGCGACGCGACCACGATTGAACGATGCCTGAAGCGACGAGCCGCCAGATGCGGGCAGCGTGTACTGGTGGTTGTCGAACGCGGCGCCCACACCCCAACGACCGAACTGAAGGTTGCCGCCAAAGGTGAAGAAGACGAAGTTCGAGTACGACGTGCCCGCGCTGCCGTTGTTGTCGAAGTCGGTCTTCGAGAGCGTATTGGGGAAGGTGATCCCTGCGTCGAGGTCTTGATCCCACCAGCCATACGACCACGGAGCCCGCACGGCCGCAGCAGCGGGGCTTGACCAGAGACCATCGGTTTCTCGAGCGATGGGAAGGTTGGCGCCACCCAGCGCGAGGATGCGACTGCCCGCCAACACAGGGCCTTCGAACAGATCGATCGCATAGTCTGACGTGGCGATCGTCGTGCCCTGTTTACTCAACGGGCCGTTCGCTCGCGCAGAGCTCGAAAACGCAACGAGACCCACCAACAGCGATAGACACGTTCCGCGAAGAGAGAACGATCTCGCGAGTCGAGAGCTCGACGATGAATCAACGAAACGAAGTGGCCGGATCGGGCAACGCCTCACGGCGGAATCCGGCCACGACTTGAATCACTTGGCGAGGCTAAAAAGCTTCTGGAGCTTCATCGCGAGCATGGGGTTGCCCGTGACCTTGAGCTTGCCCTGCATGTAGAGCTGCATGCCCTGCGCTTGCGGGTTCTCGTAGAGCTTCTGGAAGTCGTCCTCGGAGATCGTGAGCGTACAGTCGGCGCCGCCTGGGTTGCCGGCTGAGCAGCTCGGGCCGCTGTCGGTCACGTCGATGAACCACTCGCCCGAGCCGGTGACGTTGAGCTGGTACTTCGCGCCGATCGACTTGGCCTCGTCCTTGTTGGACTCAATCGCCTTGGGGAGGTCTTCATTGAACAACTTCTTGGTATCAACGGCCATCGGTTATTCTCCTTCGCTCGGCGGGACGCCGCGTCAGTGGGGCCATGGGCTAGCCTTGAGGTTGTGTAAAAGCAAGCACACAACGCACGGTTTCCCGACCCTGTGGTCCGCCGCAATTCAGTCAGAGTGAATTGGTAGAACCACCTACAAATTCTCGCTTGATCATTGAGCTCAGGACGGAGAAGATGCGCACCTGTCGCACATTTGCGCCCATTTCGTTCGGTGAGTAACCAATGACAACTTCAGCCAAGCCCATCATCCTGCTCGTCGAGCCAGATCCAACGGCCCTAAGAGCAGTGACGTGGTTTCTATCCAAGGCGGGCCACGAGGTAATCCGAGCGAGCAGTGCGCGTTCTGCGCTTGACCGTATCCGTGGATTGCTGACGCCCCTATCGGCCGCTCTGATCGAGGTAGAGCTTCCGGATCTCGACGGGATCCAGCTCGCAGAGCAGATTCAGATCGTTCAACGAGAGCTACCCACGCTCTTCATGACGAAGCTGCACGACATCAATCTCGAAGGCGTGCTCAATGCACCGCATTCAACGTTGCTCAAGCCATTCTCGATGAGCTCAATGATGAGTGCGATGCAATCGCTTCAGAGGCCACCATCTCAGCCGGGGCGCGCCGTTTCGCACACGAATCTGCGTGCACAAAGCGATGCTCGTCCTGCTGAGGAATCATCGGCTGCACCACGATTCCGTGGGCGAATCTGAGCTGAACAGGGGCGCGTTACCGACCGTAAATTGCGCCCGCATCTCGGTCGAACAACAAGGTCAACGACGACTCGTCGCCTGGCGAGCTCGTCGTACATAAGCGCGCGAGATCAAGCCAAGCATCAAGAGAAAGTGCCGAGGCTTGAGCCCCGACTTTTGCCCGGCGTACACGGGGCGAACGGGCACTTCGATCACGCGACCCGAAGCAAGACAGACCTGCGACAACAAGTCGTTCGGGTAGCCGTAGCGAGGCCAGAGCGATTCGAGGGGCAGTCGATCGACGAGCGAGCCTGAGATCGCAGTGTAACCGCACTGACTGTCACCGAGACCTGGCGCGCCGACGGCGTACGACGTGAGCACACCGAGCAGAGCGCTGCCGTAGCGACGAACCGGGGGCATGTCGCTCGCTCGAGCATGAGCGATTCGATTGCCCTTGACGTATTCAGCGCGCCCTTCGGCAATCGGAATCAACAACGCGGGCAGATCGGATGGGTCCATCTGTCCGTCGCCGGCCATCACGACGATCACATCGGCACGCGCGACGTTCAACTCATGGTTCGCTCGCTCTCGCCGAGCGGCTCGGTAACCCGAGACGATGCTTGCACCCACGCCGCGATTGGAGTCGTGCACGATGAGCTCGACACGCGGCGCCCCGAGCTCGCGAAGAACCTGACTCGTTCGATCGCGACTGGCGTCATCGACCACGATGATGCGGTCGACAAATGCCGGTAGCGTGGTGACCACACCCACGATGCGTTCTTGCTCATCGAAAGCAGGAATCACCACCGCGACGTTCAAGCCTTGAAACACGCGCCCCTCTTAGCGACATCAGCCCCCGCTGGCCAACCGAGATCGGCGAGGTAGAAGCACGACGCGTATGAGCTCGACCCGACCCCCGGCGACGAAACGATCTGCCCGTCCATCGAGACGAGCCATCGCTCTCGGCATTGGAGCGGTCGCGCTAGCGATTGTTCCGTGGTGGTTGGCAGGCGCGGGCAAGCCGTTTCCGGCAGACACGACCGTCGAAGGCGTGTACCTGCGAATCGCACTCGCGGTGACTGAAGATCGGGTGGCCGATATGTTCGCGTACCTCGAAACCGAAGCGCAGTGGGGCTGCTTCACGATTCTCGAGCTGAAGCGCAAGGCCTACGAGCTGGTGATGTCGAGCTACCCCGAGAGCGAACGAGCCTCGGTGTTGCCGGGGCTCCAGATCGCCTCGGATGTCACCACCGCGCCTGCGCTGTTCGCCAAAGAAGCGAAGGCACGCGGATGGGTCACACGCTTGCGTCGCGACCTATCAGGAATGCAGTCGATCGAGATCGAAGGCGAGCGGGCGACCCTGCAAACAGCGCGCGGTACACGCTACGCTTTTCGACGGCGCGAGAACGGGATCTGGGGCATGACGATGTTCACCGCAGAGCTACGCGCAGAGGCCGAACGAGCAGCAAAGAGATCTCACCGTGATTGAACGAGCAGCGCACGACTACGGCACGCAAAAGTAACTGCTCAACCGAGCGCTACCGCGGCCTACCGAGACGTTAGATACGCCGAGACGAAGACGAACGAGCGCGATCAACACGACGAGAATCGAGAGGGGCATCGTCACAAGCATCGCGCGACGTCGAATGCTCACCGATGAGGTTGCGTCACGACGATAGGCTGCTTTCACAAACGCAGCGGTTGCTTGTGTTGGCGTGAGCACGGCGAAGCGCATCGCGCTACGAAGCGCAGAGGGGCCCGATTGAAACAAGCTGACCAAGACGCCGAAAGGGCTCGTGGCGACGTCCCAACCCGCCGCGTACAACCCAAACCGCAACGCTCGATTCAATCGGGCTTCAGCCCCTGCTCGTCGTGCCATTCGATCGAGCGCGAGACCGTGCGTCGCGTGAGCGACAACCAGCGCCACCGAGAACGCAAACCACGCTGCGAGCGCGACGCGCAACAGCCTGATTTGCTCGGCGGCGTCACCCAACATCGAGAGCGTGAATGCCGGAGCGATCAAGAACGCAACCCCTCCGACGATCGCTCCCCACCCCACCAACGTCGCCCCCACCGCAACCACTTCGGCGATGATCGCAAAAGCGAGAGCCGTCGCGAGCGAGCCATCTGGCAACGACGAGAAAAACGTATCTGCCTCGTACGTCGTGGCTCGAGTGGTGTCCCAGAATCGACCCCAAACCGAACGATCGGGGCGCTCCCAAGGCACAAAGAAGTGAACGCCCGAACCCGTGGCGCGAAATGGATCTGGCGCACAACCAGGGCATTCGGGGCTTCCGCAGTGCGCGCAGACGATCGCCGCCGGTACGTCGACCAACTCGGTCGAGGTATCGTCGGCGGGCACCACCCTGAGGTGTTCTGGCCGCGGCATCGCCCAAGTGTGGCTGCCCGTAAAGGTTTCGCCAGTTCTCCTTCTCGACAGCAACGACCTGACGTAAAATGGGCCGACCCTACGGGAGCACTCGCCCTGTCCGTCACCCCGGAGGTCGCACTCGGATGAAGAACGTCTCTCCCCTCCTCGGCTTCAACAACAACATCCGTTACCGGGGAAAGATGTTTCACGTCCAGACGGAAGACTCTGGGATCAAACACCCACACGTCATCACCCATCTGTTCACCGATGGTGGGCGAATCATCAAAACGACGAAGACGTCGTATGCCGAGCATCTCGATCGAGAAGACCTGAGCGCGCACGTCAAGCGGCTGATGATGGATCAGCACAAGGCGATGTTTGTCGCGCTGAAAGAGGGTCAGTTCGATTCGGTGATCGTGGCGTTGTCGGGTGGGCCTCATGTCTCTGAGGTCGCAAGCGCGCTGAAAGAGGGCAAAGAGACCAAAGAGGGCTCACCAGCGCCTCGAATCAGCGCGGGCCTTGCCGCGGCGGCTGCGGCAGCAGCAGGGCGTTCCTCGATCCCTGTTGCCACACCCGTCGAGCCCGACGAGCCGCCCATACCGGCGGCATCCGGGCCAGTTTCGTTGCCTCCGCCAGAAGCGCCCGCCGCACCTGTCGCAGCGCAGTCCGAGGCGAAGCATGCATCGGCCCCTCGGCTTACTCCGCCCGTGCGACCGGGAATGGGGGTGCCTCCCGCATCGCCGCCCGTTGCACCACCGATTGCCCCCACGAGCATCCCGCGCCCCAATCGCTCGACGCATCTGACCCCGGGCGGTTCTGCGCGAGTGTCGCCGCCGCCGGTTCCAGTTGCACCGCAAGCGACAACACCGGCTTCCGCCGCTCCCGAAGTGGCCGCGGCAAGCGCACCACCACAACCAGGCTCTTCGGCGCCTGGCGCGCGTCTCACGCCACCGCCTCCGCCCACTGCCGATACGACCTATCGAACGGTGATGCCTGCAACCGAACGCGAAAAGCCTCGACCTGCGTCGGGTCGTCATGCGGTCTCGCGTCCGGCGTCGATCTTTGCGTCGTCGAAACCATCCCCGCAGAGCTCCTCCATCTTCGGAGAAGAACGCATCAGCGACAAGTCACTCGACGAGGTGATCCTCACCTACCTCGCCGAGGACCTCGACACGCCGCCGCCGAAGAAGTAGCGGCTCCTCATGCTCGACGTTTCGAACACGCTCACTCAACGCGTGTACTCGTTCATGGGTTCAACGCGCTCGTTTCGTGCGGCGACTGCGACGGTTGTCTCGAGTGTAGCGATCGCAACGTTCGTTGCGTGTGCGTCGCCACCCGCGAGCGAGCCAGCGACCCCCCACGCCATCGCGAGCTCGAGCGAATCCGCGATCGCATCCGCTTCGTCGAAACCAGAGCCGCTCGAAGTGCGACTGCTCTACACCTCGGACGAGCACGGTTGGGTCGCGCCCGTCACAGAAAAGGGCAAGACACGCGGCGGAGCAGCCGCTGCTCGCTCGATGGAAACAAGTCGAGAAGCACTGCGTTCCTAGCGCCAACGAGTCGTGTGAGAGCTCGGCACGCTCGCGTTGTCAGGTGGCGACAACTGGACGGGCCCTGCGCTGTCGAGCTACTTCCAGGGCGAAGTCGCTGCCGAGTCGATGAAACGGCTTGGGTACGCAGCCAGCGCACTCGGCAACCACGAGCTCGACTTCGGTCGCGCAGCTTTCTCGAAGAACCACGATCGAGAAGGCTTCCCGTATCTTGCCGCGAACGTTACGCCGCCAGCGAACAGCGGTGGGGTGTCGGAATCGTGGCGAATCTTCTCTCGCAACGGCGTGAAGATCGGGGTGATCGGTCTCGCGACGAGAAGCACGCCGATCCACGGCATGCGATCGAATTACGACGGTCTGCGCTTCGATGACGAGAGCTCAACACTCGAGCGAGAAGTGCCCGCTGTGTACGCCGCCGGCGCCGATGCGGTTGTCGTGATCGCACATGTTTGCGCAGACGAGCTGGCTCCGATCGTGGCAGCTCACCCCGACTGGAAGCTCGCCTTCGTCGGCGCGGGTCACTGTCACCGGCTCGACCTTCGCGAAGCAGCCAACACACCAGTCGTCGAGCCTGGCTCGTTCTTGCAGAAGTACGTGCGCATCACGCTGAAAATCGATCGAGCGGCGCCGGTTCGCGAACGCGTCGTGATGAGCCGTCCTGAGGTAGTCGATCTCACTTACGCTGAAGGCTCGAACGCGCCGTTTGCTCCTGACCCAGAGATGTCAGCGCTCGTGAGCAGTTGGCAGGCCAAAACCGACGCTGCGCTCGGCGAGGTCATTGGTTATGCAAAGAACCAAATCGAGCCAGATTCGATTCAGCTCAACCAGCTCATCACCGACGCGTGGAGAGAAACCACCCACGCCGATGTTGCGCTCATCAACAAGTACGCCACACGACAAGCCATTCTGCCGGGGCCTATCTCACTGCAGACGATCTACTCGGTGATGCCCTTCGACAATCACCTGGTGACCGTGAAGGTCACTGGCGCGCAGCTTCTCGAAAACATCCATTGCTGCGATGCGTACATGTCTGGCGTCAAAGCTCTGGGCAAGGGCAAGACGAACCTGGTGCTCTCGAACGGAAAGCCCATCGACCCGAAGAAGACCTACACGGTGACAGTCACCGACTTTACCTACTTCGGAGGCTCGGGCTCAACGCTCGGAAAATACGACAAGTCGGGAGTATTCAGTGTCGACTGGCGAGAGCCAGTGATCAACGCGATTCGCAATCGAAAGAGCACCTCGGCCAAAGGTCTCGACGAGCTACTCGCCAAATGACGTCACCGCACCATCGAGTGCGAATCACGCGATCTTTCGTCGACGCACTTTCTTCATTCCATTGAGCGCCCGCGTCGGCGAAATTGGAGACGATGAGATACTCCAAGTTGTTCCGTTCGCTCGTCGTTGTCTCGATTGCGTTTGGAGGCATGCAGGCGCTTGGCTGCGAGTTGATCGCCAGTGTTGATCGTTCGCAGATCCAGAACGACAGCACGGGTGGCTCGGGCGGTACGTCTGGTACTGCTGGCACTGCGGGTACGGGAGGCACGAGCGGCTCTGGCGGAACAAGTGGTTCCTCGGGCACCAGCGGGACCGCAGGAACTGGCGGAACGGGCGGCTCCTCGGGCGCGGGCGGAAGCGCGGGAACAGGCGGAACCGCAGGGACCGGCGGGAGCGCAGGAACGGGCGGAACGAGCGGTAGCGGCGGCACGGGCGGAACGTCATGCACGCAGCCATCGGACTGCGGGCTTGCCACCGAATGTGTGAGCTACACGTGTGATGCGAACGTCTGCACCACACACTTCGTGGACGCGAACACTCCGACTACGACTCAGTTCGCAGGCGACTGTTTGACTCAAGTCTGTGACGGTGCGGGCGCGACGACAACGATTGCCAACGCGCAAGATCCGCTCGACGACAACAACGACTGCACCGATGACATCTGCCAAGGCTCGACACCCATGTCGATGCCTAAAGCCGCAGGTGTTGCGTGTGCGTCGAATGGCGGCAGCGTCTGCGGAACCAACACCAAAGAAGGTCTCTGCGTCGAGTGTGTCGAAGACAACAACTGCACCGGCCTAAAGGTGTGCGACCTCGCGCAAGACAGCTTCAAATGTGTTGACCCCTCGTGCACCGACAACGTGCAGAACGGCACCGAGACAAGCAAAGACTGCGGCGGCGGCAACTGTTCGCCATGTGCCAACGGTCTTGCGTGTAACGGCAGCTCGGATTGCCAGAGCCAGTTCTGCGCGACGGGTACCTGTGAAGCATGCGGCGGCGACGCAGATTGCCCATCGCTGACCTACTGCAGCGCAGGCGTGTGCATCGCAAAGAGCGATCAGGGGCAAACTTGCTCGGCCAGCAACCAATGCAGCACCGGAAACTGCGTCGATGGCGTGTGTTGCGAAAGCGCCTGCACCGGGACATGCGCGACCTGCAATCAACCGGGTAGCGAGGGCAAGTGTTTGCTTGTCCCGAACGGCCAAGACCCTGACAACGAGTGCGCCACAGAAGCGTCGAACACCTGCGGAACCACGGGCGTGTGTGACGGCGCCGGGGCATGCCAGCTCTACACGTCGAGCACGTCATGCGGTGCTGCCACTTGCCAGGGCAACTCGGCGATTCCGGCAGCGTTCTGCACAGGTACGGGTTCTTGCGACAACCCAGCTCCCGTCTCGTGCGGCTCGTACGTATGCCAAGCGGGCGCTTGCAAGACGTCATGTGCTTTCGACGCAGACTGTGCGTCGGGCAACTTTTGCAACGTGTCTGATCAGTGTGTGCCGAAGCTCGCGCAAGGCGCAGCCTGCACCGCAGCGAATCAATGTGGCAGCGGTCTCTGCGTCGACGGAGTGTGCTGCAACTCCGCCTGCGCGGGCACGTGCCTGGCCTGCGATGTGACCGGTAGCGAGGGGACGTGTACGTTCATCCCGGCGGGCCAAGACCCGGCCAACGAATGCGCAGGCGCCTCGACCTGCGACGGCACGGGCCTTTGCAACTGAACGCTCGAGCTAGAGCGAGAACTCGACACGCCCGAGCGCGACATCGGTGCTCGCCACCTTCACGGTGAGTTGCATACCGATCTCGTAGGTTCGGGTCGCGCTTGCGGCGCGTGTCGAGCGAGGGTCGGCGCGATAGGGCCCGTCAGGCAGCGCATCGAAGGGCAATATGCCGTCGATGAACGTCGCGTCGATCTGCACCTGAAGACCGAATGGACGCACGCCCGTAATACGCGCAGAGAAGCTCTCGCCAATCTTGTTCGACAGGTATTGGGCTTCGAGCATGTGACGGCGATCTGCTTCGGCTTTCGACGCGAGTCGTGCCTGACGATTGATGTGCGTGCAGAGCGACTCGACTGTCGGATCGTCTGGCACGAAAGCACGCTCACCCCTCAAGTAACGCTTGATCGTTCGGTGCACTGCCAAGTCGGCATAGCGACGAATGGGCGAGGTGAAGTGCAAGTACAACGGAGCGGCCAACCCGTAGTGCTGCGAAGGATGCACCGTGTAACGCGCCCAACCAAGCGAGCGAAGAAGCACGGAGCGCACCGCCGGCTCACACACCGCACCGTCGAGCTGAGCATCGAACGCCGCCAGCGCGAGTGGTGAAATCGATCGACCAAAGCCCGCGTAGAAACCGAAGTTGTGAGCGAAGGCATCGAGCTCAGCCGCCTGTTGCGCAGAGGGCTGATCGTGAACTCGAAACGCAGCGGGCACACCTCGCTCGAAGAGCCACCGAGCAATCGCTTCGTTCGCGGCCACCATGAAGCGCTCGATCATCTTGTGCGCCGATGTCGCGCGAACATGGGCCACCGCGGCCACACCACCCGTTCCGCTGTCGATCACGATCTCGGTCTCTTCACGAGAGACCTCGACACCTCCTCGACGAGATCGCGCGATTCCGATGCGCGCAGACAGAGTTCTGAACCACGGCATCACCTCACGCACCATCGCGACGGCGGGTGAAATTTCTCCGCGATCAAAGAACGCTGCGACTTCGTCGTAGGTAAGACGCGTGGTCGAGCAGATCAGGCTTTCGTACACATCGACCGAGGTCACTTGACCTTCGGCATCGATACGCATCTCGCAGGTCAAACACGCTCGCTCGCGGCCCGGCAACAAGCTCAGGGCGTCTGCCGAGAGCGACTCTGGAATCATCGGCAGCACGCGCTTACCGAGATACACACTCGTCGAACGCTCGCGCGCTTCGAGATCGATCGCCGAGCCATCTTCGACGTACTCGGCAACGTCCGCGATCGAAACCAACAGGCGGATCGCTCCATCAGGCGATGCCGGAAACACCGAGATCGCATCGTCGATGTCTCGCGTCGATGCCGAGTCAACCGTGACCGTCGGCACGGCACGAAGGTCTCGACGGGCGCCAAGACGATGACCCGAAGCACCAATCCGAGTCGCCTCGTCGAGCACCGGTTGGGGGAACTCATCCCGCAGCGAATGACGAGCGATCACTCGCTGTAGAGCCGTGTCTTCGTTCGCCTCGACCTTTCGTTCCACCACCACGCGCGACCCATCGATCCTCGCGATGACAGTGTCACCAGGCTGAACGTTCGACCCAGCGAGGTCGAGCGACCAATCCGAGTTCGCGACCTCACGATCGACCTTCAACCAATACGCATCACGTCGAAAGACGACCTCGCCGAACAATCGCTCCCGTGGGCGTTCGACCAGCTCGAGTGAGGTGGCCGACCATCGCCCATCGCTCGAGGGCGTGAGTACTGCACGAACGAGATCTCCTTGCGAGAAACGCGTTGAGATCGGGAGGCGCAACGAAAGCGCTTAGCTCTCGATCCGAGCTCCCTTCAGGAGAGAAGAAACCAAACCCTCGCGGATGAATCGCGAGTCGACCAACAACCGGCGTACCGCCAGTGCGAAACGATTGAGACATTCGCGCGCGAGCATAGCCAAACGCTGTCGAATGTGCTCTGCGCTTCTTACACCGCGCGATCACGTCTGTGTTACGAAGGGCCGTGACTGGTGCTCGTCACTCGCCCTTATTTCGCTTTTTTCGACGTCGATCACACGTTGCTTCGAGGCTCGACCAGCACGGCATTTACAAGGAGCTCTGGCGAGCAAACGTCGTCGGCTTTTCAGATCTCGCGATGGTGTTGGTCTGGAACGTCCTCTACGCGCTGGGCCGCGTGAACGAGGTCGAGATCTGGCACAAGTCAGTCGAGCGCTTGTTCGGCAAAGAAGAAGTGCCCATTCGCGCGCTGCGAGGATGCTCATCAACGCTACGTTCGGCGTCAGCTCTACGCCGAAGCGCTCGCTGAGATCGAACGGCATCAGAAACAGGGAGCGCTCATCGCGTTGATCTCGGCGGGCCCACGCTACTCGGTGCTCGAGCTCGCGAGACAGTTTGGCATCGAGCACGTGTCGACGGCCTGGGCGAACGTGCAAGACGGCCGCGTGCACGACCTCGAAGGGGTTGAGATCCCCTATGGGCCGATGAAGCGCGTGTACGCCGAACGCTACTGTGCACAGTTCAACGTCGACCCTGCTGATTGCTGGCCTACGGCGACAAGTTTGTCCGATGTCGATATGCTCGGATTCGTGGGTCACCCGGTCGCGGTCAACCCACGTCGCTCGCTGCGCAAAACGGCCGAGCAGCGCGGGTGGCCCATCGTGCAGTGGTCAACGCTCGTCGAGTGATCTCACGGTTGCTTGCATGCGAGCCCAGTACCCAGGGGGTTTTGCTCGCAGCTCCAGAACGACGGGCAGTCAGCAAACGTGGTGCACGAACGAGTGCAGTACCCATTCGAAATCGAGTCAGGCGCCCAGCATTGACCGCCGCTGCAATCCGAGCCTTTGTCGAACCCATCACACGGCGAGCCATCGGCTTTGCCCGAGGTTGTTCCAGCGCTGCCCGCATCACCGCCCGAGCCACCCGAGCCTGCCGCACCTGCTGACCCTGCTGAGCCGCCTTGGCCACCCTGGCATTCGGTCTGACATTGCTCGATGCACTTCGACGAAGCGCACGCCAAACAAGCCTGTGACAACCCTGCGCCTGGGCATGCCTGAGCGCAAACAGCCCCCTCTGCGCAGTTGTTGGCAGACTGGAACGCACACGCCGTATCGCAGCTTGCGTTCGATGAGCTTCCCGCAGAGCCCGCGCTGCCTGAAGACCCCGAGCCCGCGGCTCCGCTCGAGCCATTCGAGCCACTTGAGCCACTCGAGCCGCCGCCCGAGCTGTCGTCACTGCTGCATCCAACGAACATGACAAAACCACAAACGAAGAAGACAGAAGCAATGAGCTTGCGCATGGAACGAAACTCCCTAGTTCACGACCCTATAGGATCGAGACAATCCGCTCGAATCGACGCCCCATGCGTCTCTCTCGAATCGGTGTATTGAGTTGTCCCGTTCTACGAAGGGGCCGCGGGGGTTATTCGTTCCGAGCCGCTGACCTCCGCTGACCTGCGCTGAACAAGGAAATTTCCCTTCCCTCGAAGGGTTCCCTTGTCTTTCGCCTCTCAGCCGATCGCTTCAGCAGCACCAAAGGCGGCTTTGAGAAGCGCATCGAGCTGAGCGGCCGTGGCAGTAAATGCAGGAGCCCACACATCGAGCGCCCCGTTGTCGAGAGAGATAGCTGCCCCTCCGCTCAGGAGCGTCATGAGGCGACCCCGTGCAGTAGCCGTGAGCACCGAACGAACGAACGCTTCGGGCTCGCCTTTGACAATGAATGCAGAATCGAAGGAGGGGTCACCCACCTGAATGTCTTGTCCTCGAAATAGCCTCGAGAAGAAACCATCGCTCTCTTGTTTGGAGAGCGAAAGCTTGTTGCCTGCTGGAATAGGCAACGTGATTCGGATTCGCGTGGTGAACAAATCGTCTTGAATCGTTGGAGCAGCCACGGCAGATGCCCGCGAACGACGCCTTTGATCTGGTGTTGAAAGGTTGAAGCTCGAGCCCCACGCGAGAAGCGACTTGAGCTAATCTGGCGCTGGCCTCCCAAGCGGCAGGGTGAGCAATAGCGACGAGCTTGAACTGCTCTGGCGGCATCACAGAGGGCATCGAACGCCGCCCGATAATGTTCCGAGGCCTTCTTTGTATTCGTCAGATTCAGAGACGGCGAGATCGAAATGCCCACACCAGAGAAGCCAGTTGCTTGTCGGACAGTCTGTGAATCCCCATTGACCAAAACGACTCGCCAACGACGTTCTCGAGATGGTTTAGCTCGAGCCCTCGAACCGCTTTGGCTCCTTTCGAGCTAGCAAGACCGAGCAAGAGAGAGGAATCAAAATACGCAAACGAGGCGGTGCTGTCGTTCGTAGTACTCGCGCACTTGGTTAGTGATTGTCGAAGAGAGCTTCGACACGAACGCTCACGCCAAGCCCCATGCAATCGCCCCTCTGTAGCCGAAAGACCTGGCGCTTGGGGGATATCTCCCCAATGCGAGACACCGAAGTGAAAACCGACCATGGGCGCGATGGTACATGCGCGGGGGCAGAGTCGATTGCCATTCCTGTCCGACTTGGGCAGAGCACGTGCCATTGCGGCAAGGCGTTGCAGCGCTCGCACAACGCATTTCGGCCTCGGGGAGCTCTGGCGAAGTTGCAGGTTGGAACGCGACGTGTCACATGCTGCTCGACCCCGTGACTCACCTCGCTTCCCCCACCTCGACTTTCCTACAGCGCACTCTATTTCGAGCTCGCCATTCGGCGCCGAGAGAGGCGCGTTCTTGTTCACGATGGGCGCTCGCTGGAGCACTCGTCGCCTCGGCACTCGCGACGCTGACGACGTCGACAGCGCAAGCACAAACGGTGACGTTGACCGAGTCGGGTATCACTCGAAACGTCAAGTTTCGCAGCCAGGATTACAACCCGAACTGGATCAGCTACCAAGACTGCGTCGACGACGCGATTATCTATTTTCCGGTGTCGTTGACCGGGTTCAACTCGAGCACGGTTCTCGAGATTTGGGCGGGCGCCGGCACTGATTGCACCGACACCACGAATCGAACCAGCACCAACGCACTGTGCTGGCAGGTAGGCGCGCTCGGAACGATCGTTCAAAACCCATCGCCGCTGCCCGTGAAGGTGCGCGACATCGTCGGCAGGCATCTTGGGTCAGGCGGAGGAGTGGGAACGGGCACTCGAGACGATTGCGACAACGCGACGCAGACCTCCGAGGGCCCCGATGCGGTCACGCTGTATTTCATGCCGATCTCGAGCTCGTCGTATGTCGGGACGGGTGTTCAATACACCGGAGCAAAGGTCGACACGAAGCCGCCAGTTCCGCCCACGGCAGTGTCGTTGGGGATTGGCGAAGGGCTATTGAAAGTAAGCTGGCCACAGTCAGCAGGCCCCGACATTTTTGAGGTACGACTTTTCTGCGATCGATTCCTGGCAACGAATCGAGCTCGGGCAACGTTCAACCCATTGGCGACGCCAGGTCTCAGGAGCAGCCGGAACAACGTGCACGGACGCAGGCACCTCGGGAAGCTCGGGAACAGGCGGCACCAGCGGAACGGGCGGCACCTTCGGCGGCTGCGCTTCCAGACCCCTGACCCCGTTCAGCCGGGGCCCACGGGAGGCACTGCGGGAACCTTGGGCGGAGCCAGCGGAACAGGCGGCACCCCAGCGGCACCGCAGGATCAGGCCCGGCACAGCAGGCACGGGCGGCACCGCAGGGCCAGCGGCACCTCCAGGACCTCAGGGACCTCGGGCACCGCAGGGACATCCAGCACCTGCAACAACTCGTCCGGTTTGCAACACCACGGTACTCGTCTCGGAGTCAGCGCGGAGAGCATGAACTGCAGTGCTGACCCGCCGGCGGCACCGGCCGCCACCGAAGGCACGATCGACGGCCTCCAGAACTTCACGCAATACAGCATCGCCGTCCTGGGCATCGATGCCGTGGGCATCGGCGTGCTGTCGACCATCACATTGCATTGCGATGCGACAGCACAGCCGATCGACGACTTCTACGAAAGCTCTATCGAGGCTAAGGGGTCGGGCAGGCGGAGGCTACTGCGCCGCAGGGCCCATCGGCGTTTCGCGAGACTCTGCCTTGCTCGGCAGCCTCGTTTCGATGGGATTGGTGCTGCTCGTTCATCGACGAGGACGTCGATGATTTCAGCTTGAGCACGGCGTTGGTCATGCGTAATCGGTCGGCGCCGAATCTCGCTCGCATCGAGCCTCAGCTCGTTCATCCTGTTTACAAGCAGCAGCGCTCACGCTCAAAACGTCGGAACGAGCCGATGGGACCGCGCCGATCGACCTCGATACGAGAGCCCACAGAACTTCGCGTTCGAGCTTCGTTTTGGGCCGTATCGCCCTGAGGTCGACGAACAGTTCGGCGGCAAGGCAGCGCCATACAAACAAGCATTCGGCAATGGCCATTCGGTCTACTTCGGGCTCGAGGTCGATTGGCAAGCGTTGCGCATCCCGTACGTCGGCACCTTCGGGCCAGGTTTTGGCTGGGGCACCACGAGCAAAAGCGCCCCTGCGAAGCTCACGGGTACAACCGAGAACTCTGCTGAGGACACCTATTTCTCGGTGATGCCGATGTACCTCGCGGCCGTATTGCGTGTGGATGTATTGGCCCGCGAGGTTGGCATTCCGTTGGTTCCGTACGCCAAGTTCGGCCCTGGATATGCCCTCTGGTCAACCGGCACCGATCAAGGCGTGTCGACACGCAACGGCGTTGCTGGCAAAGGGCACACGTGGGGTACTCACCTCGCACTCGGCGGTATGCTTCAGCTCGACTTTCTCGACACCGCCTCAGCCGCACAAGCCGACGAAGATACCGGGATCAACAACGCCTATATCTTCCTCGAGTGGATGCGAAACAACCTCGACGGAGCATTCGAATCGAAGCCCCAAATGCACGTCGGCACCTCGACGTGGGTCTTGGGTCTCGCCCTCGAGATGTGAGCCAAAAAGGCTCGATTTACGCGTCAGAAAGTACTCCGCTCGTGGGATAGTCGGCCCCATGACTCACGAGCACGAGCCGTTCGACGAGCAAGACGAAGCCCCTGAAACCAGGGTGTTCTCGACGGAGATCCCCCCAGCGGTGCAACGTGTGCTCGACGAAGAAAGTCAGCGACGAAGCCACGTGGTGATCGCGTTGTCGGGCTCACATGCGTATGGCTTCCCTTCGCCCGATAGCGACTACGATCTCAAAGCCGTCCACGTAGCGACCAGCAACGAGTTGCTGGGTCTGCTCGAGCCACGACTCGTATTCGATCGTCTCGAGAAGATTCAAGGCGTCGAGATCGACTACACATCGAACGAAATCCACCCGGTGTTGGTGGGTCTTTTGAAGGGCAACGGAAACTACTTCGAGCGGTTCCTGGGGCCCATCATGCTTCGCACCTCGCCTGAGTTGTTTGAAATCCAGACGCTGGTGAAGCGAACGCTCTCACGCCGCGTGTTTCACCACTACCGAGGCTTTGCGAGCGGCCAGAAAAAAGAGCTCGAAAAGCCCGAAGGTCGAACGTCGAAGAAGCTGTTGTACGTGCTTCGTACAGCGCTCACGGGCACCCATCTTCTCAAGACCGGCGAGATGCTCGTCGACCTGTCGCGTCTCGCAGAAGCTCACGATGTGCCCGGTGTGAAAAGCTTGATCGAAGCCAAACGAGCGGGTGAGCGCACGCTTCTGTCGGATACCGATCTTGCGCGATGGAGCACGGTCGTCGACGGAGTGATGACCAACCTCGAGCAAGCGCATGCGACCTCGGTATTGCCCGCTGAGCCAAGCACGCAGGCAGAGCTAGAGTCGTGGCTTATCGCGCTTCGAAAGCGTTCGTTCAACGAGAGCTGACGACAACGGGGCGAGCGACACGTTCGTGGCGTGAACGGGTCGCCAGCGGCGGGACGCCTGCTAAGAGCGCGCACATGGCACTTCGCTCGTCATGGCTGACAGCCGGGCTCGTCGCGTGTTTCGCGCTCGCACAAGGGTGCGCGTCTACGTCGAAAACGCCCCCGCTCACGCCTGCAGCACGGGCTCGCCAGCTCGGCCCCTCGTCGAACGATCCCGAGCTCGTTGGTCGCTGGTTGTTGGCTGAGATGACAGCCCCCGGAGGCACGAGCGAAGGGGCGCAAAAAGCTCGTGAGCGACTCGAGAAAGTGGGGCGCACGAGCATGTTCGGTGCACTCGCGTACGCGCTCGACGAAGACGTGCACGGGCACCCTCGAAACGCTGCGCTCGGATACATCGATGCGTTGAAAGCAGCGCGCGTATCGCGAGACCCGTTGGCGGCCTCCGTGGCGTGGTACGCGGCAAGTCATCTTGGGCAACTCGCTTCGTCGGTGCCCGATATGTGGAAGCAGGCTCGCGAGGTCATCGACGCCGTGGTGCGAGAACCAGGCTCGGTGGGCTGGCGCGCTCGAGGCGAAGCCGTTGAGCTGTGGTTGCGTGCCGCCAACGAAGACGGCGAGCAGAATCTTCTCGAGCGCTCAACCGAGCTGTATGGGTGCGCTCAAGCCGCTCGTATCGCAGGGCCTTTCGGACACGGCGCACGAGCCGATCGTCATCGCCCATTCGAGGCCGAGCGCCCAGGGCCTTGGCCTGCGTCGTGGGCTGGTGAGCCAGGGCGACCCGTCGCCCCCCATGTTCTGAAAACCGAGCGTTCGGGGTGCACTTTCCGAGCAGATGAAGCCGCTCCTCCAGGCGTTTACTACGTCGAATCGTTTGTCGATCTCGATCACGACAGCGAGCTCATCGTAGCCGTTCAAGGAGCGTTTTCTGTCTGGGTCGACGATCAACTCGTGCTGACTCGCGATCTTCGCGAATGGGGTGTTTGGCCCAAGTTCGGAGTGCAGCTCAAGCTGCCTGCAGGGCGTCATCGCATCGTTGGCAAAGTGGCCGATGCTGAAACATCCGTTCGAATTTTGCTCCCCGATGGTCAACCGGCGGGTCTCAAGGCGACCACCGAAAACGGCGCTGCGTATTCGGCTCTCCCGCCCAAGGTGCAAGCAGACCCCAACCTGCTGATGAAGTACGTTGCGAAGGGTCAGGCTCGTCAGCCGAAGGATGAGCTCGAGGCGTATCTGGCCGCGTATCTGGCGGGTGTCGAAGGCGTCTTCGACGTGGCTGATGTGCTCCTTGGCCCGTTGGTTTCTGACCCAGCCAACAGCGCCCCGGTTGCGCTTGCCACGGTTGCAGGAGTGGTCGAGAAAGACCCGGTGTTCCCCGAGCGGGATGCGCACGATCTCGCTCGTTCGCTGCATGAAAAGGCCGTAGCGAAAGACAAGAATCTCTATCTCTCGAAGCTCTGGTTGATGGCCGAGCGTGCAGAAAAAGGCGAGGGCAGCACAGCAGAAGCGATTCGAGATCTTCGAGCCCTCGACGCAGAGTTTCACGAGGTGCCCGACTTGCTTCGGGTCTTGTCGAGCTTGTATGCACGTTTGGGCTGGAAGGCCGAGCGAACGAGGGCGGCGATCGATCTGGCGCAGAGGTTTCCCAATGATCGTGCAGCGCTCGAAGGAGCGATCGATTCACTCGAGGAAACAGGTCGACTCAACGAAGCGGATGAGCTGCGCGCCCGATTGAAGAAGTTGTTCCCTGATACCGAAATCGAGCTCGACCGCGCGCTTCGACGTCGTGATTATCCGGCAGCCATTGCCGAGCTTCGGCGCCTTCAAGAGCGTCGACCCGACCGAAAAGATCTCACCGATCGGATCGCCGGGTTGCTCTCTCGCTCAGGGCAACAGACGGATCTTGTTCCGTTGCTTGAGCGAGCGCTGCGACGCGAGCCACGCAACCCTCGCGCACGCTTGGGGCTTGCCGATGCACGACTCGCACGAGGCGACAAAGACGCGCTCAGGAGCATGCTCGCCAGCTCGATTCAACTTGGCGTAAATGCAGACGAGCTTCGTGCAGCCATCGAGATTGTCGAAGGAGTCACCGAGCTTGAGCCGTTCAGGCTCTACGGCCGCGAGGTAATGAAAGCGTTCGATGCGTCGGGCGCGAAAATGGACGGCAACGCCGCTCGCATCCTCGACTACTCCGCGCTCTGGATTCACCCAGACGGCACAGCGCGTATGCTCGAGCACGAGCTGATTCGCATTCAGAGCCCCGAAGCGATCAACAAACACTCCGAGCAACACCCACCCGAGAACGCGTTGGTGCTGCATTGCCGAGTGCACAAGAAGGACGGCCGGATCTACGAGCCCGAGCGAGTCGAAGGCAAACCCACGCTCACGATGTCTCACCTCGAGGTGGGCGACACCATCGAGACTGAGTACGTGTTCCCGACCGAGGACGACGGCGAAGGTGGCGTTCGATACATCAGCCCCACATGGTTCTTCCGAGAGGCCGAGGTGGCGTACTGGCGAAGCGAATACGTGGTGATCGCTCCAAAAGATCGCCCCGTGGTTCTCGAGCCTCGAGGGGCGGTTCCGGCACCGACGATCAAAGACGATGGCCCACTGCGCACCTGGCGTTGGCGAGTAGATCAATCTCCAGCGGCAAACGTCGAGCCGGATAGCCCACCGATCCAGGAGTTTCTCCCGAGTGTTCGCGTCGGTTGGGGCGTGACGCTCGAGGACCAACTTCGACGTTTCAAAGACGCGGTGAGCAACGAGATCCCGGCAGACCCGCGCGTGGTCGCGATTGCCGAGCGAATTGTTTCTCCGTTGCCAGCGAGTGACATCGAGGGGCGAGCGCGACGACTGTACCGCTGGGTCGTCACCGAGGTGAACAACGGACGAGAACGCGACGGAAGACGAGCGGTGATTGGTCGTGAAGGCAATCGCACTGCCGCCTTCTTGTACCTGGCGCGCGCGTTGAATTTGCCGGTCGAGCTAGCGGCGGTTCGCGATCGTTTGCAGCCACCTGATGCGGGTGTGATTGCGGCTGCGCTTGCGTTCGAGAACGTGGTGATTCGCCTCGATCTCGACGGACAGCGAGCCTCACAAGGGTCAAAGAAAGACGCGCCTGCAGACCCGTCCAAACCAGCGCAACGAGGGGCGCTCTACCTGACCGTTGGTGATAAGCATGCGCCCTTTGGCTACCTGCCTGCAGAGCTTCAAGGGCAGCCTGCGGTAAGGTTGATCGAAGGCTTTCCGCGAGAGGTAACGACGCCCTCACCCAATGCCTTTGACGGCATCGTGTACGAGGGCACAGGGCATCTTCAGACCGACGGCTCAGCCGAGCTCGAGATCGCGCAACGGTTCGTGGGCAAGCTAGCGATTCAGCTTCGCGGCTTGCTCGAGACGATGCCCGAGGCGTCGCTACGAGGCATGGTCGAGTCACGAATCTTGGCGAGAGCGCTCCCGTCTGCTCGCCTTCAGAAGCTGACCGTCGAAGACCGTGACGATCTCGACAAAGCGTTGACGTTGCGAATGAAGATCGAGGTCTCGAATTTCGCTCGACGACGAGGCGACATGATCACGGTTCACGCACCGATGATGATGATGATCTCGGGGCTGACATCGCTCGAATCAAGGCAAACACCGCTACTTTTGCCCGAGTCGACACACACCGAGGTGCATCTCGACATCAAGTTGCCCGAGGGAGCAAAGATCGAGACAGGCCTCGACAACGGAACGCTCAAAGACGCCGAGCGAACCTACGTGACGGCCGATACGATGAGCGCAACGACGCTTGGAATTCATCGCACGCTGGACATTCCTGCCGGACGAGTGCCGACCGAGGAGTACGCGAAATTTCGTGCGTTCACGTCGCAGGTTGATGCAGCAACCAATCGAGAAATTGCTGTAAGATTGCCATCAAGACAGTGACATCTCTTACGCACCTTCGACGCCGCGTGGCCTCACGGTCGCTCTTTGGCGCTCTCCTCACGTTGGTGTTTGCAAGCTGTACGCTCGACCGAGCAGGCAGTGGCGCGTTCGACCGAAACGACGGAACAGGCGGCTTCGCAGCCGCTGGCGCAGCGGGGTCTGCCGGCTCGGCGGGCTCTCCTGAAGGCGGCGCAAGCGGAACCTCGGGAAGCGCGGGAACAACGGCAGCAGACGGAGGAGCTGCAGGCAGCGCAGGTGCCTCGGGAAGCTCTGGCGCGAGTGGGTCTTCGGGTAACGCCGGAATGAACGGAAGCAACGGCTCGTCAGGCAGCTCGGGCTCGAGCAACGGAAGCGCAGGAGCCAACGGCAGCGCTGGGGCCAACGGCACAAGCGGAACCAGCGGGACTGGTGGGTCGTCTGGTGCAGGAGGGACCGCAGGAGCAGGCGGTTCTGCAGGCTCTGGCGGAACCTCAGCAACAGGCGGAGCAAGCGGAAGCGGCGGCACGGCGGGCACCGGAGGAACCGCAGGAACGGGCGGAACAGCGGGCGCGGGCGGAACGTCGGGGACAGGCGGCACGGGCGCGATGAGCGGCGCAGGCGGCACATCGGGCGCCAGCGGCACTGCGGGGATGTCCGGCACCGGGGGGACATCAGGGTGCGTGCCCGGCCAAGACCCTTGCGATCAAGACTGCGACGGGCACCGCAAGGCCGATATGGTGTGCAACGGAGACGACTGCTGCGACCTCGACGCAAAGGCGATCCCAGATCAACCCCTGTGGTTCGAGACCGCCAACGGATGCGGAAACTACGACTACAACTGCGACGGCGTAGAAACCCAGCGCTGGGGCAAAACCGAAACCTGCCACGGTTGTGGCTTCTTCGATTGCTGCGCCGGTGATGGCTTCGAGACGAACCCACCGCCAGCATGCGGGGTGGCGGGGCCGTTGACCGGCTGCAGCTCGGGTTGGCCAAGTTGCAACGACACCAACGCAACGGCCATCCAGCAATGCCGCTAACGCACTGAGCCCACGCGTCGAGAGGTGGCGTAACAGCGTGTGGGCAGGTAAGACCGGGCAGAGTGGCCACCCGACGCAAAGTCACACCAAAGAGCGGCGCAACCGCTTCCAACGAATCTCCTCGTCCACCAACGGCCGAGGCTCGTGATACCGAAGAGCAATCAACCGCCTCAGAAGCTTCATCGGATGAGAGCTCACGGGACGATGACGACGTCGAAACCATCGACGCACCTGCCGAGATTGTCGATGAGGATGTGGGCGAAGCGGCTATCGAAGTAGCTGAAAAAGCGAACGAGAGCAGCGCGGCGCTGGGGAAGCACGACCCACTTCAAATCTATCTGCGAGAGGTGCAGCGACACGCTCTGCTCACGCCTGAAGAAGAGCACACGCTCGCAGTCAAATACGCCACGACCCAGGATGTTCAAGCCGCAGCGAGGATGGTCACAGCCAACCTCAGGCTCGTCGTGAAAATCGCGTACGAGTACCGCCGCGCGTACAAGAACATCATGGACCTGATCCAGGAGGGGAACATCGGCTTGATGCAAGCCGTGAAGAAGTTCGACCCCAACCGTGGTGTCAAGCTCAGCTCGTATTCGGCTTGGTGGATTCGCGCCTACATTCTTCGCTTCATCATCAACAACTGGCGATTGGTGAAGTTGGGCACGACCCAGGCGCAACGAAAGTTGTTCTTCAATCTCAACAAAGAGAAGGCCCGTCTTTCGGCGATGGGCATCGACCCAACCCCAGCCGAGATTGCTCAACGTCTCGGGGTCGAAGAGAGCGAAGCCATGGAGATGGACCGCCGTCTGTCTTCGGGTGAGATGAGTCTCGATGCACCGATTGGCGACAACGAAGGTCGTCCGGTATCGCGAATCGAGCTCATGCCTTCAGGCGGAATTGGCCCTGATTCGTTGGTGGCCGACGAGCAGGTGCGACTGATTCTCAACGAGAAGCTCGATAACTTCCGCAAGACGCTCAAGGGCAAGGACATCGACATCTTCGATCGTCGATTGGTCGCAGAAGAACCGCTGACCTTGCAAGAGCTCGGCGACCAGTTCGGCATCTCGCGAGAGCGTGTACGACAGCTCGAAGCACGCCTCACGACCAACCTGAAAAACTATCTGAAAGCCGAGCTCGGAGAAGCCGTGTGAGGCGTCAGCTCACGCGTTGATCTCTCGCTTGGCTCGGCAGACGTACACCTTGATCGGAAGCAAATTCAGCCAAACGATCGAGGTGCGCACGTCGTAGAAAAATTCGCGAAGCAGCCCTTCGGCGTCGTAGCGATAGATGCCTTGGGTGGGGCTGTAGACGATCCACTTCGCATGCAGGTAGCCGCAGTGAACGAGCGTGCCCGTTGGCTTGATCACGTCAGCCGCGGCCTTGACGATTCGTCGGCGAAGGTCTTCGGGCATCATCGAGAGACCCACCGAAGAAACCGCGACATCGACGGGTGCTTCGCCGCCAGCTTCACGCACGAGCTCACTCGCGTGCTCAGCGCTGCCTTGAATAAACTTGAGCCGTGGGTCTTGCAGACGAGCGGACGACGCTTCGACAAGCGCCGGGTCGATCTCGATCGCGAACAGCTTTGCATCCGAGCGCATTCGCCGAAGGATTCCCTCGGTAATCGTGCCCATGCCCGAGCCGAGCTCGACGACGGTACGAGCCTCGTCCACAGGGCCGGCACTGGCCATCCCTTCGACCATCCATCGCGAGCTGGGCAGCAGCGAGGCGCTCTGGTCAAACTCCTGAAGGCTCACTTTCAAGAACCGCAGGCTGTCTTCGATCTTCGACGGAATGCTCATGTTGGCGCCGTCCCATGCCAACGGACTCGCGCGTTGTCGAGCGAAATGCTTGCGTGAGGGTGAACCAACGACGCGCACGGCGAAGAGCGCGATGCTAGGGCTGTCCGCGCCGTGCTCTACGTCATCGCCACCCCCATCGGAAACCTCGAAGATCTGTCGCGACGAGCCGAACGAACCTTGCGTGAGGCCGATCGAGTTGCAGCCGAAGATACTCGCCGAGCTCGGGGGTTGCTCTCGCACTTGGGGATCACGGGCAAGCCCATCGACAGGCTCGATGCGCATGCATCGGATCGTGATGTAGCGCGACTCGTCGAGATGCTTTCGGAGGGTCAATCGATCGCGTTGGTGACCGACGCGGGAACCCCTGCCGTGAGCGATCCGGGCATGCAACTCGTCGCGAAAGCTCGTGCCGCCGGCATCACGATCGTGCCGATTCCTGGGCCCTCCGCAGTGGTCACTGCGATCGCTGCAAGCGGGCTGGTTTCTGGAGCCTTTCGCTTTCTTGGGTTCCTCCCTCGATCGGGAAGCGAGCGTGCAGAAGCGCTCGCGACCGTGGCCTCGACCCCCGAGGCAGTGATCGTGTTTGAATCGCCCCAGCGACTGAACGACACACTGTCGGACCTCGCATCACGAATGCCTTCACGACAAGCGATGGTGGGCCGAGAGCTCACCAAGCTGCACGAAGAATTCATCGTGGGCTCGCTTGCCGAGCTCGCAGCCGAACCACGCGAATGGCAGGGCGAAATCACGTTGGTGCTGGGCTCGTCTGTCGTCGAGAAAGAACAAGCCGCCAGCGGGCAGATCGATCTCTGGATCGACGAGGCACTCGCAGCAGGGCGCTCTTCACGCGAGGCAGCCGACATCACTGCCGCTCGTTCAGGGCGCCCTCGACGCGAAATTTACGCGAGAGTCATCGCACGCAAAGGTCGCGAATGAGCGATCCGATTCACGCGTTGCCGCCGTCTCAGGTGTGGTTGCAACCCATCGCTGAAACGAGCTTCGTGTTCCTCGATCTCGAAATGACGGGGCTTGATCCGAAGCAAGATCGCGTGTGTGAGGTCTGCGCGATCCGCACGCTCGGAGAGCGCGTCGAGCACACGCTTTCGACGCTGGTGAACCCGCAGGTGCCCGTCGGAGCGAGCGCGAACATTCACGGATTGAGCGACGAGCTTCTCTCTGGGGCGCCTCGTTTTGAGCAGATTGCCGAGCAGCTCGCGACACTCGTCGAAGGAGCGATTGTCGTTGGGCACGGCATCGTGCACGACCGACAATTTCTCGAGCACGAGCTCGCGAGATACTCTTATTCACCTCAGCTCGCGGGCTGGCTCGATACGCTTCCGATGGCGCGCCGAGCGATTCACTTGAAGAGCCACCAGCTACGAAAGCTCACGGCCGAGCTGGGGATCGAGCACGTGAACCCACATCGAGCTCACGACGATGCGCACGCGGTGATGGGCTTGTTTTTGAAGCTCAAAGAGATGCTCGGAGCGCAGACCCCCTACGACCTTTGGCACGTGCGAATCGGCGAAGGACACACGCGCCCCGAGGTGCTCGAACGAGCGCGACTGGCGCTCACCAAGGGCACAACGGTGGATGTTCGATACCGACCCTCACGCCGAAGCCCCGAACGTTTTCGAATGAAGTTGACCGCGATACACGATGGTTTCGAGCCAGCGCGGTTGTGTGGGTACGAGGTCGAGAGTCGTGGGCGAATCGAGCTCAGGGCCGATCGCGTGCTGAGCCTCGAGCTGATCGACGATTCAACGCGCTAGCGAAACCCTACCGAAACAATGCGCCACAGGTGCAGCTCGAGACGGGGAAATTTCAGCTCACGATGGATCGCAAGATTTGCAACTTGCGGCTGATTTTGGCGAGCAAATGGATCTTGTGAGGCAATTGATCGGCCGGTATACTCGGACCGTGAAAACCGCCACGCCCTTCCTTCCCTCGCTTCGTCTCCTCGCACTCGGAGGTGCCGTTTCGACCTTGGCGCTCGTGATGAGCGCGTGCTCAGCCAACGACAAGAACGCCGACTTCGGCGACAACGGTGGCACATCGGGGAGCGCAGGCTCAGCAGGCGCCATCGCAGGCAGCAGCGGGAGCGCAGGCACCGGAGGGTCATCCGCAGGGAGCGCTGGCTCGATCGCAGGCGGCGCGGCCGGCTCTGCAGGTTCGATCGCTGGCAACTCGGGCTCGTCGGGTAGCTCGGGCTCGGGTGGTACGGGCGGCGGGTTGCAAGACGCGCCCCCAGAGGCGGGCGACGGTGGGTGTGTGGTCGATCAACAACCACCGAATGGTCCTCTCGAGCGCACCTGTGCACAGCCGACGAACAACGAGTGTGACGGCCAGCACGACATCAACAGCGCGCTCCCCAACGGCCAGTTCGGTAACGGCTTCGACGACGACTGCGACGGTAAGGTTGACGAGGGTTGCCCGTGTAACTTGCCCGCCGGTTCGACGAAGGAGTGCTGGTTGGTGCCCGCGAGCCAGGCCGACCCCAACACGCACGAGCCCGTCGGCTTCTGCAACCCGAACTCGAAGGGCACGATGACGTGCGTTGCGAGCGGTGTCGAAGGGCAGAAATCATGGGACGGCTTCTGCAAGGGCGCGCAGTTCCCCTACGCCGATGACTCTTGTGCACCTGGCGACTTCGACTGCGACGGTGTGCAGCAAAACCCCACCACGCAATGCCAGTGCGATCAGGTTCAAGTCACCTGCCCGACCGAGCCAGTCGTGATCGGTCCGTTCCCTCGAACGAACGACCTCACGTACAACAAGGCGAACCCGTCTCAGCCATTCATTGTTGACGGCTACAACTGGATCTCGGGCGGCGACCCAGCGGCTGTCACCACGCAGTGGAAGTGGACGGTCACCGGCGGTGACTGCGACAACATCCTGCCTCACCCAACCTTCGCCATCTACAACGGCAAAGACACCGGCTCGGCATCGATCGTCGGCACCGAGTACGGCGGCCTTGGCTCGAACGCGCAACAGCGCGGTTGGGTCACGCCCGTCAACGATGGCGCCCACCAGATCTTCCCTGCCTTCTCGCTCTCGGGTGACTACACCGTTCAAGCAGACTTCTTGCTCAACGGTGAGCCCACGACCTGCGTGTTGAAGGTTCAGGTTCGCGCACCGGGTCTTCGTGCAGAGACTTGCTGGGACACCGTCGGCAACAACGACGTCGACCTGCACTTCGCTCGTTTGCAGGGCACCTCGGGCACGCACGGCTTCTGCGACACCAACTCGACGGGCGACGACTGCTACTACATCCCCACGAAGCCAAACTGGGGCTACACGACGAGCAACGATGATGCTTGCGTGGGCTGGGGCTCGAAGGGCAGCTCGCCTTGCAACAACCCACGTCTCGATCGCGACAACATCTCTTGCGACACGACCGTCAATGATCCGTCAGGCGGCGGCGGGTTGTTCAGCGACTTCTGCGGCCCTGAGAACATCAACCTCGACAACCCCAACCCAGGCGACCAGTTCATCGTTGCGGTGCACGCCTACGGCGGAACGTCGGCCCACCCGCACGTGAACATCTACTGCGGTGGCGAGCGCAAGCTCTCGCTCGGGTACGATCCGGTCTCATCGCCGAGCTACCCGTTGCTCAACAACTTCGGCGGGTACAACTGCAAAGGCAGCTTCTGGATCGCCTCACGCATCGTCTGGAACGGCGAGAACGCCGACCCACCGTGCAGCATCGAGCCAATCCCCAGCAATACGCCGAACTCGAACGACGGTTCGACCTCGTACTGCGTCGACAACAACGGTACCTACTCGTTCCACCCGAACGGCTCGTACCCGACCTCACCGGGCACTGCGCCTGCTCAGATCTGCGGTCACTGATCGCGTAACCAAGTCGTCGTGAATCATCGCCAGGCTCTTCGGCCTGGCGATTTCATTTTGTGCACGGGCATCTCTCTGGGCCCGGCAAAAATCCGCACGAAAGCGAGACCGAGAACCACCGCATCTTGCTACCCTCGGCAACGCCATGACCTTCGCAACTGCGCCCGAGCTCAAGCGGATCTCCGACCTCGATGAACCCTGGCAGACGAACGGCAATGGCCCACGTCTGCGCGCAGTTCGAAGCACCGCTGAACGCTTGCGTGATCGCATCGCCTCTGCCCCTGAGTGCGTCGCAGTTCGCACGCTTCCGCTCTCGACACTGTTGTACCCAACCAAATACGCGTTCTGGGGCTCGGCCGTCTCTCCTGCGCCCTATGTCGTGATGACGCACCGATGCCTGTTGGTGCAGTTTCTCCAGCGCGGCGAGCTCAAGACGTTGTTGTTCAATCCGTCCGATGTGGTCGCAGCACGCGAGACACCGTTCTTCAAAAAGATCGTCAAGCTCACCGGCGAATACGTCGCCTACGAGGTGCTCACGCGTCGCTGGGATTCCTCGAGTCACAGCTCTCGGTGCTCGGCCTCTCGCCAAACGACATCGACTACATCGCCTTCGATCATTTTCACACCCAAGACCTGCGACCCCAGCTCGGCACCACCGATGGGCGTCTGCTTGCGAGGTTCCCCAAGGCAAAGCTGCTCGCGCCCAAGCTCGAATGGGAGGCATGGGACGACCTGCATCCGTTGCAACGCGCGTGGTTCATCCAAGACGGCAAACGCGGCGTCAACGTTGGCAACGTGGTGATGACCGACTCGGATCTCGAGCTTGGCGATGGTGTTTGGTTGATGCGCACACCGGGTCATTCGGTTGGCAACCAAACGCTCTTCATCAACACCTCGAGCGGGGTCTGGGGCTGCAGCGAAAACGGCACGTGCGCCGATGCGTACTCGCCGCTCGACAGTCGTATTCCGGGGGTTCGCAACGGCGCGCTGTCGACGGAAATGGAGGTCACTCTGAACGGGAACACCGTCGAGCAAACCGCCGATCAGTACACGTCGATGATCCTCGAGCGAACGCTGGTCGATCGCGTGAAGAGCGCCCCCTCGTTCGTGCAAATGTTTGCATCGAGCGAGGTCACACCAAGCGTGCTCGCACCGGGGCTGTCACCCACGTTGTTGTTTGGCTCGATCACGAGTGGCTCAATCGTGAGGCCCGTGACGAAGCGCGAGTCTTCTGGAGTGGCGTCACAAGCGGCAGCCGAGTGAACGCAAAGCTGCCGCGAGACACGTCACCACGAGACGACCTCAGACGGCGCCAGCAAGCGTCGCCACCGGGCGGCGCTTCTTGCGCCCACCTTGGATGAGCTCGAACACACGGGTCATACCGATCGGCTTGCCCGTGCGGCTCGTGATCCCCATCTCGCGGAGCTTCGCGACGATCTCGCGGATCTTGAAGCCCTCGGAACGCATCGTGTGCACCACCTGAACCACGTGTTGCTCACGCTCGTCAGGCTCGAGACCCTTGCCGCTCGTGCTCTTTCGGTAACCCCATGGGCGATTGCCAATGCGCGCATCCTGACGAACGACGCGCATCCTGATCTTGCGTCCCAATCGCTCGTGCGATTCGAGGGCTTCGACCATTCGTGAAACCGGGAGCGGCTCAGCCGGGAAGGCATGGTCGAGGCTCTCGGTGCGAATCGAGCGAAGCGATGCGCCGCTACGACCGACGAGCCCCGCAATGATCGAAGCGTCTCGGTGCGTCGAAGCGAGCTTGCGCAACGACGGAACAACCAACAACGAGACCTTCTTCGACTGCAACGCAACGAGTGCGTCGATGAGTGGCGTGCGAGTGTCGAGAGGTTGCGAAACGAGTGCGTTGTCCTCTTCAACCCACTGCACGACGTCTACGTGGTGCTCGCTTGCCCATCGCTCGATGGTGCCGCGAACCGCTGCGGCATCTTTCGATGAGGTCGGCGGGACAAGCGCCACCGCAGTTCGTGATTCTGAAAGGTGATTTGCGCTGGATCCAGAGGCTTGCTTCTTCATGGTGACGAGGCAACAGAGTCCCGGAGGTGACCGTGATCGTCAATCAGGGTGCCGATGAAATTTCCCTCAGAATCATCAGCGATAAATTCAATATCCCCCGACACATTCGTTCTCTCGGAGAACTCCATGCATCCGACCCACGGTGGGCGCTTCATTCTCGAGCTCGACGCAGTCGAGAATGATGAGGTCCTCTACACACTCGA
The DNA here is from genome assembly GCA_046351315.1 of Polyangiaceae bacterium. Taxonomy (GTDB): domain Bacteria; phylum Myxococcota_A; class Polyangia; order Polyangiales; family Polyangiaceae; genus JAXLYQ01. Next base: position 40,344 of record JAXLYQ010000003.1, read on the forward strand.
GCTCTTCACACCGTCTGCGAAATGGAAAGCAGGCGCTCAGGTCAATCTTAAGAACGGAGCCATTACCTTCGGCACCTTCGAGCCCAACGAACCGCCTCCCTGGCTCATCGCCAAGACCCACGCGTTCTTGCGCTCCGAGTGGAAGTCCCGCCAAAAGCCAGATCGCGCCGAGCCATGGCCCCGTCGGATACAACGCTGGCGAGAGGAATGACGCGAGCTAAGGTCGCGCCGTGCCTACGCTGCTCTTTCACGTCAACGCGTTCACGCGTGTCCCGTTTCGAGGCAACCCCGCGGCCGTCGTGATTCTCGACGAGCCGCATGAAGAAGCGTGGATGCAGTCGGTCGCACGAGAGATGAACCTCTCCGAAACGGCGTTCGTCATGCCCATCGGAGACAACGAGTTCGCGCTTCGTTGGTTCACGCCCCTCACCGAGGTGCCCCTCTGCGGCCACGCTACGCTTGCTGCGGCTCACGTGCTGCTGCGCGAGGGTGTCGTGACAGGCGAAATGACCTTCGCCACTCGCAGCGGGTTGCTTCACGTTGCCCCATCGGGAGAAGCGCTCGCCATGACCTTTCCGCGCTTCGAAACCGAGCCCGCGGAGAGCCCTCAGATCGTGAAAGCGCTCGGGGTAAACGCCGTCGAAACTCGCCTGGCGCGCGATGCGGCAAAGCTCGTCGTTCGTGTTGCCACCGAGCAAGAGGTGCTCGACGTTGCTCCTGATCTCGAAGCGCTTCTGAACGCCAATGACATCGATGTGCGAGGGGTCATCGTCACGGCCTCAACTCCACCCAACAACGCTGGCCCAGCCCCGCACTTCGTCTCGCGTTATTTTGCGCCATGGGTGGGCATCGCCGAGGACCCTGTCACCGGCAGCGCACACTCGGTTCTAGGGCCATTCTGGAGCGAGCGATTGGGCCGAAAGAGGTTCCTCGCAGCACAACGTTCGACACGAGGTGGCGACCTTGGTGTCGAGGTGCGCGACGACGCTGTCTTGATCACAGGCTCGTGCGTCTCGATCAGCCGCGGAATGCTCTCGATCTGAGCGAAACAGCTCGATTCACTTCGTACACGTCGCGACGATTCGACGACCTTCGCTGTCGATCGCAACCAACGGAATCGACTGCGCAGTAACGTTCGTTGCGACGTGACCTGGAGCATGGTGCGGCGCCCCAGGCTTGCCCGGCGTTGGCTTGGTTTCGCCCATGTCAACCAACCGCGAAGAAAGCGCCTCGGCGCACACGTGACCTGGGTCGATTCGCAAACGCATCTCGACACCTGTCACGCGTGCCGAGAGATCTCGCACACCGATGTTCGCACCGAATGCCGTGTCGATCAGCCAGCCATCGTCTTCAGGCGCGCATCGCCCTGGCGCGGTGCCTCCGAGATCCGATGGGCCCAAACGCACGAGCTCTCCGAGTGAGCCTGAATCGGCGTCGATGGGCAGAACAAAGAGCTCTCGTTCGCTTTGACCAAAGAGCCCAACACCCGAAACGAGCAGACCCAGACCACGGCCACGAGCGCGCCGAACGATGCGAGCGTTGTCGAGCGGTTGAGACACACGCGGCACACGCGCGAGCACTTTCGCCTCAGCCATCGTGAGCTTCCAGATGACGAGCGTACCGCCCGGGACATTGCGTGCGACGTACCACGCGTCGTCGATCCTCACGGCGCTGCCAGCAGGGGCTTGAAGCTGCGAAAACAAGTTGGGGTCGTCTGGCGTGGGCAGCATCTCGATGGGGCGTCCGTCAATCACCCCGTACGCATCACATCGATAGCTACAGCCCAACAGCAGCTCGGCATGACCCGATGGATCGCTCAGCGTCGAGAAACCCACGCCTGCGTAGTCGCCGATACCCAACGCGGTTTTGAGTCGCTCTTCATCGGGCCAGCTCGGCACAGAAATCGTCGACGAATGGAACGCCGCCCCTGGGTCAAATCGATCGACGAAGCGCGCAAGAAGACGTGCGTTTTTGACGATCTCGGCCCCACCCGTTTTTGGGTACCACGCGTACAATGAGCCGAGCTTGCCCTCACCCATCATGCCCACGATGTCGCGTTGCTCGGCATTGAACCCTTTCGGCTTCGTCGGGGGCGCGATCAAGTAAAACGGAGTGAACTGCGTCGCGTCGCTCGATGGGCTGGGGGCACCTGGGTACGGATAACCCGGCGGATAATACGGGTAGGGGCGCCCATAGCTCGGCTCTTCGATCGGCTTTGGCTCGGGTGGCGCCTTCGGGACAGGGTCAACGTGCGAGAGCGCGCAGCTATACGAATACGAGCGCGACGAGACGTAATCACCTCGAGCCGATGTGACGTCGGGCGCAGCCGAAAAATCGTTGCTCACGAGTGGCGGACCCCACCCCACGCGAAGCCATGTGCCGCGATCAAACGGGACAACACAGCCCGCGACTCCACACATCCGCCCCAACGCGGGTTTCCCTTGGCCAAGGGTGGGCACATCGAGAGGCTGCCAGCTCTGCCCTCCGTCGATGCTCTCGAGCGCAGAGTCTGTGCCCGTAACCGAATACGCGAGAAGCCCCGAGACGATGGTATCAGCGCTGTCACGTTGTTTTCCGACGGTGATCGAGCCGTCTTTCAACGAGATACGAACACCCAGCATCACCCCCGCGGCCTCAATCCAGGCGGCCAGCTCGTCCTCGCCGCTTTCGACGATCCCGTCGAGCCACAAGCCTTGTTGAATCAGCGTCTCGCTTGTATCGCCTTCAGGGATCTGCAGCCGAATCGCCGATGGATTGCTCGCAGTCGGGCTCAAGATCGTCACTTGTCCCGCAGTGTTGTCGGGCAATCGCGGCGGAATCACCACCGCAATGCGACCATCGCTCAACCCCACCACGCGCTCGACCGCTTCGCCTCGTGTACGCACCTCACGACGAGAGCCCGCTTGTGAGATCACACAGTAGTACCGTGGTTGATCTGCCGCCGGAGGGTCACCCGATGCCTCGAGATCACACGGGCCTCGAACCACCAACGTGCCATTGCCCGATGGGTACACCGCACGGGGTTTCGCAAAGCGCGCAACCGAGACGAGACCCAGCGGCTGAGTGAGCGAATAAACATTCGTGCCCATCAACGGCGAGCCACATACGAAGCCCACGTCGGCCCCGTAACGCACCGCCGAGCACGTCGCGTCTTCTTCGCCTTTGAGCAACACCGGTGTCGACTCGAGAACCTCGCCATCCTCGAGACGAATCCGCCCCAAACGACCTGCTCTCAACACCACCGCAGAGCCATCGAGCAGTGGCCAACCCGATTCGATCGCAGCACGCAACGGGTGTGCGCCGAAGGGCTTCACAGGCACTCGCTTCGGCTTTTCAGTCGTCGTGGGTTTCGCCGTCGGCGTCGGTTGTGTGGGTTGACCGTACGGATAGCCACGGCGGATAAGGCTCGGGCGGGTAGCCCGGATACGGATAACCCGGGTACGGCGACCCTGGATACGCCTGCTGCGTCGTCGAAGCAGCCTCGCGCGAGACGCGACCCGTTGAGTCGATCGTGTACGCCTTCGTACGTCGAGACTTGAATCAGATCGTTCACGACCTCGATTTTTTGAGGCTGTTGAGCGATCCCACTGAGTGCCACGTCGCGCCTGCGTCGAGCGTCGTCACCACCCCTTGCATGTCGACGAACGCAGCGCCTCGCCAAGCATCTGCAAACACGACGTGCGTCACCTGAGGCCCCACCGGCAGACCGAGCGGTGGCACCAATCGCCCATTTTCAGGGTCGATCCCTGAGCTCGATCGGTGCCTTGTGAGTAGGCGATCAATCGATCTGGGCCTGCGACGATCTGTGTGTTGCTGCCTCGAAGCTGCGTGAGCGGCGAAAGCTTGCCGAGAACGGTCGCCTTCCAGAGTTGTGTTCCGCCTGAATTGCCGATGAAGAGATAGCCGCCACCCAAACGTTCGGCAGCTGGATCGACGACACATTCGGCTGCGCACGGGCTGCAACGATGGTAGCCGTAACCGTACGGTGATTTGGGCGTCACTCGTGAAGGCAGAAGCTCTTCAGCTCGATGAATCGCCCCCGCAGGGCTTTCTTCGACGCGAAGACGACCGATCAATCCTCGGCGAGTTCCGTCCGGGAGGGTCTGGATATTCTCGGCGCCGTCGAGCCCTTCTGGCACCCATCTCGAACCGGGCACCGCACTCAGCGCACCCACTGGCGCACGCACGCTCGCCGAGCCCGCCGGAGCAAGCGCACCTTGCGCGCAGAGCTTCCGCATGCTGCCCCAGTCAAACCCGTCACCCCAGCGAGCCCCACGAGCACGAGTGGCGTTGAGAGCAAAGTCGAGCGTCGGTTCATTCGAAACACGGCCGTGCGAACCATACGCCATCCACGAGCAGCCAGCCTTCTCTTTCAAGTCGTATTGCCGATTTCATCCGCACCTCGCGACGCGTTTTGACGGTTGCGCTCAGCCCCCCCAAGCAAGTACATCGAAACATCTCGCAGCTCTTCGTGGAAGCACTCAATCGGCTCCGCTCGTTCACGCTCGACGACCTCCGCTCGTGTCCTCCGGGCACAGGTGTTCGCGTGGCGATCGTTGACTCCGGTGTCGATGCAACCCTGCTCGGTGAGCACGCCTCGCAACGAAGTTTTCGATCCGCCAGGCAGGTCTTCTTCACGCCATCGAACCCTGCGTACCAGGCGATGTTCACCATCACGGCACCGCGGTCGCGAGCATCCTTCGAGACCTGCTCGATGCCGAGCTCACCAGTATCAGGGTGGTCGACGAGCAAGGACGAAGCTCTTCAACCGCACTCGAGCTGCACTCGAGTTCTGTATTCGTGAACGCTTCGACGTGGTGAACCTGAGCCCGGAACCCGCAAACCCGATCTGCGACTCGACCTCTACGAGCTCGTCGATCAAGCGTCGGTGGCTGGTGTCGTTCTGGTGTGCGCAACCGACAACGCGGGCACCCCTGACTACCCTGCCGCCTGCACGGCGCTTCTATCGGTCGATCGGGTCGAAGCCAGCGACCCGTTCACCCTCAAATTCAGAGAGAGGCACCGCATCGCGTTTCTCGCGCGAGGGCACGACATCGAAGTGAGATCGCCTTCGGGCACGCCGCGAAAAGTGTCGGGTTCAAGCTTCGCTTGCCCACACGTAGCGGCTTTCGCAGCACGACTTCGTTCAGCACGAAAAGGTCTTCACCCCTTCGAGGTGAAAACTGCATTGCACTCTGCTGCTCAGCGCCAGAGCGCGTGATGCCATCGTGCACTGGTAATGTGATCCGACGACTCTCAGTCTCGCGTTGCTAAGGTGACGCAGCCGCATGCGTGGTGTAGTCCCGTGGCGTGTTGTCTACCTCACGTCACTCAGGGGCACGTGCGGCGGTTTGCGTGTTCGTGCTTGCAGCGGTGGTTCACGCCTGTGTCAGCGCCCCTCCATCCGCGCCTTCCTCGTCGTCGGTAGCAAGCGCTTCGGCCGAGCCTGTTGCCTCAGAGATCGCCTCTGCAGAACCCATCGCTTCCGCCAGTGCATCGTCTGCAGGTTCGTCGAGTTGTGCGCCGCTCAAAGTCGAGCTGCCTCCGGTTGAGGTGCCCGACAAAGAGCTCGATCCACCGACCCCCGCGCTTGTCGATAGTGAGGTGCCGACCATGGCGCCCTTCTATCGAAAGGTCGCGATGCTCATGCGCCACACCGCCAAAGATCACCTTCGCATCGCGGTCTATGGCGACTCGAATCTCACGAAGGATCAATTCACCGGTTGGCTTCGTCGTGATCTGCAACGTCAATACGGCGACGCCGGTCATGGCTACGTGGCGTCCACACGTCCGTGGAGCTGGTACCTGCATCAAGACGTCAAACACGGCTCGAGTGGATACAAAGCGTACGCGTGCTCGACCCACCCTGCGCCCGACAAATACTACGGCTTTGCGGGCATCTCGGGCGATGGCCTTCAAGGCAAAGCGTACACCTACGTCGAGACCGCCGGAGAGAGCTCTCTCGTCGGAAAAACAGCCAACCGCGCCGAGGTGTTTTATCTCCAACAACCCAAGGGCGGAACCTTCGAAATCGTCGTCGACGGCAAGTCGCTCGCCACGGTCGACACATCAGGCGCGAAGGCAGAAGCGGCGTTCAAGAAGGTCGACTTCCCCGAGGGGCCGCATCGTGTCGAGGTCGTCTCACACGAAGATCGAAAGTCGGTGCGAATCTTCGGCATCTCGCTCGAACGAGCCGAGCCGGGCGTCATCGTCGATTCACTCGGCGTAGGCGGTGCATCTTGCCCACCCTTCTCGAAGCAAGACGCGCAGGTGATGATCGACTCGCTTCGTCACCGAAACTACGACCTCATTGTCTACGCGCTCGGCTCGAACTACTCCGACATCGATCAGCTTCCGGGCTGTATGAAGACCTTGATCGACAGGCACAGAGCAGCGACGCCGAATGTTCCGATCGTCCTGTTTGGGCCGCCTGATTACATGTCGCCTTCGAGCATGATGGACACCAGCACGTGGATGGATCTCAACGTGAACAAGTGGAAGACCATCGCTCAGGTCAACGACTGCGCATTCTGGGATTATCGTTCTGCAATGGGTGGCCCAGGTGCCATCGTGCGCTTCGGAAGTCGCGGCATGGTGTGGACAGACAACATCCATCTCACCGACAAAGGCCATCACTTCATGTCGTCGAGGTTCCATCGCGTGCTGTGGCAAGGGCTCGCCAAATACGCAGAAAGAGAACCCCACGTTGGGTTGTGAGTGATCGTTCCGTAGATACGAACATCGACGATCTCACGAGACGCTTTAGTCACGCATCGTTCTCGTGTTACCCGTGTTCCCGCGATGCGCAGGTCCGTGCTCTCCGTAGGTCGTTCGACGCCGCTCACAGCAGCACTTGCGTTGGCCTTCGCAGGTTGTGGAGATGATTCATCATCGTCGTCTCAAGCACTCTCTACCGGCGGTGCATCAGGCTCATCAGGTGCGGGCGGGGCAAGTGGAGCAAGCGGCTCGAGCGGCTCATCGGGCGATGGAGGAACGAGCGGAGCATCGGGGCAAAGCTCTGCCGATGTTCGCTGGGTCACCTACACGAGCGATCAAGGCACGCTGATTCACGCGGCGCTGTACACCCCTGGCGATGCAGGAGCGCGACCCGCAGTCGTGATCTTGCACGGCTCGGGCGGCATGATGATCACGGGCAACCCCGTTGGCGAGGGCGATGTTTCAAAGGTAATTCACGGCCAGTTTTCGTATTGGGGCACGACGCTTCAGAGCCAAGGTTATGCAGTGATTGTCCCGTCGAGTTACGAGTCGCGCGGCTTCGTCGATTGGGATCATCGCCCTGCTGGCATGGAAGACCCGGATCGTTTGGTGTTTCAGACGCACGATGCGTTTGGCGCACGTGGTTACCTCTGCTCCTTGCCCGGTATCGACTGCGATCGGACAGGCGTTCGGCTTCTCGGCGGGCTCTTCAGCGACGCTTCTGACCGTTCAAGATCAGCTCACCACCCTGCCCAGCTTCACCTCGCTCGCATCGAATCAACACGGGCAGTTCAAAGCAGCAGTGGCCTACTATCCGGGCTGCGGGCTCTCGAACTTGTTGTCGCTCTCGAGCCCAGACGCGTACTTCCCCACGGTGCCGCTCCAGGTCTGGCACGCATCGCTCGACCCTCTTTACGAGAACTGCACGACGCGGCAAGCACAAGCCGCCAAGGCCGCCATCGAGCACGGAGAGTCAACGAACCCGTTCGCGCTCTACGCCTACGAAGGCGCAGGGCATGGCTTCGATAGCGAGCCCGCCAACGACGTCGAGGTAGCAGCACAGCAAGATGCTCGACCCAAGACCCAAGCCATGTTTGAGTCGCTCTTGAACCCCTGATCGCTCGCTCCCGTTGGCGGCAAACCGATGTCACCCAAACACCCGCGCACCCTGCTGATTGTGCTCATGTTGTGTGGCGGGCCCATCTTGCTCGCGATCGATTTGCTCGCTCAACGCATGATTCTTTCGGGCCAGCCCGAAGACCTTCGCGAGCTGGTCGGAGGGTACGCGACCCGGTTCGCGTGGGGCGTTGTACCGTTGCCTGTGATTGGTGGTGTGATCGGTTTTTTTCTTTATCCGCGTGTCGTGAAAAAGCAGCTCGCTCGCCGAACGTCGACGACACCTCTCGAGCAAGCAGAGCGCAACGCCGACATGATCGCGTTGATGCTTTGCGCGTCGATACCGCAGCTACCCGCGCTGCTCGGAGACATTAGCGTGATGATGGGCGCAAGCCTCACCCCCGTCATGTGCTCGACCTCGTTGTCGATGATCGCGGTGTTGTCCATCGCGTTGCTCGGGCCCAAACGCGTCGAAAAACCTGTCGAATAGACTGAACGCAACGTCGCTGGGTGATCCAAAGAGAGCGACGTCCGAAAAGGTAAGAGCGGGGCTGGGCCCTGTGCTGCGTATCCTTCGCATCACCAACCCAAGCACGAGCTCTCTATGCGCACGACACTTTCTTGCTCGCTCTTTGGCGTACTCACCGCTCTCTCGGTGTACGCGTGCAATCCGTCGGACGACCCCGCCAACACTGCAGGTAGCGCCGGCACCAGTGGAACCGCCGGAACAGGCGGAACAGGAGGCACAGGAGGAAGCTCGTCGTCGCCGATCGACCCAACGCCAGATGAGCTCGCTGCACACGAGCTTTGCCCAACACCGAGCGGTACAGGAACAGAACACTCGGGCACCATCACCGAGGACGAAACCTGGACCGCTGCAGGCAGCCCTCACCGTGTCACGTTCAACCTCACCATTCTCGCAAACGTCACCATCGAGCCTTGTGCTGTCGTGATCGTATCGCCCGGCATGATCATCGACGTCGGCTCGAATACCGACGTGGGTAAGCTGATTGCGCACGGGAGCGCCCAGCTCGTGAACGGAGCTCGCGAGGTAAAGCCTGTGGTGTTCGATGCCGAAGACCCAGCCACCCCTTGGACTCAGCTCGCCGTCAGGCCGAAGGGAACCATCGATCTATCGATCGCGGCGTTGCTCAACGGTGGAGCTGAAACCACGGGTGAGCAGGGCGCGCTTTTGGTGAACGGAGTTGCAGGAGGAACGGTCGATGACGTGGTGACCAAGAGCGCGCTCATCGATCGTGTGTTGATCCAGAAGTCCGCTACCTACGGCATCAATCTCGAAGCCTGGGGCACCTTTGCAGATGGCTCGAAAGACCTGTGGATTCGCAACTCCGGCAGCGAGAAATATCCGTTCCCGATCCGACTCGAAGCAGGTATCGCGAGCACGTTGCCTCAAGGGCTCACGGCCACTGGCAACGTGAAGGACGAGATCTTGATCTCATCGAGCAAGACCTTCATGCACGACGACACGTTCGTGAATCGAGGTCTGCCTTATCATCAGCGAGGCACCCTCTATGTCGCGGGCTCGCAGGATGGGCCCGACGTGACGCTCACGATCGAGCCAGGCGTCACGCTGGGTTTCGAAACCGAGGTGTCGTCGGGCATGTACATCGGCTCATCCGACAGTCGACGCGGAGTGCTCGTGGCAGAGGGCACGCAAGACGCGCCGGTTGTCTTCACATCGGCGTTGGATACCAAGAGCGCGGGCGACTGGATGGGCCTGTATTTCCATGCGATTCCGTCGTCGGGCAATCACATCACCAACGCGCGTATCGAGTACGCGGGCGCCGAAAACGGGAGCTCGGGTTTCGGTTGTGGGCCCGGCGACAACGACGGCGCCGTGTTCGTACACGGTTGGGGCCCCGAAGAGAAAGCTCCCGACAGCGCATTCATCGATCACACGACCTTCGACAACATCGCAGGCTCGACCGTGATCGTGAGCGCGTGGATCGATGACAGCGGCCCCAGCTTTTTCGAGACCAACACCTTCGGAGCCAACACACCCGACTGCAAGGTCTCGAAGCCCCGTCGTACAGGCGCTGGCGACGTGTGCGATGGTGACCGCACCACCTGCTGGAACTTACTAACTAACTCTCTCGACGCTCGTGCTCGTGCTTCAAGGCTTGTTTGAAAGGGCAAGCCAACGCACGAGCAGAGCACTCAGAGTCACCCCCCTGCCGCTCGAAATACCTTCGTATCAAGGCAAGGGCGGGACAAAAAGCTTCGACCCTGTTGCAAAGAACAGCGCGGTATCGAGGCCGATCAAAAACAACGCGACACCAAGCACGCTCAACACCGTCGCCATGATTTGCTGCGATCGTGGCGACACGACGAGTCGCCACGAGATCACGAATCGCCACAAGCCATGAGCGAAGTGGAACGTACAGGCGGTGATCCCGATCAAGTACAGAAGCGCGATCCAAGGCACGCCAACTGAGGTGCGCGAGAGATCGGCGCAGAGCGTCGGATAGAACGCAGACACACTCATGGCACCGACGAGCTTTTGATATCGAAGCTCGTAGAGGTGGTAGGCGATAAACGCGAGCGCGATGAGCCCCGATACGCGCTGAAGCATGTACATCCAGCGTTGTCGATCGGCGTTTGCCTCTGCGGCACCACTCACATCAACGCGGGCTCGACCCTCTACGGCGAGCTTCACGCCGTACGCCGCATGAAACACCAACGGCACCAAGATCCCCAGCTCGATCACTGGCAAGAGCGACAGTTGGTTGATGTCGGCGAGGGCTCCATCGAACGCAGCTCTTGCGCTCAGAGCCTTCGCGTTCGTGAGCAGATGAAGCACCAGAAACCCACCCACGGGCAACGCTCCCGAGAGCGAGTGCAGCTTGCGTAGTTGCTCCTCGCCACGAGAGCGCTCGTGTACCGATGGGACAGGTTGGGGCGCTTCGGGGTGAGTCAAAGCGACGCATCGCTAGCACAACTCGGTGCTTGGCCGATGGTCTGCCGTCGCGTCTCGACCGTTGCGGACAACGCTCGGATGACAATACCCACAGACAAAGAAGCGCCCGCGCGACAGGAGGGGGGCTGTCGTCTAGCGGGCGCACCGAACTCTACAGCAGGGAGCGTACCAACCATTCTGCACCAAACGACAAGCACTTACGCGAAGGCTTGCGCCACTCTCCACGCGTTTGAGAAATCAGCAGCGCGCAGTCGAAAGACGGAGCACGTACGCATTCATCGAAGGCCGAGTCAGCGGAATTCGCGCCGCGAGCCGTGAGCACCCGTCGTACAATCGCGCCGTGGCGAGCATTGGTGTTGAGGACGGGTTCGTTCTGCCCGATTGGGAAGCCCCGATTGACGTCGAGCACGCAATCCAGAACACGCCTGCAGGCGCGGTGATCAAGGGGATGTTCCTGGCACCGATGGCAGCAGAGCTCAGGCGCCGAGGGCAACCTCTCGATGGTCAACGCGAACGGTATCTTGGGTTTCAAGACTACCCGTTGCGAGAGCACATGCGCCTCTTGGTTCACTGCGCGCGTGTGTTCTATCCCGAGCTTTCTCTTCGTCAGGGGCTGAGAAAACTGGGTCGAGGGGCCGTGCTCGCCTTCCTTGAATCCACCATCGGGCGGGTCACTTGGGCAGCAGCAGACGGCGGCCCTCCAGCGCTGCTGCAAGCCTTGGCGCGAGCGTACAGCGTGACGATGACAGGTGCCGATGTGTCTGTGCTCGAGCTCTCGGCGACCTCGGCCCGTCTGCGCTTCGTCTCGGTGTACAGCTACCTCGATTCACACCACGTCGGTATCTTCGAGGGAGCGCTCCGAAGCGCAGGATATCGGCCAACGGTTCGAGTGAAAGTCATCAGCCAAGCTGACGCTGATTTTGCTCTGGAGTTTTCAGAGCTGTCGTCAGTCCGTCCGCCTTGAGCTTCACTGCGCCAGCGGCTCGCACGCGATCGTTTCGGTGCGGCTCATTTGTCCATGAGCGTGATTGATCTCGATCTCGACGGTCTCGGTCCCGTTGAATCGTTTCACCACGGTTTTGTCCTTCCCAACGCGGTGGTGCTCGATCTCACCCGTTGGGCAGAAGTCATCCCCGTCCGTGGTCTCGCAGGTCTTGAGGTCGATCAGCGAGGACTGCACCTGGCGATCGGGAGCCGTGGTTGACCCCGTTCCGTTGACCACTCGACAACCCGTCGTTGTGTCGACCTCGATGACGTGATCGCCTTCGTGGGTCACGACCTCACCCGAGTCACGGGTTTTGGTCCACGTATTGTGCGCAACGATACGCCGAGACGCGCCGACGAGAGCAACGTCAGATGAGCCTCGAAGTGTCGCGGGTAGCCCATCGATCGTGAGCGAGTCACTCACGCGCTCAGCGTGAAGGAGGCCCGTGTCCGAGGTCGAAAACGTCAGCGTGATCGAGCCGTCGAGAATCCGTCGACCCAAGCGACCCACACAGTGGTCGAGCTTCACGTGGACCACGTTCGGATTTTCGGCGTCGATGGTTTTGGTACGGCACCCCAAGTCACCACGAGTGCTTGCGACCACCTGTTCTGCAGCCTTTGCCGGCTCGGTCGCCGACACGCCTTCGATAGCGTCGCTGCCCGCTGATTCACTCAGTGCATTGAACGATGTGGCTTCACTTTCCGAGTCTTTGTCCATGTCAGAGGGCGAACAACCAACCGCAACCAGAGCAAGGACAACAGCGAGAGATTGAAAGGTTCGGTGCATGGCGGGGTCTCCAGTTTCTGCCCGTCTTCGCAACCGCAACACCGGACCTTCAAAAAAAGTGAATCGAGGTCCGAGAAAAAAAAGATGAAGGTTGAGAAAGATTGCTGCGAAGAGAGGGCGAGCACGTGCCCCTACGCCGATCGTTTCTGCTGCATCGCCTGACACATCGAGAGCTATCGATGTTGATGGCAGTTGCTATCCCCATTGCGTTTGCAGCGCGAGGCCAGCGAGCACTCGCCGAATGCCCCATTTCGCTCAAGGCAAGGCACGCAACCGCAGCGTGGGCTGAAGCGATCGCAAGGGAGGACGAACGACTCAAGTCTGACCCTAGGCTTCAACAGGATTGCCGCTCGATTCAGCTCGAAGGTCACCCCGACGGCAGTGCTGATCTCACGTTTGTCACGGTCGATGGACGAGTCGCGAAGCGCTCACTCGCAACCCCTACCGAGCTGGGCGCAAGTATCGAAGCATTGCTGATCACGATGGGCACCGTTGCCCCCGTGGCCGCCAGCGTCGCTGAGGTGGGCTCTACATCGCCTGCTCTCTCAGCCTCCTCGTTTCTCGATCCCGCAGCGGGTTCGACACTGGGCGCTTCGACTCGTTCGACTCGTTCCACGCGTTCCTCAAGTGAACCTCAGCTCGACGCTGATGCGAGTGACTCACAGCGAGAGTCGCGGCGCTCTGAAATCATGGCCAGTGCGTCGGTGGGCTCACGGGCGGGTATTGGGCATCACCTCTTGAGCACGGTCACCCTCTTCCGACTCAGCTCGTCACGAGGCCCGTGGGATCTCGGTCTCGCACTCGAATGGGACCCCTCCGCCACACGCTGGCCTTACAAAGCACCCGATGGTTTTGCGATGACGTCGGTGGTCGTCGGGGGCGAGCTCGCTCGTCGCTTCCCCATCCGACGAACCGCAGTTTCACTCGGCGCTACCGCTGCCATGGCGTGGGTGCACGAGACCGCAACAACACCGGTGGGCGCAACGACCCCGAGTGATATCGAGCACACCCAACCGCGTCTGGGGTTGCTTGGAGCATTCGAGTACCCACGCGACAGCAAGTTCCGTTTTCGATTCGACCTTCGCAGCGATGTCGCGCTCTCCGGAATGGGCCGAGGCAAGAGCACTGAGAATCATCTGGTCGCCTTCCCGAGAGTCGGGGCCTTGATGGCCATCGGGTTCGAAGGAGCACTGCTGTGAGCAGCTCGGTACGAACCACGTTGCCTCAGAAACAAGAGACCGACGATGGGGTTCTGATCACGCGTGTGAGCGACGGAGACATGAGTGCTCTCGGCGCTCTCTACGACCGGTATGAAGACGCCGTTCGTCGTCTCGTTTCGCGACTCGGCGTAAGCCCCTCGGACGTGGACGATCTGGTTCAACAGACGTTCATGGGAGTGCTTCACAGCGCGAAGAGCTTCGATCATCGAACGACGGTTCGAGCCTGGTTGATGGGCGTTGCAGCGTTCACGGTGCGCCGACATCGACGTTCCATCACCACCGTGCTGCGACGCATCGTGCGATTCGCGAGTGAGCCCAAACCGAGTCAGCCAACGCCAGAACGACTCGGAGAGCTGAACGAAGCGGCATTGCGAGCGCAACGAGCACTCGAGAAGTTGTCGGAAAAGAAGCGAGAGGTGTTCCTCTTGGTGGCGGTCGAAGGGCTGCCAGGTGAAGAGGTCGCCAGGTCGCTGGATATCCCTGTAGCGACAGTCTGGACACGTCTACATCACGCCCGCCGCGAGCTGCGAGAGATGCTCGAAGAGGAGTCGCCATGAGCACAACATCGTGCACTCGTTCTTGGCAAGCCGAGGCGCTCGAAGACGGCCGCATCGACGCGTCCGATCGACAATCGTACGAACGACATCTCGAGACGTGCGCCTCTTGTGCTCACGAGCTCACTCGCATTCGTCAGCTTCGTCAAACGATTCGGGATTTGCCCTATGACAAGCCTTCTGAGCTTACGCGTCGACGTCAGCGAGCTGCACTTCTTCAACAAGCCAACCATTCACTCGTGGCTCACCGACCGATGCGAACCGGTTGGCTCGTCGTGGCCGTCGTTTTGATCACCACCGCAGCAGCCGCAGCCACCGTCGTCGTGTCGAAGACCGTTTTCTCATCAAGCCCTGCATCTTCAGCAAGCGCAACGCCCGCGCTCTCTGCAACCTCGAACGCCCCCTCTCGACGAGGTCGACCCAGCTCGCACGAAACGAACGAACAGGGTGAAGTAACGCAAGAACTTACGAGCGTCTCGGTCGACGATCCCCCTCCATCGATAGCGAGCGCGACGAGCGCGGCTAGCCCAGCAAGCCCGGTGTTGTCTGCGTCATCCGCGTCATCCGCCGTCCACGATTCGAGCGCCACCGAGAGCCCCAGCGCTCAACCAGCGACCCCGAAGGGCGCGGCTGCAGGTGCACGTTTTGGTGAGGCGATGAGCGCGTTTGCGAGTGGAGACTTCGTACGTGCCGAGTCGCTCTTCGGCTCGTTCATCAAAGACTTCCCGAGAGATTCACGCACCGAGGATGCCGCGTTTCTGCAGATTCAGTGCAGGCTGCGTCGCGGCGATTCTGCGGGCGCCGCCATGCTTGCGCGAGCCTATCTGCAAGCCTTTCCGAAAGCGCTGCGACGCCCTGAGGTCGAACGATATGCAGGGTCAGCTCAGCCAGCCGCGACACGATACTTAGCGACCTGCTCTTCGGGGACTTTTGCGATCACCGGAGCGAGCGCTCGACACAGCGGGCACGCATTGGCCGCATGTCGTTGAGGTACGCGATGCAGGTTCAACACCGCTCGCGAGATCTCGGCGAGGTCACGTCGAACCTCACGACGGGCGCCTTTTCGTCGTTCGATCTCCATGTTGTCGTACGCGGTCGTTTGATGTCGCATCCACGCAATCACCGCGGCCTCGGCGCGCTGCTCAACCGGGATTCGTTCGGTGCGCGCGACCGTACCTGACCCAACGGGTGTCGCGTGTTGCGAGACGAGTAGCGCCAGGATGTTTTGCTCGAGCGCCCAAGGCTCGGCGAAGCGAAGGAACTTCAACACCGAGCCTTCGAACTCAAGCACGTATGCTTGTTGCTCACGCTCTCGCCGCGCGCGGTCAGCATCGAGACGCTTCTGATACGCAGGCGTCGCGCGCTCGGCGTCGAGAGCAGAGCGTGCCGCATCGATGTTCTCCGAGGGTGCCCACATCCCCTTCGAGAATCGCTTGCGGCCCTTCACCTCGACCATCGTCCACGTTGGGCCGAGCGCTTTGACACGACGGGTGAGGCCCGCATCACCCGGCGGCAAAGCGCCCACCCTTCGGGTACACGCAGAAGCTTTCCGTCGTTCGTGACCGTGCCCACCTGCCCTGTGGCAGCCACCTCAAGCGCGTCGTTCATCACCTCGTGAGCTACTTCGAGAAGTGCAACACGAGCAAGAAACCAGGCGACGACCCGCTCGGAAGTGGGCCTAAGATGCGCCACGCAAGGGGAGCTTATGGCCGCCAAAAGAACAGCGAAATCCTCGTCGAGCCAGGGGTCAACGAACCGTAACGCAGGCTCGACGTCATCGAAGGCAAACTCCGCAACCACCATCACCGCTGACCTCGACGCAGCGCTCTCGACCGCTCTCGAGGCCCATCAATCGGGCAACCGCGAAGACCTGCTTGCTGCATTGCTCAGCGCATGGAGACTTCGTCGGCTCCCGGAGCTTGCCGCGATGATCGATGGGCTAACCGTCGAGCTTGGGGGCGTCCCGATCTATCCGATCGATGCGTCTCGAGAAGACCGCATCAAGGCGTGGGACAAGATCGCTGTCTCGCCGAATGAAGTTGACGTGGGTCGCTTGGCCTTGGTGATCGTAGATGGCGTTCGATCGACCGATACCGCTCAGCGAATTGCACGGTTCGCAGCTCTGCCACCCGACCCTCGAATCGCTCTCGCGTACCAAAAGATGATCGCGAGCCCACCCTGGACCGCCAGCAGCAACGGCAAGATCTGGACAGCGTTTTTCGATCAGCTCACGGGCTTGCATGCTGACCCTCGCGCCATCGGAATGATCCGCGCGATCGAAGGTCGTTATCTCGACATCTTCGGTCGCTCCGTGATGGGCGAGAAGATCCAGAAGTCGATCGGCAACGTGGCCAGCACACTCGAGAAGCTCTTCCCGCCAGGCTCTCTCGAGCTCGAAGGGCGAAGCAAAGAGCTTCTCGACGAGCTCTTGAGCAAGGTGAAAGTCAGGGTCACCACGGCCACGGTCGTCGCTCCACAAGCCACCCCTCCGCCCATGATGACGAGCGGACGACTCGATACGCCCGACGCGTGGATGGCTCACATCGCGGAGGCTCCTGACGATGACGATCGCATCGATGCGTTTGCGAAATGGTTGAGCTCGAAAGGCTCTCCACGAGCACATTTCATCGAGCTTCAAATGCGACGACATCGAGGCATGGCGGTGTCGCCGCAAGAAGAGCGTCACGAGCAAGCGCTGATCAAAAAGTTTCAAAAAGAATGGCTCGGAGCAGTTTCGTTCGCGGTGCCGGGCTTCCCGCAAACGTTCGAACGCGGGATGCTCTCGCGCTGCCACATCAGCCTTCGCGGCAAGTTCGCGACTCAAGCGGTGGGTCACCCTGCATGGGCCACCGTCAAACGGGTGCAGCTCCCGTATGGCAAAGAGACGATGTTCTTGATCGGGCACCCGATCTTCAAGTCGCTGCGTGTGGTCGACTACTGTGACGAGCAGACATTTCTTGGGCTTGCTAGCTCGAGGATCGCTCGCCCGATCGAGTCAGTGACGATGGCGGCAGGGCCACATCCTGACGACCTGCCAGAGACATTCGACGCCCCTGGATTGCCGAACCTTCGTCGCTTCTCGCTGAACAATCAGGCACGTCGACTCGAGTCGTTGTCGAAAGGTCGAAGCGGGCGGAACGACTACGATGAAGCCGAGCCCGAGCGGTACATTCCATTTCTGAAAAGCCCATTCGTTCAACGCCTCGAGCAACTCGAGATCCAGAACTATCGGCAGAACATCCTTGGATGGCTCAAGCTCGCTCAGGAGCATCTGCCTCAGCGTACGAATCTCGTGCTCACCGTCGGGGGTTACAAGCTCACCAAAGCGCCGTCGGGTAGCTACTCCGAGCTCAGCATCATGCTCGAGGCGAGGTACACGTGGGGCTTCTTGCGTAACTTCGAAGGGTTCGATCCAAGCGGATACACACGCATCGAATTCGTGCACTCGGGTAGCTTCTCTGAAGCCAAGCCCGAGCACAAAGCCGAGCTCGACAAGGTCATCGAGCACTGCGCAAAGACCTGCGAAACGACGCTTCGCGAAGCACGACCTGATGAGATCGAACGAGAGGAAAGCTGATCGCGATCAGGTGATCGAACGAAGAACGCGGTCGTGCCACATGAGCATCTCGATTGCGCCAGGGCCACGATTGAACTCGTAGTCGTGAGGGCCGGGCACCACGAGATGCTCATGGGGGATCTGCGCCGCGTTGAACTGCTCATGAAGCGCAGCGACAGCGTCGAGAAAATAGTCTTTGGTGCTCGAAAGCAATCTGATCTTCGCGTTCGTATTCGAGGAGTGAAACACCTTGGCGCGAGCGGTGACAGCCTTTGCTTCGGTCACCTGAAACGCAGGCTGCAGTGTGCCTACGGCGCGAAAGAGCTCAGGGTGAGCAAGCCCAGCGAGCATCGACATTCGGCCGCCCAAGCTGACGCCGTCGATGCCCAATGCTCCAGGCTCGAGTGGGCACTCTTCTTTGATGCGAGGCACGAGCTCGGAGGCGAGCCAATCGGTGTAGGGCTCGGCACGCTCGAGCGTACGAGGAGCATCGAGAATGTCGGGCGTGTGCGGGCAAACGATGATCATCTCGCCGTAGGGTCGAGCCGCGAGCGATTCGTTGTGACGATTCAGGCGCGAGGTCTCGACGAAGCCGAGAAAGTCATCACGTGTCAACGCGCCCCGCCCCAGGGCCTTGAGCACGTCGAGCAGCTTGTAATCGCGCACCCAACCATACGCGCCGGCTTCTGCGCCTCGTCGAGATTCGCCACGCCCATGATGCGTGATCAACACCGGTAGCTTCGTGCTGGCTGAGCGCCGCTTCGGAATCAACACGAGCACGCGTTCGGCGCCACCTTGAGCGCTCGCGCCGGGGAACTCCCAATCCACGAGGTCAACCTCGCCCGGCACGGCAGCCATGACTTGCCGACAGAAGGGGCCGCCGGAACGCTCGCGAGAGGACGAACCGACGTCGCCGGAGTATCGCTGCCCGGTGGCTCGGAGGAGCGCTTGCACGATGCGAGCGCAAACGGAGCGCCCGTGGCGATGGCGCAGATCGAGCCCAACACAGAGCGTCGCGAGAGCATGGGCCGTGAGCATGGGCACAGGCCGCGCAACAGAACAAGCCTGGATTCGCTGCAGATCCGTGCCAGGAAGGCCGCAATGACTGACCCGATCGCCTTTCTACGCTCGCTTGCCGAAAGCAAAGGCAGCAACGACGAGAAGCTCGACGCGGCCAAGATGGGCATCGCAGCCGAGCACATTCCTGTGTTGACCTCTTGGATCGCGTCAGCCCAGGATCCGAATCGAACGGATACACCGGTGAGCCCCGAGCTTCTGCTCGGCATTCGCGTGTTGGGCCGACACGAAGCGATTGATGCCATCCCGGCGATCGTGCAGTTGACCGAGCGTTACCCGCTCGATGAGATCCTTGAAGAGGCGAGTCTGTCGGCCCTGACCGAGATGGGCTCACAGGCGATCTTGCCGCTCGGAGCCCTTCTGCTTGGGCCTGATGCACGAACGGGCAAAGAGGTCTCGCTCGAAGCCGTGCGTGCTCGTCTTCAGTTGGTGACGCGAGCGTTGGTGAAGCTGGCGAATGACGAGACGCTGCGCACGGCAGCGCTGTCAATGCTTCGCACATCGATCGAGCCCCGAACACCGCGAGACGTCCTTCTCGTTTCGTATTCGATCTCGGCGTTGCTCATGGCCAAAGACGAAGCCTCGGCAGCGAAGGTTCGCGAGGCTTTCGCACGCGGTGATGTCGACGAGGTGATCGCAAACCCATGGGAGAGCTGGGTCGAGGAATTCAAGCTCACCGGGCCGCTCGCAGAGCCACTCGAAGAGGGTGAAGGGCCACTGCGATTGCGTCTGCGCTGTCGAGATTGCGGGGCAGAGCACACCTACCGCGTGCCACGAGCGACGATAGGCAAAGCACGCGAGAACGACGTTGATCAGGGCGTGTCAGTGGTGCTCCACCGACAGATCACGTGCGTGCAGTGCGGCGCCATCGATCGGTACACACTCGCACCACGATCGCTTCTTCACCTTCAAGTGCAAGCCCTCGAATCGAGGAAAGGCGAGTCGTCGACGGTGAGCCTGGGCGAGATCAAGCTCTCTGACGGCACCGCCGTCACCAGTGCGTCGCAAGCCCTGCAGCGAGCACGAGAGCTCGCTGAGGCAGCACCTACGAGTGCGATCGCGCAACGTCGTGTGGGCAATGTGGCCAAGGCGATGGGCTACGACGTCGAAGTGTCGATCGCAGCTTGGAAGAAGGCCGTGGAGCTAGATCCAAACGAGCTCGACTCGGGCTTTCAGTTGGCGGTCGAGCTGACGCAGCGAGGCGATCTCAAGGGCGCGATGCCTTACGTCGAGCAAGCGTTCAAGCTGCTGCCCACCAGCGAGCTCGACGATCACGAGCTGCACTGGACGTTCTGCGTCGAGCTTGCCGAAATCCTCACGGTCTTCGGTCGCTCGGAGCAAGGCCCTCACGCGATCGAGCTGTCGTACAACGACACGACGCCCAACAAGAGCTTTGCGAAATACACCGCGCAGATCGATCTGAAGACGTTCACGAAGTGGCCGATGCTTGCCCAGTTTTTGTTCTCGGGCTTGGTCCAGAAGATCGAGTGGCACGAAGGGGCTGTTGACGATTCAGCGGTCGCCTTCGTCGAAGCACTCGACGAGTTTGAAAAGCTAATCGAAGCCAAACAAAGGGGTGAAACGCTTGCGCCCAAGAGGCACAAGGCAAGCCCGCCCACCGTGAGCACGAAGTGGCAGAGCTCGAGTAAGAAGAAAAAGAAGCGCTGATCAGCCCTGCGCTTCAGAGGGCGTCTGACCCGTCGCGCGTTGCACCAACTCAACGAGCGCAGGGTCGGTCGAGAGCTGCTCACGCAGCATCGACTTCACACGAGCCAAGTCGCCAGGGCCCAGTCGTGAAGCGAGATGTTTGGTGGCTTCGTCAACGCGAAGATTGATGTAGGCATCGACAGAGAGTTGCCCCGACCTGACTCGGTCAGCGGGGCTCATCTCTGCCGAAGCCGTCGTACTCACACCAGACGAGCCCGACACCGAAGAAACGGGAGTGCTGCTCGAAGGCCCGTTGCCCCACTCACCGGGGACGTATCGGGGAGGTGGCGCGCCTGGGGTCTTGCCAATCCGGTCGATGCTCATGGTCTGCCCTCCCTTATCGGAGCGCTGCGGGAAAAGTTGCGTACTATTTTGTGAAAATAATTTCCCGACCACCAGACGGTCTTCGAGAACACGGTCGACCTTTTCACAAAACGCCCTGAATTCAGCGTAATTCTCGACCGGCACCCTCTTCTTTTCAAGGGTCAGTTTGGTCTTGATGACAACCTTGCCAGCAGAAGACTCGATCTGAAGCTCGTACGAACCGAAGGGCGAGGTGATCTTGACGGGCTCAGGAGCGTGCTTGACCGGCTGACCGGGCGGTAGCTTCACCACCCACTCATCAGACAGCGTCAGCGGAAACGGCAGCACCACGTCTTGCTTGCGTTCGGAACGCGAAGCGAAGCGCGCCACGAGGCTACCGATCGGAGCAGTTGCCACCGAAAACTCACCCGTACGGCTCTTGAAGATGCCGAGCGCTTTGCCTCGCAGATGGATCGACGCGGGCACCTCGATGTTTTCGAGATCGCCTGTTTCGAGACCTTGCTTGTCGGGCAACAGCGACATGCCGCCGAACTCGCTGCCGAGATCCTCAATCAGACGGGTTCGTTGCGTCGAGGGTGCGTGGTAACGCTGACGCGCCTCGGACGCGAAAGAACCCGTGCTCTCGATCTTGAAGTCGAGCCCCGCTGGGCCTGCGTCGCTGAGCGCCAACTCGATCCGGCGAGTACGCGCAGAAGCACTCGCAGCCGAGATGGGCAGGTTGACCAGCTTGCCCGTGCCGCCTTCGTTGACGATGAACGCAAGCGCGCCTTGATCCATCGACGGCAGCTCATTCATGCCCGTGTACTCGGCCGTACCGTCGAGGAACAAATCGAGCTTCGGCACATACGCAATCGCATGATCGAAGAGCGCGTAGCTCGGTGGATCACTGCTGATCGCACCACGCATGTTCGTGCGAACCAACACGAGATTGGCAGGGATGCCCAGCTCGCGAAGCATCGTCACGATCAACGTCGCCTTGTCTTTGCAATCGCCCCAACCTCGCCCAAGCGTCTGCGCGCAACGACGTGGACGATAGCCCTCGATACCGAACTCGAGCGCCACATACCGCGTCTTCTGCACAACGTAGTCGTAGACCGCACGCACCTTGTCTTTGTCGTCAGTCAGCCCTTTGGTGATCTCGGCCACGACACGACGAACCTCACTGTCGACGTCGAGTTGGTCTTTTGCCAGACCCCAATACCAGGCGGCGACTTCATCCCAAGACTTGAAGCTCGACGCGCTCGCCGAAAGGATTTTCTCGGCCAATGGCGGCATGTTCGGCTCTTGCACCAACGCCGGGATGTTGGTGCCCAGCAGCTTGATCATATGCAGATCGCCCTCATCGCTTTCTGAGCGAGTGAACAACCCTCCGGCAGGCTCGCGAAGCGTAATCGTTCGAGTCTTCGGCAACAGCAGCACGTACTCGCTCGACGAGGTGGGCTCGAGTGATTGCAAGTAACGCAGTCTCGGCAAAGCTATCGCCAAAGTCGTTGCGCGGCGTGACATCCTCGACGCGGTAACGAAGCTCGACGACATCGCCCGGCTCGAGACGCGGCAAGTGCACGTAGAACGTGCGCGCCGACGTGTACATCGAGATCGAGGGATCATCCGCCCCGGCCTGCCCTGTCTCGATGGCCTGATCGATCTTGCCGTTGGGTCGATACACCTTCACCGAGCGCAGAGATCGACCACTTCGCGATCCGCCTGAAACCCGAAGGCATGCTCACTCGATTGTGCAGCGCCTGCGTCAGTCAGTGGCTGAAAAACGATCTGGTGAAAGCGACTCGACAGACCGTTCGCGTAGACAGTCGTCACCTGGGAGATCGCGAAGCGTGCGGCGCAGAACACCCGTCGGACGCGGCTCTGCCGCAAGCGCCATGATTTGATCTTTGTCGAACGCAAACGCCTCGTCGCGACGCGACCTTGGGCGGGCTCGGCGCTCTCGACGTACTCGCGAATATCCTTCGATTGCGGCGCAGCAGCAGGATCTTCCGAAGTAGTTTGAGCTGCTCTTCGGGCTTGCCGTCCTCACCGTGAATGTCAGCATCCGCATCGTCTCGACGTCTTCAGGGGCTGCATCGAGCCGACGTTGAAGAGCACCAATCGCGCGAGGAGTTTCTCCGAGCGCACGATACATGCGCGACAGAAGCTCGACCGTTCGCTGCGATTCAGGGTCCACCGCGCTCAGTCGTCCCATCCAGCGAAAACGCCGACGTCTTGTCACGACGAGCTACCGCTACCTCGATACGACCGCGAATGAACGACACGTCGTCGAAGCGGAACTGAAAGGTACCGATCTTCGACCTCCTCGGCATCGGTGGTTCGGTCTACCGCGCGAAGCTGCTGCGCGTAGGCCCGCAGCAACGAGACCGACCACGGGTTACGTTCCACCGCCTTTTCGAGCGTGGCGAGAGAGCTCTGACGAAGGCCCGCATCGTTGAACAAATCAGCGCGACCAAGCACTGCAAGCACCCGGCTGATCAACGCGAGCACGCGATCGAGCAACGGCACCGACGCTCGTGGATTCAGCCCGCGAACATGAAGCGCCTCGGCGATCAACAGCTCGGAGATCCCCATCACCCGGCTTACCAGCCCGAGATGCTCACGCGCTTTTTCGAGCCAAATAGCGCGGGCGTTACGATCCTCAGCAAGCTTCGGCAGCGAGGAGCAATCGATGGAGGGTGGGTGATTGCTCCGACACGCGTCGCGAGATCACGAGAGGTGTGCTTGGCGCGATCATCGCCACCGGTCATCGCGAGATATCGAGCAAACGCCTCGACTTGATCGGCGGGGGCCTTGTTGTTGGCGACGATCGCATCGAGACCAAACAAGGCGCCAGCAAACGGCGGAGGCACACGTGACGGGCCGTTCTTCGCATCCATCGCGCCGTGCGCGTAGGGGTCACCCTTCGTGGGTGTGACGACCTTGATTCCCGCGCCACCCGGCGTCTGCGCAGCCGGCTTCGTCGCATGAGCTGCCGCATCGTTCGCATGCTCGATCGAGGACGACCACGTGAGCGCTTGCGTGGGTGCCCCCGCAGAATCAGCGAGACGCACCTGCACCATCGGCGCTGCATCATCACCGCAGACTTTGACGACGAGACGATTCCAGCCTGGTTTGACGTTCACTCGTGCCGCCAGACGATCGGGAGTCTCTTCGGTAGGCCTCGTCGGCGAGCATCTCGACGCCGTTCCACCAGAGCCTGAAGCTACCCGAGACACCTGACCCAAACCGGACGCCGCCATGTGCTCGCCTTGATGCCTGCTTCGCTCACGAACGTGGTCGTGTACGCGCACACTTTCTCGGCCGGTCGAACGAGCTCACCGAGATCGAGCCAGCCAACGCTGGTCTTCGGAGCCGGCCGCCACGCCACCGGCCGAACCCTTGCCCTCGAAGCTGCGTCCGAACGAGACGGGGGCCGCCAGATCGGTCTCGGGCCAAACGCCGTATTGAGCGAGCTCTTCGCATCGTTGTCGAACGGGCCAACGATCGTCCAATCGTCGATGTATCCAGTCTCGACGAGCTTGCGCTTCGCTCCGTCGACATCGCCGCGTCGACGTTTCGCATACGAGCTCAACACCGCAGCGTACGCACGAATCGGAGCGGCAACACGACCGTCTTTTTCGATCGCATCGAACGCTTCGCCAATCGCGCGAGGGTCGCCTTGATCCCATCGGCGCCAGATCTTTTGAAGCGCGACATAGGCCGCGACGCCTTTCGCGTCACGAGCTTCGCGGAGACCTGCCACCACCTCGCTATCGAGTGTCGTTGACGGCTCTGCAGAAGCCACATCGGGCATCTGAGCAACCACACCCATCAGCAGAGCAAAGACCGTGGGAGAAACCACACCACGAGAGAGTCGGCGAAGAGACACGATCGGCTCTTCCCGCGCAAACGCAACGCGGTCAAGCAACGAGTTTCCGTGTCATGCTGGCCGCCTCATGAGCCACCTCATCGAGGACTTCGAAGTTGCCTCCGCGGTTGTTCGATCCGCACCACTTTCGTTCAATGCAGAAATCCCCGATGAGTGGCAACAAGGTCGAGGGGCCTTCGGGGGTCTTTCGCTGGCGATACTTGCGCGCTCGATGGAGCAAGTCGTCGATGACGAGGCTCGAGAGCTTCGATCGCTGAGCGGAGAAATCCCCGCACCTGTGCTTACTGGGCCCGTTCAAGTCGAGGTCAACGAGCTGCGAAAGAGCGGCTCGGTATCAACGCTCTCTGCCCGTCTGATTCAAAACGGAGAGGTCGTCGCTCACGCCACGGGCGTGTTTGCAAAGAGTCGCCCCGTTGATTTGAGCTGGAGCAAAAATTCCCCTGAAATTCCGGCCTACGAGAGCGCGCGCTCGATTCAGATCGAGCCCCCCGCTGGGCCTGCGTTCGCCCGTCATTTCGAGTTTCGTCCGACAGGGCCACTGCCCTTCTCACAACATCGGGCCCCCATCACAGAGGGATGGGTACGAACACGACGCCCGCTGAATAGACTGGGTGCTCCCGAGGTGATCGCCTACGCCGATGCTTGGTGGCCTTGCGTGTTTTCAATCGAGAGCGCTCCGAGGCCGATGGGCACCGTCTCGTTCGCGGTGCAACTGCACGGCAGCTTGTCTACGCTTTCACCCACCGATGCGTTGTTTCATCGAGCCAAGGCGATGACCGTGGCTGATGGTTTTTCAATCGAGCATCGAGAGCTCTGGAGCGCGAACGGAACGTTGGTTGCGCTGAATCAACAAGTGTTCGTGCTGATCAAATAAGCCAACCGCAAGAAGCGGGGTGCGCTTGGTCGCCTCGACGAGCTCGAGCAAATCGAGAGCGATCGCACGCGACGACCCTGCTGAGCCTCGATCTTTGGCTGCCGAGGCCAACGAGGCGCGGCGAGCAGGGTCGGATAGAAGCCCGCCTAGCTCGGACGACAACCGTTCGACCGTCGCTTTTGCCTGAGGCAAACAGACCGCAGCGCCCACCTTCTCGAGCGACTCTGCGTTGTGTCGCTGATGATCTTCGGCTGCGTACGGAAAGGGCACGAACAACGCGGCTCGACCCACCGTGCAAATCTCGGCGACCGAGCCCGCACCAGCTCGGGCCACGACGAGATCGGCAGAGGCAAGCGTGCTCGCCACATCATCAACGAAAGGCACGACCTCGATTTGCGCAAGATGTGTCGCTGCGAGTGACGCATACTTCGCGCGCACTTCGTCGTCCTTGTTTTTGCCTGCCTGATGAAGCACACGAAGCCCAGGAATTTTCTCGAACAGCGGCGCGATCGCAGCGGGAAGATTCTGGTTTAGATGCTGAGCGCCCTGGCTTCCGCCGAGGATCACCAGGCGCGGGCTGTCTTGAGAGGGGGTGTACGGAACCGGCTGAAATACCGTGCGAATCGGCATCCCGAGCTGACGAACGACGCTCGGACGAAAGCGCGTCGCGGTCTCGGGAAACACCACATACGCACGCGACACTGCTGGCGAGAGCAGACGATTGGCGAGACCCAACACGGCATTGGGCTCGAGCAACGCCACGGGGACACCGAGCGTGCGAGCAGCGAGAGAGACCGTGCCCGCGGCATAACCACCCGTGGACAAACACACATCGGGAGCAAGCCGACGAACGAGAGAACGAGCGGAGGGGATCCCGGTCACCGCTTTCGCAAGACCACGTGCGGTATCACGCAACGAGCCACCCTTGAGCGGCAATGCGTCGAGCAACTCGAGCTTCTCTCCACGGGCGGGCAGCAGCGTTGACTCCATACCGCGAGCGGTGCCCACGAAGGTCACATCGACATCGGGGACTTCGGCCCGAAGAGCCTCAGCGACCGAGAGCAACGGGAAGATATGGCCGCCGGTTCCGCCACCAGCGAGAAGGACATTGAGCGTCATGGAGCCTCGTGAGACGGCGAGAGGTTGACCTGAGCGTGAAGCCCTGGCGAATCATCGGGCTCGGGCGTGGTCTCGATCACATCACGAGCGGGCGAGACATCACACGTTCGAGACACCGAAAGCAGCAACCCAACTGCGGCCGCGTTGACCAACAACGAAGAGCCACCGTAGCTCAAGAACGGCAGCGTAAGACCCTTGGTGGGCACGATGGCCATCGCGACGGCGAGGTTCACGAGCACCTGGATTCCGAACAGTGTCGAGATCCCGAAGGCGATGTACGAGCCGTAATCATCGGCCGCGCGCAGTGCGACACGAATGCCCCGCGACACGAGCAACAAGTACGCCGCGACGAGACCCAGCACTCCGATGAACCCGAGCTCTTCGCCAAAGATCGCGGCGATGAAGTCGGTGTGAGCTTCAGGCAAGTAGAGAATCTGCAGACCACGGCCCAAACCGAGCCCCGAGATACCACCCGAGCCGAAGCTCATGACCGACTGAAAGGGTTGGTAGGCGACGTCTTGGCGGTGCCTCTCCATGTCGAGAAAGGCGTTGAGACGCTGCATGCGGTAGGTCGCCGTGAGGATCAGCAACGTAGCGCCACCGATACCCGCGACCGCTGCACCCGCGAGGTGACCAGGCTTGGCTCCGGCGGCGAAGAGCAGCGAAAAGGTGATGAGCAAGAGCACCACGGACGACCCGAGGTCGGGTTGCTTCAGCAACAACACCATCATCATTCCGGCAGCGATCAAGTGCGGAACGAAGCCGCCCAGAAAGCTCTTCACCCGATCGCCCTTTTTCGCGAGCGAATAGGCCAACCAGAGCACGAGCGAAAGCTTCGCCATCTCGGCGGGCTGGATGTGAACAGGACGATCGCAATCCAGCGAGAAGCACCACCGACGCGTTTACCGAGGCCGATGACGCACGCGAGAAGGGCGAGCATAACGCCGCCGTAAATCGTGTACGTGGGCAGCGCGTGTTGAAGTCGTCGATAGTCGAGACGACTGCACGCCCACATGAGAAACATCGACAGCACCGCGTAGATGACCTGTCGCTTCAAGAAGTATTGCGGGTCTTTGAAGACGACCGTGGCTTCGATCGCAGACGCGCTGAATACCATCACCACGCCCACACCAAGCAGGCCCACCGCCGTCGCAGCGAGCACTGGGTCAACGCCTCCTCGAGGCATGCTGGGCCCAGGAGAGATTGCCGCGCGAATGCGGCTCATCAGGCTTGGTCGCTTGTCCACGCTCAGGCCGTTATCTGTAAACCCATCGAACGGACAAGTTCGGTGCCTCGGCCAGCCGAGGAGAGCACCGAGCAGGTGAGAAGCGAGAGTCAGATGTCGGGGCGTGCTCACCCGACATCGTGCTCAGCGCAACTTCATCGACGACAACGACAGCAGCGCAAGCAGGATCGAAATGATCCAAAACCGGACAATGATTTTGGGCTCTGCCCACCCCTTCTTTTCGTAGTGGTGGTGAATCGGAGCCATCAAGAAGATGCGCTTGCCCGTGAGCTTGAAGCTGGTGACCTGGGTGATGACGCTGAGTGCTTCGATGAAGAAGATTCCGCCGAGCAACACGCTCAAGAACTCGTTCTTCGTGAAGATGGCGAGCATGCCCAAACCGCCGCCCAACGCGAGCGCTCCGAGGTCTCCCATGAACACCTGCGCGGGGTAGGTGTTGTACCAAAGGAACCCTATGCCTGACCCGATGACCGCGCCGCAATAGACCGCGAGCTCACCTCCGGAAGCATTGGGAGCGATGTCGAGATAGGACGGAAGCGTGACGAGCTTCCCGCTCACGTAGAAGAGAAAGGTCGTGCCGGCGATGTACGACCAGACCAGATACGTGCCGGCCGAGATCATCACCGGGCCGATTGCCAAACCATCGAGACCATCGGTGAGGTTGACAGCGTTGCTCGTGCCCACGACGACGAAGACTGCGAACGGCAGATACAGCGCAAGCGGCAGCAAAATCGGGTGCTTCGAGAACGCCAGAAACGGCAGTGACAGATGCGTCCGAATGGCCATCCAGTCTTGCGGAAGCTGCGGGTCGAGAAACGAATACGCGAGCGCTGCACTCGCGATTGCCGTTTGCCCGATCAGCTTGTAACGACCTGCTAGACCCGCCGTGTTTCGGTGTTTGATCTTCAGGTAATCGTCGAGATAGCCGATCGCTCCGAAGCCCACCGTGACCGCGGTCGTGGCGAGCACGAACGGGTTGTGCATGTCGGCCCACAACACGACAGGGATCACCAACGACAACAAGATCAACGCACCACCCATCGTCGGGGTGCCCGCTTTGATCTTGTGAGACGCTGGCCCATCGTCGCGGACGACCTGACCAATCTGCTTTTTCTGGAGCTCTCGAATGAACCAAGGGCCGAGCAGAAAGCTGATCAGCATCGCGGTGATGGTGGCCGCGATGACACGAAAGGGGATGTAGCGAAGAACGTTGAGAAACCCGAGCCAATGAGCCGAGTTTCGCAGCGGAAAGAGCAACTCGTAGATCACGGAGGTGCCCCCTGTGAAGACGGAGATGGCTGCGACAGAGCCGACACGATCTTGTCGAGCCCAACACCGCGCGACCCTTTGAACAAGATCAGCACATTCGGTGCAGCAAGCTCTCGAACGCGAGCGATGGCATCGACCGCCGTAGGCTCGAAGTACGATGTGAGCGCAGCGGTGCTCGCGATCTGGTGAATCCGCATGGCGTCTCCCTCGACCGCAACGAGCGCCTCGGGTCGCGCTGCCACCACGGCAGACCCAACCCCATCGTGCTCCTCAGCCGAAAACACTCCGAGCTCTCTCATTTCTCCGAGCACCAACACGAGCTTTCGTTTGAGCTGGATCGCCAGCTCACGCGCAACGGTGATACTCGACTCGGCCGATACGCGATTCGCGTTGTAGCTATCGTCGATCAACACCGCGCCATTCGAGAGAGTGATCGGCGCAAGACGACCGCCTTCTTTCTCTTCTCGAAGCACATCGAACGCCTTCGACAGCGCCTCACCCGAGAGCTGACCCGCAGGCACGAATCTCGACGCAACAGCAACAGCGGCTGAGGTAGCAAGAGCGCCAGCGCGTCCGAGCAACGGAGTTTTCACCTCGATACGCTCTGACGACTCTTCGCCTCGCTTCACATCGATGACGAGAACGTTTCCGTCGAGCCCAAGCGAGTGTCTCGCGAGCACACGACAATCCGCTTTCTCTGACTCACCGTAGGTCATCCAAGCAGAGCTTGTCGGGGCACGAGGACGCATCTCGAACGACGTGCAACGGGCATCATCACCGTTCACCAACGCGAGTGTCGAAGTCAGGTCGCTCAACGGAGCCAGCGACTCGAGAACGTGACCCTCTTCGAACGCGATCGAATCGAGGTCTCCGAGCCCTTCGGTGTGCTCTCTCGCGATCAACGTGAGCACACTCACGTTCGGCTCGACGAGCCCTGCGCCCCAGCGAACCTCGCCGGGAGCATTGGTGCC
Source organism: Polyangiaceae bacterium (assembly GCA_046351315.1). GTDB lineage: Bacteria > Myxococcota_A > Polyangia > Polyangiales > Polyangiaceae > JAXLYQ01. Next base: position 70,677 of record JAXLYQ010000003.1, read on the forward strand.
CACCTCGACCACCACCGCGTTGTGATGAGGCTCGAGCGAGAGCAACACCATCGGGATGCCCACGAGGTTGTTCAAGTTGCCAACGGGAGCGTGAACCGTGCGACCCACGCCTCGCAGCGCAGTCGCAATGGCACGTCGCGTGGTGGTCTTTCCGGCTGAGCCCGCCACCGCAACGATCGGTGTCGACGACAGGTCTCTCGCAGCTCGCCAACGACGAACATGAGCGCGCCCGAGAAGACCCAGGGCTTCGAGCGTATCGGGCACCTCGACGACGCTGGCCTGGCCGTACACCGCGAGGTCGTCGGCAACCTTCGAGACAACAACGACACACGCGCCCTTCGCGATGGCTGCGGCCACATGATCGTGCCCGTCGAAACGCTCACCCTTGAGTGCGACGAAGAGGTTTCCGTCGATGATGGTTCGCGTGTCGGTGCTGACGCCTACAGAAGAAGAACGAGTGCCTCGAGCAGCGAGCTTGCCGCGAGTGACCTCGACGATCTGATCGAGATCGAACGCAGCACGATTGGTTGGAATCACCGATGCCATCAGCTCACCCCTCGACGTGCACGACGGCGCGCCAACGCTTGCTTGCACTCGACACGATCATCGAACGCACGAACCTCAGAGCCCACGATTTGGTAGGGCCTGTGACCTTGCCCGCAATCAACACGACATCACCGGGCTCAGCCGCTGCGATGACTCGCTCGATCGCTTCAGCCCGATCAAGGATCACCTCGTAGCTCTTGTCGTGCTGTCGAATCCCTGGCTCGATCGCACGAGCAATCTCGCGAGGGTCTTCTGATCGAGGGTTGTCGTTGGTGACCACCACGCGGTCTGCGCCCTGAGCCACAGCCGCACCCATCAACGGACGCTTTTTCGGATCGCGATCTCCACCGCATCCGAAGGCGCACCACAGTTGCTTGCTCGCCAACGGTCGCAGCGCAGAAAGCACTCGCGAAAGCGCATCTGGAGTATGGGCATAGTCGACCACCACGAGAATGTCGTCGTCCGCTGAGTTGCAGCGTTCGAGACGCCCCGGAACAGGAGGCGCGGTGGTCAGAGCTTGCGCAGCCGAGGGCATGTCAATGCCCAGCCCATAGGCAATTCCGAGTGAAACACACAAGTTTTCGAGGTTGTGTGCACCAACCAGCGGAGAAGTGAAGGTAACCCTGTCTTCGCGAGCACCTTCCGAGAAGGCGACGGTGGCTTCGAGGCCCCCGAGATTCCACGACGACGAAACGACCCGCAGTTGTGCGTTGGCCTTGCCCGACGGAGAAACCCGAATGACTCGCGGGCAAGAGAGCTCGGCTCGAGAAGCGAGCGAAGCACCAAACGGATCATCGATGTTGATGACCGAGATCGATGGTTTTCGTTCGGTGAAGAGAAGAGCTTTGGCCTCACCGTACGCCTCGAACGTGCCGTGAAAATCGAGGTGATCCTGGGTGAGGTTGGTGAACCCAGCCGCCGCAAACGAAAGACCATCTGCACGATGAAGGGCCAGCGCGTGGCTCGAGACCTCCATCACGAGATGGGTTGCTCCGTGAACCACCAGGTCTTTCACCGTGCGTGCAAGATCGTCGGCCTCAGGCGTGGTGAACGACCCGGCAAGCTGTACGCCGTCGAAGTTGCAACCCAAGGTGCCGAGCGCAGCGGTTCGACGGCCCGACGACAGCAACAGTGATTGCGTGATGTACGACGTCGTCGTCTTGCCGTTGGTGCCCGTAAGACCCACCACCGACAGTGCGTTCGGCGAGACTCCGTACGAAGCCATCGACAGTGCTCCGAGCGCTCTCCTCACATCATCGACCACAATCGCCGGCAAGCCTGACTGCGCAGCAAGCTCATGATCGTCCACGAGAAGCGCCGCGGCGCCTTTCGACGCTGCGTCTTGGAGAAAAGCTCGCCCGTCACTCCGCTGGCCAGAACGCACCGCAAAGATCGCGCTTCGAGTCACTCGTCGCGAGTCTTGAAAGACCCCTCGCACCGATGTGCTCGCATCACCGACCACGACCGCGTTGGGCCAGTGCGACGCAAGCTCAGTGAGCGAGATGTCTATCGCAGCCGGATCGGGAAGCGCACTCGATTCTGCAGTAGGCATCCGGCCGGGCTAGCGAGACAACGACACATGCGCAACCCGGCGATGAACGAACAGAACGATCAGTTCGCCGTGGTCATCACGCACGCTCCGATCGTCGCATCACAGCCGCAGAGGTTTTCTCCGCCGTTGTTGAACGTAGGGGTGATCGGAGTGATCGCCTGCCCTGAATTGAAGTCTTGCGACAGGGTCTGGCCATAGATGTCTTTGGTGCCGTTGCACTCGAGCAATGACTTCGATGCAGACAGCGTCGAGCCCACCACATACACGCCACCACTCGTGTTCTGTTTGACAACCGAGCTCGTCAACGAGAGTGTCGTGCTCTGGTAAAGCAACGCGCCCCACGCTGAGCCATTCGCCGCGCTCGGGTTGTCGCGAATCGCTGTTCCGGTTGCCTCGAGAGAAGAGCGCAACGCAAAGATCGCGTCTGATGCATTCGCGGTGAGCAACGAGCCTTTGAGAACGACTTTGCTTGGAGTGCTCGCCGTTGCATCGGTCTGCACGACCAACGCGCGTCCGCCGGTGGAGTCAGAAGCCTTCGGGGTGATCTGAGAGATCACCGTGCCGTCGAGCGTGGCGTTCGATCCGTTCACCAGCAGGCCAATGTCGTGATGGTTGGTGATCACCGACTTGGTGAGGGTCACGTCACTGGGCTTCTGCGTGGTCGTGTCGAGATTCGACACCACACCCCACCCACGCGTCGAGTCGGTAACCTGGGCTTGCGTATCTCGAACCAACGAGCCTTCTACCGTGATGCTCGAGCCAGTTGCAACAACGCCCGCCCCTGTAGATTTCGAGACGATCGATTGATTCAACGAGAGCTCGCTCGACGTCTGCGATGTCGAATCGACCTGCGCCAACACGCCCCATCCGAAGCCCTGATCCGACTCGCGTGGAGCCGTATCGAGAATCGCGGTTTTGTTCACGTGTGCTTTGGAGCCTTGAAGCAACAATCCAAACCCGAGGTTGCCGGTGATGAGTGCGCGATTGAGCATCAGATCGCCGGCTTGCATGCTCTGCGAGTCACGAAGCACGGCGATACCTTGGCCGCCGGTCATGTCCGACGCTTGCGCCAGCGTGTCGCGTACGATCGTCGAAAAGACAGTGGTACTCACGCCAAACGAGAGCAACCCCGACGAGCGATTCTTGGCGAGAAGACAATGGCTCAGGTTCAGCTCAGGCTCTTGGTTCGAGCCCGTGAGTCGCTGGGCACTGATGCCTCGACCATTGGCCTGATCGGTGGCTCGCGGCTGTGTGTTCTCGACAACGGACGCCTCGAGCGAGGCCTTGCCGCCAAACAGCAAGAGGCCAACCTCATGGTTCGCATCGAGAACGGATTCCGTCAGCGTGAGCTCGGTATCGAGCTGCGAGGTGGCATCGCCGAGCACCTGCACGCCTTCACCAAACTGCGAGTCAGAGGCTTGTGGCAAAGTGTTACGAATCACCGTTCCGTCGACGTCGACCTTCGCACCCATCACGACCAAGCCGACCGCGTGATTGCCCGAGATCAACGAGCTCGAAAGGGTCGCATTCGACGCGGTCATCGTGCTGGTGTTGGCCTGGATGACCACGCCTTGCCCACCTGATTGATCCGACGAACGCGGCAGTGTGTCTTGAACTGCAACCTGATCGAAGGTCGCCGTTGCCCCCGTGACATACACACCCACACCACGATTCGACGCGATCAGCGAGCTCGAGATCGCCACCGAAGCCGCGCCTTGAAAGCTCTGTACGATCACGCCGAACGCGCTGTTGTCGTGAACATAGACGTGGTCGATCTTCACGTTCTCTGCGCCCGAAACAACGACACCTCCGTTGGTCGCACTACCCGTGATCGACAGACCGTGAATCTCTGAATTGCTCTGTGACGTCACCGCAATCGTCGCAGCCGCAGCCGACGTTGCACTCACCGAAACCTTGCTCGAGCAACGACCCCAGAGGCGAACGGGGTGAGCATTGATCTGCACGCTCTCGGCGTAAGCCCCGTCAGAAACCGCAACGATCGAACCAGCGCTGGCAGCCGAAATCGCCTGTGAAATCGTGGTCCACGGTCGCGACTGCGAGCCATCACTCGCCCCGTTCGCCCCGCTGTACGACTGCTTCACGAACTGGGTCGAAGCGTCGATCGGGATGTTGCCCCAATCGCCCGCGCCGCAGTCATCGACCGCATGACACGAGGTTTCTCCAGGCAGAGCCAACGTACCTGGGGCACACGGTTGTGAGGGCAACACGACATCACACACACCGTTGTTCTCGACGCTGATCGAAGCCGGGCAAGAAGAGGTACCGACAGCAGCAGGCCCCACTGGCTGGCATGTCGTTTCGCCGAGTATCGGTATCGACGAGCCATCGCAATCGGTCGCGGGCAACACAGGAACACACCCCTTCGCCGCATCGAAGAGAAAGCCCGCGTCACATCCGTCGGGGGCAATCCCGGCATCGACGCAGGTGGTGCCGCTTGGAGCCCACTGACCAGCGGGGCAATCTGCAGAGCCGCCGGTACCGCCAGAGCCAGCGCTGCCTGAGGCGCCGCTGGTGCCGCCCGAGCCTGATGAGCCCGAGCTTCCTGAGGCGCCTCCAGAGCCAGCGGTCCCACCGGAGCCAGCGCTTCCCGCTGTACCAGATGAGCCAGCGGCGCCGGCGGTCGAGTTGGTCGAAGAGTCTTCGGACGAGCACCCCGACAGCACGGCGAACGAGAAGAACAGCGGCGACAACGAGAACGCCGCGATGCTTGTGCGGCGAAGCAAAGAAAGACCTCGCATGGTGCGCGCAGAGTACAACACCTCAGCCCAGAAGCGCGACCTCGGCACGTCGATCGAAACCTGTTGTGCGTCGACCGACGAGGGCGAAACGCGATCAGCTCGGAGGCTCGAGATAGATCTTCAGCGCGCTGCCTTTGGGCACCATCGTACCGGGCGGAGGCTCTTGTCGCGCGGCCACACCGACGCCGAGAAGCGTAGGCGTAAGCCCTGCGGCCATGGACGTCTTGATCGCCTCTCGCGCCGACAAGCCGGTGAGCGTCGGCACAGCCGCGGCTCCGTTCGGAGCAGGCTTATCGGTGGCGATTTGAACGGGAGCAACCCCGACCATTCCGACACCAGGAATGGCCGACGACGTGGGTTTCGTTTTGCCAGCGCTCGCAGTCGAGGGGGCCGTGCCGTTCGCGTCCTTCGCAATCTGCGTGAGCGTGGCTTCCTTGGTGCCGGCAGGGGTCACACCGAGATACCGAAGGGAGTATTCGGCGACACGTCGAAACACGGGGGCAGCGACGGCTCCGCCTGCGCGAGCCAAGGCGGGTTCGTCGAGCACAACGACCACGGCGATCTTGGGTCGATCGGCGGGGACAAACCCGATGAACGACGAGGTGAATCGGTCCGCGGTGTATCGACCGGTGTTCGGGTCAGCTTTCTGAGCGGTAGCGGTTTTGCCAGCGACCTTGAAGCCATCGATCGCCGCTTCGACACCGGTGCCTTCGCCTTCAGTGACCGCGACGAGCATCTCGCTGACCATCTTCGCGACGGATGCCGGCACGACCTCGCGACGGATCTTGGGGAGGTAATCGCGCACGGTATTGCCCGCGCCATCGACCACCTTCTTCACGAGAATGGGCTCCATTAGCTTGCCGCCATTCGCGATCGAAGAGATCGCCATCGCAAGCTGCATCGAAGTGGTGCTGATGCCCTGACCGAAGCTTGCGGATGCAGTTTCGACTTGCACCCACGGGCGCCCGCGAGCGCGCAACACACCGCCTGCCTCACCGGGCAACGGAAGCCCGGTTGGCTCACCAAAACCGAAACGTCGGAACGACTCGTAGAGCTTGGATTCACCAAGCTCGAGGCCGATCTTCGCAGCACCGATGTTCGACGACACGGCGAGGATCTGCGTTGGGGTCAACCAATCGCTGACGTGCGTGTCGTGGATGACCACGTTGTCGATCGCCATGACACCACGCTCGCAATAGATCTTCTGCGTGGGGTTGAGCGTCTTGGCGGCGAGCGCAGAGGCGATCGTGAACACCTTCGCGGTCGAGCCAGGCTCGAAGCGATCGTGAATCGCGCGGTCGCGTCGAGCTTCGATCTCGCTCTTGTTGTAGTCGTTCGGATTGAACGTCGGCGCAGACGCAAGGGCGAGCACCTCACCCGTGTGAGGGTCCATCACGACCACGCTGCCACCCGCCGCTTCGAACGTATGAAGCGCAGAGTTGAGCTCTTGCTCAGCGACGTATTGGATCCCTTGGTCGATCGAGAGAACCACGTTGTGACCTGCGAGAGCCTTCTCGCTCTGCACGCCCTCGGCAAAGAGCAATCGACCACTGCGATCACGAAGACCTTTGATCTCTTCGACGTGACCGCGCAGCTCATCTTCGAGTTGAAGCTCGAGACCTTCTTTGCCTTCTCCGTCGGGTGACACGAAGCCAAGCAACGGCCCCCCAAGCTCACGGTTCGGGTAGTAGCGATGACCTTCGCCTTCGATCTGCAACCCGCGGATGGGCTTGGCCGTCTGACGAGGGTCACCGAGCGCTTTGATCGCTGCTGCTTCGTCGGCTGACACACGTCGCTTGAGCCAGATGAATCGGCGTCGCGACATCAACCTCGGCGTCAGCTCAGCAGGCTCGACATGGAGCACCTTGGCAAGTCGAGCCGCGAGGTCTTGGACCGTGGCCGCAAGGTTCTTGTCGTCGACGCCTCGCAACATCTCGAACGCGTCGGCGCTCACACTGGGCACCTCGATGCTCACCGCGAGCGCAGTGCCGTTTCGGTCGAGAATGGTGCCGCGTTTGGGGGCGACATGCAGACGACGTTGGCGCTGCATTTCAGCCATCTCGCGCCACTCAGGGCCATCTTCGACCTGCACCTTGTAAGCACCCGAGATGATGAGCCCGCAGCCCAAGCCCATGAGGCCGCAGACGACTCCCATTCGGCGTCGGATCCAGGTTGCTCGTTTTGGATCGAGGTTCTTCATGGCTCACCCTCGCTTGGGCTCGCAGACGAAGCCGGGCTCGGCGTCGTGGCAATCTTGGGGGGCGTAATCGTCGGGAGGATCAGCTCGCCGCTCGACGCGGTCGGAGGCAGCGTGATCGCAGGCCCCTCACCCGCTCGTGAAGGCATACCGGGCCTGCCAGCAGCAGCGACGGTCGGCACAGGAACCGCACCGCCAACACCACTCATCGCAGGAGCAGCAACACCGCCGGACACACCACCCACTGCCGGCATCACGAAGATGCGATCGGGCGATGGCGGGGTCATTCCGAGAAGCGTTCGCGCAACGACTTCGACGCGTTGCGGAGTTTGATAGCTGGCGACCTCGAGCTCGAGCACGCGACGGACCTCACGCATTCGAGCTTGCTCAGCGCGAGCTTTTCCGAGCTCGTAACCAAGCTGCATCGTGCGGTTTCGAAGAGCGAGGTGCAGCACGAAGGCTGCAACTGCTGCCGAGACCGCGACGACCCAGAGAACCAGAAAGGGGCGGTGATGGTTCACGACAGCTCATCCTCGAAACCGTCATCATCCGAGTCGTCGGGTCCGTCCGACGAGCTTGAAGGGGGCGGTATCGAGGTGAGGTATCGGCGCGAAGAAGAAAGAGGCGTGTCGTCGTAAGCCGGGTCGGCTTCGTCGATACGTCGAGCAGCGCGGTGCTTTGCACTGCGAGCACGGGGGTTCGTGGCGAGCTCTTCTTCAGAGGCCGTGCGCGGCTTCTTGGTGAGCTGCTGCCACAACGAGCGATCGTGGAACGCTCGTTTCACTTGGCGATCTTCGAGCGAGTGGAAGCTCAGAATCGACGCGACGCCGCCGATCTTCACTCGCTTGTTCAACATCACCAACAACGCGTTGAGCTCGTCGAGCTCGCCGTTCACAGCGATGCGAATGGCTTGGAAGGTACGGGTCGCTGGGTCGACGCCGCCGACTCGCGCGGGGCCAACAGCACGAACCACCGCACGTCGCAGATCGAGCGTCGTCACGAGCTCACCCGCGTCGGATGCCTGCTTGATGCAGCGAGCAATACGACGCGAGCGGCGCTCGTCGCCGTAGTGAAACAAGATATCGGCGAGCTCGTCGCTATCGAGCCGCTCGATGAGCTCAACTGCGGTTTCACCGCGCGTTGGGTCCATCCGCATGTCGAGCGGCCCCTCGGCACGGAAGCTCATCCCGCGGGTTGGATCGTCGAGCTGAATCGAGCTCACTCCGAGGTCGGCCACCACGCCGTCAACCTCGTCAAAACCCATCTCATCGAGACGCGCTTCAACCTCGGAGAACGCAGCATGGATGCACTGCAAACGAGTACCGAAACGCTCGAGTCGGGTACGTGCCCATGCGAGCGCTGCAGGATCGCGATCGAATGCGAGCACGCGAGCATCGGGCGCGGCCTCGAGGATCGCTTCGGTGTGACCACCACCGCCAAGCGTGACGTCAACGTACACGCCACCCGGATGAACGCTGAGCGCGTCCACCGTTTCGCGCTTCATTACGGTCACGTGGGGTTGCGTGTCTGGCCGAGACGGTCGCGCCATCCTGGTCACCTCGACCCAAAGGTCACGAGGTACAATTCCGTTGCTGCGAGTGAGGAGGGGAAGGTCCGTCATAGCCGATGGAGCGTTCGGGTCACCAGTGGAAACGCCACACCCCCCAAAGACGTGGGTGAGGCTCGACCACCAAGACTCACCTGAACAGAGTGGGCCAAGTATTTGGCGGCGCATCGACACCCGTTCAGAACCTGCTAGCTCGTCGCCCTCGCGCAGCGACCACCTTCACTACGTGGGCGCACGTCGTCACCCAAAGCATCACGTCGACCGCGCGTTGGCCCCTTCGCTTGACCCAGGTCGCGACACCGACCATAAGCGCGCGGGCTCTTTGCCCTCTCCCGATCAGGACCTCTCTCGCTTTTCTTCGCGTAACGACCGATGACTCTTCGTGCCGTCAAGGGGATGAACGACATTCTCCCCGATGAAATCGGACGCTGGCACCGCGTAGAAGCGGCCTTTCGCCAGGCCGTCGAGCTCCACGGCTACCGCGAAATTCGCACGCCGCTCGTCGAGCCGACGTCGTTGTTTGTCCGCTCTATCGGCGAGACCACCGACGTGGTCGAAAAAGAGATGTTCTCGTTCGCGCATCATCGCGATGAGATCACGTTGAGGCCCGAGGGCACGGCAGGCGCGGCTCGCGCCTATGTCGAGCACCAGATCTTCGCCAAGCAACCCGTCACGCGCTGGTTCTACATCGGCCCGATGTACCGTGGCGAAACCCCTGCGAAAGGGCGCTACCGCCAGTTTCATCAGGCCGGTTGCGAGGTGTATGGCGACCCAGGGCCGCTCGTCGACGCCGAGATGATCGACATGCTCGTGGGCTTTTTGAAGAGCATTGGCGCCCCCGATTTCGAGGTGGTGCTCAACTCGCTCGGCAGCCCCGAAACGCGCAATCGTTATCGTCAAGCGTTGCTCGATTACTTCACGCCGCTGAAGGATCAACTCTCGGCGGATTCACAGCGACGGCTTGCGACCAACCCTCTGCGCATTCTCGATTCGAAGGACGAGAAAGATCAGGCTCTCGCGGCGCAAGGCCCACAGATTCTCGATCTGCTCGATGGCGACGATCGTCAGCACTTCGACATGCTTCGTCGCCACCTCGACGCGATGAAGACTCCGTATCGAGTCGACCCTCGTCTGGTGCGCGGCCTCGACTACTACAACCGAACCTTGTTCGAGCTCCGCATCACGTCAGATGTGCTTGGCGCGCAGGGCACGCTCGGTGGTGGAGGTCGTTACGATCGAATGGTCGGAGAGCTCGGCGGACGCGAAACCCCGTGCATCGGTTTTGGTCTCGGTCTCGAGCGCATCTTGTTGGTGTCGTCACTTGCCGAAGCCCAACGCCAAGCCTTCGTCTACGTGGCGCCGATGGGTGAGCGCGCGCAGTCAGAAGCGTTGACGGTGGCGAAAGAGCTTCGAGCCGCGGGCATCGAGGTACAGGTCGACGGCCGAGGCCAGAAGTTCAAGACGATGCTTCACCGAGCGAACGACAGCGGTGCGCGTTACTGCATCGTGATCGGTGACAACGAGGTCGACAAAGGCGTGCTCGGTATCAAAGACCTCGCGGCGCACAGTCAGACAGACATCGCACGCGTTGATGTTGTCTCGTATCTCACGACACAAATTCGAGACGCATCCGGAGGCACCCGTTGAATCGTGCGCGTGGCGCAGCGGCGATCTTTGCGATCGCCGCATCGTTGGTGTCGACCTCGGCCATGGCCCAGTTCCCGGGCATGGGTCCACCTGCGCCACAGCAGTCGAGCGCTCCGAAGAAGGATCCCAACGCACCTGAAACCCACGCAGCATCGGGCTCAGGTGACGAGACGATCCCGAAGACAACCACCGGAGAGCCGACCCTTCCGCAAAACCCGCTCGAGATCCCCGATAGCGTCAAAAAGCAGATCGGCTCGAGTGGTGATCCGGCAAGCGGAACCACTGCGGCGGACGATGTTTCGACAGAGCCCGACGGTCGCTTCAAGCGAACGTTCAAGCTGATCCCGCCCTACGTCGAAGAGAGCAACGGCAAGTACCGTTTGCGCACGGTGGTGCCGTTCTGGCTCGAACGAGTCAACGGCAACGATCGCTCGAGCAACTACGGTCTTCTTTATTATCAACGTCGAAGCCCGAAGAACGACGCGGATGTGTTGTTCCCCTTCTTCTGGCGTTGGCGAGAAGACAATCACTACACGACGATCGTCGGCCCAGTGGGTTGGCATCGCGGGCCGAACGCGTCCGACACGGCGATCGCTCCATTTGTGTTCTGGGGCGATCATGACGGCGAATCGTATCTGAACATTCCGCCGCTGCTCACGTTCATCAAGCACACGAAGCAAGGCGGCCGAGTGATCGCCGGCCCGGCGTACTGCTTCTGGCGCGGTGGGCACACCTGTAACCCCGAGACGGCTGATTCAATTAGCTACGGTCTCGCACCGTTCTTCTTCGCGTCGAAGGACGAGCGCTCCCGCTACGAGCTCGCGATCCCGCTGCTTCATTACTACTCGTACACCGAGCTCGATCAGAGCTGGTTGAACGTGTGGGGCCCGGTGATCACGGCTCACTCACCCGGACGTGAGTCGTTCCATGTCGCGCCCTTGTTCTTCAGGGTGTGGGGCAAGAACGAAGAGCACATCACGATCCCGCCGCTGATTTTCCACTACGGGTACAAGGGCAACTCGAACCTTCTCGTCACGCCGTTGTTCTTGAACGCGAATGGCGAAAAGGGTGAGCACACCTTCGTGACATGGGGCTATGCGCGCTATCGCGGGCGCACCAAGCTCGACATGATCACGCCGCTGTATTGGCGATACGAAGACCCCGACATCAAGTACACGCAGCATCTGCTCTTCCCGTTCTACTGGCAGGCACAAGGCCCTCGTCAGAACGACTGGATGTTGTTCCCGTTCTACGGTCACTTCCAGCAATACGGGCTGCGAGACACCAAACTCTTCACGCCGCTGATTCAGCTCACGACCTCAACGACTGGGTGGGAATTCAACATCCACCCCGTGCTCTATCTCGAGCGAGATCGTCAGCACAGCCACACGATTCTTGCGCCGTTCTTCTGGGACTTCGCGACCCCCACCACGCGAACCACGGTGGGCTTCCCGTTGTACTGGCGATTCGCAGACGAGAAGGGCGTAACCCAGCTCGCGCTCAACACGTTCTATCGTGAAAAGAAGCTGCGAAATGGCCTCGACTGGGAGTTCCATTTCTTCCCGTTCTTCTCGTACGGCGAGACACCAAACGGTCACTTCTGGAACATTCTCTACGGTCTCGGCGGCTACTCGCGACGAGGCTCGGAGGCGAAGATGAAGTTGTTCTGGGTGCCGATCACGCTGAGCGAAGATCGACCGTAGTACCGCACCGCACCCCCTTGATCCCCCTCTCCCACCGCGTTCGCGTTCGGAGATGGGGAGCCGGACGTTGGGAAGCGAGAGATGGCTTGGCACCTCTTCTCTAAACGCATCGCGTTTGGAGAAGGGGCTGGGGGATGAGGTGACGATGAGTACTAAGCTCGTCAATCCTGAGCCCGGCGGAATAACCGTGTGAGTGAAACCAGAGTTCGAACTCTGGGAAACATCACCGAGATGATGGAATCCAGAGTTTGAACTCTAGAGAACCATCACAAGTGAGAGAAAATCTAGAGTTCGAACTCTGGAAAACATCACGCGTGTGATGAACCGTAGAGTTCGAACTCTAGAAAACATCATCTCGATGATGATCGGTAGAGTTCGAACTCTGGTTCCAATCACAGCGCACCTCACCCCCTTGATCCCCCTCTCCCAACGCGTTCGCGTTCGGCGAGGAGGGGCGGAACGCTTGGATTTACGACAGCGCTTGGCATCCCCTCTCCGACCGCCTGCGGTGGGAGAGGGGACCGAGGGGTGCGGTGCTCAGCGCGTCGTTTCGAGCGGGCGCGTGTCTACATGACCGTCGCTGGTCACAGAGAGCAGCTCTTCGACACGTCGCTCTGCTTGATCGAGTCGCGCTTGCGACATCCTCGCAAGTCGCACCCTTCCTCGAACAACGTCAACGACGCATCGAGCGGAAGATCGCCGTGCTCGAGCTGCTCGACGATGCGCGTAAGTCGTTGCAATGCCTCTTCGAACGAGGTGTTGGTCTCGTCACTCATGGGCCGACAATCTCACGGATTTGCGCCGATGTCGCGGCTCGAAGACCACTTCCGATCTTGTCAGCATCGAACGTCGCCGATGCATGCAGAACATCTCGATCACCATCGAGAGCCCACGGCATCACGGGTTGATCTACCGCCGTCAGCTTGCCCAGCGGAGAGCTCGCCAAATCTTTGATCGTCGCCTCGAGACGATGCAACGCCTCGGTCGGAGGGTCATCCCACGTGCCCAACGCCATCACCGTCACGGCCAACCCTTCGGGCCCGGGCGTGGCAGCAACCCCACCGCAGTGGCGTGCTCAAGCAAGCCATGAGCGCCGCTCCATTGATCTCGCGTCGGCGCAGGAGCCATCACGATCAACGGCGCGTCGCCAAGCTTTTTCGATAGCGTCAACAGAGGCTCTGCCATCAACGCGGGTTTGGCTTTTTTTAGCTTCCCGAGTGCGAATGCACACGTCGCGCGCAAAGGCCCCGACGGCCCGCTCTCCCAGGCAAGTGCGGTAGGTTCGAGCAGCGCCAAGGCCCGACGACGTGTACCGATCAATCCCGAGAGTCGGATCAATCCGCGCCCATCATCAGCGCGTTCAACGGTGCTCGTGATTCGCTCGACGAACTTTTTCTCGACGACCTTCGCGTCGTGAACGACGTCGAGCAAGGTGAGCATCGAATCGCCCGAGCCAGCCACGACGGCATTGTCGATCATCCTCGGATCGAAGCCGAGATAACCACCAAGCGCAGCCAAATTCTCGTCTGGAATGAGCTGCGCCAATGCCGACTTGAACGTCGCCGCTCGACGTAGCTCAGCCGGCCGAGCGACGACAATCCATGACAGCCCCGCAGCCGCAACCAGATCGGTGAGCGGCTTGACGTGAAGAGGTACAGGCTCCGGAGCAATTGGCTGAACGGGCTTTGGTTTTGCGCACCCTTCACCCGCCGCAACAGAGACCGCCGCGAGCGAGAACATCGCTTCGAGAAAGCTACGACGATCGCTCATCTCGCACTCACCGTTCCCACGAAACGCGTTCGCATCGGAACGATCACGTCACGGTCACGTAGGCGAATTTCCGGTTCTTTGAGCCTGTTTTGAGCAGATACCGACCTGGCTGAAGCTTCAACGTGTCGTCGTCGATCTTGCTGCCGTCGATCTCGACTTGCCCCTGCTTCACCATGCGCTTGCCCTCGCTGGTCGACGGAGCAAGTGCCGTCGCAGACAGTGCCTTGGCAATCCAGAGGCCCCCTTCACCACCGGGCAGAGAGTGCTCCGGAATGTTATCGGGAAGCCCTCCGCCATCGAGCTTCAAGTAAACTCGCTTGAACTCCTCCCACGCATGTTGAGCTGCAGCATCATCGTGGAACCGACGCACCATCTCGACGGCAAACTCTTGCTTCGGAGCGAGTCGATCCAGAAGAGCTGTCGCACTCTCGGCCCTGGTTTTTAGCGCGGCAATCTCGGCGGAGGAACGAGACGAAAGAAGCTCGAAGTATCGCCAAATCACTGCGTCGTCGATCTGCATGCACTTGCGGATCATCGTGAGCGGCGCTTCGGTGATGCCCACGTAGTTGTCAGCGCTCTTCGACATCTTGTTGCCGACGATCACTCCGTCGACGAGCTTGGCATCGAGCCCTTCGAGCAACGGAGTCGTCACGACACATTGCGCGGGCTTGCCGTACTTCGGCATCAGGTCGCGACCCACGTTGAGATTGAAGAGCTGATCCGTGCCACCACACTCGACATCAGCATCGAGAGCGACCGAGTCGTACCCCTGCAACATGGGGTACAGCAGCTCGTGCAAGTAGATGTCGTTCTCTTCCTTGAAACGCTGCTTGAAATCACGTCGTTCGAGCGTTCGCGCCAGGGTTCGCTTGGCAGTGAGCTCGATGAAATCGAGGGGCGATAGCTTGCCGAGCCACTCGCTGTTTCGTCGGATCTCGAGCGCTCCGAGGGTTACGCCATCGGGCGCCGGCGCATCGAGAACCTTGAATGCTTGGGTTTGGTACGTCGCAGCGGCATCGAGCACTTGCTCCATCGTCAAGCGCGGACGAGCTTCGCTCTTGCCCGTGGGGTCGCCGACCATCGCGGTGTAGTCGCCCACCAAGAAGATCACGGTGTGCCCAAGCTCACGAAACTGCCTGAGCTTTTGCATCAACACGCAGTGACCGAAGTGCAGGTCAGGTCGTGTTGGGTCGAACCCAGCCTTGACCCGAAGTGGGCCTCGCTTCCCAGCGAGAAATGCCTTTAGTTTGGTCTCGAGCTCAGCGCGAACCTCGACGTCGATTGCGCCGCGCTGGATGACCTCGAGATGCTCATCGAGCGTCGCAGCCATACGGTCACCTTACCGCGACACGCAGCAAGGTGCGGCTGTTCTGAACGAGCTCGCGAAGATCTTTTCCGACTTTGAATGCTGGTGCGCGTCGCGCAGGGATCGACACAGGTGCCGCAGTGCGAGGGTTACGCCCCATCCTCGCTTCGAGCTTGCGTGTTCGAAAGCTGCCGAATCCGCGAATTCCGATGCCTTCTTCGCGCACCATCGCTTCGATCATCGCGTCGAAAACCAGGTTGACGACCTGCTCAGCCCTCGCACGTGGAAGCTCAGCGCGCGCCGCAATCGCGTCAATCAATTCGCTCTTGGTCATGGATGCGTCTCGATAGGTGTGAGCCCCCTCGACTCACACTCGATCGCTCGACTACCAAGCCGCGCAACGCTGCGCAACCATCACGAACAAAGCGTCGCGCTTGCGAAGAAACAAGCCGAGCGGACTATCGAATCGTGACTGTTTGCTTCACGGTAACCGGACTGCCACGAAACGCAGGGACCGAGGCCGACCGAAACTTCGAAGCGATGCAGCTTCCGATGAGTGTCCCCGAGAACGGCGGCCCATCGATGACGGCTTGGGTCACTCGACCGCTTGGAGCAAAAGTGATCGAAACGCGAGCAACGCCACTGGGGCCGCTCGCGTCATTGCAGCCGGAGGCCGCGCCAACCGCACTGCTCAGTGCCGATTGAACCTTGCCGAGATCGAGCTCGGGCAGCTCAGCAGGCTCGCTTTCTTTCGAAGGCTCTTCGCTGGCTGAAGACCCAGAAGATGGCTTGTCGTTGGCCTTTTCGTTCACATCGCGGGTGGGTCGTCGCTCATCGTTCGAATCCTCACGAGTCGAGCGCTCGTTGACCTCGATACGTTGCGGAGCGACGTCGACCACGATGGCCATATCATCGGCCGGCACGCTGGTTTTTGCGGGCACCGTCATCACGAGCGGCATCGACATCGGAGTCAATGCAGTGGCCGCCGAAGCAACGCGAAACGAAGAGCCGGGCATCCATGCCGCGATCGTCGCAGCAAGCATGATCGAGCAGGCTGCCGTCGCGGCGATCATCCAGCCGCGAGCACGTCGTGTTGGAGGAGCAGGATGCAGCGACTCACGCACAGCCTCGTCGATGGCGAACGGAGACAACGACGAAAAACCCGATCGACTTGGCGGCGCAGAAGGAACCACCTCGAAGATCGAGAGAGGCGGCATCATCGACTCGCGCAGCTTTGCCACTTCGTCCTCGGTGAAGAGATCTTCGACCTCGGCGATCTCGTCGAGCTGCGGGACATTCGCCATATCGAGCAGATGCATCGGGGCGGTTAGCGCGTCCTCGTCGACACGCGGAACCGGCACCGTCGCAGGCTCGGGCTCAATCTCGTCGGTAACATCGAGCACCTCAGAAACCAGCACTGCTGCCTGACCTTCATCGAGCTCGAGCAACTCGTCGACCTCGTCACCTGCACCCAGAACGTTCTCACCAGTCTTCACGAGCCGAAGGCTCGGACGGCGTGTGGTCACAGGAAGCGTCTCTGGCTCAGGTTCGATTTCGGTCGACAACGGCCCCAGCTCGTCGAGCTCGGTGAGCTGCAACAGCCCCGAGTTTTCAGACGTGGTTCGTCGAGAAGAATCGAAAGAAGAATGATGCATGACAGAAGCTCCCATGTGCCGTGAAGAGGCACCCCTCCATACGGCGGCGCACATGTAGCATCATCGAGCCTATTGAAAAGGTGAAGCCAAATAAAAACATGAACACCGAGTCACACTGTTGCGAAAGCCTTTCTGCTAACTCGACCGAGCATGAAGCTCTACCTGATGCGACACGGCCCAGCCGAGGATGTCGCGCCCACTGGTCGTGACTTCGATCGAGCGCTCACGGCAGCAGGACGAGAACGCACACGACGCGTCGCAGATGCGTTGGTCGAGCGCGAGGAAGCGCCACGATTGATTCTCTCGAGCCCATTGGTTCGAGCGCTGCAAACCGCCGAGATCGTGTCGGCGATCGCAAAACCCACCGAGCCCATTTCGATCCGACGTGAAATGGCCCCAGGAGGCGACGCTCGCTCACTCGTATTCGAGCTTCTGAGCAACGGCGCGCGAAGGGTGATGGTCGTGGGTCACGAGCCCGATATCTCATCGCTCGCAGCATCGTTGGTGGGGCCGCTGTGGACAGGCAGCTTCGAGAAATCGATGGTGCTCGGTCTTCGTATGCGTGAGGGCGTCAACCCCGAGCTTCGTTTCATTCTCGAGCCAAAAACACTGACATGGCGCTCTTGACACGCGACGGCGACACGCTTCGCCTGCCAGCCTTCTGCACGGCTCATTCGCACGCATTTCAACGTGCGATGCGTGGTCTCGCGCAGCGCCCTGGCCCACATGGCTCGGACGACTTTTGGACATGGCGCAAAGCGATGTACGACCTCGCGCTGTCGCTGACGCCCGAGCGCATCCACGCCATCGCGCGCGTTGCGTTTCGCGAGCTGAAACAAGCCGGCACACTGACGATCGGCGAGTTCCACTACGTGCATCATCAGGCCGATGGAACCCCCTATGACGATCGCACGATTCTCGCTGAAGCGATGATCCAGGCCGCCAAGGACGAAGGGGTTCGTATTTCGCTCTTGAGGACGATCTACAACCGCGCAGGAGCAGGGCGCCCTCCGGAAGGAGCGCAAAAGCGATTCAGCGATCCATCGCTCGACCTCGCACTCCGAGATATCGACGAGCTTCGCTCGAGGCATCGTGACAACCCGAACGTGAAAATTGGGATCGCTCCTCACAGCGTTCGAGCGGTTCCGCCTTCGTGGCTGCACGAGCTCGGGGCGTATGCTCGCGCTCACGATCTGCCGATTCATATGCACGTCGCCGAGCAACCCGGGGAGATCGAAAGTTGTCTCGCAGAAACAGCGAAACGCCCGCTCGAGTTGCTCGCTGAGCATGGCCTACTTGGGCCTCGCTTCGTCGCTGTGCATGCGACTCACCTTCTACCGCACGAAGCGCGACTGCTCGGGCACGCGAAAGGGTTCGCCTGCATCAACGCAACCACAGAGCGCGATCTGGGTGATGGTCACCCTGATCTGGGCTCGTTGCGCGAGTCTGGCGCTCGCTTCTGCAACGGTATCGACAGCCACGTGATCACTGATCCGTTCGAAGAGATGCGAGGGGTCGAGCTTGGCGAACGCCTCCGTACACTGCGACGCGTGACCGAGCGCACCGAGTCTCCGACGCTCGCCGAGCGGCTCTGGCTTGCAGCATCACACGAAGGCGCGATCGCGGTTGGTTTCGACGATGCGGGGGGTGATGTGTTGATCGATGCAAACGCACCATCGCTCGAGCTCGTCGATGACGATCACCTGCTCGATGCACTTGTTTTCTCGTCGGGCCCGTCGGTGGTGCGAGGCACATCCGTGCGTCTGTGAAGACGAGAGAGCACAAAACGAAACGAGCGGCCTAGGCCGCTCGTCTCTCGTTGTCACACCCGAAGCTCAGACGCTTTGGGAGTGTTCGCTCCGCTCACTTCTTGGCTTTGCAGTTGATGGCGCAGGTCAGGTCGCCAGGCTGGCAACCACAAGGCCCAGAAGCAGGCTTCGCAGCGGTGGGCTTCGGATCTGGTGCCGCAGCGGTGGGCTTTGGATCTGCCGTCGCAGCACCCTTGCCACCAGCACCCGAAGGCGCAGCACCCTTGCCTGCCGCACCTGCCGTCGTGGTCGTCGGCTTGGCACCCGCCGCACCCGTTGATGCAGTCGGGGTCGCCGTCGGATCGTTTGCCGTCGAGGTTGGTGCTGCGGTCGCAGCCGCAGTCGTCTCGGTTGCTGTCGCCGTCGCTGTCGCCGTGGGCGTTGCGGATCCAGCAGCCGCGGCGTCGGGCTTCGAGTCGCCCTTCATCGCGAACATTCCGCCAACCGCAATGATCGCCACCGCAATCAAACCGCCCACGACGTAAATCGGCGTGTTGTTCTTCTGAGCAGCAGGAGGCGGCGCGGTTGCCGGAGCAGCGGGCGTCTCAAGAACCGCTGGGCCAAGAATGCTGCCAAGCTGAAGCGGCGCAGCCATCGCCATCTGCTGCTGCGAGGCTGAAGCCGACTGGGCTTCGGCTGCCTTGGCAAGTGCGCCGAGGTCGATCAGGCCAGAGTCTTCGTTCGTCTTCTTCGGCGCGGACACAGCCGGCGAGCTACCCGAGGCTGATGCACTGCCCGACTTCGGAGCGGGAGCTGGACCACCCAACGCGTTCAACGAAAACAGAACAGACTGTTCGTTGCGCTGCCCCGTGAAGTGCGGCTCGTCACCGCCACCTCCGCCACCGGAGGCAGGAGGAGGCTCGTCACCACCACCAAACAGGTCGATGGCACCGCGACTTGGTTCACGCCTCGCAGCCCTGACGCCACCGCCGGCTGCGGGCAAACCAGATGCCTCATTCACCGCCTTCATGATCGCAGGGACATTCGCGATGGGGAGCCAGTCCTCCATCCCGTCGGCCCAGACATACGTCTCGCCGTTAATCTCGCCGGCCTTATACGCGCGAACAATGTCGTCCACGGACATTGTGCGTTGGTCGTCATCGGCAACATTGACAGAGTAGGTCATACCCGACTGTTCTCCTGCGGAATCGTGCGCCGCATCGTGGTCTCGGCCTGAGCTAGGACCGTGCCCGATGGGGAGGCCTCATTATGTAGGCCTGACCCAATTACCCAGAACGTTAACACCCTCGTGTCCTGACGTTCTTCTTGCAGGTCATCCGTCGCAGCGGAAGCACCATCGCAGCGAGCCCCAAAACCACTTGAGAAAGCTTGGTTCGACGGCGTCCACGCCTGGACACGGAGCAGTCTCCCGAACCGCTCGAGCTTCCGCTGCTCGAGCTGCACCCGCTATCGGACGAGCCACTGCTGCTGCTATCGCAACTGTCGCCCGATGAGCTGTCCGAGCTGCTCCCGCTGCAACTATCGCTGCTCTCGTCGCTGCTCGAATCCCCGCTGCACGAATCAGAGTCGTCCGATTCTTCGGGCTCATTGGGCTCGGTGCTTCCGAAACAACCGTTCGCAGCGTCCGCAACCGTAGCGGCGGCCTCGATTCCAGCGGCAACGTCCTCGCCAGTCGTGCTGTCGCTGCCGCCCACGCCGCTCGTGTAGCCAGAGCCTGCGTAACCGCCCGCCCCGTTCTTTCCGCCGTGACCGCTTGCGCCAGAGCCGGCTGCGCCGTTCGTCCCGCTGCCCCCACTGGCTCCCGAAGCGCCAGTCGAACCACTCGACCCGCTCGAACCAGAGGCACCGCTGCTCGTTCCACCCGAGCCACCCGTGCCAGGCTCGATCGCCGGGCACAGCTCCGTCCAGCTATCGAGGGGCGATCTCACCGCCGACACGACACCCGAAGGCTGAGAAACAAGCGTCGCCGCACTTGTTTCTGATGCTCGCGACGAAAGCCTCGTCACCCATCGCTCGCTCGGGCGCACCGACCCCGAGAACGCAAACGCGAGATCGTCCGCTGCCCCTGTCACGAGCTCACTCGAGCTCGCCCCGACCTCACTCACACAGCCCGCATTCACGAGATCACCTCGCCCACACGGAGACGCAAGAACCAGGTTTTTCTCGAGCTGGGCCTTGGCTCTCGCCAGCATCGTATCTGTCTCACCGCTCGCTTCTCCACGCTCAATCGAGCGACGGACATACCCGCTGAGCGCGCCTTCGATCGTGTCTCCCGCACTCAACACATCTCGGCTGAGAGGGGCCATCCCTGCGCACTCGATCACACTGCGCCCCCCGTCGAGCAGTGACTGTCGAACCGTCTCGTAGGTCGTCGTGGTGGGGGACATCCACCATAGGTCGGTACTCTTCACGATGCCTTCGCTGACCCCACTCAGCGTGCGTCGCTCGTCTCCGATCACCCACACCGTCGTCGGTGTCGTTGCGCTGCCCCACAGCGGCAAGCTGGCAGAGGGTCCGTGTAGTCGAAGCGCCACAGACGCGTCGTGGCCCCGCCACTTCAACACAAGCACTTTCGTGCCTGAATTCGCCCACACCGACGAGGGCACGGAAACATCCATCACACTCACACCCCACGAGCTCGCAATCCACGAAAGCTCACCGACCGACGATGCAATCGCGACCCCCTCGATGGCTTGGGTCGGGCCAACGTCACCACGAACAGAAACCCCCGTGCCCGTTGGCTCCTCACATTCGCTCGATGGTTTGGCGCTCCACGGCGCGAGAACCCGCGGGGCCGTCGCGGACTCAAGTGCATCGAGCCACGAAGAGGGAACGAGATCGACGGTAGTCGAAGGCGGGACAACCAAGGTCCACACCACCGGCGCGGTGCTCTCAGGAGTAAGCGAGTGAGTCCGCGCCTGGATCCACGTCGTCGACGAGCTCGCGTGCTGAGCCAACGCAACCCGAATCTCGTCGACCACCACGCCCGAGCCACGTATGCCCTGTGCTCGCGCGGATGACGCGACCCCCACGATCGCTGGAACGAGAAGCAAGCAAACACGCGCTGAGAAGAACGCCCGGAGAGACATGCCCTGCTTCAATGGCAACGGTCATGCCGAACACCGAGAGGGCGAAATTTCGTGATTTTCTCAGGCGTGTAGCCGTGGGTTCACACCTTCCGAGTAACCCGTCGGCTCCACCACAAGGCCCCACCAACCCAACCGCCAACCCAACCAGGCTCACCCGTTCGCAACCTCTCGTGGCGACCTCGCCACGTGGTGGAGCTCGCCCTCATACGCCGCCCTGAGTTACCGAGATGTACTTATTCTTCTTGGTCGACGTACGGCATGAACCTCTCGTCGAGCGCCGTGATCTCATCGAGCAAGATGCGCCCGTGGGTCGTCGCCTTGGCGTTCGGCAGCAGCACCTCACAGCCTTCGTGGCAGACCTTGGCGACCTCGCGAATGCGTCGTTGAATCCACGCGACAGGTAGCTTGGAGTCATTCGCGGCGATCATTCGCTCGTACATCACGACGATCGGATGAAAGGCATGCACGGCCAGCAACACCCCTCGCAACGGTCGTGGGTCGGGGCGAACAGGCGATGAAAAAAGCGGGAGCTCTCCATTTTCGAGAAGCGGGTCGAGCCCCAGCAAGACGTTCAGCTTGTTGTGCTGAAACTCGTGAATCAGCGCCTCGACCAGCGTCATCACGTTGGGGTGAAGCGTCAGATAGACGAGGCCAATCGCTTCGAGATACGACGCAGAAAGATGGCGGTGCTCGTCGTACCCAACAGGGACAACACCACCCAAAAGCAGGCGCATCTCGTCAGAGATCTCTGGGATAAATCGCTCGATCAGCGCGAATGCCTCGCCCATCAGCGATGTCCATTGCTCGATGGGTTTCTCGCCCAAGTCGATCAAGCTGCCACTCTTGTCAGGGTGCGCTTCGAGATCGGCAAGCGGGTTGTTGTCCTCGAGCGTGAGTGACCACCCTCCGGGAATCGCCGCTGCCAACGGTTGAATCGACAGCCTCACATCCACCGACGTTTTAGACTGTTCGTTCAACAACAGCTCGACCTCGCCAGAGGCAGAGACGAACACGGCCTTCGACGGCGGGCCTGGCTCGAACACCAGCCGGCGAACATCAGCGAGCGAAATTGGCTGGGCGCGTTCGATTGAAAACAAGCAGAGTCAACCCAGTTCGTGGGTCACGATGCGCCTCGATCACGACGCGCGAAGGCAGCAACCCAGCTTCGGCAACATCGAGACAAAACAGCGCGACGAGCTCACGACGCCAGTGCTCTCGGGTTACAAGTGCAGACTGCGTATCGAACGCGAGACAACGCAAAGAACCAGACGCGATGGCGCTCGCATCGAGCGAGCGAGCAGACCAGGCTCTCGTTGAAAGATGGGCACCAGCGCCGCTGCTTCGGGCAGGCCAGCATCGCCAACGCACTCGACATCGCAGCCGACAACGCGCTCGAGAAATGAGCGTGCACCGTGCGTGAGCCTCGTTGGGGGACAGTAAGATCCGCGGCGGAGCGATCTTGGGCGCCTGAGCCACGCTCTGCCGATTGACGCATCGGAGCGATGGATGCCACTGCTCTCGAACATGACCTCCGATGACTCCGCGACGTCAGGTAAGGCTCAAACGTCGCACAACGACGTTCACGAAGCAGGGCCGCTCGAGAACGTTGCGCCATCCAAAGCGCTGACCTCTGCGCTCGATGGCTCGCCGTTCGGACGCATGGACACCTCGCAACGACTGTTCGTGGTGCTCTCGTCGCTGTTCGTTGCGTGTCTATTGTTGGGCGATGTCATCGGCGGCAAGGCTATCCCCACGTTCGACTTGACGCTGGGCCCGTTGGCAATCGGTGGCCCAATCTCGGTGGGCATCATTCCCTTTCCTGTGACGTTCTTGCTCACCGACGTCGTGAACGACTTTTATGGGCGAAAAGGCGCGTCGTTTCTCACCTGGCTCGGCGCAGCAATGGCCACGTTTGCGTTCGTGTTGTTGGTCACGACCTCGGCCATCCCGGCTCATCCAGACACCTACTTCACACAGGCCGAGTACCAGAAGATCTTCGGAGGCAGTGCACAGCTCTTCGTGGCGTCGATCGTGGCCTTTTTGGTGGGCCAGTTCCTCGACATCCATGTGTTTCAGTTCTGGAAGCGTCTCACCGAGTCGAAGCATCTGTGGCTGCGCGCGACAGGCTCGACGGTGCTGAGTCAGCTCATCGACACCATCACGATCAACGCGATCTTCTGGCGCTGGACGGCGAACAAAGACTGGTCTTGGATCGGCGCCAAAGCAGGTCGTGAGTACGTCCTGAAACTGTTCGTCGCGATTCTGCTCACGCCCGTCGTGTATGCCGTTCACGGCTTCATCGTGAGGGTGCTGGGTATCGAGCCCACCGCGCACGAGCCCCACGCCGACGAACGTCGAACGGCAATCGACGGATCGTGATAACTTCTTTGATTCGATACGCACGAACGCTCGTCTAAGCGGGTCTTCAAACCCCAGACGAGGTTTTTCGGGGTGTTTTTGACAAAGCGGTCCGTGGTTGGCGGGCCAACAGGAGAGGTCAGCATGAGGTCTTCTTGGTTCATCGCGCTTGGGTTGGGTGTTTTCGTCGCGACTGGCTGTGTGGTCACCACCGGTGGTCCCGTCGACGGCCCCTCGTCGCCCAACCACCCGCATCACCACAAAGACAAAGACAAGGATAAGGACAAGGAGGAGGCGACGAAGCCTGCGACCCCAGGCACGCCTGTGACCGCGACCGCCACCCCCGGAACCGCGCTTACCGCGACCGCCATCGGAACGGCCACGACCGGCACGCCGAGCGCAACCACCACGGCTCCTTCGTCCACCGCCATCGCCACCGCGACGGCAACTGCAACCGCAACGGGCACCAGCACCTCGCCGAGCCGCGCACCGGCTGGCACTGCCACGGCAACCTCGACGTCGACCGCGGCCCCAAGCGCGACCACGACCACCGCTCCGTCGAGCAACCCGAAGCGCCCAACCGCGGCGCCCACCACCACGTCGACTTCGAACGGTCCCTCGCGCGCTCCGTTATCGAACCAACGTACAGACGCTCTTTCGAGCGCTCTGGCAGCGAAAAAAAGGCCAAGGGCATCACCCCTTGGCCTTTCTGTTTTCGTTCACCCCCTCGTTCGCGACTCTTGTTCACGACAACGCAGCGGCAAGCTCAACCGCGCACTGCTCAGCCCAGAATCGCGAAGCATCACGTGCGGGTGAAGGCTGGTAGAACGACACGTGGCCCCCTCGGGGCGGAATCACCACGCGTACGTTCGAGAGCTTGCGGTCCACCAATCGAGCCACAGGGCTTGATGGCACCAGCGGATCATCCGCAGCGTGAACGATCAGCGTGGGGACTGCGATCTTGCCAAGCACCGCATCAGCCGACGATTGCTGATAATAGTCGAGCGCATCTTTGAAGCCGAAATAGGGGGCGATCACTTCGCCATCGAACTCACGGATCGTTCGAAGCCCCTCGACTCGATTCGATGTAAAGCGCGGCCCCATCAGGTTTTTCGCGCGTTGATATCGCTCCTTCAAGCGCCCCAGAATGTACTGAGAGTAGGCCCGAGCAGAGGGCTTTTCGGCATAGGTCGCGGCCTCAGCCAATGACACCGGCGGCGAGACCGCAATGCACGACGAAAGCTGCGCCGGAGCGTCGTCGCCCCACTCGCCCAAGGCTCTCAACGCAAGCTGCCCGCCGAGCGAAAAACCGAGGACATGTACGTGTTGATAACGAGTCGCCATCAACGACACTGCTGCCTTCACGTCCTCGGTGAGACCCGCGTGATAGATCGGCGCAACGCCGCAGTTCACTGAATCTCCGCAGCCACGTAGCGCGACCCGCAACGCGTCCATACCCAAGCGATTGGCGAGTCGAGCTGTCCGGCGTAGGTAACCATCATCGCCCGTGCCCGTGATGCCGTGAACGAGAATCAAACACGCTCGGGCAAAACCTTCTGCCTTGGTCAGATGCCCGACGAGGTGCCCTCCCTCGATCGGGATCCGCACTCGATCCTCGAAAAGAAAAGGGGCCGCAGGAAGCAACGTTCCGAGCGACGTCTGAACATGCGGGTTTTCCCATGCGCCAGTCGGACGAAACGGCCTCATCGGAAGAGAATGCAGGACGCGGAAGCTCGACATGGTTCTAGGTGATACCACTGCTCGCCATGGGGAAGGCACTCCGGTTCTTCGAGGTAGGCGCACTTGGCTTCTCGGCCCTTGCGTTCTTCGATGCTCTGCGGGCGATCCGCACGCCCTGTATGTCGGCAGGTGACTTGTTTTTGCGAGTCCCCGGCTCTCCACGTGCAAGCAGTCTGGCCATGGTCACCTTGGCAGCGGCGCTCGCAGGCAGCGCATTCCTGCCATCCAACAGCTCAGATGAGGCGCCGTGGACGAGCAAAGTGCTTTCATGGGCACGAACGTTTTCGCTGGCTGCCGTGCTCGCACACGCTGGTTTTGCACTGGTCAACGCCGCTCAGTTTTACGAAGGGCTTCATCGAGGCATGTTCGCCTCGTCGTGGCCGCTGCCCTCGTCACTCTTGCTCGCGGGCTATCTTGTTGCGCACTTCGTCTACATGCGACGAAGCACCACGCCGCAATCGGTCTACGAGGCGGCTGCGGCACACCCAGAACCCGTGCCGTGCTCACAACGCGGGGTGTGGGCTCGCGCGCTCCTTGCTCGCGTGGGTGCGCCACTCGGGTTTGGCTTGTTTGCAGCCTTCGCGGTGATGTTTCACTTGCACGCGTTTGGTCTCACCAACTACGCCCGCAAGGCTGACGCAGCGCTTGTGCTCGGCGCGAAGGTGTACGCAAGCGGACGCCCATCCGAAGCTCTCGCCGAGCGAGTGGACACCGCAGTTTCGCTCTACAAACAAGGGCTCGTCCAAAAGCTGATCATGAGTGGGGGCATTGACCCCAATGGTCAAAGTGAGCCGGCGGCGATGCGACGCCGCGCGCTCGATGCGGGTGTTCCCGATGAGGCGATTGTCATCGACGAGCAGGGCAACAACACCCGCGCGAGCATCGCCAACACCGCTGCGATGATGCGATCACACGAGCTACGAAAGGTGCTCGCTGTCAGCCACTATCACCACCTTGCACGAGTGAAGTTGCTCGCCTCTCAAGCCGGTTTGCCGTGTTACACGGTGCCCGCTGATGAAGGCGATCAGTTGCTTCGTCGCACGCCGTTTTACGTGCTTCGTGAGACGGCCGCGCTGGCTTACTACTACGCGCACGGCTGAAGGCTGTTGCTCGCGCGCAGAACGATTATAAGCGCGCATGCTCTCTTCACGAACAGCGCTCGTCACGGGCGGAGGCCGCGGCATCGGTCGCGAGATCGCACTCCGGCTCGCCAAACAAGGCGCCAAAGTTGCCGTCACGGGTCGTACTCGGAGTGAGATCGACGCTGTCGCTCAAGAGATCGGCGGCGTCGCCATCGAGGTTGATCTTACGAGCCGTGCTTCGATTCAATCGCTCATTGCTGAGGTCGAGAGCAAGCTGGGCAAAGTGGATGTGCTCGTGAACAACGCGGGCATCGCCGAGAGCGCTCCCCTCGTGAAAACGAGTGACGATCTTTTCGATCGAACGATGGCCGTCAACACCACCGCGCCCTTCCTGTTGATGCGCGCCTTGTTGCCCGCGATGCTTGCTCAAAAGTGGGGTCGCGTGGTGAACATCGCGTCGATCGCAGCGCTTGCCGGTCAAGCATACACATCGGCCTACTGCGCTTCGAAACACGCTCTGCTCGGTATCACTCGCGCCGCCGCACTCGAGGTAGCGACACAAGGCGTGACGATCAACGCGATCTGTCCGGGCTGGGTCGAGACGAAGATGGTCTCTGAAGCCATCTCGCGAATCACCTCGAAGACCGGGCGCAGCGCTGATGATGCTCGCGACACGCTCGCAGCCATGAGCCCACAAAAGCGACTCGTCACCCCAGAAGAGGTGGCCTATGTCGTGATGACACTGATGCCCGACGAAGCGCGTGGCATCCATGGTCAAGCCATCATTCTAGATGGCGGAGGAGTGATGTCGCGATGAGCTCGAACGCCACGATTCGAACCATTCAACCCGAAGGCTGGAAGCGCCCCAAAGGCTACGCAAACGGCGTCGCATTCAAAGGCGAGACACTTCAGATCGCAGGGCAAATTGGCTGGGATGCGAACGAGAACATCGTGGGCCCCGACATGGCCTCGCAGTTCGCTCAGGCACTCGACAACGTCATCGCAGTCGTACGCGCCGCAGGCGGAGAGCCCACCAACATCGTGTCGATGACCGTGTTCGTCACCGATGTCGACGCCTACCGAGCGTCAACATCGGCCATTGGCGAAGCCTGGAGAAACAAGCTCGGAAAGCACTTTCCGGCCATGGCGCTGATAGGCGTGAAAGAACTGCTCGAGCCCGGGGCCATCGTCGAGATCTGCGCGATCGCAGCGTTGTTACGGACTACGAAGGCACGCGGTCGGCAACAGTGTTGCGATGCCGATCCCGCTCTCGGCCGCTTCACCCGTGCAGACAAACGAGCTGCACGTATACGAGTCGCAGGCCAACGGCGTGGGGCACGGCTGATTCGCACTTCGAATCGGCCTGCACACCAAAGAGTCACAGTACGAATCGCTCGCGCAGTGCTGTGTACAAGGCTCACCTGCCACGGGCAGCTTCACGCACATGCGCGTGGTCGTGTCACAAACCGACCCTGCATCTGCACACTGCGAAAGCGGAAACGATCCGGCGAGAGGAGTACATCGCTCACCTGCGTCGGGCAGCCCTTTGAACACCGACGCGCATTCGCTTCGTACCGCGCTCGATTCGGTAGAACGGATGTAACAAATGCCGCGTAGCCCTTGGATGGCAGCGATACACCGACCCGCCGCGCCCGCGTCATACGAGACACTCGGTTCATCGAGCTTGATCAGCGCATCGGCCCCCGAATAGAGCGCCTTGAAGTCATCGACACACGCATCGTTGGCGTTGAAGGCCTCAGGCGCACAACAGCGAGCACCGACCTCGCAGTAGGCGTTCGCCAACGCATCAAGAAAGCTCTCTCGTGCAATGGGCGAAGGGGTGCGCGTATCGCTCGTGCAGCCATTCGCGCCAAGCATCGCCAGAGGGATCGCCGCGCATGAGATTCGCACGATGCGCCACGCACCGAGCTCTCTCGAAGACCAACGCCAAGACGTCATGAACGGCCGAGGTATAGCTTCAAGGCCGTCGCTGCCGCTTTTTTGTCGAATGGAATATCAGTCAGCTCTTCGCGTCGGCTGATCGAGATAAACAGCTCTTGCAAGAACTCCTGGAATGCCTCGGCCTCAGTGATCGCACGCTCGAGCCGCTCAGGGTTGACGAGGTCGGTATCTTCGAGGGCCGACATCGCCATCATGAACGCGTCGAATCGCGGGTAGTCACTCACGCGAAGCAACGGGTAACCCATCGATCTGAAGTACGACAAGAACTCACGCACAAACTGGAACGACGCAGCCCCTGCCCATCGGTCCTCGGACGCGTCGGCGTGGCGCGCCTTCAAGGTAAACGCGCGAAGGATTTGAGCGAAAATCCAGATGTCTCGACGAAGTCGCTCGCTGCTGATTCGACGAGCTTCTTTCTCATCGAACACCCCGCCTTCATCGAGCTTCACACCCAGGCTGCGCGCCAAAAACATGATCGCATTTTGAAGCGCGGGCCGCAGGTTCGACACAGCAACAATCGTTCGAGTCTTCAGCTCTTCGGGTGGCGCTCCTGCGTCGGGTGGAGGCAAATCGTGCTCGAACGTTCTTCGCATCTCGAGACGCAGCGTGGCGGCAACACCTTCGAGCGCGCTTCGGATCGAAATCAGTCGATGCCCCTGTGCACGTAGAGAGTCGTGTTGCTCGTGAATCGCAGAAACAGGCGTCTTGAAAATGGTCTGCTCGAAGCTCTCGGCGAGCAGTGTCCCAGCGTGTTGGCGCAGGTAAATGGCAAGCGCTCGAGCATCGGACCGCAAGACCGCGAGCACCAAGAAAATGCGCCCCGTGAGTCGACGTCCGTCACCGTGCTCTCGTGCAATCGAGTCGGTCAGTCGCAGGTAACGCAGCATGCGAAACAACGACAGGAACGTCAGCGCGACAAGACGGTGCGCCTGCTCTCCGGGCACGTTGGCGATCAGCTCGAGCACCTGTCGCGAGGTGATGCGATCGAACTCAGGACGAAACTCGAGCGCCGAGAGCGGATTGAAATACGCGTTGTTTCCGATCTCACGTTGGGCGGTGCCCGCAAGCGCGTAGAACAAGCGAAACGGCACGCGCGGCAAACGCAGAATGCCGTCGGTGACCTCGATGAGGTTGGTCATCCCGTGGCGCAAGACGAACAACGCTTCTTCGGGCGTGGTTTGAGTCATACCGGCTCGCACCAACCGAGTTCGCGCGGTGTCCTCGGGCAGCACGGTCTCGAGGTATCGCTGGAACACGAACACGCGATCACGCTCGCCCAACAAGATTCGCGAGAGCTGCGCCACACGCGAGAACGTGTCGCGTACCAACGCGAGCGGATCACGGAAATCTTGAACCACCACCGGAGCACGACGCGGCGGGCCTGGGTGATTTCTGGGGTTCGCAAAACACGCGACCCCTTTCAGCAAGATCTCGAGCTCGAACAGCAGCTCGTCTTTGCGCTCGAGCGACAAACGCGAGAACCACGCGTCGCGCTCTTGTTGCTGCTCGCGACGTAGACCTCGGGTGTCGCGCAGCAGCTCGCCGACTGCGTCTCGCACTTCGATTCGGGAGCGTGGGGGAGCCGCCATCCAGGTGCCGTCGCGGTGGCAAAGGGTATCATGCAAGACGCCTCGCAGGGAACTCTAGAGTGCCAAATCAAAACGCTTCTCACGACGCGCCCGAGGATTCACACCCTTACCGCGGTGCACCACAACGCCCACGACTGTGGGTTCCGGGGGTGTTGGCCGTCGATCCTCCACCAGCATCAAACCCAAGCTCGAATGAATGGCGCATCAACATCTCGAAGCTCGCGGGGCTCTGGGATGGCGAAGAAGACGTCACGCAATGGAAAGACATCACGCAGTTCGTGGCGCTGGTGGATCTAGATCTCGAGATCGCACACGCGGCCGACATCGTTCATCCAGCGACCCTCCCTCTGGATCTCCGCCCGCATGTTCGTTCGCTCGTCGCGCGAGCTCCACTGCTCGAAATCGACGCGGGCCAGACACATCGACTTGGTGTTGAAACCCACACCCGACGAGCGAATGTCGCTGCCCCGCGCTGTTACTCGGTAGGCTTTACTCGCCACGCGGACGACTTCTTTACGTTCAGCGCATGGCGAGCTTACTCAGCATCGCGCGGCGACCTCGACCCCATCGTCACGACACACGTCAGCGGTTCGCGCTGGAACCTCGAAAGCAGTGTCTGGTCAAACCTGAGCAACGAAGAGAAAAGAGCTCTCGGGGTCGACGAGATCACGAGTGAGCCGATAGCCAACGATTCGCCCCCGGACGACATTTTCGACGACTTGATCGAGCGCATCCTCGACGCTGCAAGCGACGGAATGGTCACCAGCGAAAGCATCTCGTTGGGTAGATGGCTGCGTCAGGTATGCGCCGACTACGCCAACCCAGATACGCGTGCAGATGCAGAGCGAATGCTCGACGAGCGCGAGGCCGAGATGGCAGAGATCGCCGAACGTGCAAACAGTCACGCTCACGAAGCGATCGCCATTCGCCAAGCCGTGCAAAACGCAGGCACGGCGTTGCTTCTTCATGTGCCGGTTTATGGAGAGATCCGCGCGGAACGACGAGCTCGGCTCACGCTCCAAGGGCTAACTCGACGGGCTTCTCAATCCGATGCTCTCGAAGTCTGCGTTCATCGCGCATCGGGTGAAGCGGTATTGAGCGAATCGCTGGACATCCCTGAAAAAACGGTTTGGCTCGCGCGCGATGTCGAGCCGTGGGAACCACCACTTCGAGTCGCCCGCATTGCCCGACAACAAGAAGAGTTTCGACAGCGCTGGCAGGCTTCGCGAAAAGGTAGCTCACGAGCAGCGTGGTTCGCTGCGTTCGTGGCACTAACCGCGCTCACCTGGGCGCTCATTCACGCCGTGAGGTGAACGGCAATCAGCCTCACTCTGGCTTGTGCAAGGTCACGTCTCCTGCGCCGATCTGAAGGCCGAAATAGCTCATCTTGGGCATGAGCTCTTGGGTTGTTCCGCCCTTCGGAACGATGTCGTGTGTCTGCCAACTTCTCGCGTTTGCGCACAGCGAGAAGTGACGAATCACCGCACACAAACGACCCTCGACGGCGTTCACGTCTTCGTGATGCATGCTCTCGGCAAACAAGAACCGAGTCGCGCTGAGATCGACCCAGGCCTGGCCGATCCCCAAGTGGGCAAAGCCTCCGTACTCGAAGCTCTCGCCCAACTTACGCGAGAAGTCATCAGCGCCAAAACGGCCGACGAGTGAGGGGCCAGCCTGCAATCCGAGCTCGAAAACCGTGCCCGCGAGATCGAAATGCTGAAAGCCAAACTCGCCTCGCGGAAGCTGAATATTCGACGTTCGCATCAGCTTGTTCGCGTCGTAGTACATGTCGAAACCACCACGCAGGAACATGCCGTTCGACTCGTTGAAATCGACTCGAACCCCCACCGTGGTGAGCCACGCCAGATCGCCCTCGACACCAGCGTTACCGCCGCCAAGTGCCAGCGTGAGCTTCACTCGCGCCGATTGACCTCGGTCGAGCACGAAGGTGTCGCCCACCATCGCCGCAGAGAGGCTAAGACCTTGCGAGCTGTTCTGCCCCAGCACGCTGGTTCGTGAGCCACGAAACCCAGCAGTCACCTCACTTCGCGTCAGGTCAGTCTGCGGGGCCTTCTTTCGAGAGTCATTCTCTCGGTCACCCTCGCGTCGATGACGCCAGGGCCGGCGCCCTCGATTCGGTGTCGTTGCAGTGTCCGTGGCTTCATCGGGATCATCCGCGACCTCAACCGGAGCGCGCGACGATGGCGTGGCTTGCTCGGGTGGTGGGTCGCCCGAAGGTGGCTCGGCATACGCAGATGAACCCGAGAGAGCGACTACGCCGAGAAGTTGTGTGGCAAGAAGCAATCGATACGCAGGAGCAAGCAAAGGCAATTTCCGCAAGAAGGGCATGGCTGACCTCGGCTCGTAGACGCTCTGGGCTCAAGATCGCTTCATTCGAGGTCGCTGAAATCTGTAGAGCAAACGATTTGGCTCAGAAAACAGCCATTTTGCCGGCAAATCTGCTGACTTATGACGCGAAGTGGTCGTAATTCAGCTCCGGGTGTAGGGTGGGCGCCCGGTCATGGACATTACCGTCGCCAAAAAAGACCTCCTCCGCCTCGTCAGCCGAGCCCAAGCGGTTGCCGACAAGAAGAGCACCCAACAAGTGCTTGCCAACGTGTTGCTCGACGCCTCAGGCGACGATCACTTGGTGGTGAGCGCGACGGATTTGTACATCTCGGTGAGCGGGAGCATCCCCGCCGATGTTCGCCGTCGAGGCAGCGTGGCGGTGCCTGC
This sequence comes from Polyangiaceae bacterium, assembly GCA_046351315.1. Lineage (GTDB taxonomy): Bacteria > Myxococcota_A > Polyangia > Polyangiales > Polyangiaceae > JAXLYQ01. The sequence goes on from JAXLYQ010000003.1 coordinate 103,704, forward strand.
CAAAGACCTGCTCGAGCGAACGAAAATGATGCCAGACGGGCCACTCCTTCTCGTGCGTGAGAACGAGACGACCGTGCTGTTCAAAGCCGAAGGCTCGAAGCTCCAGTACCGTCTTCACAGCATGCCGGGCAGTGAGTTCCCCACCTTGCCCACGCCTCCGCCAACTGCTCCACGACTCGAGCTGCGCGCAGACGTGATCTCGACTCTGATCGCCCGCACTCAGTTCAGCATCTCGCTCGATGACACGCGTGCCAACTTGCACAGCGCGTTGTTCGAGTGGCAGGGCGATCGAGCTCGTATGGTGACGACCGACGGACACCGCCTCACCAAGATGGAAGTGGGTGTTCCGGACAGCACCGCCAACGCGACGATGTTGATCCCACTCAAGGCCATCGTTGAGCTGCGACGATTGGCCGAAGAGGCACGAACCGACGCGGGTAAGGACGCGACTGTGACGTTGATCCCTGCCGAGCCCAACGCATTCTTCGAAGTGCCCGGCGCGGTGTTCGCCGTGAAGCTGGTGGACGCGCAGTTCCCGTCGTATCGGCAGGTGATCCCCAAAGAAGCGCAGCGCTCTGCATCGGCCCCCCGACAGCAGCTCGCCAACGCACTTCGCGCGGTGAGCTTGGCGGCGAGCGATCGAACCTTGGGCGTGAAGCTTTCGCTCTCGACCGACACGTTGCGCATCACGAGCGAGAGCCCTGAGAGCGGTGATGGTCTCGACGAAATTCCGGTCGACTACAACGGAGTCGATATGACCATCGGCTTCAACGCCAAGTACCTACTCGACGTCATTGGTGCGATTGACGACGACGACACGGTGAAGATTGGTTTCTCAGGAGAGCTCGACCCCGCCGTGGTCAAGCCAGGTACCGAACGAGCCGATCGAGACTACGTCGCTGTCGTCATGCCGATGCGTATCTGAGCTGGCAGCCCTCGCGGCAACAAGCGTTTCAAAGCCAAAACCCCACCGAGTCGACCCGCGCGTGGGGTTTCCCTTTTTGTTTTTTCAATCCCGGCCCTTGACCAATGAATAGTTAGTTGCAAGTTACACATAACAAATGAAACAACTCCAAACCGCTTCTGTCGTGGGTCGTGACCACCTCGCTCGTGAGGTTGGCTCCCAAGACGCGCTCGCATTCGAGCAGGGGTTTGGTTCCGCTGGTCGACCCTTCGTGGTCGCGGCGCTCGGCGATGGATGCGGCAGCTCTCGACACTCGAGATCGGCTCGCGCCTTTTGGTCCAAGGCGTCGTTCACCGAGCAGCCCACCGATTGATTCACGGAGCGTCGAGCGAATCACTCGTTCACGACCTGCTCGACCACGGCGCCCGCCTGCTCGACAGCATCGCCCATCACCTGCTCGCGAGCCGCACCGATCAGCGCGAAGAGCTCATTCGCCAATACTTGCTCACCACACTTCTACTCATCGTCGACGATGGTCTGCACACTGCGATCGTTGCCCAGGGGGATGGGCTGATCGTCATCGACGATCAGGTGGTCGAGCTCGACCACGACAACACGCCACCCTACCTCGCCTACCGACTTCTCGGGCAGCGTGTTGCCCCCACATTCGTGACCGTACGCGCCTCTCGCGAGCTGTCGCGAATCGCACTCGCCAGCGATGGTCTCGACGCCTCGCTTGTCCCCCAACTTTGGGGTCACCAGGGTCGTTCCCTTCAGCGTTGGCTCAACGTCCGAGCGCTTCGTGAGCCGCTTCACGACGACACCACCGTCATCGTTCTCGAGCGTACCAACACCACCTCCACACGAAACGAGAGCGCGTCATGATCGTTCAGTTTCAAGGAAAGAAACTCTCGCTCGACCCAGCGACCGTTCTCGGCTCAGGCGGTGAAGCCACGGTATTCGCGCTCGACGAGCACACCGCGCTCAAGATATTTCACACGCCATCTCGCGAGCGAGCGCTCAAGCTTGAAGCGGCCCTTCGTCGTACATGGCCCGCGCAAGTCGTTGCCCCCACGGCTCTCGTGCTCGACGCCAAAGGCTCGAAAGTCATCGGCTTCGCCATGCCTCGAATCGCTCACGATTTCGAGCCGCTTTCGGCCCTGTTTCGTCGCTCTGCACGCAAGTCACTCGGTCTCACCACCGCGGCGTTGGTCAACCTTCTCGGGTCACTCGCCACCACACTCGACGCGCTTCACAGCAACGGTGTCATCGTCGGAGATCTCAACGATCAAAACGAGCTCTGGAAGCTCAACGAGCCCGTTCGTCTGATCGATGCCGACAGCTTTCAACACGATGGCTCACCGTGCATCGTCGCCACCGAGTCGTACCTCGCCCCTGAGCTCTACGGAGTCGATCTCTCAGCCAAGCCTTGCTTCACACAGGCACACGATCGCTACGCCTTCGCCGTGCTCGCCTTCCGAGCGCTCCTGTGTGTGCACCCATTCGGCGGCTCTCACCCGTCGATCAACGCGCTCACCGATCGAGTGGCTCGACGTCTCTGGGTGCTCGATCCGTCGGTACGATACCCAGACAAGATCGCGCTTCCGCCCGACACACTGTCAGCACCACTTCGTTCGTATTTTCACGATGTGTTCGTCGCGGGCCAGCGACCTGCGTTTCCGCTCTCTGCTCTTTCGGATCACGTCGCCTCGCTGGCCTCCTGCACGAGCTGCGGCGAGGAATCACCACGCTCACTCGCAAGCTGCCCCTTCTGCTCTGCCGCTCGACCCAAAGTCGCAAGGCGAACCACGCAAGCGCGTTGCTTGGGTGAGCTTCTCGCCGTCACCAACGGCACGTTCATCACCGCATCTGTCGCCCGCGATGCACGCGACGCCATCATCGCCATCGCTGCCGAAGAAGGCCGGGCAACGGTCTACTTGCTCGATGCAGCAAGGCCCTCGGCACGAGTCGATCTAGGCCCGATCGAAGCTCGCGATCGTTTCGCCATCCTTGACCAGGGTCTCGTGGTTCGAGCTCGCGGAGAGGCACTCGATCTGTTCGACGCAACCTCTGGCCAAGTCGTGCTCTCGACCACCACGGCCACCTACGCTGGTCGCTCGTCGTTTGCCGTCTCGGGCACACAGCTTGTCCGCATCTCGGCCGGGGTCATCCTTCGGGGTTCGCTGCGTGGCGATCAACTCATCGAACGCCCTATCGGCACCGCCCTCGATCAGCAGACGAATCTCATCCCAGTCGCCTCCAACGACGTGATCCTGGGCGCCCACCGAGTGTTCCGAACGATCAACCCGTTCAAGATCGACAACGGAAAATTCTTCGAGTTGCCCGCAGCAAAGCTCAACGATGGCGAGTCTCTCGATGAGCTACATTTGCAGAGCGACGGAAGCAACACCCTCCTGCTCCGCTCAACACGAGAACAGGGCGCGCACTACACACGTATCGATCTGTTCGATCGAAGTGGGTCTCTCGCCTGCACCTCTCGAGCTCGTGCCGATGCTGACCCGTCTCGCGCAAGCATCACCGGGAAGGCGTTTCGAGGCGACGTTCTGCTTCACCCAACCGACGACGGCATTCGTCACGAAACCCTTCGATTTGGCTCGATCGGAGATCTCAAATTGCTCGACGACACCGAGCCATTCGTCTCGTCGCAATCAACGCTCATTCATCACCCTCGAGGGTTGTTGTCGATGAGCGCAACTCAACTGTTTCTGTTGTCACCTCGATAGCGGTTCGTCGTCGCTCGTCTGTCTCAACCCATCGCGCCCTCATCTCACCCCGCGCGATCAACACCCCCACCGAAGATTTCGCTCTTCACTGAGCCATTTCGAACGCCTCTGACGGCGAAGGAGCACTGTCATGTCCAACGCAATTCCAAGCTTTTTCGATCCCAACAAAGTCGGAACGCTCTTCGCCCCTGATGTTGCAACTGCTGCCTCCTCCGGCCAGCGCGCGCGACTTCCAGCAGCGAGCCGAGACTCACGCAAAATCGCACTCGTGCTCATCGATGCGCAGATCGATTTCATTCACGCGCCACCCGTCGGCACGCTGTGTGTACCCGGAGCGATCGCCGACACGGTGCGCACGATCGAGTTCATCTATCGAAACGCAGCCGAATTGACGTCGATCGTGGCGAGCCTAGACAGTCACCTCGCCTACCAGATCTTCTACCCAACATGGTGGGTCAACGAAGCCGGCGAGCACCCAACGCCCTTCACCTTGATCACTCCTGACGATCTCGCTCGAGGTACGTGGCGACCCATTCTCGAACCGACGTGGTCCGTCGATTACGTCAGTCGTCTTGCGAGCTCTTCACGCAAAGCGCTCTGCATCTGGCCCTATCACACGATGATCGGGTCCGTGGGTCATGCGCTCGACCCCGCACTCTTCGAAGCGATCACCTTTCACGCAGCAGCACGTCGTGTGCAGCCGATTTTCCTTTCAAAAGGCTCGATCCCGCAGACCGAGCACTACAGCGTTCTCGAGCCCGAGGTGAAATACCCGAAGCACCCGCAAGGTGGTTTGAACACGGGTCTTCTCGACACACTCGCTCGCAACGATCTCGTCTACGTCGCCGGTCAGGCCAAGAGCCACTGCGTTCTCGAATCGATGCGCTCGATGCTCACCTACTTCGCTCGTGAGCCTGAGGTGATCGCGAAGATCCGTCTGCTCACCGACTGCACCTCGAGCGTCGTTCACCCGAGCATCGACTTCGACGCCATGGCGGAAGCCGAAATCAAAGGTTTTGCACAGCGCGGGGTGAAGCTCGTCACCTCGAAAGACCCCATCGGTTGACACAGCGTCAACTCGATTTTGACCATGCTCAGGAGTGAATCATGACGCTCGATGACAACGATCCGATGTTTGCCGATGCGGTGCTCAACCTTGGCGTGCCCGCAGCGATGGCGGGGAACTACGGCGTGGGTCTCGACGAGATCGACAGCGAGGATGTGACCTTGGTCACCTTCGTTCTCGACATGTCGAGCTCGATGGCACCATTCTCATCCGAAGTAATTTCAGCGTTCAATACCGAGGTGCAGGCCCTGCGACGAGCGAAGAGCGCGACCTCGTTTTTGCTGTCGACCACAACCTTCGCGGACCAACCTGCGTTGCTTCACGGATACCTTCGTATCGAGCAAGTGCCGCCCCTCGATCAGCGCAGTTACCAACCCTCTGGGTCAACCGCTCTCTACGATGCCGTGCTCGGCGTGTTCGGTCGCATGGCCACCTATCGACAGACACTTCGAGACAACGGCGTACGCTCTCGCGGGATCGTGATCGTGCTATCCGACGGAGGAGACAACCAATCCACACACGCCGCTCAGACCGTGAAACAAGCCTCCGAACGACTTCTGCGAGAAGAGGGCACCACGCTCGCGTACGTGGGGTTCGGCTCTTCGGGAAGCGGCGCCGCGCTCAAACGAATCGCAGACGAGATCGGCTTTCCCCAGGTGCTGATAGCCAAGCTATCCGCGGGAGAAATCCGCAAGGCTCTGGGTCAGGTTTCACAGAGCATCGTTCAAACCGCGAAGGCCGGAGTGAGTGCGAGTCGCTCATTCTTTTGATCAGAAGTAGCCGCCGTTCGGCATCGTCGGGTCACGCGTCGCGCCCGTCGACTCGACGAAGAACTGGAGACCCAAGAAGATCGCGGTAGAGGCTTCTCCCGACACGGTTCGACGAATCGAAGCGGACACACCGAACGATCGATCGATGTAGCCAGCGCCGCCGCTAATTGCGTGAGTTTTCTCGCCGTCGTCAAATCGATACCCGAGACGAAGCGGGAAGCGATCCGCCGCAAGATACTCACCACCGCCCATCGCTCGAAGTGTGGTCTTTTGGTAGGTCGTGAAGTCGGCAACGACATCGCCGCTCAACGAGAAGTCTTGGTTGCCGATGGAGAGACCTCCACCGAAACCCGTGGGCTGAAACGAGTTACCAGGGTTGGTGAGGTTGGTGCCGAGAAGACCGATCGTGAGCCACTCGATCGGGCGAGCGGCGACACCTGCGTCGAACGTCCAGCCGTTGATGATCGCGCTCTTCGACAAGCCACCCGAAGCGAGACTGCGGCCGAGTGGGCCAAGCCCATTTTGCTCGAGGCGAAGGTATTTCATCCCGACGCCAGCGAAGAATCGATCTCCGAGAGGCATGGCGAGACCGACTCGAACATCGACCGCTTTTCGCTTCAAACCGTCGGGGTCTTGAAGCGTGTACGCCGCGCCTACTCCACCCGCGATTTGATACGAGTTCATCACCGAATCGACGGCAGCGATTCCGTACGATTGGCGACGCGCCTCGGGCCACATCTCGGCGAGCCCCTCAATGTGATAGACCTTGGTCGCAGCCATCGAGGCGGGGTTCGACCAGATTGCCGTGGTCGAGTTTCCCGATGCTCGCGTCGCCCCTCCAAGCGCCCCGGTTCGTGCGGTCTCGATCTCGCCGTGGTCCCATCCGATTTCAGGAGCGAGCTTGCTCGGCTCGGCGAATGCGTTTCGTGCCGACATCATCACGCCAAGCACGACGACCCCGGCCGACGCTCGTTGAGCCAGGCCTGTCAGGCACGATCTTCGAAGCGCGATTCTAGTGAGAAATTGCGGCATGGGGGTGATGCGCGTTGGAACCACCCGTGGCCCTTATCGATGCCCACCACAAAGGGCCAAGTTGTCGACATCATCAGCCCGACCGAGCCAAAACAGGCTCAGCTCCGAGTCAGCTCCAGGTGCGCAACAGGGCGAGCGAAGCACCGATGTTCGCGATTGTGTTCACACCGAGATGCGAAATTGGCGGGTCGAGAAACCATCCGCCCTGGAGCCTCCAGTCATCACGAAAAGGCCACGCCCCCGAAAGCCCCGTGGTGACCTGACGTCGACCGCTGTTGGGCACCGACTTTCCGTCGAGGTGCGCATTCGCTTCGACGGTCAGCGACATCGAGAACGCCAACGCAACCGAGTTTTCGAACGTGTACCCGGCAGCACCGATCGTCGTGAGCTGCGTGCCCAAACGCTCGTGAACTTGACCCACGCTACGAGCCGTTCGTTGAGCCACCAACGCGGTCAGACTGAACAGCCATGGGCCGGCTGTTTTTTCGATCGATCCACCGATGTGCGCCTGGAACGCGCCGATCCCCGTCGCGTCTGTGGCGAGCGGTCGTTTTGCTTTTTCAGGAGGCGTGCCCGTGGGCAGAGTGAGGCCCGCCAACACGGCCAAGCCCGGCCAGCTCGGCCACTCGCCTGCTCGCACGAAGTCATGTCGAGCACCGAGATTGAGATCGCCTACGCCCCAGCTCGTCTCGCGTGCATGAGGAGTCGTACGACGCGTCAGAAGAGCCGGAGCCTGCAGTGACAATTGAGTGTGGGCAAGCACGCGAGCGGCAAGCAGAAGGTCTTGCTCGAGTGCCATCTCTGAGGTGCCATCCGGAGGCCACACTCGACGCCCTTGTGGATCGAACGAAGCGATCTGGCGCGTGCCCTTGAGCTGCACACCCACGAGAATGTCCTCGTATTTCGTCAAGCGAGCAGGCGTGAGGGCGCTTCCGCCAGCACAACACGCCTGAGCTCGAGCCAACGCTGGCGAGAGCAGAACGAAGACCGCAACGAGAGAGAAAAGTGAGGAGCGAATAAGGCGGCTCTAGCGCCACTCGACACACTCACCATGCGGTGTGTTGACGCAGGCGAGACGCCGTTGAGCGCCTCGACCCGCAACACTGCGACTCGCTCACTTCAAACCGTAGCGCTCGCGATGTGAGCCCACGTGCTCGACGTAAAATTCGGCTGGCTGGTAACCCGTGAGCTCACCCGCTTCAATCGCGCCTTCGAGAGCACGCTTGATGTCTCCGATCAAACGAGACGGTGGGATGTTGAACTCCTTCATCAACACATCGCCAATACCGCTCGGCAACAACGGTTGAACGGCGTCTTGTGTTTGGATGTTGACGATGCGCTCGTTGAGCTCATCGAGATTGCGAAGACCTCGACGCTTCTTCTCGGGTCGCTTGGTCGTGATGTCGGCACGAGCAAGACACAACAACGCCTCGAGATGAGAGCCAAGCTCTTTACCGAAACGACGCACGGCGCTGTCTGTCCACGAGGCATCGTAACCAGCAGGACGCAGGTGATGCAGGATCAAAAACCGCACGGTGTCGCGCAGCGGATCGTCCGCAGCAAACAGACGAAGGCGACGCTCCATACGATCGAACATGCGAGCACCCACTTCGGCGTGACCAAAGAAGTGCACCTCACCGTCAGGCGAGATCGAACGAGTCTTTACCTTGCCGATGTCGTGAAGCAGTGCGCCCCAGCGAATCTCGAGACGAGGAGTGGCTTGAAGCACGACTTGCTTGGTGTGACGCCACACATCCTTGTGTCGCCACTCTCCATCACCAAAGCCCACGAGAGCTTTGATCTCAGGCAACAGAGCATCGAGAGCGCCACTCGTGAGCAGGGCATCGAGACCCGCATCAGGGTTGGCACCCATGAGCACACGATCGAGTCGCGCACGCACCTCGCTCAATTGAGCTGCCGTCGCTACACGAAAGTCGTCGAGCCCCACCAGCTCGATAGGTCGATCCGAACGGCCCGACTCGGCGACCGCAACAGCGCGATCCAGCGCATCTAGCGCTCGGCGAGCATCGGGAGAGGTGATGGGAGTAACGTTCACGGCGTTCAAGGGAGGCGGGGTGTAACCGGGGCGACCCGATTGTGCAAAGACCACGAGCGGCTTCGCCAAAGGTCTTCGCGATCCTCACTCTGACAGCTTGTTCGAACGTTCGTTGGGTCTTCTTGCAACGAACGGCGGAAACCGCATCAAATCGAGTCGTATAGAGCCCACATTCACCCCATTGTGCGGTTGCACGATGGCCACAAAGCCGCGAGTGTAAGCACGTGAGAAATCTTCGAGCCCCCCTGCTCGTCATGGCAGCGCTAGCTGGTGCGGCGGCCTACGCCGTCAGCGCCTGCGGAACGGACAACAACTTCGCTCCGATCGAGACCAGACCTGACGCAGACAACGGCCCTGTTGATGTGCTGCAGACGCAACCGCTTCGAGTTGCGAACTTCAACACGCATAACCTCTTCAACGACAAGCTCGACAGCCCCGACATCAGCGGTGAGCAAGTTGATACGACAGAGGTTTATCAAGCCCACCTCACAGGGGTCGCGAAGATCCTGGCCAAGCTCGACGCAGACGTCGTCGTGCTCGAAGAGGTCGAGAACGAAGCGGTGTTGAACGACCTTGTCGCGCGACCCGAGATCGCCGAGAAGAAATACGACTATCATGCCATCTCGGCGGGTGACCCGAGGGGCATCCACATCGCGGCGATCTCGACGATTCCGTTCCAGAAAGTTCTCTCGCATGGCGACGAGAAATTCTTGGCAGACGGAACTCTGGTGACACCCCCCACCAACGAGACCTACTACACCTTCTCTCGCGATTGTCTCGAGCTACACATCTCGCTCGGTCGGTCGATCGTATTGCTAGGCTCGCACCTCAAAGCCAAATCTAGCGACGACCCGGAGAAGCGACTTGCCGAGGCGCGACGCACTCGATTCATCGCCAATGAGCACGTCGGAGTATCAGGCGTTGTCATTCTGGGTGACTTCAACGACGGCCCTGGCTCAGACCCAATCAACGCGTTGATTGGTGACAACCCTGCCTTCACGAGCGCAGGAGCGTTGATACCCGAAGCAGATCGCTGGAGCTACGAATACAACGGCACACGGACGCTCTTCGACGATCAGATTGTCGACCCGATCATGACGGCCTTTCGAGACCCGGCGTCGGTCTCACTTCTTCACGATTCGGACCTCGATCCATCACTTGCCGACGTTAGCGATCACGCTCCGATCGCCGTGACCTACAACATCCAATGAGCGCCTCGCCGGCGCCTCGCACACCACCGCGTGCACACGCGGAGCGTCGACGTCGGCGTGATTGGGCGCAACTCTTTGCGCGCCTTGTTTGCGTTCTGCTCGCGCTGCTTGGCGCGCTGCCCGGCGCGGTCGGTCTCGCGCTTCGAACCAAGTGGGTTCAGCACAGGCTAGCTGGCGCTGTAACGCAGGTGCTTCGAGACGAGCTCGGGCTCGAAGCCACCTTCTCGGTTCATGCGAGCGCCTGGCCTTTGGGGATCGTCATCGAGCACCTCGTCGTCGCCTCGAATGACGGCGGAGCACCTGCACTCAGCGTCGATCGCGCACAAGTGTCTCCGCGGTTGTTCACGTTGCTCTCCGGCAAGGTCGACATTGGCGACATCACGCTCGATCACCCCAAGATTCGACTGGTTCTCGCCGACGGAAAGCCCAGCAATCTCTCGCTCAAGCTACCGAGCTCTTCGACCCCCCCGAAGGACGAAACCAAGAGCAGCTCGATCCCCCTCCGCTCGCTTGCGATCAACGGCGCGAGCATCGACTTTTCTGCTCCCGATCTCGGCATCTCGACCACGCTCGAGGACATCGACCTCGATGCCTCGTTCGGTGAAGCCAACACGATCGATGCATCGCTTTCGTTGGCCTCTGCACAGGTGCACCGAAAACGCGCGCTCAAGAATGGCGGCGTTGCGTACGACGACGATTCGATTTGTGGCATCCGTGCTCGAGCTCACGTCGCTGACGGCACGGTTCTCGTTCGACGACTCGATATCGAGGCCAAGCTCGACGACAACGAGCAGCCAAGCGAAGCCCCGGCGTGTGATGGCAACACTGCCCTGTTCACCCCACATCGCGTCGCCGTTGCGTTGCGACGTCTTCGCATCACACCGCCAAGTGAGGAGGGAGGGCTTCCGATCATCGATGGCCACGTCGAGGTCGACACACCGCTGGATGTGATCGCGCGAGCCACGCCCGATGCTCCGAAGCTCACTGGAGACATCTCATTGCAGGTCGACGCTCGCTTCGATGGCAAGCTCGCGTTGCCCACGCTCAGGGGCAGACTTCGCGCCAAAGAGCTCGTGCTGCTCGGTGAAAAAGTTTTGGGGCACGACCTCGATGCGAGCCTTGAGACGACCCCCGAAGAAGCGAAGATCGTCGAGGCCAAAGTCGCGTGGAGCGGCGGGCTCGTCACCATTCGGAATGGGAAAATTTATCCATTCGCGCCGGGGATCCCGATCGACGTCGAGGTCGCTGAGGTCAACGGGATCAAGTTCCCGGCGTTGATGCAAGACTTGGGGATCACCAACAACACCATCGTCGAGTGGGGTCTCGACGACGGAGCGATCCGAAACTTCAAGGGGCTCATCGACGACCCCGAGCGCAATGGCCCAAGCATGATGGGCGACATCGCGGTGAAGACCAGCAACTTCGAGGTCTTCACGCGTGCCTATCACGACCCCAAACGCGAGCATGTCATCGCGGTCCGCAAGGCGTTCGTACGCGGAAAGTTCGGCGTCGAGCCCCGGGGCATTGTCTTCAAGAACATGCTTGCCGATACGCCTCTTTCACACCTCGATATCCCGTGGGTGTTGATCGGGTTCAAGCAAGCGCTCGAGATTGACTCAGGGCCAGGGACACGAATCGATCTCGCGGATATTTCGCCGCTCGCGACACTCAAGCTCGCCGGCAAATCGCAGGTCGATCTTCACATTCGCGGGCCTCAGAGAGATCCGAAAATTGATGGCGATATGAAGATCTCGGGCGCCAAGCTCGATGATCTCAACCTCGCGGATCAGATCGAGGCCCACGTTTCTTTTCGTACCGAGCCTGACGTTCTCAACTTCACCAAGGTGAAGGGCATCAAAGGCGTGTCGACCTACACGTCGCCGCTGATTCGACTCGAGTTCGACAAGGGGCCCGTCGCACTCGCTGTCGACGCGCAGGTCGAAAGCAAAAACGCTGACCTTCGCGATCTGCTGACGATTTTCAACCTGCACAACGATCCGCGTTACGTCGAGGTCGAGGGCTCGACCGATGTGCAGGCTCGTATGACCTTCGAAAAGGGTGGGCCTCGCGATCGCTGCGGAGACGGCGTGTTGTCGGTTCGCGCGTTGGCCGACGTAGGCGAGGTCGATCTCTACGGCGAGCGATACGACCGTGGACACGCCGACATCGAGTACATCTGGTTCAATCACCGTGCACAAGAACGCGGCATCGAGGTGAACCTGCGGTCGTTCGACCTACGCAAAGGCCCAGGCGTCATTCATGGCGGAGTGAGTATTCGTGAAGGCGCCGAGATTCGCGGACACTTTTTGGCTCATGACATTCCGTTGAGGCGACTCGGAATGCTGGTGCCCGATCGGGTGCCCCCACACCGGAAAGACGGCAAGCTTCCGCCCGACGAAGAGAGCATTCTGTCTCGTGCGCTCGACGGTACAGCGGGTGGTGAAGGGCATCTCAGCGGAACACTCGATGCGCTCGCTCTCGATGCAAACATCGACGTTTCGCCGATTCGCATCGGTCGTAAGCAGCTACCCGCATCGAGCTTGCGTATGCGTCTCGTGCCCGAGCAGCCGAGCCATCCGAAAAGCGATCGAAAACAGATGGCGTGCGGGGTCGAGATCCCAGATCGATTCGATCGCGCCGTGTACGATCGCGACGAGCTACAAGGCGTGTTTCACGTCGACGGCTTGATGTTCGGTGATCAGCTCAAGCTCGACGACGTCACGATGACTCGTCAGCGAGACAAGAAGCTAGGTGGTCGTGTTGTTCTCGATCGACTCGACCTCGGAGCACTCGCACAGATCGTTCCACCAATCTTGCTCGCCGATGCTCCACCAACGGGCGAGCTATGCGCCGACATCAATATCGGCTCGTACCAACCCGATCACCCCGAGCGATCGACGATCGATGTGGAGTGCGTTCGCTGAAGGTCGCGCGTAGCGGTAAGCAGGTGAACATCAAGCGCCCAGCCGAGGGTTTCGCAGGTCGTCTCACCCTCTCGGGGATCGCCTCACCGTGACACCGCTGGGCATCGAGCTCGGCGTGAAAAAGGCGTGACGACGACCTTCAGATCGAAGGCAACGTCAGTCGAATGTTCTCGAAGCCTGAGCTCGATCTGACAGCGAAGTTGGTACCTACCGATCTCTCGATCGTCACCGCACTCTCGCCCAAGGTCGAACGCGCAGCCGGGCAGCTCGAAGGCGCACTGACGATGACAGGCCCACTTTCGGCGCCTCAAACACGCGGTGAGATCAAGTTGAGCGGAGGCTCACTACAGATTCAAGGAGCCCCCGTGGCTCTCGAAGACGTATCGTTGCTCGCCAAGATCGATGAGCGCGAGGTTCGAATTGTTCAAGCGTCTGCACGTGCGGGAACAGGCAAAGTTTCGCTCACGGCGCGAGCACCGCTCAAAGGTTTCGAGCTCGGCGAGGTGACCGCCAAGCTCGATGCAAGTGACCTGCGAGTGCCGCTTGTCGAAGGTGTCGACATGTCGATCGATGCCGCGCTCAACGCAAGCTGGTCACCCTCTCAAACCGATGGCCCCAAGCGGCTGCCGCAGGTGACGGGCAACGTCACGATCTTGAGCTTCTTGTACACGAGGCCCATCAAGGTGTCGGCCGACCTCGATTCGCTTGCCAAGCGAGGACGACGTACCGAGGTTGATGTCTACGACCCCGACGATGACGTCATCGAGATCAACATCGCCGTGCGTCCCAAACAGGCCATGGTGTTCCGCAACAACTTGATCGAAGCCGAGGTGAAGCTCGACTCTGGAAGAGCTCATCTATGTCGGGAACGAACCAGCGCTTCGGCATGCGCGGTGGTTTGCGGGTCGAAAAGGGCGGTCGAATACGACTTCGCGCCAACGAGTTCGACATTCGCCAAGGCTCGATTCGATTCGAAGATCCAACGCGAATTGCCCCTCGTGTCGACCTCACCGCCACGACCGATTACCGACGCTACACCACGAGCGCGGCAAGCTCATCGACCGCCGGAGCAAGCACGGGATCGACCGCTGGCGCAGGTGTAACCGGAAGCGCTGGAGGCTCATGGCGAATCTCGCTGCACGCATACGGAGACGCTGACGATCTCAAGGTCGATCTGACGAGCGAGCCGGGCCTTCCACAAGACGACATCGTGTTGCTGCTCACGGTCGGCCTCACTCGCGCAGAGCTCGATCAGCTTCAAGCCTCGAACCTCGGCAGCACGGCAGCGCTCGAAGCACTGTCGACATTGTCGGGTGCCGACAGCGCTGTGAAAACAGCGTTGCCCATCATCGACGACTTTCGTTTTAGCTCGGCGTACTCTCCGCGAACGGGGCGAACCGAGCCAACGGTGACGGTGGGCAAACGCATCTCGGATCGCGTACGAGCCAACGTCACGAGCGGTCTGTCTGAGAACCGTGACATTCGCTCGAACGTCGAGTGGAGATTGAGCCCCGAGACCAGCGTGCTCGGTAACTACGACAACCTGAATGACGTCACCAGCCAAGGGCTCGGAAACTTGGGTGCCGACTTCAGGATCAGGCTGGAATTCTAGCGGGACAGCGCTCGCCGTGCTTTGGTGGCGCCGCGATGTCCGTTCGACCTCTTCCAGGCATCCTTGCTCGACTCGCAGAGCTACAGGCACGCCGTCCGTGGTTGCTAGTTCTGATAGCAACGCTGAGTATCTTCCCCGCGTTGTGGGCGGCCAAAGGGCTCACGCTCAAAGCCGACTTCGCAGAGCTGCTGCCAGACAACAAAGACAGTGTGATCGAGTCGAGAAAGATCTCGAAGCGACTGGCCGGCGCCTCGACGCTCACCGTCGTTGCCGAGATCGCCGACGGACACGATCGCAAGTCACTCGAAACGTTCGTCGATAAGCTTGTCCCAGCACTTCAGGGGCTTGGCCCCGAGTGGGTCGGCGCAGTCGACTATGGCGTTCAGGACACGCGGAAATTCTTCGAGGAGCGAAAGCTCTACTTCGCCCCAGTCGACGAGCTGAAGAAGGCACACGACGAGATCGAGGAGCGCTGGAAGTACGAGGTCACGAAGAGCTCGGGCGGTCTCGTTGACGATGTCGATCCACCGCCGCCCATCAACGCCGACACGATCAAACGGCGTATTGATGAAGCCGAACGCAAACGAAAGGGTTTGCCTCCTGCGCCAGCCGCAAGTGGCTCGGCTTCGAGCGCTGCGCCCAGTGCGTCAGGCTCAGCCGCACCCGCTTCAAGCGCACCACCTGCCGCAAAGAAAAACGACGGTGATCCTGAGTACCCGGACGGGTACTACATGAACCCCGAGGGCACGTTCATCGCTGTGCTCGTGCGAACTCCGGTCTCGGGGAAGGCCAAGACCGAAGAGTTCAAATCGAAGGTCGCGAACGTCGTCGCACAAGTGAACCCCACGGCACTCGATCCGACGATGCACGTTCGCTACACGGGCGACATCATCACCAGCGCCGAAGAGTACGACGCCATCATTCGCGACCTTCAAGAGGTCGGCGTGGGCGGAGTGATCGGCGTTCTCGCCAGCGTGCTTCTGTTCTTCTTGCGCGCACGCGTCGTGATGGTGATGGGGTACACGATCCTCATCGGCTTGGCCTGGACGTTCGGCGTCACGCGATATGCCGTGGGTTACCTCACCAGCTCGACGGGCTTTCTCGTCAGCATCATCGCTGGCAACGGCATCAACTACGGCATCATGTACATGGCGCGTTACATCGAAGCGCGCCGCGACGAATCGCTCAGTGTCGAGGATGCCATTCGCGTTGCACATCGCGACTCGTGGGTGCCCACGCTCTCGGCCGCAGCCACGGCAGCGCTCGCCTACGGGTCGCTGGTCGTCACCGATTTTCGGGGCTTCAAACACTTCGGAGTCATCGGGGGCTACGGCATGATCCTCTGCTGGCTCTCGACGTACATCTTCACGCCCGCGGTGCTCGCAGCGAGCGAAGGCGTGCTTCCTGCGTTCAAGCCGCATGACCCCAAAGAGAAGACAAAAGCGCGCGGTTACTACGGCATTGTCTTCGCCAAGCTTGCGCAGGTGGCACCTCGAACGGTGACCTTGTTCGGCGCAGCGATCGGTATCGTCTCGGTCGTTCTCTCGGCGATGTATCTCGCCAACGATCCGATCGAGTACAACATGAAGAAGATCCGCAACGAGCGAAAGGACGAGACCGTTGCGGGCAATCTTTCGCACCGAGTCGACGCAGTCGTGGGTCGCATTGGTCAAGACGGCATGGCGATCATGACCGATCGCGTTGACCAAGTTCCGATGCTCGAAGCCGAGCTGAAAAAGCGTTACGACGCTGCGCCCGAGAACCTCAAGCCCTTCGAAAAAATCGTCAGCATCTTCTCGCTGATGCCCGAAGATCAGGACGCCAAGCTGCCCCTGATCAAGCAGATGCGCGAGCGCATTCAGAAGTCACGATCGCGCGGCTTCATCAACGACAACGACTGGAAGGACATCGAGCCCTATTTGCCCAAGGGCGAGATCAAACCGATCACGATCGCAGAGCTACCCGAACAGGTCGCTCGCTCGTTCACCGAACGCGACGGCACCCGCGGTCGCATCGTCTACATCGCACCGAAGTCAGGCTTCAGTGTGTGGGATGCGAAGTACCTGATGCGATGGGCCGATAGCTTCCGATCGACCACGCTACCGACGGGTGAGGTGATCAAAGGCTCGGGCCGCGCTGTGATCTTCGCCGACATCATTCTCACCATTCGCGAAGATGCTCCGAAAGCGATCGCCGTCTCGTCGATCGGTACGATCATCGTGTTGATCATCGCGTTCCGATTGAACCGTCACGCGTGGGGAGTCTTCTTGCCCTGGCTGATGGGCATCAGCTCGTTGATGGCGTTTCTCTATCTGATCGACATGAAGCTGAACTTCCTGAACTTCGTGGGTATCCCGATCACGATCGGCATCGGCGCCGAGTACGCACACAATCTGATGCAGAGGTACATCGCCGAGGGAGACGATCAGATTCAGAAGGTCGTCACCGAAACGGGTGGCGCGGTGATCCTCTGCTCGATGACCACGACGATCGGGTACCTCGCGCTGCTGATGTCGATCAATCAAGGCATCGTGAGCTTCGGAACTGCTGCTGCAGCAGGTGAAATCACCTGCATTCTCGCGGCGGTGTTGGTGTTGCCCTCGGCGTTGACCTGGATGGCGCAACGTCGAGCGAAGTGAAATCGCCGGCCTCTCGAGAAGCGCCGAGCCTCGCTCACACTCAGCGCTCTCGAGCATCGTTCTCGCGATGAAACGAGCGCGCCGTAGAGCGTGTCACTCTGGGATGGGCACCATATCGACGTCGAGCATCACGGGGGCCTCGGTGGCGTCGATCGCGCGATCCCAAGGAAAATACCCTGCGCGCTCGACGGTCACGCGATGAAGTCCTGGCTGTACGGCAAGCCCCCGACGAGACACGAGAGCCAGGTTGCCGATCACCACATCGTCGACGGACACCAACGCATCACCCGGCGCTCGCTGCGTGGGTTTCATACGAACCGAAACTGTGATCGGCCCGTAGTACGGCTGGCACGCGACGAACGTCTGCGATGCGGCCAGCGCGACGAGCAACAACCCCGCGCGCAGCGAACGCGATGAAGCGCGGGAGGTCATTCCCACTCGATCGTGCTCGGTGGCTTCGACGAGATGTCGTACACGACGCGATTGACGCCGCGCACTTCGTTGATGATTCGCGTCGACATCTTTGCGAGCAGGTCGTGTGAAAGGCGAGCCCAATCGGCGGTCATCCCGTCGCTCGACTTCACGGCACGAATCGCGATGCACTCGTCGTAGGTGCGCTCGTCACCCATGACGCCAACGCTTCGCACCGGCAGAAGCACGGCGAAGGCTTGCCACACGTCGTCGTACACCCCAGCGGCTTTGATCTCTTGTTGCACGATGCGATCGGCATCACGCAACACACGCAGTCGAGGCTCGGTCAGCTTGCCCAAGCAACGCACGGCGAGACCCGGCCCGGGGAACGGATGCCGCCACAACACATCACGCGACATACCGAGCTCGTCCCCCAGTGCGCGTACCTCGTCTTTGAAGAGCTCGCGCAGGGGCTCGACCAAACCGAGCTTCATTCGCTCGGGCAAACCGCCGACGTTGTGATGGCTCTTGATCACGGCGCTTGGGCCCTTGAACGAGACGCTCTCGATCACGTCGGGGTACAGCGTGCCTTGCACCAACCAGCGAGCATCGTTGACCTTGCGCGCTTCTTCTTCGAACACTTCGATGAACACGCGACCGATGATCTTTCGCTTCTGCTCGGGGTCGGTGACGTCGTGAAGCGCGTCGAGAAACAACTTCGCTGCATCGATCGCGATCACCTTCACCGCGAGTCGCTCACGGAGCATCGTGATCACCTCGGTCGCCTCGTCGTGACGAAGTAGGCCGTTGTCGACAAAGATGCACGTCAGTCGGCTGCCGATCGCGCGGTGAACCAGAGCCGCCGCAACAGAGGAGTCGACGCCTCCCGAAATTCCGCAAATGACGTTGCCCGTTTCGCCAACCTTCGCGCGAATGGCTTCGATCGCTTCGTTTGCGAACGCGCTGGGTGTCCAGTCGGGTGTCAGCTTCGCCACGTTGAACAAGAATGCCGACAAGATCTCGGCACCGCGCGGCGTGTGAACGACCTCAGGGTGAAACTGGATTCCGTAGATCTTTCGGTCCGGGTCAGCGACAGCACAGAACGGCGTGTTGTCGGAAGAACCGATGTTGCGGAACCCCTTCGGCATCGCTTCGACGCGATCTCCGTGGCTCATCCACACGCGAATGCTCTCGCCCTTCTTGAAGTGCGAAAAGATACCGATGGGCTCGTCGACGATCACGTCGGCTGGGCCGTACTCGCGGGCCTCGGCTTTCTCGACCTTGCCACCACCCGTGTGCGCCAAAAGCTGCACGCCGTAACAGATGCCCAAGATGGGCAAACCCAGGTCGTAGATGCCCGGGTCGACACGTGGTGCGCCTTCGGCGTACACGCTCGCAGGGCCTCCGCTCAGCACGAGCGCAACAGGGTTCTTTTGCGGATCTCATCGAGCAGGGTGAGGCACGAGACGATCTCGCAAAAGACGTGTGCCTCGCGGATACGCCGCGCGATGAGTTGGGTGTATTGCGACCCGAAGTCGACGACGAGCACGGGGCTTCGCTGCATGGTGCGCCCCCCGTAGCACGACGCCCCCGAGGGGTCAGCCCACGTGAGCGAGCAACCTCTCGACGAGCGGATCGATCAGCTCTCGGCCACGAAGCGCAGCCCGCCAACGCTCAGGGATCGCCTCGATACCTTGTCGCGCGCCGGCGATTCCGCCCGTCACGCAGGCTGTAGTGTCGGTGTCGTTGCCGAGGGCGATCGCAAACTTGAGCGCGCCTTCGTAAGTAGCCTCTGATTCGATCGCGAACCTCGACGAACGAAGGCAATCGACCACGTATCCAGAGCCCGTTCCGCTGGGCTCATCGTCGGGGCGAATATGCCACTCGAGCTCTCCGAGCCACGAGACCTCGCTGCCGTACACAGCGCGCAGTGCCTCGACCGCCTCGACCCACGGCGTGGGTGATTCGGCCAGTACGCGACGAACCCACAAGCAGTACAACGCGCAGCACACCTGGGATCGCCGATGCCCGTGCGTGACCGTCGACTGTAGGTGCGCGTCACGAACGAGCTCTTCGTCACTGCCCTTGTGCCAAAGAGCGAGCGGCAACACGCGCATCAACGAGCCATTGCCATTGGCACGTTCATCAATAGGGCCGGCCATGTGAGCTGCGGCGCCGCCCATCATCGAGCGAATGGCACGCGATGTTTGGATACCGACGTCGAACACCACGTTATCGACGGCGAGGTAACCCCAGTCGTACCAACTCACGAGACGGCCACCAAAGTCGTCGAGATCGAGCTCGCCTCGTTCGAGAAGTGACGCCAACAAGCAGAGAAGTTGCGCGCCATCATCGCTATACGTGCCCACAGGAACACGCCCATGCGCTCGTCGAAAACCCGCAGGAGGGCTCATGTCGATGAGCGATCGTTCTGGGATATCCGACGGCGCGTGAAACTCATAAGGGACACCCAACGCGTCTCCGACGAGTGCCCCAATCAGTGCGCCTTCAATACGCGCTATGCGGTTTGGCATAACGCGAGAAAAGCACAATCAAGCAGGAAAGTAGCGAGTCATGCGCTTCTCGCCTTCCTTCTTGATCAATCCTTCTTCGACAGCGAGAAAAATGGGACGGGTCACGTCCGAAATGTCGAGATGCAACGCCTTGGCAATCTGGCTTACGGCAACCTTCTCTCCTGCACTGTTCACATAGGCAACGATACGCTTGGTGATTTCAGCCACCTCATCAGATGAACGGCGCCCGCGACGCGAAGAGCGGGCCGGAGCTGTTGATGAAGAAGCCGCGCCACGAGTGGCCGGAGTTGTATCAGCGGTCTTTGCTCTGGGGCCTCGGGTCGCAATACCTTTGGGGCGGGATGCCGTTCGATTCTCGCTAGCGAAGTGCGCAATCTCAGCCAGTGAAGCACCGGCAAGGGCGTCTACGACGCCGAGAATGAATTCGCGGGCAATCCGATCTAGCTCGCTCTGGATGTTTGCCATGCCGCGCAGTTATCGGACACCGGATCAACAAAAGCAAGGCTAGGAATGCTCACATGACGCTGTTGCAGGTCGCTTCGCTCTCGTTTGGCCACGTCGCGGATCTTCTCTTTTCTGATCTCACTTTCACGCTTGCTGCCGGTGAACGACTTGCGATCGTTGCACCCAATGGAGCTGGAAAATCAACGCTACTTCGATTGATAGCGGGAGAGGTTTCTCCGGTATCGGGTTCGATTGTCATCAAACGAAACGCCAAGCTTGGTTATTACCGACAATCTCACGAGATATCGGGAGGCGGCACGGTGCTCGATGCCTTTCTCGAAGGCTTCGAAAACGTAATCCAGCTTCGTCATGACCTGTCGCGCGCTCAACACGATGCGGCATCAGGTCGAGAAGAAGATCTCGATCGTCTCGCTCGGTTGATGGACCGCTACCACATCGCAGGCGGCGATGAGCTCGAGCGAAAGATCGGCATCGTCGCCGAGAAACTCGGCTTTGGCGCAGCCGATATGGAGCGCCCTGTCTCGAGTCTCTCGGGAGGCGAACGCGGTCGTCTTCGTCTTGGTGTGGTGTTGACACTCGAGCCCGATCTGCTGGTTCTCGATGAGCCAACGAATCACCTCGATCTCGATACGATCCGCTGGCTCGAGACGTACCTCACGGGGTTCGCAGGAGCGCTCATCATCGTGTCTCACGATCGCGCCTTTCTCGAAGCCACCACCACGGCGACACTCGAGCTAGGCCGCCGCCAGTGCCGCATGTATCCGATGTCGTTCGGCGAATATCAGATCGCACGCGAAGCCGATCTCGAACGAGAGACCGAGCTCGCCGAACGCCAAGAGGCGATGATAGCGAAGACCGAAGATTTCATTCGTCGCAACATCGCCGGCCAAAAGACGAAGCAAGCGCAGAGCCGCCGAAAAATGCTCGATAAGCTCGATCGGCTCGAACGCCCAGAGGACATCTGGAAGGCCGCCGAGAAGCTCGCATTTCGCTTTAGCCCTGCACCTCGTTCTGGAGACATCGTGCTCGAATGCACGGGTCTTTCGGCAGCTCGAAACGGTCGCGAGCTCTTCTCGAACGTCGACCTGTTGCTGCGACGACAAGAGCGGCTCGCGATCGTGGGGCCCAACGGCGCGGGGAAGTCGACTCTGCTCAAAAAGCTCGCGGGGTTGGCTCCGAGCATCGACACAGGAGAGGTCAAACGAGGCTCGAATCTCAAAGAGGCCTACTTCGATCAGAACCTAGGCTCGCTCGATGAAAAGCGAACGGCAGTTGAAGAGATTCGATCGGTTCGCGGCGACATGAACATCGACGTGACGCGGCAATATCTCGCGCGTTTCAAGCTCACCGGCGACGACACGCTTCGGCAGATCAAAGGATTTAGCGGGGGCGAGCGAACTCGTCTCGCACTCGCCAAGATGCTGCTCGAACCGATCAACTTGTTGTTTCTCGACGAGCCGACGAATCACCTCGATATCCCCAGCGCAGCCATTCTCGAAGAAGCGTTGATGGGCTTCGAAGGCACCGTCGTGTTTGTCAGCCACGACCGCCGCTTTCTCGAAAACGTATCCACACGGCTGATCGTCGTTCGAGACGGAAGCGCAACGTTGGTCAACGAAAGCTACGGCGAATGGACGTCGCGTCTTGCAGCCGAAGCCGAGGCTCAAAAAGCCCAGACGACATCACCCAACCGCGCGTCAAAACCGCCTCAAACCGTCGAAGAAAAGAAGCTCAGCTACGAAGAGAACAAACAGAATTCGAGAGCGAAAGAGAAAAAGAAACGTCGCCTCGCTGAGCTCGAAGACGAGATCGCCGAAGCCGAGCACGAGCAATCAGCCCTTCGTACCTTGATCGCCCAGATGCCCTCGGACGCATGGGAAGAGCTGGCGCAACGCACCAGTGAAGATCAAGATCTCACCCGCAAGATAGAGGCTCTGTTCTCTGAATGGGCCGAGTTGAACGAGGAGCTCTCATGAGTCGATGGGTACGACGAGCAAAGACCGCGAGTGTGATTGGGTTGCTCGTCTCGACGATGTCTCTTGCTCTCGTGGGGTCGGGTTGTCGCGATCAAGACGCAGGGACAAAACCAACCGCGACCACGCTGCCAGCGTTGGTTGTGAAAGACGACACGGCGGATCTGCTGCTCACCTGGATCGACGACCGTGGTGACTTTCATACCGGGCAACACCCTGCTGATGTTCCGGATGGCTCTCGAGCTGCGGTGCGAGTGGTGCCGCTGTCTCGCGAAGATTCGGCAGCATCCGAGCTCGTGTACGTCGCCGATCTCACACAGCGAAAACCCGATACGAGCTACACCGTCAACACGATGACGCGCAACGAGTGGGAAGCGCTCGCAGCCGCTCGCCGAGAGAAGAAGATCGCCGCGGTTGCGCCCCACGCAACGGGCACACCGTCAGCCGCTCGACCCGGCGATGAGTTCTACAATCAAACCGGCAAGAGCGCGGTGATTCTGTATGGCGCATCGTGGTGTGGCTTCTGCAAAAAAGCCAAAGAGCACCTGCGTCGAAAGAATGTGCCCTTCACGTACAAAGACATCGAAGCCGATGAATCTGCCGCCGCCGAGATGGAGCGAAAGCTCGCGCGTGCTGGGATTCGTAATGGGGGTGTCCCCGTGCTCGATATCGGCGGGAAGATGATCGTGGGCTTCGACGCGAACCAAATCGACGCCGCCGTTGCCGCCGCCTCAAAGGGCGGGACAGCACTCTGACCACGGTGTGGTAAGGCTCGCGCCGCCTCACCATGCCCACGTACGCGCTCGTCACATTCGGTTGCCAAATGAACGTCCATGACTCCGAAAGGATGGAGGGCGTTCTTCGTCGTGCGGGGTTCAGTGCTGTCGACGAGCCAGAACAAGCCGACGTCGTCGTGCTGAACACCTGCAGTGTTCGCGAAAAAGCCGAACAAAAACTGCGAAGCGAAGTGGGTCGACTCGCGGTGCTGAAACGAACGCGCGGCGAGCTCGCGATCGTCGTTGCGGGTTGTGTTGCGCAGCAAGAAGGCGATCGACTGCTCAAGCGAATGCCCGAGATCGATGTGATTGTTGGGCCTGATAACATTCCTGAGCTGCCCGATTTGCTCGCAGGTATCGGCACGGGTGGGCCTCCGGTTGCTCGCACCGTCTTCGACGTCGACTCACCGCGCTTCTTGTCGGCGGCCGCAGCCGAATCGCCCGTCACGGGTCGCGCGACAGCGTTCGTCACGGTGATGAAGGGCTGCAACGAGCGATGCTCGTTCTGCATCGTGCCCTACACGCGAGGGCCCGAACGCTACCGAAGCAGCGACGAAATCGTCGAAGAAATCCGTGGTTTGGTCGAGTCTGGCACTCGCGAGATCACCCTGCTTGGTCAGACGGTCAACAGCTACCGAGACCCACTCGGTAAGCTTGCGCGAGCCCCTGAAGCCGACCCCAACGACCCTGACGAAAGTGAGTTTGCCGCACTGCTTCGTCGTATCGTGGCTGAGGTGCCAGCATTGTGGCGCCTTCGCTACACGAGCCCGCACCCGCGTCACGTCACGCCCTCGTTGATCGCTGCGCATCGAGATCTCGAGCAGCTACCCGCACACGTCCATTTGCCGTTTCAATCGGGCAGCGATCGCATCTTGAAGCGAATGATTCGTCGTTACACCCGCGCCGAGTACGTCGAGCGAGTGAACCGACTTCGTTCGGGGCGTGCAGGGATGACCCTATCGACCGACGTGATCGTGGGCTTCCCCGGCGAGACCGACGAAGAGGCAGCAGCCACCGTCGATCTGATCCGAGAGGTGGGGTTCATCGGAGTGTTCGGCTTCAAGTACAGCCCGCGCCCCTACACACCTGCGTTGAAGCTCGGTGATGACGTCTCGGAAGAAGAAAAGGGCCGACGCCTGAGCAAAATTTTCGAGGTCAGCGAAGCGCTGATTCAAGAGCACCTGTCGAAGCTCGTGGGCACCACACAACACGTGCTCGTCGAAGGCCCGAGCAAGAATGGTGACTTGTTCACGGGGCGCACCGATCGAAACGAGATCGTGCACTTCGAGCGACCCACGGGTGTGCACTTGGCGGGCGAGATGGTGGATGTGCGAATCGATCGCGCGAACAAACATTCGCTGATGGGCACGCCCACCGAAGAGTCACTCGACAAGGCGCGAAAGGCACCGCCGGCTGCACCGCGAGATCGTCGTCTCCGACTCACGGTGGTGTGAGTCGGCGAGGCGCATCCTCGTCAAACGAAAGAAGCTCAGACGACAAGCGAGCGCTCTTCGTCCGAGATCGGAATACCCAACACGAACGTCGCGCCCTCGCCAACTCGACTATCGACGCGAACGTAACCGCGGTGGCTATCGAGGATACTTCGAACGAGCGAGAGCCCGATGCCCGAGCCGCGAATGCTGGCCTCTCGAGCGAGACGACCACGAACAAATCGCTCGAAGATTTTCTTCTGCTCGTCAGGTGAAACACCAGGCCCGTGGTCGGTCACTTGAAGCTCGAGCACGGTGCGCCGAGGCACGATGCGCACGTCGATTCGCTTGCCATCTTTCGCGTACTTCAACGCGTTATCGAGCAAGTTGAACAACGCGTGTTGAATCATTCGATAGTCGACTTTGACGAGCGGGAGCGCTGGCGGAATGTCGACGTGAACCTCGACACCTTCGCGCTCGGCACGGTAACGAAAGACCTCGATCGCCTTGAGGGTGATTTCTCCGAGATCGGTCACCGCAAAGTCGTATTGAACACGACCTTGCTCGAGTCGCGCAAAGTCGAGAATGTTCTCGATGAGCGAGGTGAGTCGCTCGGTTTCGAGCAGGATCAAACGAAGGTATTCTTCACGTTTCTCGACCGACGTCGCTCGCCCAAGAAGGAGCAGCTCGGAGAACATTCTCACCAGCGTGAGCGGCGTCTTTAGCTCGTGTGAGACGTTGGCGACGAACTCGGTTTTCTGCATCGACAGACGTCGCTCTTTCTCGACGGCATAGAGCACGAAGCCTGTGCCGAGCACGATGATCGCACACGCCGAGATCACGAGAACGAGCTCAAGACGACGACGACGTTCGATCTGTGAGCCGAGGTCTTCGGATGAGACCAATGCGAGCTGCAAACGCCAGCCATACAAGGTCGTCGGAAATCGCCTACCGACGGTGTATTCACCCGCACGGATGGGTGTTCCGAAGACATAGCGACCATCTTCGTCGACCACACCCAATCGAGCCGCTCCCGTGGTCTCGACGAGCACTTTCGGGAAGGTCTCGTGCACGATGCGAGGCACGTCGTGACGAGCCACGACCAAGTAGCGACGACCGCGAGCTTGCCGCTGCCAATAGCTCACCAGGTAGCTCTGGCCCTGCACGGCTTTATGGAGGTGCTGCAACTGCTCGACCGCTGGGTGCTCACGCTCGATGTCGGGCAGCAACTTGGTCAAAAAGAGCCGTCGAAATGCCTCATCTGCGCTTGGGCCTGACTCTCGAGACGCAAACCCCACCACCTCGTGATCAGCACTGCTCAGGTCGATGAGCAACAGCGCGCTCACCGTGGGAGTTTCACGCGCAGGCCACTGACGCGCGAGCAGGTGCGGCACGCTCACGTCGATCTGCTCGGCGAGCACGTTGTCTTGCTCGACGATGAGTCGATCCAGACGCTCGACCTTCTCGTCTGCGACCGAAAAGGTAGCCTCGATAACCGACTGCTGACGGCGATGCTCGACCTGCTCTGAGGTACGAAAGAACACGACGAGAAACAAAACAATCACTGCCACCACGATGGCCGGTGGCAGCATGAACAACAGGATGCGAACGCGTCGTGAGCTCTCGGCCATCCAGGGCGCCCCCACCCTGCCCCGCTCTCGCGAAAGACGCCAGCATGGCCTTTCGACAACACGAAAGAGCGCGTGTCACGAGGCCGTAACCAGGTCATTTCAACCCCGACGCAAGGGCGGCACCAATGCGTCTCGGTGGTGACAACCTTCGTTCACTCGCTGGTGCGACACCGCGCCCACCATGTATTTGCGACTTCGGTTGAGTGTCGTTGCATCGCTCTGTTTCTCACTTGCCGCATGCGCGGGCTCGACCTCTGGACACGAGATCGACTCACTCGAGCCCGTCACCACCCCCGAGCAGGTCAGCTCGACTCATGGGCTCGATGTTGCCTGTGACGCGCCCGATGAAGCAGGAGCGTGCACGCCCTCGCACGGTGCTCGATGCTGTCCGATCCGCGCCTATCGATTCGACGCGGCTGGCGAGTGCTGGCAAGACGCAGGCGGGCTCCACGATACGCTTGCTTGTGTGAGCGCGGTCAGTGTCGGAAGCGACGACGACACTTGCTCAGGAAGCGGCGTTTACGACTGTTTCGAGCGTGACATGGCTGGAGTGAGTGAGATCGTGATCACGACGTTCACCCCGGGCACCAGCGACGCTGCGATGACCCAGCTTGGCTTCACTCGTTGCTCACTCGAGCATCGCGAACGAGTTGCGATCAGCGGGCAATGTAACGACGCTACGTCGCCATCCGAGAAGTAACTCAACAAGCGAAGCCCCACAGGCAAGCTCTCGCCCAAAAAGTCAGCGGTGCTCGTCGCGTCATCTGCGACCACCTCGCTCACCCACGTCACCCACGTTTCTTTTGCGTTCATGGCTCGCAGCCGCCGCACCACCTCGTTGCGAGCACGCTCTGAAACATCGATGGTGCGATCTCCGGTTTTTCGAGCCAAACGAGCAGCACACAACGGCGCTGCGGCAAGGTCCTCCCAGCGACGATCACGCAGCAGCTCGTCGAGCCACTCTTCAGCGTGACGCGCCGACACGACATAGTGTGCACTCGCACGAGAGGGTACGCGTGCTCCGATGCGTCCGAGCGCATCCCACAGCTTGCTCTCTCTACGTGTGAAGGTTTTCTCGAGCACCCATGAGCCGAGCTCAGCGCGTCGAAATGAAGGCACACGCTCGAGCGACGCAGCCATCGCAAGTAGCTCGTCGAGGCTCTCAGACGGCACAGGTTTGACCTTCTTTTTATTGACACCACCTGGTGACAAATGGGGGTCGGCGATCTCTCGGAGGGCGAGCTGCGTTGGCTCATCGAGGCCACCTGCAACCCGACGCCACGCGATGAACATCTGCTGAAACACACGCGCGTCTTTGACGTGCGTCACGCCTTCGTTTGCGAGCGGCTCGAGCAACGCTATCCGAGATTCATCACCCACATCGCCATAACCAGGGCGAAGACAAAAGCCCGCGAGCGACCAGAACTGGCGCTCATGCTCTGGCGATCGTTTTCGATTGCGAGCCCAAGGCGCGACGACATCGAACAGACTGCGGGTAAGCTCGATTGTCCAGCTTTGACGTTCGCCCAACAGCCGCTCGAGCTCACGAACGAGATCTTTCACCTCGCGTTCGCTTGCCGGCTCTTTGGCTTTACCAAACACGCGCAACAGAAGAGTCGCGGCTTCGTCGAAGCGTCGTGCAGCTTGGCCCCGTGACGGAGGCGGCATCGTCGCGGGAGGCAAGCTCGATGGCGCGATTGACTTGGGGGCGTCGTCTGCGGTCGACCCACGAAGCTGAAACGCGAGTCGATGAACCCGCGCAGACAGAGCGCCGTTTGCATCGAGCTCGCGCAAACCCAAGTCGAGAGAACCGACTTCGGTCATCTCGCCTTCGACATGAACCATCACCTCACTCACACCCCGTGATTGGGCGCCCAGTCTTGTCGAGACAGGGGGCAATGCCACGTGGTGCTCGTCATCGAGAGCGATCACATCACCCGGTTGATCGAGATTCGAATCCGCTCGAGAAAACAGCTCGAATCGAGCGGTCTGCCCCACGAGCAACGAGAGCGCGCGAGGCGCAGAATAGCGATGCCCAAGCGCCCCTCCGCGAGGGATGACGCACATCGCCCGTCGCTCTCCACGACCGTCGCTCAAGCCTACGTAATACGTATGTGCAGACCCACCGCCGATGCGACGCCCGACCCCGCGTAGAGCGGCTGCGTACGCCACGGCACCTCGAGCGACAGCAAGGTCAGGATCAGTACCCTCGAGCACACGAACGGGTGCGCCTTGCCATGAGCCAAGAAGCTCTCGCACTCGTTCAACGAGCAACGGTGCTTTGAAGACGCCTCCGTTGAACAACACCGCCGAAGGCCACCCTGCCCCCGCTCGCGAAATGAACTGTGCCAGGTGCTTCGAGATCGCTGAATCTTTCGCGTACGGAAGCCCCAGCGACACCAGCCCACCGCGAGCCTGAGCAGGTGAGGCATCGGCCGGAACGATCGGAAAGAACCCATCGACGACCCAACGAATCACCTGCTCGCGCGTGATCGTTGTGCGCCGAGCACCGCCGATCAACTTGCTTCCCGAGCCAAGAACCGACACCGAGATCTCGGCAGGTGCGTCGTTCGACAAGAGGCTCTCTTTGGCAGCACGACACTGAAGCACGAGCTGCCCAAAACGCTGAGGGTCGAGCTTCCTCTGCCCAGCATCGAGAAGAGCGGGCTCGGCATGCAGCGCGAGCGCGAGATCCATGTTGTCGCCACCAAGCAGCAGATGATCACCGACAGCCACTCGCGCGACATCACGCACATGGGGTTGATGGTCGTCTGCGTCGATCTTGATGATCGAAAGGTCAGTGGTGCCACCACCGATATCGACGACGAGCACCGACACATGCGCTTGAGCGCGGACCAACGCATCGAGCCCATCGACCCCTGCGAGGTGCATCCAGTCGTAAAAAGCAGCCTGGGGCTCTTCGAGAAGCCTTACCGATAGACCCGTTTTTTTCGTGGCTTCAATGGTGAGCTCGCGTGCGGCTGCATCGAAAGAAGCCGGCACGGTGAGAACGACCTCTTGGTCTTCGAGAGGCGCGCGGGGGTGCGATGCATTCCACGCATCACGGACGATCTCGAGATAGCGAGCCGAGGCGTCGACCGGAGAAATCTTCGGGATGAGATGATACTCGTCATCTCTACCGTCAGAGCCCCAAGGCAAGATCGGCGCGCTGCGATCGACCGACGGATGACACAGCCAGCTCTTCGCGCTGGCGACCAGGCGACCGGGCACCTCTGCGCCACGTTTGCGAGCGAATTCGCCGGCAATCCATGGGTCATCGTCGAGATCGGGTAGCTCGTCGTCGAGACGTGCATAGAGACACGAAGGCAGCAACGAACGAGAAGCGCGCTCGGTGGCGCTGACACGCTGGGGGATCTCGAGAAGCTCGACAGCCCCCACACGAACCGAATCACCCGACGGTTCTAGCGGAGCAAATGCGACGACGGTGTGAGTGGTGCCGAGATCGATCCCGACGAGAAAGCGAGCCCCCGAGGGCTCACTCATCGGAGGCGTCCTCGGCGCGCTCGGCGATCCTGATCTTTCGCATCGTCTCGGGGCCAGGCTCATCCGAGGGGTGCATGCCCCACTGCCTGAGCTTCGCGTAGAACGTCACCTTCGAGACGCCGAGTGCTTTCGAAGCACGAGTGACGTTGCCACCGAACGCCGCATACGCGTCGAGATAGGCCCGTCGTTCAACCTCGACGAGCGGCAAGATATCGGTCGGCAAAAGCGAGGCTTCGCCGGTTACTCGAACCGCACGCATCTTGCTCGATGTCGCTGACTCAGGCGCCCACGAATCGGTCGATGCCGAAGCACCACCCAGCGGCACTTCGAAGCGAGTCATCACCACGGCGTTTGCCGGCAACAAGCTCACCTCACGCTCGATGACGTTGGCGAGCTCGCGTACGTTGCCTGGCCACGAGTACGACATCAGGCGCTTCAGCACGTCCGGAGCAAACGATCGCACCGCTTTGCTTTGCGCCTCGGCGACTCGTCGCAAGAAGTGATTCGACAGCGCTGCGACGTCGTCGTTTCGATCACGAAGCGGCGGCAGATCGATGTGGAGCACGCGCAAGCGATAGAACAAATCGAGACGGAACGTGCCCTTGCGAACCGACTCTTCGAGGTTGCGGTGAGTGGTTGCGATCACACGTGCCGAGAAGGGTCGTTCTTGTGATCCGCCCAGCCGCGTGACCGTGCGCTCTTGAAGCACGCGCAGCAGCTTCACCTGCATGTCGAGAGGCATGTCGCCGATCTCGTCGAGCAAGATCGTTCCATCTGCGGCCTGCTCGAACTTGCCGATGCTGCCTTCTGCACGAGCCCCGGTGAATGCACCTCGCTCGTAACCAAAGAGCTCAGCTTCAAGAAGCTCTCGCGGCAACGCTGCGCAGTTGATACCCACGAAGGGCTCGCCTGCTCGAGCACCACCGGTGTGAATGGCCTGGGCGAGAACCTCTTTGCCGGTGCCGCTCTCTCCGGTGATGAGAACATTCGCGTCGACAGTCGCAGCTTGTCGGGCAAGACGCAGCGCTTCTTGAAGAGCCGTCGAGTTGCCAACGACATCATGAAAACCGTAGCGAGGGCGCGCGGCTGTCACGCGAGCCGCAAGTCGCTGCGCACGATCAAGCTCGACGAGCGTGGCCACGATGCCTTGAGCTGGAGCATTCGGATTGGACGCAGCGATAGGGCGCGCCGTGACGACGAGCGTACCGTGGGGCAAACGAACCACGGCACCGTCCGTGCGAGCCGAGCTGGTCAACGTCGCGCCAAGCGCCATCAAGCTCGGAGCATCCTCGAGTCGCTGACCGATCAACCCTTCTTCTGATGTGCGCAGCATTCGTGCTGCTGCGGCGTTCACGTGTCGAACGGTTCCGCGAGCGTCGATGGTGAGCACGCCGTCTCGAATGGCGTCGAGCGTGGCGCCGAGTTGCGCGCGAGCGAGATGCTCGGCTTCGGCCGCGTACACACGTGCCATCCCTTGGGCAAGGTATTCAGCGAGCAACGAAGCCAGATGAACATCTGACTCTCGAAACTGCCCCACCCGCTGCAGCTTGTCGGCGTAGATCACCCCGGCAAAACGAGACGATCGAATGGGCATCACGAGAACGGGGCCCTTCGGTCGAGTTTCGCTTCGCAAGCTTGGCGCGAGTGAGCTGGCAGGCGGAGTGCTCGGGACTTTCAGCCGAGCAATCGAGGCTTGTCGCCACAGCTCGTCTTTCACCTCGGCAGGGCCCGTGGTCGTTCGAGCCGACAACATTTGCAACTGGCCTTGCTCATCGAGCGCGGCCAACACGACAAGATCTGCGTCGAGAATGGCTCGCGCCGAGGCAGTGACCTCGTTTGCGTAACGCTGCACCTCGGTGACACCATCGAGCTCGCCTAGCGCTCGCAACAACGACTGCATTCGATCGCGCTCGACGAGCGCCGAGCTCATCATCTCGACGAGCTCGCGCGATGTTCGCTCGACGTCATCGATCAACGGAGCAGCCGATCGAGGGATGTCTCGCAACGCCTCTTCGGCTTGCGCAAGTGTCACGCGATCGGTCGTGGGGTCACGATCGGGGCTCGAATCGGCTCGCTCGATGATTCGATTGGCCGAGTCGGCCGATGCGGCAACAGCACCACGCAACAGCGCGCAGGCACGATCGAGCGCGTCGATGCGGGTCGACATCCCTTCGGCAATCGCCAGATCGGGAAGCCTTCGACCGTGTACACGGAAGCCTGCTCGAATGGCCGCACGATCACGCCACGTCGAACAATTGGCGAGCGAGGCTTGTGATCGACTGAACCACACCGCGGGCGCCTCGCCGTTCGTCGCTGGAGCAATCGACTGCGCGAACCGAAGCAAAGCCCGACCCTCGAGACGTGCAAGCCCTTGCGATTTGTACATCCGAATCGCTTCGCGAAGGCACGCATCGGCTTCGGTGACCTTGGCGCTAACCAGAAAGGTCTCAGCCACCTCTTGCTGCGCTCGAGCGAGCAATCGAGGCGCCCCTTCGGCCACCACCACGGCAGCATCGAGATGACCCCACGCCTTCGAGAGGTCGTCCCGTACACGAGACACCGCGGCGATCTCGAGGAGCAGATCGACTTTCGTGGTTGGGTCGACCCTGGCATCGAGCAAGCCCTCGGGTGGATAGCCAGGTTGGGTAACCGACGGATCTCGTCTCGCGATTTGAGACGAGACAATCCAGACCACCATCCGCAAAGCAACGTCGGGGTGATGATCTGGGTTCTTGAGCTGCGCAGCCGAAATGGCCGAAAGATGTGCTCGAGCGCGTCGCTCATCATCGATGAGCACGGCCCAGAGAGCGAGCATCGCCTCGATGCGCTGAACGCCGAGCACATCGCCTGAAGAATGCAGCTCTCGACGTCGGTCGAGCAGAATCTTCTCGCAATCGCTGTCGAGGCCGCGATGCATGGCCAGCTCAGCACGTGCGATGTGTTCGTCGTCCCCGAAGGGCATCACAGCCTTTCTACAGGATCTTTGTTTGCGAAGGAAGATGTCGAGCCAATCAAACGCGTGGCGTGATCGCAACAGCAGTCACGACCCGACGTGGTAAGCCCCGCGACCATGTGCGGCATTGCCGGTCTTGCTTCGTTTGGCTTGGGTGCAGAACAGGGGGCCTCACTCGTCGATGCCATGTGTCGCGAGATGATCCACCGAGGGCCGGACGATCAGGGAATCGAGTCAAACGACGCTTGCTCGCTGGGAATGCGCCGTTTGGCGATCGTCGATATTGTCCACGGGCATCAGCCCATGCTCAGCGACGATGGGCGCATCGTCCTTGTGTACAATGGCGAAGTTTACAACGCGCCCGCGATTCGACGCCGACTCGAAGCTGAGGGCGTCAAATTCAAGACCCGTAGCGATACAGAGGTGATCCTCAGGCTTTACGAGCGCGACCCTGATCGCGTCGAGCAAGAGCTCGTGGGGATGTGGGCCTTTGCCGTTCACGACCGCTTGCGAAATCGCTTGGTGATCAGTCGCGATCGATTTGGCATCAAGCCGATGTTCATCGTTCGATCGGGCAAAGCCATCGCATTTGCATCCGAGCTCGGGTGTTTTGATCCGATACGAAAAGACCAGCGATTCGCCTCTGCTTTCGAGCTCGACGCAGTCGCCGCACACGCGATGCTCGCGTGGTCGTATGTGCCGGGTGAAAGCACGATTTACAAGGGCGTACGAAGGCTCGCTCCGTCGACGCGAATCGAGATCGATCTTGCGACCGGTGAAGCCCGTGAGCGCGTGTACTACCGCCCTGCTCCGTCAGCCGATGCAGCACGTGTACACAACATCGACGAAGCCTGTGAGCTCGTCGAATCGTTGCTTCGTCGCTCGGTACGTGAGCACCTCGAGAGCGATGTACCCATCGCTTGTTTTCTTAGCGGCGGGATCGACTCCTCGCTCATCACCGCCTACACCGCAGACGCGAGCAACACACCACCGACCTCGTATTCGATCGGGTTCAACGAGAAACGATTCGACGAGTCGCCCTTTGCCGTTGAAACCGCTCGACGCATA
Organism: Polyangiaceae bacterium; assembly: GCA_046351315.1. GTDB lineage: Bacteria > Myxococcota_A > Polyangia > Polyangiales > Polyangiaceae > JAXLYQ01. The sequence continues at coordinate 137,407 of JAXLYQ010000003.1, forward strand.
GGCGTGCCCTGCAAGGTCACGATGCTCGACGAGCAGCAGGCCAAGCTCGCACTTGCCGATGCGCTGCTTGCGTATGACGAGCCCTTCGGTGACTCGTCGAGCCTCGCAACGTTTTTGCTCGCTCGCATCGTGTCGGCTGAGCACAAGGTGGCGATGGGAGGCGACGGCGGAGACGAGGTCTTCGCAGGCTATCGAAAGCACAAGATCGTCAACGTTCGACAACAGCTTTCGAGGGTGCCCGCGTTGCAACAGGTGGTCGCATCTGCTCTCGGAAAGCTCCCTCGCCGAACCGATCGCACCAGCCGAATCACCGACGCGCTGCGCACTGCGGCTCGGGCGTCGCGAGGTCTAACATCTGATGATGCACAAGCGTACGTCGCGCTCACACAAGTGGGCTCGCTGGCCAACACTGCTGAGCTTATCCCCACGGCCTCGATCGAACAGGCATCGAGTCGCTTCGTTCACCCACTCGAAGCTCGTTTCAACGAGCTGTTGAGCCGCGATGCGACACAACTTCAACGCACGCTCGCGTCGGATCTGTTTGGACCGCTCCCCAACGACATGCTCACGAAGGTCGATCGAGCAACGATGGCGTGTAGCCTCGAGGCTCGTGTGCCCTTTCTCGATCATCGCGTCGTCGAAGCAGGTCTAGGCTTGCCTCAAGAGCTCACGCTCGGCTCTCAGGGCAAACGTGTTCTTCGAACGCTGCACGAGCGTCGCTTCGGCCAAGCGCTCGCAAACCGGCCGAAGCAGGGTTTCGGTGTCCCCGTGGAGCGTTGGCTGCAAACGTGGCTGGCGCCTGTGTGTGACGAGCTCTTTCGAAAAGACCTACTCGACTCGCATGGTTTGCTCTCATCAGCAGCCCTTTCAGAAGGGCGTTGGCGCACGTGGGCAGAGCGTGATCCTCAACTTCTTTGGCATGCCTTTGCGCTCGCAGCGTGGGCCTACACGCACGAGAACCGAAGCTCGCGTCGAGCGTCTCTCCGCGCGCTGATGACATGATCTCTCTACCTATCGACCTCAGCAGGCTCGGCAGCACAGATGTTTCGTCGCCCTCCCGTCGTCTCGCGGCTTGCCGTTCATGTTCGACTGTGGGTAGAGGGATGCTCCTTCACACCAATCACTCACGATGATGCGTCCACCCCGAGCCCTGCTTGTTGTTCGAATCGCCGCGCTCGTTGCGCTTCTCGTGAGCGGCGCGTTGCTGGTCGACTACCAAACCGCCACCCCACAGTTCTGCGAAGCTGGCTCGACGTGCGACGTCATCAAGTCGTCGGGCTACGGGCATCCGTTCGGTATCCCTGTGCCGCTTCTCGGCATATTGAGCTTTCTCTCGCTTCTCGTGCTGTCGGTGCTCCCGTCAGAGCGCGCTCGTCGGCTCACGGGTTGGGCTGCGATGTTGGGAGGCGTGATCGCGTTTGGTTTGCTCGCGACGCAAGCCGCTCTTTTCGGTTCCTTCTGCAAGCTGTGTGTGCTGGTAGACACCTCCGCCATCGTCGCCGCGTTGGCCGGCTCAAACCTTCGCAACTACGCGGCGCCCACCTCGGCGACTGAAACCGAGCGAGATTGGTTTCACCCTGCGGCTTGGGTGATTCTGTCGTTGTGTGCGGCAGCAGCAGCGATCGTCTTTTCGATCTCGCGTCCACCCGGAGAAGCCCCCGCAGAGATTCGATCGTTCTGGAAGACCGGCGCCATCAACGTTGTCGATTTCAGCGACTTCGAGTGCCCGTTTTGTCGCCTCGCCCACCCGCGCATTGCAGATGCGATCAAAGACGTGCCGAACGTGAACTTCGTTCGCTTGACGGTGCCGCTCGACATGCACCCTCACGCTCGATTTGCCTCGCGCGCCTACCTGTGCTCGGAGCAACAAGGTAAAGGCGAAGAGGTCGCGCACGCGTTGTTTCTCACCGAGAACATGACCGCTCGTGACTGCGAAAAGATCGCGGTGGATCACGGCGTCGCGCTCGATGCGTATCGCGCATGCATCGAGAGCCCCGAGACCGACAAGAAGATCGACGAGACCCGCGAGCTCTTCAAGAAAGCGAAGATGCGCGGCTTGCCATCGGTCTGGATCGGCAACGAGCTTCTCGGCGGTCTTCGTGAGCCGGGCGAATACAAAGACGCCGTCGCCAATGCCACGAGCGCTAGCTCATCAGCCGCCAAACTCGCGCCGTTGGTTATTCTCATCGCGCTGGTCATCGCAAGCGTGGTGCTCGGCCGTCGTTCTCTCGAAAGCGCAGCTACTCGCGCTTGAGCATGCTCTCGAGCTTGTCGACCTTCGACGAGCTCAGTCTCGAGCAACCCGTGATGCTCGTGCCTTTGGTGACGAAGACCGCGCGATCAGGCGTGACCTTCACCATGTCGACCGAGAGTTGTTTGCCGTCCCACTGAGCGCGAAGCTGTGTGTTACCGACAGAGCTCCAGATCTCGGCGCACGTACCGCGCGACGCGGCTGCGTACGTGAGATCGTTCGGCGGCTGCGGACGTACGCGATCCTCGACAAGAAACTCGGTCGCAGAGGTTTTGGGCAACACGCGCAGTGAGAAGCGAGGCTCACCTTCGAGGTAACCTTGGCGATCGAATTCCTTGGGGTCGCGCACTCGAAATTCGAGCGCTGTACCCGATAGAACCGCATCGTAGTGACGCCCCGTCTCGCTGACCCATTTACCTTGTAGCGAAGTGAGCACGGCAAATGGCTCATGCTCGGAGTGGGCTGAGCTCGATGCACTCGCAGTGACATTCGCTGAGGAGGCACTCTTTGTCGAAGCCGATGCCACCGGGCTCGGTTGCGGGGTCACCTCGGGCTCACGCAGCACGAAATACCAAACGGACAACACCGCCGAACTGCCGAGCAACATCGCTCCCAACAACCCGACAACCAGCTTCGTCTTCGAGGGGCCTTCTCGTACGGTCGAAGGCAATTCGGCTTCGTCCGCGGGAATGAGCTCACCGGTGATGGCCGATCGAATCGCCGGCGTTGTCGCCAGCAGCGCCTTGTCGCGCGCCAAATTCGCGGGCTCTTGTGGGATGGTTGTCCCGGCCGGAATCACCCGTTGCTGCCCGAAATTCGGAGGCTCGGGTACGGCTGGCATCTCGGGAACCGTAGACGGAACGTTCGAGCCGGGGCGTGCGACCACGGGCGTCGACAACACCGAGTCGAGAGCGCGCAAAATCTCTTCGCAGCTCGAGGGTCGGTCCTCACGACGTTTGGCGCACAAGCGCGACAAGAACGTATCAATCGCAGGCGGAACATCACGTCGAATCGCGTAGACCGATGGCATCGGTGCCTCGGTGTGCATCTTCATGATCTCGTAGTCGCTACGAGCATCGAAGGGCACATGCCCTACCAGCATCTCGAACAGCATGATGCCGAGCGCATACACATCAACGCGCTTGTCGAGATCGCGTTGCCCCACCACCTGCTCGGGCGCCATGTACCAGAGCGAGCCGATGATCCCGCGCGTTTGACCTCGGCCGGCGCGTGCGTCTTCTTCAGGCTTGGCCAACCCGAAGTCAGTCACCTTGGCTGAGCCGTCGCGGGTACGAAGAAGAACATTCGCCGGCTTGATGTCGCGGTGAACGACGCCTTCGGCATGAGCTGCGGCAACGCCTGCAACGATCTGCCGGAAGAGCCGAAACACTTGCTCTGCGGGCATCATCGCACCACGAGCACGGTGCTCAGCGATCACGCGATCGAGTGAGCCGCCATCGACGTATTGCATCGCGAGCAACATCGTCTCGGGGGTCGAGATCACCGCATTCAGTCGAACGACATTGGGGTGATCGATGCGAGCCAGCGCACGTGCTTCTTGTCGAACTCGCTCTCGATACTCGGGCTCGTGAGCAAGCTCGGGCAAGATGGCTTTGATCACCAAGGGTGCCTCGGTAACCGTGTCTTGAGCGAGATACACGACGCCCATTCCGCCTTCGCCGATCACCCGCTCGATGCGGTACTTCCCGTCGACCACGTCACCCGGAAGCAACAACGAACGACCGCCTCGATTCGCCGACGCGTTCACCTGCGAAGCCGTCGGCGCTGGCGCTGCCACCACAAGCTGTGCCCCACAACTCGAGCACCAGCTCGCGTGGTCTGGGTTGGGCGTCGCACAAGAAGGGCAGATCATTCGTGGGTTCGCATCGCTATCGACACTGTGATTTCGCAACCATCCGCTGACTCGTTCGCTCGCGTCATCTGAAAAATGAATCCGCCCGTTGCTCACCTTGCTATGAGTCGTAGATGAAGACCGCTCCGTTTCGTCCAGCCGCAGCGCACGTCTTCGTGTGTGTAAACCGACGGCGTGAGGATGATCCGCTTGGTGGAGGGTGCGCAGCTCGTGGAGACTCGCTGTACACAGCGTGTCGTAACCTGATCGCAGCTCGCGGATTGTTCTCGAAGGTCTGGATCACTCGCTCGTATTGTCTTGGCGTTTGCCCTCGTGTGGGCGCGGCGGTTTCGGTGTCCCCCTCGGGTGCATTGTTCACCGAGGTAGAGCCCAGCGAGGCACCTCTCGTGATCGACGCAGCCCTCGCGAAGAAGGTGACGTGATGCTCGCGACACGCGCCCTCGAGTTCGATACGCTCACCCGCATTCTTCTCAACGAGGTGGTTTCGTGAGCTCACCCAAACGTTTCGAGTATCGCGTTTGCTCGGTGCAAGATGGCCGGGTCACATGGGTCAACGGGCAGTGGCAAGGCAAGCTGCCCATCAACACCACCAACTCAACGGGTGCGCTGCAGTCGTGCCCGCAAACGTGGGATTACCTCGCAGCAGCAGGCGCCGACGGATGGGAGCTCGTGGCCAGCGCCCCCACCACGTTCTCGCACAACAACGACTACGACTCGGTCGTGTTTGCGCTCTATCTCAAGCGCACACTCTTAGTTTCACTCACGCGAAAGTAGTGGCGGAGTGTGCTCGTTGAACGAATCGCCATACAGATAGTAGCCGAGCTTTCGCAGCAAGATCGAGCGGTGGACAAGCAACGTCCAGAACCGATCACGAAGGTTCTCGGCGTCATCAGACGGGGTGCTCGCCGCCCCCGTTTCATTGAGCTTGGGCAAATGCTCTACGAGCCACGCACCCAGGCGACCAATCTCTTCGATCTCGTCTTCGGGGAACGGATGCTTGCCGCGAAGCACGTCGCCGTATTCGTGAAATAGCGCGTGTAGATCAACGCCATCTTGTGCGGTGTCGAAGTTGCCCGAGCCTTCACGAATTTGAGCTGTTCGCTCGGCTGGGATCACTCCTAGCCTCGCCAAGATCTCGACGGTGCCCAGCATCGGCTCACGAAGCTCTCGAACGCGTTCGAGGTTCTTCGTGATCTCGGCGTGAGATGCACCGCCCAGCTTGCTTTCAGCGAAGAGCAGCGCCTCAGCGACCTCGACCCCTTCGACGACCGCGTCGAACGAGATGCCGTGAATCTCGACACGAAGTCGTGCTTCGTACGGCGCCACGGCTGCAAAGCCCCGACAGTAGTTTCTCGCTGCAAACGCGACCGGCGCACGACAAGGCTTCACATCAACAACGGACAACGCTTTCGCCTTTGCCAACAACTTCTCGTACGACGTAGCGAACTTAGCCGGGTCGGGTGATGACGACGCAGGCGAGATGCTCGGCCGTCGAACGGTAGCTGGTGCTTCATCGGGGTCGTGGGCCATGACCTTCAGGGTATCGCAACCTGCCCCAACTTCGCGAGCGTCTCTCAATTCGTCGTGAGCCTGAGCTTCCAGACCATGAGCACAGCCTCGGCAAAAATACGCCGATTCATCTTCGAATGACCCGCGCGTCGATCCACAAACACGATCGGCTCTTCGACCACGCGCATGCCTCGTTTCAACGCACGATAGGTGCTCTCGATCTGAAACGAGTAGCCGTTGCTTTCGATCGATCGAATGTCGATCGCTTCGATCGCTCGACGCGTATAGCCTTTGAAACCCGACGTCAGATCACGAACCTCGACGCCAAGAATCGTGCGCGCGTAAAGCGAACCACCACGAGACAAGACGTGTCGACCTGGGCCCCAACCTTCGACGCCGCCACCCGGGATGTTTCGCGATCCGATCACCACGTCAGCGCGATCGAGCGCGCGAACCAAACGCATCAAGTCGCGCGGGGCATGCGAGAAGTCGGCATCCATCTCAAAGAAGCGCTCGAACCCCTCTTCAAGACCCCACGTGAAACCGGCGACATACGCCGTCCCCAACCCGAGCTTCGCGCGGCGATGCATCACGTGAGCTCTTGGCTCGCGCGAGCAGATCGCATCCATGATTGCTCCAGTGCCGTCGGGTGAGGCATCGTCGACGACCAAGATCTCGATGCACGGGTCGACTGCGAGCACGGCAGAGACGAACGCCTCGATGTTCTCGGCTTCGTTGTACGTCGGGGTAACGACCAGCACTCGCATGAGCGCGCCGTGTCTAGCAGAGAACGCTCACAGATTCTCTCGTCGCGCAGCAAGCACCACCAACGCACACGCCTCAGCGTCCGACGCGGCATCGTGGTGCTTGAGCGGAATCCCCAGATGAGCGCAGATCACGTTCAGCTTGGCTGATGCGAGCTTCCAGATTTTCCGAGTCATCTTCATCGAGCACTCGAACGGGATCGCAGGCTCAACCACGTTCGCAGCAGCACAACACGCTCGGAGCACGGAGCGATCAAACGGCGCGTTGTGCGCAACGAGGTACGACGCGCCCTCGAACATGGGGCTCATCTCGGGCCATAGCTCGGCAAAGGTTCGTTCGTTGCGTACGTCCTCCCAGCGGATACCGTGAACCCACGCATTGGGGAAGCTCGAACGTGGAGGTCGGATCAGGCGAGAAAATCGTCGAACGATCGCCCCGTTCTCGACACGTACCATCGCAATCGCACACGCACTGTCTCGACCACTATCGGCAGTCTCGAAGTCGAGCGCGACAAAGGTATCGGCGTTGTTGCCGGGTAGCCGTTCAACGGGTGTGAGCTTGAGGGCGGCATGTGCAGTGTCGAGTGCGTCAACAGCCTTCTTACGAGCTCGCTTTGGCTTTGCCGGCGCTGGTGTTGGCCACGCAATCACAGGCTCGTTCACCTTCAATACGAACGCAGCCTCATCGAGCGCAGACGTGCTGGGTTGACTCTGTTCGAGAGGCCCTGAGCCCGTCGCGGAACTCTCACTCGATCGTTCGATACCTGGCTCGCGATACGATCGATTCGAGAGCGGAAGCGCACGCGTCTCGAGGGAGCTCGCGCGGCTCGAGGCTCGGATGCACCTTTGACCAAGATGGCTTCGATCATGGTATCGCGGTGCTCATTCGACGTTCGGTACGGCTCCGAGTGCTCGCAGGTCTCGATCGGCAAGCATCGAAAGAAGCTCTGCATCGGTCACGGGCGCTTGTTTCAAGGCAGCGACGATCGAGCTCAAATTCCGCTCGTCGAACGAGAGCGACAGCCCTCGCGCGGTTGCGATCAAGCTGGCGCGGGGCACACGACGCATCATCGCGTCGATCAGGTACGGCGAGACCGACGGAGAGATCGTCACGGGCGTGTCCAGCGCGAGTCAGCCGCCACCGCTCTCGCGTATCGCTCATGGGTCAACGGCAACGTCAGTCGCACCTGACCGTCGTCAATCATGCGCAGCTCTTTCTGTTGAACCATGCTCGACACCCACTCAGCCCACGCAAAGCGATCGTGGTGCACGCTGTCCTCGACGATGGCGAGCCGCCCAGCGGGAGAGCCGTTGCGTAGGATTTCATCGCGAATTCGCGGCGAGGTACACCCGTCGAGTGCACGTTCGAGCGCGCGAAGATCTACGAGCGAATCGAGGTTGGCGAGCGAGAGATCGCTGCGGTCTGTGTCGAGGGGTTGCTCGACCGAGCGTGGGTCGTTGCGGTGTACCCAAACTCCATTTCGCTCAGGCTCGGCGTCAGCGAGATACGGGTCAACCGGAACGCCATCGACCCACACCATGAAGTGAACGTGCGGCGGCACCCAGGGCGCACCCATCAACATATCGACGCCACCTACACCGCTGCGAGCAACGACTTCGCCTCGTTGAACGAACTGGCCCAGCGTGACGACGACCCGCGAGAGGTGGGTGTATTGCGTGATGACGCCGTGACCGTGATCGAGACAGAGGGTGATCCCACCGCGCAGCCACGTGTCGCGAACGGCGACCGCAACACCAGGCGCGGCCGCGACGAGCGGAGTGCCAGGAGGGCACACGAAGTCGGTACCGTCGTGTTGATCGTACGAGAGTCGTCCACCCCGATAGTCGCGAGCTGTATCTCGCGAGGTACGCCCTTCAAAACCTTTGCCCCCGCCCACGCGATCAAAGTGGTTGAAGATCGGCGCAGTGCGATCCGAGGGGTACTGCCCCGCATAGGCTGGAAGCGACAGTTCAGGACGAAACAGACCAAGGGTCGACGGGCTCGCAGAGTAACCAGTGCCGCTCACTGCGCCGCGTACCATGGTGGCCAAATCTCGCCGTACCTGCGTGGCGCTGCGAATGCCGTATGCGTCGAGAAATCGAGTCAACGTTTCGTGCCCCGGCAAACCCATAGAACGGGGCTTGCCCCGGCGACGCGCGCGCGGCAAGCAGGGGTTGTGATCCACTTCACTCTGACCCACGAGATCGACTGCGCCGCGGAAGCTTTTTGGAGCACCTTCTTCTCGAAGGAGTTCAACGACGCGCTCTACAAAACCGAGCTGGCCTTCCCCGAGTTCAACGTGTTGAAGCTCGACAAGCTCGACGGAGACACGCACCGCGAGGTGGATGCTCTACCGAAGCTCGCGATGCCACCCGTGGTGATGAAGCTGCTGGGCAACGGTTTTCGATACCGCGAAGAGGGCACGCTCGATCGAGCGAAGCTGACCTACAACTGGAAGATCATTCAGTACGCTCGCGGAACAAAGTTGCCGGACGGCTTCGTCAAAATCGAGTCGATCAACGAGAAGCGATGCCGCCGTATCGTTGACATCACCATCGAAGCCAAGATCTTCGGCGTCGGCGGGATTGTCGAATCCTCGACGAGAAGACCTACCGCGATGCGCAGGGAAAAAGGCGCGGCGTTCTGTGAAGACTCAATGCCTCCGCCAAGAAGGCCTGAGCACCGCACCCCGGCACTGCGTGCCACCCCTCTCAACGCATTCGCGTTCGGAGAGGAGCAGAGACGTTTGGATGCGAGAGCGCGCTTGGCACCTCTTCTCTAAACGCATCGCGTTTGGAGAAGGGTTGGGGATGAGGTGCTGCTTCTCTGCTCGTTAAACTCGTCCCCATAGCGCCACAACAGACGCGCAAAGTTTCGCGGATCACTTGTGCTACGACCGCGACGCGATGAGTTCACGCTGAAGAAGCTCGGGCGGCTCGAAAAAGCGTGACCATCCAGTCTGAGCAAGGATCTCATCGTCCTCGCCAGCCCCAACAACACCTCGAAGACCTACGTCGCCTATTCGATCTACGGGTTTTATGGCTGCGCTGTCGCGCTACCGCAAGACCTTGTCGCGCGAGTTCTGTCAGAGCGCCAAGGCAACCAAATTGTCATCGATTGGCCGAAGGTTTTTGGTGCAGACCTTCAAGACTACATCTCATCGATCGCTTCCAATGCTCCGCAGTGGATGAGCACAACCTTCGCCAGCGGCGATGCATTTTGTGGTCGAGCTGAGGTGTCCGTCACCACCGAGAATGGAGATTACATCCCTCGTTTGGTAGCGGCACTCGACGGTGCCTCCATCGAGAATGTTAGTTACAGATTCTCTGCAGAAACTCTGCCCGGTGGAAAAACACGCTTCCAGTTTCTCTCACTAGACGACTTCATGAATCCTATTGACAAGGTTCAAGAGTCGATGACTTTTTTGGTTGGTGTGCTGCTCGGGCAGGTCTTTCCTCGAAGCCTCTTCTCACACCTTGCGGGCCCTTTTATTCTCACCGCAGAGCGAAGCGCCATTCAGCTTTTTGCTGCGGAACTCTCAGCTCATCGAGCTAGATTTGGTGCATTTGAAGCGCAGCTTTCACCCACGATGGCTGAACGAAGTAGTGATCCGCTTCAACGTTTGGCGTCGGCACCGAGGCGGTACTCTTTGCCGATCCAGGACGGCTTGAGCGTCGCGACGCTTTGGAGATCGCTTCGTCTTCGTCCAAATCACACACACCCTCTGGCGGACGCTCTCGAAGGGCAGATCTTGGGAGGAACTGCGAGCCCGGACGGCAAAGGAGAGATCATATTTACGCCCAACGGAGGACCAGACCTCGACCTTCATATCGCCTCATCTTCCGTGAAGTCGTTGGCGCCGCTCGTCCTCTACTTGCGCCACCTCGCCAATCCAGGTGACTTCCTCATCATCGACGAGCCTGAGCTCAACCTGCACCCCGACAATCAGCGTCGTGTGGCGCGCTTGCTCGCACAAGTAGCGAACGCTGGGGTGAAGGTGATGATCACCACGCACAGCGACTACATCATTCGCGAGATAAACAACCTCGTGATGTTGAACGAGGACAAAGACGGGAAGCTGCGCGAGAAGCACGGATACAAACGGGACATGGTGCTCAAGCCGGAGAGCGTAGGGGCGTACCTCTTCGACCAGGAGCGCGCGCATGAGCTGAAGGTCACTCGTTCTGGCTTCGAGGTGAAGACCATCGATGACGAGATCAACAAGCTCAACGAGGTCTCGCAAGATCTCTATTTCAGTCTGATCGAGGGGCACTCGTGACCACGGTGCTCGATTCGCTTCGCACGATTATCAACAACGAGGCGAAGCTAAGAGATGGCAGCGCTCGTATCGTTGTGCCGCCGATTGAGCTGACCGAAGTCACGACCACGAGTCGGTGCAAACCCGTCGCGCTCGTTTGTCGTTCGAAGCGTCAGCACTTCGGCGTTCGACTCGAAGACGGCGATTGCCTCCCGTTGTTGGCAGAGCTGCCAGCCGTCGCGAGCGTGCGGAAGCTTCCCGACTACCTGGTGTTCATCGAGCCCGAGGATCCGTCTTTGCTCCCCAACATCCTCGTCGCGGAGCTCAAGTCAGGCGAGAGAGGCGCGGAGAGCGCTCCTCGGCAGGTTCAGCTCGGATTCGTGCTTGCCGAGTACCTTCTCCGTCTTGCCTGGTTTCACGCTGGCCTGTCGCGCAACGACATGCCCCCTCCGCCGTGGATGTGCGGCCTCATCGCGAGTGAGAGTCTTCCGAGCAGCCTCGCAGCGCCGAAAGCGGCAACGAAGCCCGGCCGCATCGAGCTCCCAAGCAAGTACGACGGGTTGGTTAGCGCGCGCATCTATCGTTGCGTGGGCGGTA
>JAXLYQ010000004.1:0-133849 GCA_046351315.1 Polyangiaceae bacterium
GAGCCAATGCCACCCGCGCGTTTGCGAGGTGACAGACGGAGCGGGCGAAGAAGGCAAGACATCGACGGCGGTCATGTTGACTGGGCGAATGGTCCGACCAATTTGTGGTTTCGTCAAGTCTTTTTTTCGGAGGGAATTTCTTTCATTTCACCAATTTTGACGGAGGTTGCGTTGGGTGATACCGGCGGGGCATGGTCCGGTGTGTGGAGGCGTTTCACCTGGGGCTCACTGCCTCGATGATGGACTCCGCGCTCGCTCTCGACGCGGTGGTTCGCGCCACACCTCCATCCCTCATCGGAATCGTTCATCAGCGCCGAATCGAAGCGTTTCGTAGCGTCCCGCTCGATCGTTTGTTCGAAGGCGCCTATCGGATTGTTGGCGATCCTGCTCCGCCTCCAAATCAACCCGAAGCGCAATTTGCCTGGGCCCACGCGCTTTATCAGCGTGTCCCGGCGGCCATTGGCGCCGATTGGCTTGGTGTTGGCGGATGGCGATTGGGCCTTTGCATCGGGATGCTCTGGAAGGCACTTCGTATCGCCTGGCTTGCACCTGACGCCGCTTCGGTGAAGCAGATTCCATGGGTTGAATCAGCCGTCGCGTCGCTCGTTCAAGTCAAAGACCTGTTCGGTACGCTGGTCAGCGAGACCTCACTCCCTCAAGCCGTTCGGCAGGCCGCTGAGCGTTTTCTCACGCTCACCGAAAAGATTGTTTTCATTTCGCACAGCGCTGCTCTGGCGGGTGACAACAGTGTGCTTTCAGAGGTCGTTGCCACAGTCGAGAAAGAATCGTTCGAGCCATCGTTGTTGCACTCTTTGTCGATGGCGACGCTTCCGCTTCGCGACGCGCCGTCCGAAAGCAAGATGGCGGCAGCCGAGCCGGTAAAAGCCGTGGGTACGAGCGACTCGACGGTACCAGCCGAGGATTTGCTCCGTGTGATCGATGCGGTCCAGCGAGCTGCACATCACGAGTTTGTGCCGGGGCTGAGCGTGTCGATGGCGCGAACCTCCGCACACATCACGACCTGGGTCACCTTGCGTTCGAGCGGCGAGGTCGAGCAGGTGAAGATTCTGCCCGGAGTGACCAAAGGCTCAGCTCCCGAGCCGCAACTGCTGGGTCACGTCGAGCCGTCAGACTTTCAGCGAGTCGCCAACGAGCTGATGTCGAACCGTTTCGAGACCATCGCCTTGCCGCCAGGCTTGCCACCGGTTCCGCCGACGGTTCCGCCGGTTCAGCTTTTGGTGCGCTTCGATCGCGACGTGGTGCTGGTTGAAATCCCTGCGAGCTTGGTCGAAAACGTCCCGGGCTTTGCGCAGATTGTGGCCCGCTTCGATGCGGTGGTGAAGAAGGCTGAGAATCTGCTCGGCTCGACGGTCGCGGCGCCTCCGACGTCACTTCCCAACCCTCCTCCGCCACTTCGGGTACGTGTCGTGTTGAAGTACACGCTGATGCGTTATGTGGCGCAAGGCGCGTATGTCCCGTCGGGTGAGCAAAGCAAGACGTGGTTCCTTCGTGTGCCTGGCCCGTGGTTCGAATCGTACGAGCCACGCGCGAGAATCGATGAGGCGCTTCAGCGCATCTTCAAAGAAGAGAACGCGCGAATGCACGCAGCCGAGCCGAACGACCCGAATCACCTCGCCATCACCTCGTTCGAGGTATGGGTGGTGACACACGCGGATGCCTCGAAACGTCCGTGGGAGGCACTCGCTCCAACCTGGGAGCGCTCGGTGTGCTGGGGGGTCGACGACAGCACGTGTCAGCCTCTGATGGGCGCTGAATTCTAGTCGCGATGAAGAGGCGAGGCATCGGCTCGCACGCGGGGCAAGGTCGTGCGATGACCCGATGGCATGCGCTACGAAGGCAAGATTTACCGGCCGCCGTCAGAGGCTGACAGCTTCATTCTGCAAGCCACCGTAGGTTGCTCGTGGAATCACTGCACCTACTGCGACATGTATCGCGAGAAGACATTTCGCATTCGAGAAACCTCTGACATTCTCGAAGACATCGAAGGTGCGCGACGCTCGTTTGGCGAAGAGGTCGAGAAGGTCTTCGTGGCCGATGGTGACGCGCTCGTGATGCCCATGGATGTCTGGCGAGCGCTGCTGCATCGAGCTCGCGAGGCATTCCCCAGACTGCGTCGAGTGTCGTGTTATGCGATGGCCCGAAACGTTCTCGCGAAGACCCAAGAAGAGCTCGAAGAGCTTCACTCGATGGGGCTGGAGATTCTGTATATCGGCCCCGAATCAGGCGACGACATCACGCTCAAGCGAATCGCGAAAGGCGATACTGCAGCCGCGCATATCGAAGCAGCTCAGCGTGCTCATCGCGCTGGTTTGAAGCTCAGCGTGATAGCGCTCTTGGGCATTGGCTCGGAGCGATCCGATGAGCACGCTCGCGGTACGGCTGAGTTGGTCACTCACATGGACCCTGAGTTCTTCTCGGCGCTGACGGTAACCGTTGTGCCTGGGACACCTCTACACACCCTGAAAACACGAGGTAAGTTCGAAGTTCCCGATGTTGCGTCATTGCTGCGCGAGCTGCGGGTGATGGTCAACGAAGCACGTCCCACTCGCTCTGTGTTTCGCACGAATCACGCGTCGAACTATCTGCCACTGGGTGGCACCCTTCCACAAGATCGCGAGCGCATCGTTGCGGTGATTGATGCTGCCCTGGCCGGGAAAATTCGCCTTCGCCACGAGGCCTCCCGCGGCTTGTGACAGGCGATATGCGAGACCTCGCTCGGCGTGCTGTGCGACCGAGTGCCATCACAGCGATTGCCAGGTGAGGTGCCCATCACGAGCCACGATTTTCACCGCTCGACCCATGATCGCGTCACGCTCGACCAAACCAAACATACGCCCATCGTGGCTATTGCCGCGGTTATCACCCATCACCAGGAACTTGTGCGGAGGCAGCGTTTGCGGGCCGAAATCGGGCCCTCCGCCGTCTTCGAGGCGGAGCGCGTGTGACGTTGCGCCAAGGGTTTCCGTCTCCGCTGAGGGATTCACGAGCTTCGCGCCGTTTCGAAGCACATGACCGTCTGCAACCTGCACGCGATCGCCCGGAACCGCGACAATACGCTTGAGCAACGTGATGCCCGTTTCTGGGCTCGTGAGCACCACCACATCGCCTGGTTGCGGGTCTCCTGTATCGACCAGATACGAGTCCGTTCCCGGAAGTCGAAGGCCATACGCCGCCTTGTTCACGATGACACGATCGCCCGGCATCACGGTCGGCTCCATCGAACCCGTGGGCACCTGATAGTGGTCAGCGAGCGAGCTTCGTGCAGCGAGCAACGTGATCACCATCGCTGCCGTGCTGAACAGCTCGCGGGTGAGTGGGTGAGAAATCCAGCGCCGTGATTCGAACGAGCTTGAGCGACCCATGCGCGCGCGAACATCGCTACGGGGCGTGTTGTTCCTGCAAAATCGGTGAAGAAGCGTAAACCTGCGGGAGAAACCCTTCCGTTGGGGGTACAAGACTCTGCGCGGCGCCAAGGAGGTGCCGCGAGCACCAGGAGCCCATTCATGCGAAAGCTCGTTACGATCCCAGCCCTTTTGCTGGCATTTGCCACCGTTGCTTCCCCTGCGTTTGCCGAAGGCAAAGGGAAGCACGGCCACCGGGGCGACATTTCGGGGTCGTTCCCCATGAAGGGCGACGAGTTCAAAACCAAGGTCGCTGCGTTGATCACCGGCGCGCGAGCCAAGATGGAAAAGACCATCACCAAGAAAAAGGTTGGTGAGGACAAAGCCAAAGAAATCCGAGCGCAATTCGACGCTGCAGAGAAGAAAATCAACGCTGCCGCGGACAAGGCTGCCGAAGACGGTACGGTGACCAAAGAACAAGCCGAGAGCGTTCAAAAAGTCGCGAAAGAATCGCTACCACACCCAAACCACGACAAGGCGAAACCGAAGAAATAAGCGTTGTCTCTTGGGTAGAAAAAAAGCCCGTCGGTGTCTCCGGCGGGCTCTTTCGTTGGGTTAAGCTCCAGGTTCGATCGCGAAGTCTCGGGTCTCGTGTGGCTCCAGGAGGCAACCAACCATCCCAGGGGTCTGGCCGACGTGGCGGAGGCGGCGCGGTCGGGCGGTCAAACACACGAACCAAGAACAATCCGGCGAGAAATCCGCCAATATGGGCGAAGAACGCGACGCCTCCTTGAGAGGGGCCCGCAAGAGAGCTCATCCCGTGAAGCAATTGCAGCAAAAACCAGCCTGCAATGACGATAAAGGCGGGCAGGTCGAAGAACTGGAAGAAAATAAAGATCGGGACAAGCACGGTCACTCGTGCTCGTGGGTAGAGCATCAAATAACCCGCCAATACGCCTGCAATCGCACCTGAGGCACCGACCATCGGGATTCGTGACGCCGGATCGATGGCCAATTGTGTGAAGGCTGCAAGGATTCCTGAGAGCAGATAGAAGGCTAGATAACGGCTCTTACCCAATCGATCTTCGACGTTGTCACCGAATATCCAGAGAAACCACATATTGCCAATCAAGTGCAGCCAACCGCCGTGCATGAACATGGCTGTTCCGATGGTGAAAAACTCGCCCACCGGGTCGGCCATGAAACGCAGCGGAACAAACCCGTACTCTTGAATTACGCGGCCACCAGTCGCCCCCATCAGTGATTGCTCGAAGAGAAAAACGATCACATTGAGTGCGATCAACATCCAAGTGACGTAGGGAGTAGAACGCGTGGGCAGGTGGTCTCGTATGGGGATCATCGTCCGGCCTTCGTGTGAAGTGAGAGGCGTGGCGCAACCTAAGGTCATGTCTCGTCACTCGCCACGGAATCTCAGCACGTAATCAGCTTTCTACGAACCCGAGCGCTTGCTCCCTACGCGCACCGATTGCGCTTCGCGATTGTTGCTTCGCCGAACGCCCTAGAAATCGCTGGTATACGCCACACTGGGGCCTTGATCGCACCGTGGCGTTGGCTGAAGATAATGGGTCATGCAATTTTTCACGCCGCGTGGGCGACGGCGAGGCAACGCGCTTCGTGAGCTACTTCGATGGTTGGGCCAAGCCACAGGCTCGCTCGAGGTAGCGCTTCTGCGACAAGGCGATCTCTTGGGTCGTCTGTTCGACGTGGACGCCTCCGTGGTCGTGGGCCGAAGCTTCGGCGTCGCGTCGGGAGCCGCTCTTCGTGTCGAAGCTGTGCGGGGGCTGATACGTCGCTCTCTTGAAGCCGATCGCTCTGTGGTTGAGGTTGAACCGGGCGTGATGGTGACCTCGACTGACGATGAGGCGAGCGACCACAGCGAGCAATGGTTGCTGTTGCATTTCGTCGCTGAGCGCGAGGATTTTTGGTGGGTGGGCCGAAGGTGTGTCGACAAACGCAGGAACCCCGCGCGCGAAGACACTGACCCACGGCTCGATATCTGGGGCGTGGAGACACTGCGAGACGCCGGTTTGGTGCTCGAGTACGTGTCGGGTCTGATGCGGGCCCGTGGGCTCGGAGAACGCGAGAGCGCAACGACGTCAGAGCGCACCTTTCACGCTATCTTTCACGCGTCACCTGATGGAATTGTCCTGACAGATGACCAAATGACAATTCTGGTGGCTAATCAGGCGGCTGAGTCGTTGCTCGGTTACGCGGTGGGGGGTCTCGTCGGCAAGCGGCTTCATGAGATCCTAGAATTTCAGTCGCTCGACGCTCGTGGCAAAGCGTTTCGTGCCTCGGTTCAACACACATCGGCCAGGCTGTCGTTGACCCTGGTCGCCCGAAATGGTGAGCACATCCCTATCGAATCTCACTCGGTCGCGAATGTGTTGCCAAGCATTCACCTGTTGACCTGGAGAGATCTTCGCAGCCGTATTTCAGCCGAGCGAGAAAAAGCTGCGACTCAAGAACAAATGCAAAATATGCAACGGCTCGAAACCGTGGGTCTGATGGCTGGCGGAATCGCGCATGATTTCAACAACCTGCTCGCGGTGATGATGGTGAACCTCGACACCGCGAGGGCCGTGATGGTCTCACCAGAGCCAGAGCTGTCCAGCGCGCTCGATGGCGTAGAAAAGGCTGCGCGCCGTGCGGGGGAGCTCACTCGACAATTGCTCACGTATGCAGGGCGGGGCACGCGACGAATCGATTCGGTCGACGTGTCGTCGATTGTGGAAGAGACCGTAGGATTGTTTCGAGCGTCGATTCCACGATCGGCAACGCTCGAGCTTGTCCCGGCAAAAGACTTGCCTCGGGTCGACGGAGATTCATCGCAGCTTCGCCAGGTGGTGATGAATCTCGTGTCGAATGCGGTGGATGCGCTTCCGAGCTCGCGTGGACACGTGACGGTGCTTACGCAACAACGCGAAATCTCGGCAGATGCTGCAGCCAACGTCGATGCAGCATGGGCGACCGAGCCCGTGGCGCCAGGCAGCTACGTGTCGATTCGTGTCATCGATGAAGGCGTCGGAATTGCTCCCGACGTACTCCCAAAGATATTTGATCCATTTTTTACGACCAAAGCTAGCCCGGGGCGTGGCCTAGGGTTGGCGACATTGCTGGGTATTGTTCGTGCGCACCGTGGGTTTATTTTGGTCGAGAGTACGATCGGGCGCGGCACTAGCTTCGATGTGCTGTTTCCGCGATCGCATCAACGCGCAGATTCTCCCTTGGGCCCAGTGAGCTCAAAGCGGGCTACTACGCTTGGACTGTCTGTGTTGCTGCTCGAAGATGAAGTGTTGCTGGGGGATCGATTGGCGAGCTTGCTTCGCTCTCGAGGCCATAGAGTGACATTGGCCACCACGGCAAGCTCTGCCGAGCGTTACGCGATGGGCAACAACGATTTCGACCTATTTATCTTCGATGTGTCTCTTCCCGACAAAGACGGCCCAACCTTGCTGGGTGAGCTCCACCAACGCGGAAAAGCGAAACCCACCGTGCTCATGAGTGGGCACGCGGCAGAGGATGTTTTGGACCGCGTGAAAGGAATCCCGTTTGTTGCTTTTGCACCCAAACCGTTTCGAGTCGCCGAGCTCGAGCAATTGATTCGAGGAGTGATTGAGTCGAGTCGCGAATCAGTGATCGGCTAGAGAAATATCCTGGCTGACGGGTGCATTCGGGCCCTGGGGTACAATCGTGATCGAGTGTTGGCTCTCGGATTGCCCCACCGTGGCGTGCTGGATGAGCATTCCGACTACCATCGCGCCAACAAAGACGACGATGGGTGTCGCGCCAGTGGCGAGGTCTACCAGCGCAGGCCCAGGGCATACGCCAGCCAAACCCCAACCCACGCCAAACAAGGCTGATCCGAGCACCAGTGGACGATCGATGGTTCGACTCGATGGCACATGGAAACGAGTATCGAAGAGCGGCGAGGATCGGCGCCGGATCAACGCAGAAAGAGGGAGGTGGACTGCGATGGCGGCTGCCATGACAAAGGCGAGGCTGGCGTCCCAAGAGCCAGCGAAATCCAAGAACCCAAGGACTTTCTCTGGGCTTGTCATCCCCGCAATAGCGAGACCGACCCCGAACAAGAGACCCGAGAACAATGAGGCAAATAGGCTCTTCACGGGGTGGCTCCCAGCACATGCCTCACAACGAACACTGTGAGCGCGGCAGTACCCATAAACGTGAGCGTGGCGACGATGGATCTCGGTGAAAATCGGCTGATTCCGCAGACCCCGTGTCCACTCGTACAACCATTGCCCAAGCGGCTTCCGTAGCCCACCAAGAGCCCTGCCACAGCGAACGCCCACAACGGCGTGGAAGAACCCGTAGGCAGCACGGACGGCTCGATCAAAAGAAGCGTCAGCCCCGCGAGGAAAAAACCAAGAACAAACGCGAGTCGCTCGAGTCGGTGAGGCACGCTGGGCAAAAAGAGTGCACCGACATAACCGCTTACGCCGGCAATTCGCCCATTGGTTAGCAACAGCAGCGAAGCTGCTAGCCCAATCAGCGCGCCGCCAGCCGAAGGCAGTAGGGCATCTCGAAACGTCATGGTTGCAGGTTCCTTGGTGCTCCCTCGTGCTAGCGCGCGAAGGAGGGCCGAAGGTTAGCATTTTAATGGAATGTGCTCTAATAAAATGTCGTGCGTGCGTTCTTTTGGCGTCGCTTGCGGCTTGTCATCGCGGGTGGTTCTGGGGTGTCGCGGCGAGGGCTATTTACGCGCCCGACGCAGTTGTGCGACGAGAGACCGGGCGACGCCTTTCTGAGACTCGTTCAACGCACGCCAGTCGACCTGCTCGATGACCGCAAGCAAACCGTAGGCAGCGTTCAGGTTCAGGCGCTCAGGATACGCTTCGATCCATTGAAGAAAGGCCTCTTCAAAGCCAAGCTGCTGAATCTTCGCGACGCTGCTCAACCCGAGCGAATTGAGCCAGCGCCCGTGAGCGGGCCGAGCGTGATTTTTCGCGTCTTGGCCGGCGTGGTGCGCCCTTTGGTGCGTGTCACGATGACGAGGGTATCGCACTGCCTTGAAAAAACGTCATCGAATCAAGGGCGAGCACGCGCTGCATTCGAGACGCATCGGGGTGATCCGCGGCCTTCGACGCTGCTTCAGCCGCACTAGGATCGGCCCACTCGATGATGTCGACGTACGAGCCATCCGAGCATGCCACCAACGAGCGCCTAACCAGACCAGGCTGTCGTACGACCCAGCACTGTAGCTCGTGAGAGAGTCTCGCCACGTCTTCGGCAGAAACGCCTGGCTGAGGGCGACAGACCACCAACTGGAAAAAGCTCGTGGAAGCTTTCGTATGCACGTTGCTCATCGTGGACCTCGTTCGAAGGTCGACCGTGCGGGATACACGGCGACGCACCCACATCGTGACTGGAATCATGACAAAAACTGTCATGATTGTCGGATGGCCCGGATGGATCGAGTGGAACGACTTCGTGAGCTGCTCAGCGTTGCCGATCAAACCACAGTGAGAGGGCTCGCGGAGGCGCTCAAGGTGAGCGAACGCACGGTCTTGCGCGACCTCGGCTGGCTTCGCGAGCAAGGGATGTGCATCGAAGGTGAGGTGGGTGTAGGCGGAGGGATACGTCTACGTCGCGAACGTGGTCTGCGAGCAGTACACCTCACGTTCGACGAGGTGGTCTCACTTTGGCTCGCTTGTTCGTTGGCCCACAAAGCTACCGCATTGCCCTGGGCCAGCTCTACGCGGGTCGCGCTCGACAAACTACTCGCAAGCGTACCTGAAGCCCGTGCAAAAGAGCTGCGCGCGGTGCTCCGCCGTGTGGTGGTTGGCCCGCCTGCGACCGCGAGCGTTGCGCAGAGTGCAAGGGCCGCGTCCACTGGGCTGGTGAACGTCGTGGAAGCTGCTCTTCGTCAAAAGGTCGCGATGTCGTTCGACTACGAGGATCGGCACCAGAAGAAAACACGTCGGCTTATCGAGTGTCATGGATTGTTGGTCCAAGCGCCGGTTTGGTATCTTCTCGCGAGGGATATCGAAAAAAAAGAAGCGCGCATGTTTCGCATGGATCGGATTTCTCGCGCAGCTCTCGTTACCGCAAAACGATTTCTCGACGATGCATCGATCGTCGAGTCGTTGATCCAAGAGATCTCTGAACAGAGTGCTGCGTTGCGAAAGTAAATCGGGCTAGCGAACGATGACTTGTACCTTGCGTTCAGCCTCGGGGAAGAGCGCCCCATGCCAACCTTCTGGGATGGTTCCACCGACCCATTTGAACAGAAAGGCGGCGTCGGAAGCGGCAAGCTGAATATTTCCTGGGCCGAACTCGAGCCCGAACCGTTCGTGCCAGATGGCAGCGTGGATTTTTTGTCCGCTCGACAGCTCGATCACCCAAGGAATGTCTCGAACATCGCGGCTCTCGTCAAACGCGCCGGGCTGGACATCGGGCACGGTAAATTGTTTTCCGATGACCTGAAACGTACCGAGCTGTGTGGGACGAGTGCCCTTCGCTTTTTCGGAGCCGAGACTCACGACGGTGGCGAATACCGGTTTTTTACCCTCGTATGCGACGAGAGTACCGGTGACGACACTGATGTCGAGCCACTTCACGCCCTCGGTCGCGAACGCAGGAAAGGTCTCGCGTTTCTGGATCAACGTCACATCGCGAGCCCGGATATAGTTCCCGTCTTCGAGACCCAAAAATCGCTCGGAGCCGCGCTTGTGGGATTTATTGGTAAGAGCAAGCCTCGTGTGTTTGGCGATAGGCATCAGAGGCGTGGGGCCCTTCGCATCAGCCAGCCTGTAGGGCGTAACGTTGTCGCGTACGATATATCCAATCGGCATCGATTTCGGGTCGTCGACGAGCGTGCCTTTCATCGCCGTCTCACGAACGGGCTCGACGTCGTAGGACGAAATCGCTTGCCCCTGGGGTGTAAACACAACCTTGGCAGCCTTGCCGGTTGGATCGATCGCTTGCCCTTGGCCTGCTACGGCGAGCCATGTCCCGACGGGCACGTCGGCCACGCGCTGGCCCGCGACCGGACCTGGCAAAAACATTTGTGTCTTTGCGGTCGTCTTCACGTAAGCGTAGGGCAGCGCGGCGTCTTTGTTGGGGGCGAGATTTACCGAAGGGAGCACTGCGCGCGACTCATCGAGTGCCACCCCGTCACCTGCGCAAATCGCACCACTGGGACGCACCGCGTACCAACCCTCGGGGCAGCCGTCGGTTCCCACGGGTTTTTCTCCGCGCGTGATACGTGCACCGGTGTGGAGAACACCGAGCGCTTGGCCATTTCGTGAGGCCGTTGCCCTCACGGTGACACTCGCGCCAGTCACGCGTAGAACCGGGCCGTTCTCTGGTGGAGGCGCAATGGCAGGAGCCACCGCAGCGAGCGAATATCCGCCGGTAGCCGGGAAGATCTTCGCGACCGCGAATAGCCCAAGAGGCACGAGCCCCAGTGCCAGGTATCGTCTCATGAGAGGGCCCGTATCTGACTCGAACCTGCGTGGCCAAGTTCGTGAGCTTCGTTCAGAAATACTTATTAAAATACCCCTTAGCGGGCATCCGGCCCGTCGAGCTCCTTCTCGTATTGAGGCTTGGTATTGGCATCGAGCGAGACTCGGAATCCATGCTTGGAGAGCCAAGTTTCGGCGTCGTGAGCAAGCTCGGTGCAGTTTGCGTGAACATCCAACGGAGCTTTTTCTCCTAGGATTTTTTCGAGAGCTCCACGTGCGTAGTACCTGAGAATCGGCCGACCGTGCAGAAGGTGTGGTGCGATGCCCTCGACGGCGCGTCGGTTCTTTGATTCACCGAGCAGGAACATAGAAACCGCTTGCTCGTGTGGCTTTCCGAGGCTCAATGTCGCGAGCAGGGGTTGTGAATCGAGCGAACCGTACAGTCGGCTCACCGCTGATTTATCATAACGCTTGCCCCACCATGACTCGAGGTGCTCGAGCAGTGCCGCGGCTGGGGTTTCTCGGTGACAGATGGCGCACTCGATGGGTCGATCTCCCTCGACTTTTCGAGCTTCATTGGGTGAAGAAATTCCGATGATACCGACCCAATGTATTGTCGAGAGTCATCGTTTTTCGAGGCATGTGACAGCTCACACAAAATGAGCCCTCTCCTTGGGGCTTGTGGTGGGTGTGCGCCTCGAGTGCTGTGCGTTCTTCGTATTGGGTGTGGCAACGCGTGCACAACGAATTGCCTTCGATGGTCTCGAGCTTGGCGAGCTTGCCCGCGCCACCATCGGCCGCGTGAACAACGTGACACTCGCTGCACGACATTTTCGATGCGCAGCCACCCAGCAGAAAGTCGCGCGCTTCGCCTGAATTAATATTGCTGCCACCAGCAGATTGTTTTCTGTCGCCACCTTCCCATGTGAACGGGTAGCCGGTGAAGAGTACTTGGTGGCATCTGCCGCACACGCGGGTTTGAGCCTCGGCTGAGCTCGCCTCAAAACCTACATTCAAATAGGGCGCCGAAGGTTTGAACGTTGGCAGCACCGAAGGCATCGCCACATGTTCCTTGCTACCCAGATGACAGGATTCGCAACCGATCCCGACTTCGAGCAAATGGTCACCGTCGATATTTTTTCGCAGCGAGCTAACTGCTTGTTTGGTGATGCTGCGGTCGTCGCCTTCGAGGCTGTCTTTCGAATAATGCGCTAGCTCGTTTTGTAGTGCTTTTTGGAATTCGTCGTGATTCGAAATCGATGGCCAGCGTTGTTTGCTCAGCGGCAGTGTCGACTCGAATACTGCGCCTTGATATCGCGCGCCGTTTGGCCCGCCAAGCCACCCGAGTGATGTGCTCAACCACGAGGCCGTGTTGTGGCAGAGAATACAGGTCTTGTTCCAGACAGGGCCTGCTTTAACACCCGGTCGTTCCGGCAACATGACCGAATATCCCTTGTAACGAAGCTCTCCGGTCGCGAGCACATGCGAAACTGGCAATATTTTTTCAGGCCCCTGCGCCACTGCGCCTGCGGTTGGAGCGATCACCTGCACGCCCGCGAAATCTTCTCGGTGGTGCCCGCCAATCACCCGCGTGACTCTGTAGTTTTCATTGCCGAATCGCGACGTGATCTGCATGAAGCGTTCGTCGCCATCTTGGGTCAGCGCGACGCTGTCCTCTTTCAGCCTGAACGATCGACCATCGAACTTCGCTTGGATTTCACTCGGACGCGCAAGGCGGGTCATCCGATGCATGGGCGCCGACTGCCAACGATCAAAAATCTCGGTGTGGCATGGACGGCATGCAGCAGACCCTGCGTGATCGGCGCTCGCTACGTTCGAGCGAACCCTCGTATGCCCATTTGGGTCGGCAGGCGAAGTGGGTTGCGTCGTAGTACGAAGCCCCGCTCCACACGCGACCAACATTGACGTCGCGGCAAGATACGGGGCTAGATCGCGGCGGCCCTTACGTTGGGAGGGCCGCTTGTTGTTGGAGTGGGGGTCAGGGCGTAGGGGCAAGACGACGAGCGTAAATATCGCCGTTCGACCCATCCGTCCCGGCTCCAGTGCGGAAATCGACCCACACCACGGAAGCCTGCGATGTACCGCTCGTGGTGGTGATGATGGACGGAACCTGGCTCGTGGCTGCGTTGCCGGTGTTGCCCGAGTACAGGTCCATTCGCGCGGGAAGACCCTCGTCCGCGCCGGCGGCGGTTCGAGCGACGAATGTCTTTCCGCCGTCGATCGACACATTGTTCAGAATCGACGTGCCCGAGAACCGCAGGTCTTGCCAGGCGACGAACACCGTCGATGTGCCCGTGGGGCCCCACGCGATGGCGGGGGTGTACGAGAAGGTCGAGCCGAGTCCGTCGCCTTGATCTGCGCGGGCCGTGGTCGTTTGCCAGGTCACGCCTCCGTCGGCCGACACGTTGACGTAGATGTCCGAGCGGCCGCTTCGGGTGTCTTCCCACGCGACGGCGATGTCGTTTCCGCGGGCCGCGAGCGCGGGGCTCGATGCATCGGCGAACTGGCCATCGGGGTCGACAATCTCGCCATCGTTTTGCCCGCCCACTTGCTTCCAGGTTGCGCCCTTGTTGGACGACGTCGCGACGCGGATCGTCTTGATGTTCACGTTCGCCGCGTTCTGTCGGAGATCGACCCATGCCACGTTCACGTTCGAACCTGCTGCGGCGATCACGATTTGCTCTGCGTTGGCCGTCGCGTTGTTCGTCGGCTGCAGCGTGACCTCGTTGAGCA
Organism: Polyangiaceae bacterium; assembly: GCA_046351315.1. Lineage (GTDB taxonomy): Bacteria > Myxococcota_A > Polyangia > Polyangiales > Polyangiaceae > JAXLYQ01. The sequence continues at coordinate 13,565 of JAXLYQ010000004.1, forward strand.
CCGCTGTGGGAGGGCTGTTCACGGGATCAGTGAGATCGACTCGCGCAAAGCGAACCATCTGGCGGCTGTTGCCGCTGATCTGTCGTCGGTCTCGCCACGCGACGTAGACCATGCCCGCGCCGTCAGAGGCAACCACCGGCAGCTCACCAAACCCAGGCCCGCTGGCGTTGATCTGGATACGCTTGGTCGCGAGGGTGGAGCCGTTCGGAAGCCACGTCGTGCCGCCATCGGTCGAGTAGCGAAGATAGATGTTTCGCTTCGGTGCGACTGCTGTGCCCGAGATCTCGCTCCACACCACAGCGATCACATCGCTCGTGCCAGTTGCGTTCGTGTCGCGTCGAACGATCACGCCTTGTGGGTTGTAACAATCGATCGTCGCATCGAGGCTCGCGAATACGTCTGTGTTTGCGTCGATGTTGAGGTTGTTCCCCGGCTGCGGAACGGTGAAGTTCGCGACCGCGTAGGGAGAGTTTCCCGGGGCCACGTAGATGCGTCGAACGCGTCGGCTGCCATCGCTTGAGTTGCGATCGAACTTCGACCACGTGAGATACGCGCGGCCATCTCGCATGAACAGGTTCGGCTCGACGTCGAAGTTCGCGTTGCCTGCGCCCACGACCTTGCGATCCGAGGTCAGCCAGGTTGCGCCAGCGTCTGCCGAGTAGTTCAGGAAGATCTCCGAATCACCCGTTCGAGGGTCAGCGTACGCAACCAAGAAATCGTTACCCGAAGATGCCGTCGTGTACTGCTGCGTCGGGTCGGACGCGATGGTCGAGTTGTCGTTGTTCGCAGTGGTGTTGACGTCGAGCTGCACCGGGTTGCCCTGCGTGTACACGCAGCCCACGTCGCTCGTGCCGTCGCAGTTGTTATCATAGGCATCGAGCGCGGCGCCGGAGGTTCCGCGAGGGCGTCACACACCTCGGCGGTTGGATCGATCTGTCCGAGCACACGAACGTCCGGCGACGCACGCCACGTAGTGCCCAGGCGCTGACAAGCGCCTACGTCGGTGGTGCCGCAGGGTTGACCGATCTCGGACACCGAGTCGTCGATCACGCCGTCGCAGTCGTCGTCTTGACCGTTGCAGGTTTCTCCCGCCGCGGGGATGGGAAACACCGGGCACTGGTACTCGCAGCCATTTGCACTCTGGCCATCGTTGTCTGCGTAACCGGCAGAGCATGTGCCCGAGAAGGCGCATGTTCCGTTGTTGCAAGTCGTCACGGCGTTGGGGATCAACGCGTTGCAGTTGACGCCGCAACCTCCTGTTCCCCAGCACGTCGGTAAGCAAATTGACGTTTTCGTCGATGTTGCCGTCGCAGTCGTTGCATTAAAGGCCATCACAAATCTCGACGCCGTTGTTCGTGGTCGAGCATTGGTATTCACAACCGTTGCCCGATGGCCCTTGCGCGAGGTCTCCGTCGAGACCGACATACCCGGGCTTGCAGGTGCCCGCGCACGACAGTTTGGCAGGTGATATCAGCGTTCGGGATCAGACAATCGACGAGGCAGCTTCCCTCACAACCGTCAGCGAGATTGTTGTTCCATTGTCGTAGTACCCAGAGGCGCGTGGTGCCCTGTACGCAGATGCCGTTCGTGCAAGTGGGCACCGTGTTGTTGATGCTGCCGCACCAGGTTGGAGAGCAGGCACCGCAGTTCAATACGTCGAAGAAAGGTCGAGGTCATCGATCTTCTTGTTGCAGTCGTCGTCAACGCCGTTGCAGATCTCGACGCCACCGTTGTTGGGGCTGCACACGTACGTGCAGTCGTCACCGGGGACATCTGGGTCGTCATAGAATGGCGGCGTACAACACGAGCTTCACACTTGCTGAAGAACTCTGGGCTACCCGGCGCAGGGTTCGTGACGGGTTGGCAGGCCATCTGCGCGTTCTGCAGCAAGCACTTGTTTCCGCAGGTGCCGCAGTTGTCGAGTGACGAGAGATCAAAACCTTCGTCGACGTTGCCGTCGCAGTTGTTGTCGAGGCCGTCGCCAGATCTCGATGCCGCTGTTGGTGACCGCGCAGCCGCAGCCATCGCTGGGGTCGGGCGCGTTGAGATCGCCGTTCACGTCGACGTTCCCCGGAGCGCACTCGTACGCGCATTCGCCCAAGTTGCAGCTCGCGAGCGAGCCGAGGCGTACGCATACGTTGCCGCAGGTGCCGCAGTTCTGTGGGTCCGTTTGGGTATCGCCGCAGTCACCGCCAGCGGTGCCTCCGCTTCCGCCGATCGGGCCCGAGCCGCCCGTTGAGAATTCCCGCAGTGCCAGCCGAGCCAGCGGTGCCGCCGACCGAGCCTCCGGTTGAGCTTCTGGTGGGCACGTGAAGCAGTAGGCATCGTCCGAGCAACCCGTCGACGACACTGCGAGCACACTCAGACCGATGAGTGACAGCGCCCAGAGAGCGAGCTTCGACGAGCGAATCATTTCGACACCGCCTTCGTGTTCTTGGCCGAGCGACGTCGTGCCCAAGCGCTCGCGATGGCAGCCATCGCCACTCCGATCAGCGAGCGCGAAGACTCGCCGGTATTCCTACCCACCGAGCGGCCTCCTCCGCCTGTCGCTTGTCCGAAATTCTCTTTGCCCGTCGAGGCAGCTCCCGATGCTGAGCTCCCTGCTGACGAGCCGCTGTTGCCGCTGTTTCCGCTCGATCCGCCCGAAGAGGTGCCGCCTGCGGAGGTTCCGCCGGTCGAGCCCCCCGCAGTGCCAGATGCGCCGCCAGCGGCCGCTGTGCCGCCTGCTCCTGCGGTTCCCGCTGCACCGCCCGTTGCGCCTTCTTGCTCGCCCGTGAGCTTGTTGCACTCGGTTCCGTCGGGGCACGTGTCAAGGAACCTTCACCGGCTGACACGAGTTCGCGATGCACTTGTAGCCACCGGGGCACTCGTTGAACTCGCCGTTGGTGCACTCCTTCGTGCAGATGCCTTGCAGACATTTGAGGTCCGCAGGGCACGGCGCTTCGTTGTCGACCAGGCCATCGCAGTTGTCGTCGAGGCCATTGCATGTCTCCTCGTCGCTGGGCCCTCTGCTCCGGCGCGCAGACCGAGCACGGCGGTATCGTCTGCAACGCCCGGCCATTTTCGACGCGCACGCAGCTTCAACACGCCTTGCTTGCAGCGATACTCAGGCGGTGGGTTCTCGGGGAACGGCCCTGGCAAGCCTTCTGGATCGCGCTCTCGCCTGTGTGCTCGAAGTTGGGTTCAGGCGGATCGTCCGTGAGGCCGTTGCAGTCGTCGTCGATCAGGTTGCACACCTCGGTCGTCGGCGTGACAGCGTCTGCCGGGTACACACAATCAAGCTGCTTCTGTCCGTTGACTTCGACGCACGTGAGTGTGCCTGGCGTGCAGGGTGGGTAGAGCGCACCGCAGAGCGCCTTCTCCGAGCGTGGGCGACTCGTCGATCTGGCCGTTGCGGTTGTTGTCGACACCGTCGCAAAGCTCAGGGGTTGAGGTGCCCTGGCTCGACACGCACACCAGGCCACCAATGCACTGAATCGTGCCCGATCCGCATTGGCCCATTCCTCCACCGCATGCGGTACCAACTTCTGGGTAGGTGTCTTCGTCGACGAAGCCATCGCAGTCGTCATCGAGCCCGTTACAAGGGTCGATTCGCCTGTGGCCCCGTGTCGCCGACGCACGTGCGCACGCCATTGCTGCAGACGTACACACCCAGCTCGCAAATACCAACCGAGCTAAACCCGCACGCGCCACCGACATCGATCATGGGTGAGCTTGGGTCGTCGGCCTCGGTCTCATCGATCAAGCCATCGCAGTCGTCATCGACGCCGTTGCAGATCTCAACCGTTGGACCTTGCGTCGCTACGCATTGAGCTGTGCCTCCGATACACTGCACGTTCGCGTTGCACGTACCTGCGAGCATGCCGGGGCAAAGAGTCTGCGCAGGGGGCATCGTGTTGAGCGGAACGTTCTCGTCGATCTGGCCGTTGCAGTTGTCGTCGGCGCCGTTGCACACCTCGGTGCCCGGCGTGACTTCTCCTCCGCAAACTTTCGTGCGGGTGACGCAGCTCAGCTTGCCCGGCTTGCAGCTTCCGACGTTCCAGTACAGGGGCGTCGGGTTGGGTGGCACGGTCGCGTTGCCTACCTGGCAATCTGGCCTGATGCCGACGTCGACCGGATTGTTGTCGATGAGCCCGTCGCAGTTGTTGTCGACGCCGTCGCATACCTCGGGTGACGGCACGCAAGGCACCACGAGGCCTTGCACCATGATCAACATGTCTTCGAAGTCGTTGTGCGCACCGCGATGAGGTCTTCGAAGCCGAGAAGTAGAAGTCGTTGCGGCGTGTGCCCGTTGGCGGATCGGTCGCACCGAATTACGGACCCGCGATTGGTACACGAGGTGGTGCACGTAGTTGCCGTCGCCGTTGATCTCTTTCTCGGTAGCAGTAGATCCGGCCGACGCAGGCGCCGATACAGCAACAGTAGGGTGCCGCACCGAAGTAGACGCTGATCCTCCATGCGTCGCGTTGCTTCCCGACATCCCTTCAGGAGTCACCAAGGAAGAACCCGATGAACCCGCCCTTGTACCCAATCGTCGTGCCAGGGTCATCGCGACTGCCGACGAATACGCGTTGTGCTGGGCCTCGAAGTCGACGGCGGCTAGCGATGGGTTTCCGCCGCCGTTGCCCGTGGGCTCGTAGTTCGTGTTGTAACAAGTGAGCACCGGGTGAAGGTTTCGAAGGTCCGGTCAAATCATCGCCGACGTTGTACCAACCAAAGGTGTTCTCGAAGCCCGCGCCCTCGAGCAAGTCGATGAACGTCACCGTGCCGAACTGGCCGCCGGTCGACTTCGGTACGGTGAACACCTGCGGCGTCTCCGCTGCGTCGAGCACCGCGTTGATCGGCCCCTGACGACGCACAGTTCCTGTTGCGTCGGTGGGCACCGCACCGTTGTTCGTGTAGTTCGCAGGGTTCGATGAGCCGAGCCCATTCTCACCTTTGGCCAGACCTTCATCGATACGATTGCTTTGTGGAACGACCGTTCCGTCAATCTGGATGATCACCGCGCCGGCGGGTGACACCAACGCAATCGCGCTGAGCACCGCACCGAGCACCGTAAGCCGACGCACGCTGCTTCGAAGAACCATCCCGAGAGTATAAGGGTAGGTTTCGTCGTTCCGACATAGCCTTTCTTGCAACATCGTGAGGTTACGATGTCGCCGGAACGCACTTCACTCACTCGCACTCGTGGCCCTCGGCTATACAGCGCGCATGTCTCCTCGCGTTCTCTCGTGCTTGTTCGTCTGCGCACTGCTCGGGTTGGCTTGCAACAACAGCCCTCCTCGGAACGCAGGAGACGACCCTCCGCCCGAAGCCTTGCTCAACCAAGGAGCATCCGGAGGGTCTTCAGGAGACAGCAAGAGTGCTGAGGTCGAGAAAGCTGAAGCAGCGATCGAAAAGGGTGACTTTGCAGGCGCAAAAAAGCTGGCTTCGGACGCGATCGCGAAAGACCCGAAAAATGGCCTCGCGCACTACTACCTCGGTGTTGCCGAAGAAAATCTCAAACAACCCGACGAGGCAAAAAAGCACTACTCGGATGCATTGAAGTTTTCGCCTCGGCTTTCCGGCGCAGCCGTCAACCTCGCGGGTTTGCTCATCGGGGACAAGAAGTTCGACGAGGCGGCTGCGGTGCTGAAGTCGATCACCGCGAAGGTGAAAGACGACCCGCAGTTGTTTCAAAACCTTGCCGTCGCGCTCGCGAACCTCGAGGATCACGCAGGGGCTGGCGAAGCATTTCTATCGGCAATTTCACTAGGTGTGAACGATCCACTCGTTCGCCTCGACTGCGCCGAGCAGTTGCTTCTCGCGAAGAAAGAACAGCTTGCCGCGAAGGTCCTCAAAGACGGAATGAGCTCAGTGCCGGCCGAGGTGCAAGCCGACTACTCACTGCTCCTGATGAAAGCGGGAGCTTTTCAAGAGTGTGTGACGGTGGCCACCAAGCTCGTCGACGCGAAGGGCTCGAGCGAGGCTCTGTTGTTGCGAGGTCGTTGTCGACGATCCGCAGGCGACAACGATGCGGCTCGCGCAGATCTTGAGGCGTCGATCAAAAAGAAGGACGGCCTTCCCGAGCCGTACGTGTATCTCGGCGACGTGCTCGAGAAGTTGAAGAAACCAGCCGACGCAAAGAAGGCCTACGAGAAAGCCATTTCACTGAAAGCAGCGGCCTCGAAAGACGATGGGCCCAAGTTGCTGAAGTTCGCCGAGAAGCGTCTGGCTGAGCTGAAGTAGGCGATCGATGTCGCTCGCTCGCCGCATCGCGCGACGCGGGCTACAACCGGTGCGCCATGTTGCATGTACGAAGGGTGGTCGTTGTTTCGATGGCGTTTGCGTTGATCGCCATTGCGTGTTCCGGGCCGACGGATCCGAAGGGTGAGCCGAACACTGCGGCCAACTCCTCCGTCGTGGATGTGGCTGTCCCGAGCGCTTCCTCGTCGGGTTCGAATGGGTCGGTGGGCCCTACGCGTCCCGGCGCAAGCGCTGTGATCGCAGAGTGTCAGAGCGACAGCGACTGTGTGCCTGCGTCGTGCTGCCACGCGACCGAGTGTGTGCCGGCGAGCGCCAAACCCAACTGCGACAACGCCATGTGCACACGTGATTGCAAGGGCGGCACCCTCGATTGCGGGGGCTCGTGCGGGTGTGAGGCGAAGAAGTGCGTCGCGCATCTTTCGCAGCGAAAATTCCCCCGAGCCCAGTGAACGACGAGCAACTTCCCAGATGGCACCTACCTCACTTATCGACGCGGCATCCTCTCTTCGCGCCGCGCTTGGAGGCGCCTCCGAAGGGCTCGTGGATCGCGAGGTCATCGTCGAGCTCGTTGCGTTGGCTGCAGTGGCCCGTGAGCACATGCTCGTCATCGGTCCACCTGGTACCGCGAAGAGCGAAGCTGTTCGCCGTGTATCCGCATCACTCGGTGCTCGTTACTTCGAATACCTCCTGGGCCGCTTCACCGAGCCCTCCGAAATTCTTGGCCCGGTCGACCTCCGGCGACTCCGTGAAGGAGTCGTCGAGACCGAAACGGCGGGCATGTTGCCCGAGGCCGAGATCGCGTTCCTCGATGAGGTCTTTTTGGGGTCGACCGCCATCTTGAACACGCTCCTTGGCGTGCTGAACGAACGCGTGTTTCGTCGCGGGCACACGCACAAGGTTTGCCCTCTTCGCGTGTGTGTGGGGGCCTCGAACTCTGTTCCGGACGACGAGTCGCTAGCGGCGTTCGCAGACCGTTTTCTCGTTCGTGCGTACCTTGGCCCTGTTGGAGATCCGCAGCTCGAGCTGTTGCTCGAAGGAGGTTGGGCGTCTGCTCAACCTCGTGAGCGACCCAAGGCGTCGATGGCCGATCTCGATCTACTCGTCGAAGCCTCCGTGCGCGCCGATATGACGACGATCCGCCCCGATTTGGCGCGAGCGCTCCGCTTGCTTCGAGGCGCGGGGATCGCCCTTTCTGATCGTCGCTCGGTCAAGGTGCAGCGATTGATCGCGGCCGCTGCCGCTCTGGCGGGTCGTGCGTCGCCGACGTCTGCGGATCTCTGGCCCATCGTCTACGCAGTACCCGGTGAAGACGCGCAACGAATGGCTCGCGAGGTACTGCGTGATCTGCTCGCGCCATCCGAGAATCGAGCGTTGTCGGCTGCCGTCGAAGATGCGTCTGCGGGGCCTTCTGCGCGTGCCTCTCGGTTGTTGAACGCGGCCGAATCCGTGTTTGCGTCACCGCCTTCTGAGACTGATCCCGACGCCATTGCTCGTTGGCGTCTTCGCCTCGAAGGTGTCGCGCGCGAGATGGACGCTGCGTTCTCGAGTGACTCGATGCCTGCCGCGCTCAAAGCGATGCGCGCTCGCATCGTGAGTGCTGTTCAAGGGTCAGCGTGACGTTGTGTCGATGTTGTCGCCTAGCGCTGGCGTAACCGTCTCGTGGGTGCTGCGTGAGCCCCCGCTCGAGCCCGCAGGATGTTCCGCTTTCGAAGGCGCGGCGATCCGTCTTGCGGAGCGCCTTCTCGAGATCCATTCGAGTGACTCCGCTCGCATCGAACGGTTGAGTGGGGTTGCCACACCCGAGGCGCTGTTCGTCCTTGGCGCGGCCGAAGATCTTCCGTGGTGCGATGGTGTCGCGTACGTGGGACGCGACCCTGAGGCACCTGCGTTGCTGTTGCCCACGACGCATCGACCCTCCGTACACCCCGCGCTGTTGCAACAAGCGCTGTTGCGTGCGGGCGGAGGTGCGACCCGGTTGTTGGTGCGAGCTGTGCCGCCATCGATCTTTCCTGTGGATCGAGCTGCGCCGATCGCTCGTTCGTTGATCGAGCGGTGGTTGACGACAGCGAGGTCAAAACGATGAGCGTTGAGCTACCTGTCGCGCTTCGTCCGTGGGCGTCCTCCCTTGCGATGTTCCCTGACGATCTCGCGTTGGCGATCGGTGACATCGTACGACGGCTCTCTCTCGCACTGGGTGAATTCCGGGTCGATGCGGCACGTGGCTCGGGCGAGCCCGATGGATTCGACGGGCTCACACGCAAGGGCGAGCTCGAGCGCCTTCTTACGTCTGAGTGGCTACTCGCCTCTGAGCTCCCTGATGAATTTCTGCGTCGTGTCGCCAGTGCAGAGGTCTCGTTCTTGAAGCTTGCTCAGCGCGAGCCTGCCAAGCCGAGGTGGTCTGTTGCTCTGCTCGATGCTGGCCCAACGCAACTGGGCACACCACGAATCGGTCAGCTCGCAGCGTTGGTGACTCTGGCTGCGCGGGCTGAGCGGGCTCGAGCAAAATTTCGATGGGCTGTGTTGCAGCACCCCGTTGCAACCTGGGCTGAGGGGCTCTCTGAATCGAGCATCAAATCGCTCTTGTCTGCGCGCACGTTGAGAGGGGGCGCCGAGCTCACTCGTGCGTGGCTTGACGATCCTGGTGCGCAGTCTGGCGATTGCTGGGTGCTCGCGGGCAATGAGCTCCTTGGGCTGTCGCTACCTTCGCACGTGTCTCGTCTCGCGTTCTCCGAGCGCGGTTCGGTGGACGAAACGATCCTTGCGGTGACGTGCAAACCCGCCGGGAAACAAGCTCGATTGGTCGAGCTTCCGCTGCCTTCTCAACAGGTTTCGGTGCGCCTCATTCGTGATCCTTTCGAAGGCAAGCGAATCGAGAATCGCACCCCCGTTGCGCCCACTCAGATCAAGAATACCGGCAAGCAGATCATCGCCGGTGGCAACTTGCTCTTTATCGAATCCGGTCGACGATTGGCGTACATCAGCTCGTCGGGCTCGGTGATCGTGGTGCCGATCCCCAACTCGCCAAACGCGAGCAAGGGCAACGACACGGTGATGCAGCTCGATTCTGGTTACGCGCCTCTCGCGTGTGGCTGGAAGGTCGGCCGTTGTTTCATCATCGGATCGTCGAAGGACTCTGCGTCGGGAGAGCATCTCCCTGCCGTGTTCTCATTCGGAAAGCGCGGAGGGCTGATCTCTGCCGCATGGAAAAGCGAGATCGAAGAAGGAACCAGCTCGATGCGCTGGGCTCCTCCGCCCGACCCATCGACGTTGCTCGGCAGAATCGTGGTGAGCCCGCGCACGGGTCAATCGTGGGAGACCTTGTGCGCGCAAGATGGCGGGGGTCGTATCGTCACGTTTCGAGCGCGCGCTGGCAGACCGCCGAGCTATGCCGTCGAGGGGCGCGCGATGGCGATTCGCGCGACGGCCGATGGGTATGCGTACATCACACGCACCGAGCCGTGGTCGGGCCCCGACAGCCCGCTCGTCGTGATCGCTTCATCGGGCGCTTCGCGCGTCGAGTGCGGTCTCGAGCGCGATCGGATCGTCAGTGCATTCTTTGGCCCTGCATGGGGCGAGCTCGGGCCTATCGCCGCTCGTTACGACGGAGATGAATGGCGGATTGTCTCAGGCAAAAGCAAGCCCTCCTCGGTGTGGCTACCGGGCAAAACGGTCATCGGTGTCACGCTGATGAACCCCGACAATCGAAGCGGTCCGTTTGGCAATGACGCTGAGCCCGCGCTGGTGGTGGTCGATGGTGTGAAGCTCGAGGCGGTGAATGCGAAGCAGAAACGTCTTTTGTTCGCCGCGCCAGAGAACATTCGGGCAGGCTCGGTGTGTGATGCAACCGGTGCGATTGCCTTCGTATTGAACAACGACGACATCTACGTCTACTCGCAGAGTTGGTCGCAAGTGGTGCTGCATCTGCGTGCTCCCGCGTCGACGTCAGGAGGCTCCGCATGAGCTCCGTTCGCCCGCGTTTGCTCTCGTATCGCGGTGTGATGTCGGCAATGGGCGTGGTGATCGACGCGTCCATCTGCGGTGAAGCCACGCTCCGACGAAGGGCGATCTCGCTGTGGGCTCCAGGCGCCACGTTGCAGCGAGTGGGCCACCGCTTGATCGTACGTTTCGCTTCGCCGCGAACGCTTCGTGTCGAAGGGGCCGAGGGGATCCCTCTGGTTGCGGCGACCCCGAAAGGCCCGTTGGTTGGGGCTCCGTTTTCGCGTCGAGAACTAGAGGCGATCGGTGCGCCGAACGATGCGGTCGTGCTCGCGTCGCGCGGTGGTGTGGATGTGATCACCGCAAGCGAAGGCGACCTCTCTGTCGACATCGCTTCGTGGCTCGACGTGTCGTCGTTCACGCTTCTTTCGGTTCAACCTCTTGGCGTGCCCAAGGTGGCGCGAGTGGTGTTCTCTGGCGAGCCTGCGCGCCGCCCACGAGAGGTATTTGCTGAGGTGGTGCCGCCCTCACCCGAGGTCGACGCCATGTTGAAATCGCTGCGTGAAGCTCAGGCGCAACCCGATGCGATTCCGAACGAAACGCGAGGGCCATCGTGGCTGATGCGCACGCTCGGCACGGTCGCGCGTGCGATCTCGTCGTGGCTCGAACGACCTCGTTCTCGACCAAGCAACGCACTGCCTGCGCCTTCGTTGCAATCGCCTCCTCCTGCTACAGCGCCCTCACGAGCTCTTGTGGTTGTCCCTGGAGGGGTCTCATCGGGTTCGTCGTTGGGTCAGCGAGTGAGCGAAGCGATGCGCTCAGCGCTCGCACGATTTCTTGTCTCGACGCAGCTCGCCGAAGCGATGTCTCGTCGCCAAGCCGAGTACATGCAAGAGACGATGGATCTGTTCGAGAAGGGCGATTTTTCGAACGCTCTCCGTCGTGCGATCCCGTTGGCCGAAGGCGGTGGTGAGATCGAGGTCACGCCGTCGTTCGCACTGCCGACGCCGAGATCTGATCTAGCGATTCACGGCAATCGTCCGCGTGGCGCATCGACGCTCATCTCGAGTGAGAACGTCTACGAGCGATTGCGCGCGCTGTATCAACAAGCGTTCGAGAAGCTCGAGCGCGAGGGAAAGATCGAAGAGGCCGCGTTTGTGCTCGCCGAGTTGCTTGGCAAGAGCGAAGAGTCGGTCGCTTTTCTCGAACGACACGGCAAGCTGAAGCTCGCTGCCGAGGTGGCCGAAGCGCGCGGACTACCCGCTGGCTTGGTCGTGAGGCAGCTCTACTTGGCCGGCATGCGCGACCGCGCGATCAAGCTCGCTCGTTACAAAGACGCATTCGCCGATGCTGTGCTTCGTCTCGAGTCGTCAGGCAAAGCGTCCGAGGCTGTCGAGCTTCGAGTCGCTTGGGCCAAATCGCTTGCGTTCTCTGGCCAGTTGCTCGCGGCCGTCGACGTGATCTGGCCTGCCGAGCAACATCGATCGCTTGCCGAAGAATGGCTCAACGATGTGGCCGATTTCGGCGGGCCCCCCGCCTCACGTGCGCTCGTTCGCTTGTTGAGCATCACTCAGGATCGCTCACAGGCACTGTCGAGAATCGAAGCGCTCTTGAACGACGGCGGCTCGTCGTTTTCCGAGCGTGCTGCCTTGCTCGATGCACTCGCCACCACGACCTTCCCTGAGCCGTTGAACGACGTTCAACCCATCCTTCGAAGAGCCGCCCGTGCGGCGATGATCGACATGGTCGCCGACTCGCCCGAGCGACCCTCGTTCGATCGCGTGAGAGCTCTGGTGACAGCTTCGAACGACGCTGTTCTACGTGCAGATCTCCCGCTCGTTGCGACCGTCGGCGCGTTGCCCCCGATCGCAAAACCACGACGTGTGAATGTCGACCCTCTCGATGTTGGGTTGCTCGCTGTTCACGACGCCGTTGCGCTTCCTGATGGTCGTGTGGTCGTCGCTCTCGGAGAGCGCGGGGTGTGGTTCCTCACCCAAGACGGGCGCACCATCACGCGGTTTGATCTTCCCGCCACTTCGTTGGTCGCAGGCCCGTCTGGCGTGATCGCTCTCGCGCAGCGTGGTGATGTCTGGAAGCTCTCTCGTATCAACCTGCTCACGCGTCGCTCGGCTCCGTGGCTAGAGCTTCGCCTTTCGTGCTGGGATTGCTCCTTCGATGGCTCGGTCTGGTTTGTGGGCATCGACGACGCTGTCGTCGCGATCGATGCACATTCCGATGATGCTGAGGCTGCGTGGCGACTGCCTCGCTGTGGCGGAGAAATCCGAGCGATTCGTCACGACCAACAGCAGCTCTCCTTCCTCACCCGTGCCCCCGCAGATGAGCGTTGGACACTCACGCTTCCCAGCCACACCGTGAGCTCTCGCGTCTCCGCGAGCATCGACGTGTCGAAAACGATCGAGCGTCCGCACCGATCGGGATGGGCCTCGGTGGATGGTGACGGATCCGCTGCGATTCTCGGATTGAACAACCCCGTGGGAGCACACCCAGGCGTGCTCCTCCCAGAGGTGTGGCTGTTGTCGCCTGGCTCTCGTTCGGTGCAGTCGCCGACGCCGAATGCAACTACGCGCGCTGATTCGATTCAGGCTCAGTTGTGTTTCGCGGGGCCTTCGTGTCGCGATGTGATCGCTCCCATCGTTGCCACCAGCGGTGTGGTGCTTGCGACGCTCAATGAAGCCGGTGCGCGGGTCGATCGTGTGCCTCGTAACGCGACGGCCGCTGAGGACGAGATCACGCTCGGCGCAGCTCGTGATGTGTTCGCGCGGCTCGATGCACAGCGACTCGTCGTGGGCGACGATCGAGGTCGTGTGTTGGTGATCGATGTTGCTTCAGGTCGCTTGATCACGTCGATTCGCGTGGGCCGCTGACGGGCGCTTTGCGTGTGTCGAAGCGCGTCGCGCCGTTGCTTGGCGTGAGCTCGTGCGCGAATCGTCGACGCTCGTGGCAGGGCGACCTCGTGAGGTTGGCGTCAGCCTTTGGGGGCCTCGTCGTCTGCCGGGTCGGTGTACGAAGCGGCGAGCTTCACGACTTCGTCACGCAGTTTCTTGTGTGCAGCGAGCTTTCGAACGAGCTCCCATAGCGTTGGGTCGGCCAAGACTTTCATCGGAGACGGGTTTGCTCCCTTTGCTTTTTTCGGGATCGCACTCGGCCCCTTGGCGCGAAGCTCTGCCATCTGATCGCAGTGTTTTTTCGTGGGAAACAGCTCTCCTGTCTCCCACTTCATGACGGTGCCTTGGTCGATTCCGAGCGCCGTCGCGAGGTCTCGCGCAGTGCATTTGAGCTCAGTGCGAAGCGCTTTGATGTCCTCCGGACTCATGCCTCGCTTCTAGCTTGGTCGGGTCGTGGCTGTCACCTCGACGTCTCGTGCCATTGACCTATGCGTCGCAAGAGCAAGGCAATTCTCGGCGCATGAGCTCGTCCGAGGCACATTCCGCACTCGAGGTCCTCGTCGACCTTACTCGTTCGTTGGTGGGGCCGTCGTCCCTCGAACGGTCGCTTCAACTGGTGTGTGACTCGGCGTTGGCTGCCGTTCCTGCAGCTCGTCACGCCTCGATTCGACTGTTCGATTCAAGCCGAAATTACCTGTTGTCCGGCGCGAGGGCAGGGCAGGGGGCCGACGCTGCGCCCATCACGTTTCGACCTGGCGAAGGGGTCGTAGGTTGGGTGGCTCGGCACGGTATGTTGGCGTTCGTCGAAGACACAGCGACTGATCCAAGGTTTCGGAATGGAGGTCGCCAAGGGTTTGCGATTGGGTCGATGATCGTGGCTCCGATCGGATCAGGTAACGGAACGATCGGCGCTCTCGGAGTGTCGTCGCCCGAGCCTCGCGCGTTCGGCGAGCACGATGATGCGATTGTTCAGCTCCTGGCCAACTGCGCGGTTCCGACCATCGAACGATCGCGGCAAGATCGGATGTCCTACGTCGACCCTGTGACGATGGCGTTCACGTCGAGCTACCTCGAGACTCGTCTGACGGAAGAGCTCTCGCGCGCTGCGATTTCGCGACGCCCGTTCACGCTGATGTTGCTCGGGCTTCGCGCGAATGGCCGCTTGCTCACCCCATCGACCGCCGCTGCCCGCGATCGCGTGAGGGCCACGGTTGCAAGTCGGATTCGTGAGGTTCTGCACCCCTCTTGCGTGGTCGTTGAGCGTCGACCGGGTTCGTTCGTGCTGGTCCTTCCGGGGGTCTCCTCGATCGACGCAGACACCTTCGGTGCTCGTCTAGGGCATCACATCGAGAAGGATCCGATCGATGCAGGTCGCGAGCCGTCGTCCGGAGCCTCTGTCCTGGTCGTACCCGAGACAGTCATTCGCCACACTTCGTCGATGTCGGGCGATGATCCTTCGTCGATTCTTGCTCGGGCTGAACGAGCACCTGTGGTTCTTGATCGAGGGCGATTGAGAGCCCATGCGATGGTGGCTCACTTATTGACATTGAACGGCGCGGCGCCCCTACATCGGAGCTGTGAAGAAGTGGTGGGCAGTTTGGCTTCTCGACTCTATGCTCCGCGCCGACATGTCGTCCTTGTCCAGCTCGTCAGGGCTACCGGGTGAGGCTCACGAGCCTCCCCCTGCACCTGACCCGGCTCGCGCCCCTTCGATCGCTCGTTCGTTCGCTTCGATGGTTGCGCTTTCCCACACCATCTTTGCGCTCCCTTTTGCAGCGTCCGCGGTCTTGCTCGCGTTGCCTCGGCCGCGTCTTCCGATCACCCTTCCGCGTGTTGCAGCGATGTTGGTCTGCATGGTCGCCGCCCGTACTGCGGCGATGGCATTCAATCGCTGGGTGGATCGCGACATCGATGCCGAGAACCCACGAACGAAGAACCGCGAAATCCCGGCGGGCGTTGTGTCTCCACGTGCTGCGTTGGCTCTGACGATCGCGTGCTCCGCGGTGTTCGTGGTGAGTGCAGCGACCCTTGGCAGCACGCCCGGGCTGCTGTCGTTCCCTGTGCTTTCGGTGCTACTCGGCTACTCAATCTGTAAACGTTTTACGTGGGCAGCGCATCTCGTGTTGGGTCTCGCACTTGCCCTTGCCCCGGGGGGCGCGTGGATTGCCATCGGTGCTGCTCCCGAAGCGGGGATCGTAGCGTTGATGGTGGGTGTGCTGACGTGGGTTGCTGGGTTTGATGTGCTCTACAGCTTGCAAGACGAGTCGTTCGATCGTGCGCGCGGGCTACATTCGATTCCGGCTCGATTTGGCACCATCGGTGCGGTGGTTTTGTCTGCCGGTCTTCACGTGATCACGGTCGCTTCGTTCGCAACGACCGGTGTTCTCCTTGGTCGCGGCCCAGCGTTTTTCGCGGCCGTTGCAGTCATCTCGCTTCTTCTGGTCGTCGAGCACGCCATCGTGGGCAAAGGCAATCTTTCGAAAATCAACAAGGCTTTTTTCGACATCAACGGCTACGTCAGCGTCGTGTTCTTTTCGCTGACTGCCCTTGACGCATGGTGGATGTCGTGAACGACGTGACCGACGAACGAAGCGGATTTGATGCGCGTGGCGCTATCGCTCCGACCTCTGTCCGCGCTAGGCTCACAACCCCGATGCAGCCGAAGACATCCCCACGGGAGTCCCTAGAAAAAACATTGACCAGCGTTGCCGGTGAGCCGCTGGTCATTTTGATCTCGGGCCACCCCGACCCTGATGCGATTGGCAGTGCGCTTGCTCATCAGCGCATTTGTGAGTCGCTAGGCGTGCCTGCGACGATCGCTCATGTGCATCCGTTGTCGCATCGTGAGAACCGAGCGCTCGTGAAGTTGCTTCATCTCGAGATGACTCAAATCTCGTCGAAAGCAGACCTCGCTCGCTTCAAATACCTATCGCTCGTCGATACACACAGCACCGAGCCCTCGATTGAGCTTCCCGCTGATTTGAAGCTGCTCTCGGTGGTTGACCATCATCGGTCGCTGTTGCCGATCGAAGCGCCGTTCGTCGACTTGCGACCTCAGGTGGGCGCGTCGTGTACGATTTATGCCGAGTACCTACAGCAGGGTCTCGCGCCACTCACGGGCGAGCGTCGCGAGGATGCGCGCGTCGCCACGGCATTGGCCTTCGGTATCCAAACCGACACCGATGATTTTGCGCTTGCGACGCCCGCTGATTTCTTGGCGGCGGCCTACGCTCGAACCTTCTGTGACACCGATTTGCTCGCTCGCGTCGGTCGTCGAGCGATCGGTGCGGCTGCGATGGATGTGCTGGGTCGAGCCTTGGCCAATCTCGCCGTCATTCGAGACTTTGCCTGCGCCGGGGTTGGCGAAGTTTCACTCAACGATCGCGATGCGATTGCGACGGCGGCCGATTTCATTTTGCGCCGCGAAGACATCGACACCGTGATCGTCTACGGCATCGTTGAAGATCGCATCGACGGCTCGCTTCGCACGAGCAGCCCGAGTGTCGACCCTGCGATCTTCTTGCAAACCGCCTTTGGTAAAGACCGCGACGGTAAGCCCTACGGCGGTGGTCGTGCCGACAAGGGAGGCTTTCAGATCCCGTTGGGTTTGCTAGCCGACACGAGCGATTCCGACGCGCTTTGGTCGATCGTTCAGCAGGTCGTCGAAAATCGCGTGGCTCGCGTTGTCCCTGATCTCGAGAAGGCCACCGGGCGAGACAACCACCGCGAGAAAGATCACTCCTGATCGTTTCTTCGAAGCCTAGCGAGCTCTCGCAGGGGCTGGCTTCGAGATCGGTGCGCCAAGTCTGCGCGAGTCACCACGCACTTGTGCTATCCGCCGACGATGATCGGTGCGCGCGCGAACGTGATGATCTCATTGGCCGTCGTGAGTTTTTGCGTCGGCCTGAGCAGTGGGTGCTCGTCCGATCCTGGGCCGCCCCCGCTCCCGTCCGCCACGGCTGATGGAGCGAAGAATACGCCTCCCGTCGTTCTCGCATCGGCGTCTGCATCCGGGCGTGTCGCGCCAACGCCATCTGGGTCTCCGTCCACCATGGCGACGAGCGGTCTGACGGGCGCTGCGGCGGCAGAAATCAGGGTGCCGACGACGATTGCGCCAGGTGAAAAACGGCCCTTCGTGCTCTACCTCCACGGTCTCGGGGCATCGGGGGAGGTGCTTCGCAAAGTGGTCGAGCTCGATGCGTTGGCTGCATCGAAGAAGTTCGTATACGCGGCCCCCGACGGCCCTAAAAATTCGAAGGGCCAACAGTTCTGGAACGCGTCGAAAGCGTGCTGCAATTTCGATGGGTCGACCGTGGATCATGTCGCCGAGCTTCGGGCGCTGATCGAGCGGGCAAAATCATCCCCGAACGTGGATCCATCGCGCATCTATGTGATCGGATTCTCGAACGGCGGTTTCATGGCTCACCGCCTTGCATGTGACGTCGAGGGGATCTCCGCAATCGCGAGCGTTGCGGGTGCTGCGCCATTGGCCGATGAGCCGTGCTCTCCGAAACAGCCCGTGGCGATCCTGCAGGTGCACGGAGACCACGACGAGCTCATCCGCTACAGCGGCGGGCAGGCGCTCTCGAAGCCCACACTCCCTGCGCACCCATCGGCAGCCGATACAACGAAAAGCTGGGCGACCCGCGAGCACTGTAAGGGAACCCCCTCGAATTCAGGTACGATCGACTTCGAGCCCAAGGTGCTAGGGGACGAGACCGCAATCCTTAGGTACACAGGCTGCGACCGTCCTGTAGAGCTGTGGACGGTGCAGGGGGGAAGTCACTTCATCGGCACCAACAAGGGCGCGCAGTTGAGCATTTTGGCGTTTTTCGACGGGCAATTTCGACCATGAACCATCGGCCTTTCTTCTTGTCATTGTTGGGTTTCACTCTTGTTGCGTCCGCCTGCGGAAACCCGCTGCCCGCGCAAACTGCAGCGGATACACCCCCGCCGGCGAAGATGCCCGAGGGGTTCACCAACAAGTGCGATTCGGCCAAAGGTCAGCTTCGTCCGCTGGTGCTCGAGTGGGCAGCTCCCGATCGCGCGTCGCTTGAATCGCAGGCTCAACAAGGCCAGCTCGTTGTCCACTACCAGGGCTGCGATCTGCAGGTGCTTCGACGATGTAAGGTGCCGCAAAAAAACAGTAAGTACGCGTACACCGCCATCACGCCCAAAGATGAAAACGTGACGATGGCGAATGCTCAGCAGCTCTACGCGAGCATCCCTGTGTACGCCGCGAAGTTCGAGGGCAAGCTCGCCCAAAGTGGTCAGCTCACCGCCGAGATGACGATCGTCGGCGAGTACGGCGTGCCCGGCCTTCCGCCTGCTGTAGATCAGCTCGTTGGCGAATGTGATGGAGCCACTCATGTGGTGACCGCGCTCACCGTCGGGGCCTTCTCTTTCTTCACCGGAACCTCAAGCGAGAAAGGGGCCTCCGCCAATGTGCTCGGCGCGGGGGCAGGCGCAGAGACGAGCAAGAAGCACGAGACGCTCAGCAAAGATGGCGACATCAAGACCTGTGCGTCTTCGAAGCGCGGTGATGCAGGCCCTCCCGATGGGTGCGGCGCTCTTCTTCGACTCGAGCTTGCCGAGCTTCGGAAAGCGGGTGAGGGAGAGCCCGACTGTAAGCCCGGCACCAAGCTCGTCGGCAAAGAGTGCAAACCCGTCGATAAGCCTTCGCGACTGTCCGCTGACGACGAGAGCTTCGTCGACGATAAACGTGGGTTTGGATGGGGAAGTCGCTGTTACGCCCACCTGAAAGCAGGCGCGTTGCCGTTCGCACGCGCGGCTTGCAAGAAGGGTCTCGAATCCGACCCAGACACCAACACCAAGGCTTCGATTCTCTACAACTACGCGATGGTTGAGAAGGCGAGCGGTGACCCGATCTCGGCCTGCGAGATGCTCAGCCAGTCGAACGCGATTCGCGCCAACAGCGCGGTGCAAAAAGAGATCGACGCCCTGAAGTGCACCGAGTTGTTGAAGTGAACGATTGCTCGTAACTCGTCGCGAAGCGCGTCGATGGGGTCGAGACGCGCTGCCCTGCGAGCCGGAAGAAACCCGAATACGACCCCGATCGCTGCGCTTACGCCAAGCGCCACGGTCAATGCTTCGACTGGCACCACCATGGGCCACTCGAGCACGAGTGAAAAGCCATAGATTCCACTCACGCCGACGAGCGTGCCGATGATTCCGCCAAGCAACGAGAGCACAACCGCTTCGACCAAAAACTGAATCAGGATGTCGCTGCCGCTCGCGCCAATCGCCATGCGAATCCCGATCTCGCGCGTTCGTTCGGTGACGCTCACGAGCATGATGTTCATGACTCCGATCCCTCCCACGAACAGCGACACTCCGGCGACCGAGAGAAGCAATATCGAAAGCACCGCATAGATGGCTTCCTGGCTTCGTCGAAAGTCAGCTTGTGTGGCGATCTGAAAGTCGTTCTCGCGTCCTTCTTCGATGCGATGCCGTTGACGGAGCACCGAGGTGATTTGTGATTGCGCGCGATCGACCGTATTCGCGTCGGAGGCCGATACCATCAGCATGTCGACGCGCCCTGGGGCCGTTGGCTTGATGCGCGCTCGGAACGACGCCGCAGGCATGAGCACGCGGTCGTCTTGGTCTTCGCCGAACGCGTTCGGGCCTTTGCGATCGAGCACACCGATCACCCGAAAGGGGTAGCGACCAATACGCACAACCGCACCGATCGGGTCTTGATTACCAAACAGCGTTTCGGCGGTCGTTGCGCCGAGGATCACCACCTTGGCTTTCGAACGCTCGTCCCACTCCGTCCACTGAGCCCCCTTTGCGACCGAGTACGAGCGAACGTGAAAGTACGCCAGATTGGTGCCGTAAATCGCTGTGGCAGCGTTGCGGTCGCCAAACACCACCTGGGCTGCCGTGCTCGACAACACAGCCACCGCCGCGACGCTGACCGAGTCACGCACGATCGCTCGTGCGTCGCTTTCCGTGAGTCGCGAGCCGCCCTTGTTTCGTGCTCCCGACGCTTGGGACGACTGCGGAAACACGTAGAGCACATTCGACCCCATGCTCTCGATCTGTTTGGCGATCTTGTCGCGCGCGCCCGAGCCCAGCGCGGTGACGATCACCACGGCCGCGACCCCGATCAAAATCCCGAGGATCGTAAGGGCAGCTCGCAGCTTTGCTCGGGCAACTGCGAAGAGCGCAAGCCTTACGGCAGACAGGATTCTGAGCAGGGCAATCAAGCGGTTCGACCTTACAGGAATTTACGACGCATCTGGACGGCGCAACGTGCTATACGGGGCCGTCCCGCGCCCCGCAAAGGTGGGCGCCCAAGGAGAATCGCATGAGCGAGACGGTTAAGCTGAACTACGGCGCGCAGTCACTCGATATGAAAGTCGTCGAGGGTAGCGAAGGCGAACGCGGTATCGACATTGCTGCGCTGCGGGCGAAGACGGGGTTGATCACGCTCGACCCGGGGTTCATGAACACCGGTTCGTGTCAGAGCGCCATCACGTTTATCGATGGCGACAAGGGCATCCTTCGTTATCGCGGATACAACATCGAAGAGCTCGCCGAAAAGTCGAGCTTTCTCGAGGTGTCGCATCTGCTTCTCGAAGGCGAGCTGCCCACGAAAGATCAGCTCTCGGCGTTTGCAGAGCGGATTCGCATTCACACGATGCTTCACGAGGATGTGAAGCGCTTCTACGCTGGTTTCCCGAAGGATGCGCACCCGATGGCCGTGTTGTCGACGGTCACTGGTGCCCTGTCGACCTTCTACCAAGACTCGCTGAACTTTGCGGACAAGAACCATGTGGATATGTCCACCGTTCGTCTGCTCGCGAAGTTCCCGACGATGGCGGCGTACTCGTACAAGCACTCGATCGGGCAGCCCTTCCTCTACCCCGATAACAAGCTCGATTACGCGTCGAACTTCCTCTACATGATGTTCGGCACGCCCTGCGAGCCATATGTCGTGAACCCGGTCATCGCGAAGGCGCTCGACCTGCTCCTCGTGCTCCACGCCGATCATGAGCAGAACTGCTCGACCAGCACCGTTCGCGTCGTCGGCAGCTCGCAGGCGAACTTGTTCGCTTCGATCTCCGCAGGCGTCAACGCGCTCTGGGGCCCACTCCACGGTGGTGCAAACCAGGCGGTGATCGAGATGCTTCACGCCATCGAGCGTGAAGGCGTTTCGGGTAAGGCGTTCCTTGAGCGCTGCAAGAGCCGCGACGATACGACCCGTCTCATGGGCTTCGGTCACCGCGTCTACAAGAACTTCGATCCACGCGCGAAGATCTTGAAGAAGGCGTGCAGCGAAGTTCTCTCGCAGCTCAAGTCGACGTCGAAGTTGCTCGACACGGCGATGGAGCTCGAAGAGATGGCGCTCAAGGATGACTACTTCATCTCGCGCAAGCTCTACCCGAACGTCGACTTCTACTCGGGCATCATCTACCAAGCGATCGGCATCCCCGTGAACATGTTCACCGTGCTCTTCGCCATCGGTCGCTTGCCCGGTTGGGTTTCGCACTGGAAGGAAATGCACCGCGATCCGGCCACCAAGATCGGTCGTCCGCGACAGATCTACACCGGGCCAACCGAGCGTTCGTACGTGCCGATCGAGTCGCGTTGAGCGTGGCTCATTGAGCTTGCCGCGTGACTCACGCGGTGAGCCTCTCCCAGGAGCCGACTCCGTCGCGGGTCGGCTTCGTTGTTTTGTTATTCGGGCGCCGGCCCGAGGGCTTCGAGCTCGGCTGCTGCATCACGCGGCTTTGCGTTGAAATCGTCCGCTTTGACTCGGCCGTCTCGTACGACGATCACGCGCGATGCGCAGGCTGCGATGTCAGGCTCGTGCGTGACGATGATCACCGTGATGCTCGAGTGTCGATTGAGGTGTTGCAGCAGCGACAACACCTCATAGCTCGTTCGTGTATCAAGGTTGCCCGTCGGCTCGTCCGCGAGCAGCAGCGGTGGCTCAGTTACGAGCGCGCGAGCGATCGCAACGCGCTGCTGCTGGCCACCTGAAAGCTGATTCGGCGTGTGATGCGAACGGCTGCTTAGCCCCACTTGCGAGAGTGCGTACATCGCCTTCTCTCGGCGTAGCTTTCGAGGCACTCCGCGATACACCAGCGGCAGCTCGACGTTTTCGAGCGCAGTGGTTCTCGGAAGCAAGTTGAAGCCCTGAAAGATAAAGCCGATCAGGCGATTGCGAACGATCGCTCGCGCATCATTCGATCGACGCCCGACGTCGAGCCCGGCGAGCGTGTACGTGCCTCGTGTGGGGCGATCCAGACACCCCACGATGTTCATCAGCGTGCTCTTGCCCGAGCCGCTGGTGCCCACGATCGCAGCGAGCTCTCCCTGCGCGATGCTCAGGTTCACCTCACGAAGCGCTTTCACCACCGACGGGCCCGAGACGTAGTCTTTCTCGACGCCGATCAGCTCGATGAGCGACGCGGCACTCGACGTTCTCGATGGCGCGCTTGCACTCGGCGGTTGTTCTGCGGCCTGCACGCTCAAAACAATTTCGGCCCCTTCTTGCCGTCCTTGTCGTCCGTCTCGTCTGTCACCACGAGCGTGCCGTCGGTGAGATCCACCTCGTTGAGCACCGTCCACTGGCCATCGGTGATGCCCGTTTTCACCACGCGCGGCTCGATCTTTTCCTTCCCCGGTGTCGTATCCGGGATCAAATACACGCGCCCCGTGCGTGCTTCGAGCGCCTTCTCTGGCGGCTTGGGGATCGGCTTACCATCAGGGCCCTTCTCGGGTGATGGTTTGAAGCGAAGTGCAGCGTTCGGAATTCGAACGACGCCTTTTGCTTCCTTCGTTCGCACGGTCACGGTCGCGGTCATGCCAGGTCGCAACTTGCGCTCTGGGTTGCCCACTTCGATGACGGCTTGGTAGGTCACCACGCCTTGAACGGTGTTCGGGTTGTAACGAACTTGTGTGACCTTGCCCGCGAACTTCTCACCCGGGAAGGCATCAACGGTCGCCTCGGTCTCCATGTTCTCTTGGAGCTTGCCCACGTCGGCTTCGTCGATGTCCGCGAAGATCCTCATCTTGCTGAGGTCTTCTGCGATGACGAACAACACCGGAGCTTGAAAGCTCGCTGCGACTGTCTGCCCCGGGTCGATGGCGCGGTTGGTGACCACTCCATCAATTGGCGAATAGATCTTTGTGTACGAGAGGTTCGCAGCCGCTGATGCGATCGTCGCGTTCGTTGCAGCGATCTGTGCCTTGGCTTGCGCGATGTCGGCTTGAGCGACGTCGTACGCGCCCTTCGCTTTGTCGACCTCTTCTTGGCCGGCCAGATTCTCTGACTTCAACTTCTCTGCGCGATCGAGTGAGAGCTTGAGCGAGGCGGCGTTGGCTTCTGCTCGAGCAAGCGCAGCCTTCTGCGCGAGCATTTGAGCGCGCTGCTGATCGACCTGAGCACCGAATGTCAACGGATCGATCTCAGCGAGAAGATCTCCTCGTTTGACGAACGAGTTGAAGTCAACGAGCACGCGAACGACACGCCCTGATACCTGCGCGCCGACCTGCACTTCGGTCATCGGTTTGATGACGCCCGTGGACTGCACCGTTTCGACCACATCACCCACGCTCAGGTTCTTCGTGAGGTAGTGGGCAGGCGGAGGCGGCTTGTGTTTCGACCTCCATACGACGCCGCCTGCGATCGCTCCGGCGAGCACCAACAGCACGACGCCGCGGCGCAGCCACTTGCCTTTGCCTTCGACTTTCGACAGCTCTTTTTCAAGGCTTTTCGCGGCTTCAACAGCGCCGCGAGCCCCTACGCCAGGGGCGGTTGCGGCGGTTGTGCTCGAGGTGCTGTCAGTCATGCGCGGCGCAAGTAATGCCGCGTTAAGGAAACGACGCAACGTTCGCGACTCTCGTTTGTCAACGACGTGGTGAGCTTGGGGTGCTTGTCGAGGTGGTGGGGGCAACCCCACATAGCTCGATACAAAGGTCGTGACGTCCTTCGTGTGACCCGATGCGCTCGTGCTGTGGTTTCATCGGAATCTCGCGAACGGTCGGGCGATCGGGCGGCGGAATGAGCAGCGCGTCTCGATCGAGATCTGCGATGAACATCATGCGCCCCACTCTGACGACTCTCGGTGCCTTGTGCGTGTCGGCCTCGAATCACGATCGAAAATGCCTCTCGATTGAGCAATCTGGAATTTCCCCACGAGCTTCGTGCATTCTGCTCTCGCGCGCACAGTGGGCATTGCGGCGCGTTGCTCCGAATTCACTGACCCAACGAGGTTCACTTCATGTCGGTCGTCCTGCTGTCGCGAATCCAGTTCGCGCTGACGGTGATGTTCCACTACCTGTTTCCGCCGCTCTCGATCGGGCTCGGGTTGTTGCTCGTCGTGATGGAGGGGATGTTCCTCCGCACGGGCGATCGACTCTACGAAACAATGACGCGGTTCTGGACCAAGGTCTTCGCGGTCAACTTTGCGATGGGCGTGGCCACGGGTCTGGTCATGGAGTTCGAGTTCGGAACCAACTGGGCAGCGTACGCGAGATACGTCGGTGACATCTTTGGGTCAGCACTCGCAGCCGAGGGGATCTTCGCGTTCTTCCTCGAGTCGGGCTTTCTCGCCGTGCTCGTGTTTGGATGGGATCGCGTCTCGTCGAGAACCCACTTCTTTTCGACGTGCATGGTCTCACTCGGTTCGATCTTCTCGTCCGTCTGGATCGTGATCGCGAACTCCTGGCAGCAGACGCCAGCGGGGTTTCACATCGTGGGTGAGGGCCTCAACGCGCGCGCAGAGATCACCGACTTCTGGCAGATGGTGTTCAACCCGTCCGCGATGGTGCGCCTTACCCACGTGCTGTTCGGCGCATTCATTCTCGGTGCCTTCTTCGTGATGAGTATCTGCGCTTGGTATGTCCTTCGAGAGCGTCACCTCGAATTCGCCAAGCGATGTTTCACACTCGCGTTGGTCGTCGCGACGATAGCGAGCTGCGCTGAGCTCCTCGCGGGGCACGCCTCCGCCAAGAGCATTGCCGAGCATCAACCTGCAAAGCTCGCTGCGTTTGAAGGTCACTTCCGTACGGGTGAAGGAGGCACCGGGCTCTACGTGATCGGGCTGCCTGATCCAGAAGAAGAGCGAGTGAAATACGGGATCGAAATCCCCTATTTGCTCAGCGTTCTCGTTCACGAAGACCCGAACAAACCCGTCACGGGTCTCGATCAGATCAAGCCAGAGGATCGCCCGCCTATCGTGCTCCCGTTCATGACGTACCACGTGATGATCGGCATCGGGACGATCCTTCCAGCGCTGGTGTTCCTCGCGTGGTTTCTGCGTTGGCGAGGCAAGCTCTTCGGGACGAAGTGGTTGATGAAGATCTTCGTGGTGGCGGTCGTGCTTCCCTACGCGGCGAATCAAACCGGCTGGATTTCCGCCGAGGTAGGTCGTCAGCCTTGGGTCGTGTACGGATTGCTTCGCACCAGCGACGCGGTGTCGAAGGCGGTCGCGGCGCATCAGATCGTGGGTTCGATCGTGATGTTCACCCTGATCTACGCGCTGCTCTTCGCGGTCTGGATCTACGTCCTCAACAGCAAAATTCAGCACGGACCCGAAGAGCACCGGCCGACGGATGAGCCGCCTCCGCAAACGCGTGGTCCCGAGTTTCTCGAGGCCGCTGCTCAACTTGCCAACCCATCGGGGCCGTCGATGACGTCGGCGAAAGGGTGAGACCATGGCTTGGGATATCCATGTGTTCTGGTTCTTCCTGCTCGGCGTGCTGCTCGCGGGTTACGCGATTCTCGATGGCTTTGATCTCGGCGTCGGCATCTTGCATCTCTTTGTCAAAGAGGACATCGAGCGACGCCTTCTGTTGAACTCAATCGGCCCGTTGTGGGACGGCAACGAAGTCTGGCTGGTGACCTTTGGCGGCGCGTTGTTTGCTGCGTTTCCGCGCGCCTATGCCGCAGCGTTTTCTGGGTTCTACATCCCGTTCATGATGGTGCTCTTCGCGTTGATCTTTCGAGGAGTGTCGATCGAGTTTCGAAGCAAGAGCGAGTCTCCGGGATGGCGAACGACGTGGGACGTCTGCTTTAGCGGAGCGAGCACGCTTGCCGCGTTCTTGTTTGGAGGCGGGGTTGGCTCTGCGCTCGAAGGTGCGCCGCTCAAAGCGGATGGTGATTTCGTGAGCGCCGACTTCGAGATCTTCCGGCCGTTTCCGATCCTCGGGGGGCTTCTGGCGATCGCTGCATGTGCGATGCACGGATCGATCTATCTCTACTTGAAGAACGAAGGCGAGCTGCAGCAACGAATCCATCGCTGGATGTGGCGAACGTTCTTCGTGTTCCTGGCCATGTACGCGCTGGTCACGGCGGTGACGTTGGTCAACATGCCGTGGGTTCTGAAGAACTTCAGAGACTTCCCCGTGGCGTGGGTCGTGGTTGTGTTGAACGCGTTGTCGATCGCGAACATCCCGCGCGCTATCCACCTCAATCGACCGTTGTACGCCTTCGTTTCGTCGTGTTGCACATTTGCCGCGTTGACGTTTTTCTTCGGGATAGCGCTGTTCCCCAACTTGCTCGTTTCGAGCATTGATCCCGCGTACAACCTGACGATCTACAACGCGAGCTCATCCGAGAAAACGCTTGGGATCATGCGCATCGTGGCGTTCTTGGGGATGCCCTTCGTGCTCTCGTACACCGCGACGATCTACTGGGTGTTTCGGGGCAAGGTGAAGCTGGGAAACTTCAGCTACTGATGCCCTCGGGAAGTGATACCGTGGCGCCATGAATCGACGTTGCTTGTCCCTTGCGATCGCCCTTACGGTGGGCGCTCCGGCGGGGGTCGTTGCGCTTGTTGCGGGGGCCTCTGTCGCCGAGGCGTCGCTGTTTCGTGAGGCGACACTCGAGCACTTGGCATCACGTTCGACGATGGTGATCGAAGGCACCACCGTCGAAGCGCGGTCTCAATGGGAGGACATCCCCAACGTGGGTCGCCGCATCGTGACGTACACACGAGTGACCCCATCGCGATCGATCGTGGGCAGCTCGTCGGGTGACGTCTGGGTTCGAACGTTGGGTGGTCGCATCGACAAGATCGGACAGATCGTCGAGGGCGAAGCCAAGCTCGGTTTGCATCGCAAGGTATTGCTCTTTTTGCGACCTGCGGTGTCGGCCGCGGGCACGATGTCCGTCACCGAAATGGGCCAAGGCCACTACTTGCTCGACGCTGACGACAAGGGCGTCGCACGCTTGAAAGCGTCGATTCCGACCCACTTGCTCACGCGTGCAGAAACGGGCACCGGGGCTCGAGTGGTGCTCGAGGGCAAGACGATCGAAGAGGCGGCAGCGTCGATTGTTGCTGCGAGGAGCGTCAAGCCATGAGCGCTGTTCGTTGGACGATGAGCGCTTTGTCGGTGCTTGGCGTGATGTTGAGCGCGACGACAGCGCACGCATTCTGCAGAACCTTCTATTGCCCCACCGAAGATGCTCAGCATGAGCCCTGTTTGCTCAACGCAGCGACGGGTTGTTACGGAGGCGGAAGCAGCGGTGACAAACCGTTGTTTTGGTCGCAGAAGTGCATTGGGTTTGCGCTGAACCAGACCGCATCGAAGCAGGTGAGCTTTGACGTGTTCAAGCAGACGGCGGTGAATGCGCTTGCGACTTGGCAAGACGCTGCGTGCGCATCCGGCAAGCCTTCGATTGAGTTTCACTTCTTGGGCGCAGTGAGCTGCGACAAGCAGGAGTACAACTCGGATCAAGGCAACGTGAACCTGTTCGTGTTTCGCGATGATCAGTGGCCGCATGACAACGGCGACACCGTGCTCGCGCTCACTACGCTGACCTTCGATGTCGATACGGGCGAGATCTACGACGCCGACATGGAGCTCAACAGCCACGACCACAACTTCACCACCACCGATGACATCGCGCTGATCGACACCGATTTGCGCTCGGTGATGACCCACGAATCGGGTCACTTCATCGGCCTTGCGCACTCGCCTGACGAGACGGCCACGATGTTCGCAAAGTACGAAGGCAAGTCGACGAGCATGAGAGATTTGGCGCCTGACGACATTGCGGCGGTGTGTGCGGTCTATCCGACGGATCGGGAAGTCCCCGCGTGCAACCCCGAGCCTCGTCACGGTTTCGAGTCTGCATGTGCCTCGCCTGCGGAAGACCCGAAGGGGTGTTGTACAACGGCGCCTGGGCGCGCTGGGCGTGAGGGCGCCAGCGCTTCACTCGCGATGCTTGCGGGCTTGTCGATCTTCGTGAGTCGCCGGGCTCGTCGCTCGTCTCGTGCCCCTCGATCGTGATCGTGTGAGCTCGTGAGCGAAGTGAATTCGAGCTCCGTCATCGTGAGCACCTCCGAG
This sequence comes from Polyangiaceae bacterium, assembly GCA_046351315.1. Taxonomy (GTDB): domain Bacteria; phylum Myxococcota_A; class Polyangia; order Polyangiales; family Polyangiaceae; genus JAXLYQ01. The sequence continues at coordinate 41,980 of JAXLYQ010000004.1, forward strand.
CAACTCGAGCAGGTGCTCGCGAAGGTGTCGAAGGCAAAACGCCTCGCCGTCGATGTCGAAGGGAACGGTCTGCACGCGTACAAGCCGCGGTTGTGTACCGTTCAACTGGCCTGGGAAGCGCGTGAAGGCGCGCCCGCCGAGGTCGCGATCATCGATACGCTCGTCTTGCCCGCTGCGAGTCTCAACGAGCTACTCGGTGCCGATGGACCAACGAAGGTGCTGCATGACTTGACGTTCGACGCGCAGCTTCTTTCGCAGAACGGAGCGCGTCTTTCGAACGTGCGCGACACCTCGGTGTGTGCGCGCTTCTTGAGTATCCAGGCGCTTGGGCTCGCGAGCTTGCTTTCGAGCGAGCTCGGCATTCACGTCGAGAAGGGGTATCAGCGACATGACTGGGCGCAGAGGCCGTTCGAACGCGCCCAGCTCGACTATCTCGCGAACGACGTCGCGCACTTGCTCTCTCTCGAACGCAAGCTGCGCGCGAGGGCGGTTGAGCTGGGTATCGAGGGCGAGGTCGACGACGAGACGGAGTACAAACTATCGCAGGCGTTGGCCGACACGATCGAGCGTTCGCCGTACCTGAAAATCAAGGGGCCTGCATCGCTGTCGCCCGTAGAGCAAGCGGTTGTCCGCAGGCTTGCTTTGCTGCGTGAGACGGTTGCGTGTGAGCTCGACAAACCGGCGTTTCACATCGCGTCGGTCGAACAGATTCAGGCGCTCGCGCTTGCTCGTCCGACGTCGATCGCGTCGCTCTTCGAGGTTCGCGGCCTCAATGGGTCTCGAGTGCTCGATGACCCGCCTCGATGGATCGAAGCGATCTCGCAAGGGGTGAGTGACGGCAAGCTGTCCGACGAAGAGTTCGAAGCCATCACCGTTGTTCCGATGGGTCGAGCAGAGATCGATCGAAGGCGAGGTCTCGAAGACAGGCTTCGCCGCTGGCGACGATTCGAGGCAAAAAACCGAGGAGTCGATGAGCAGGTCGTGCTCCCAGGGCATTGCTTGTCTGCGCTCGTGGCCCACCCTCCCGCGAGTGTAGATCAGTTGCGAGCCACTGCCGGGATCGGCAAGCATCGACTTGCGCGGTACGAAGAGACGCTCTTCAAGATGATCGCGTCGAGTAGCGCGACCTAGCGTTCATTCGCCCCCTGACACGGGCGGAATCAGCGCGATCGTATCGCCTTCGGTGAGCAGCTCGTCGTGCGATGCGAAGGCTTCATTTCGCGCGAGTCGAATGCCCTTCATCCGACCTGCGAGCGCGTTGTGATGTCTCTCGAGCCAGGACGAAATCTCTCCGATGGTTCGAATGCTGTCGTCAACCTCGACGACCTCACTGTCGAGCCCGACGAGATCGCGCGTCATTGCGAAGTACAAGATGCTCAGCTTCATGACTTGGTTCGACCCGTATGCGATGGGTGGTCGTGGTGGTGATGCCGAGTGTCTCCGCGGACGAGTGCGACAGCGTGAGCGAGCGTAGGGGTGATGAGCTCACGAACGGCGAGCTCGACCGCCTTCACACTACCGGGCAGCGAGATCACCACCACCCCTCGCGCGACGCCCGCGGTGGCCCGAGAAAGAATCGAGCGTGGTCCGATTTGATCCCAAGACAGTCTTCGGAACGCCTCACCAAAACCATCGAGCGTCAGGTCTAGCTTCGCAGATACGGCCTCGTAGGTACGATCACGGGGTGAGATCCCGGTGCCACCCGTGAGCACGATTGCGTCGGCGCTTTGAGTCGTCGTGACCTCATCGATCAACGCTTGGATTTCATTCGGCTCGTCTCGCAGGATTGCATGCCTTACGACAGAGAAACCGGCGGACTCGAGACCCGTTCGAAGGGTCTTCCCCCCTTCGTCGTCTGCTTCGGTGCGCGTATCTGAGACGGTGACGGTCACGACTCGAAGCGCGGTGGGCGCGTCATTCATCCAAGCAGCGTAGGATGGCTCGTGCCTACGCGAAAGCGTCGAGTAGGATGCGCGTATGCACCGTTCGCTACCGATCTACTCGACACCCCGCGTGGCTCACGCGAGGGCGGTCGCGTCGGTACCAACGCCCGAGTGGTCCGGGCCAAAAACGGTTCGCATCTCGCTTACTGATCGCTGTGATCTTGCCTGCGTGTATTGCCGTCCCGATCGAAACGACGGCTACCTCGCACAAGAAGAGCGTCTCGATGTCGAGGGCTGGCGAGTGATGTTGCAGGCTCTCGTAGACGCGGGGGTTCGGCGTATCCGTCTCACGGGCGGCGAGCCGTTGCTCCACCCGCATGTGGTCGAGATCACTCGCCTCGCTGCTTCGTTGCCCATCACCGATCTCGCGCTCACGACCAATGCCACGCAGCTATCAAAGCTGGCGGTGCCGCTGCGCGATGCGGGGTTGCATCGCGTGACGGTATCGCTCGATACGCTCGACCCTCGAAAGTTCGACGCAATCACGCGAGGGGGCTCACTCCTCAGGTTCTCGCAGGCGTAGATGCGCTCGAGGCAGCAGGCTTCGCGGACACCAAGCTCAACGTGGTCGTCGTGCGCGGACAAAACGACGACGAGATCGAAGCGCTCACACGCTGGGCGTGGTCTCGCCGCATCACCCCCCGTTTTCTCGAAATCATGTCGATCGGCGAGGGAGCGAAGCTGCGCGATTCATTCGTTGCGGGCGATGAGATCCGAAGCCGTCTCGCACACCTGCTCGTGGACAACCTCGCTGTGCCCGATCGTGATCGCGGCCCGGCGAAGTACGTGACTGCGCGGCATGACTCGTCGCTACGCGTGGGCTTCATCACCGGCAGCTCGCACACGTATTGCGCGGGGTGCGATCGCCTGCGCGTGTCTTCCGACGGGACACTTCGACCCTGCCTGGCAACACCTGATGGGGTTTCCGCGGCCGAAGCTGCTCGTGCCGGCGACACCAGCGCAGTTCAGCGAGCGTTGCGCGAGGCGTGGCTTCACAAGCCCGACGGCGAGCGATTCAAAGGGTGCACCGAAGAGGGCGCGTCGAAGCTCTCTATTCGCGCGATTGGTGGGTAGCCCGCGCGTCCATCACTCGCGACTCGGTTAGCGAATCCGCAATTTTGCAGAAGCGGGGCTGCCTTCTGACGGCGGAGCCCATGTTGAAATTTTATCTGCATCGGCTCGATTCTGATCAAGCGCAACGAGACACCCATCGATCGCAGCGATGAGTTCCGCGTGAGTGGTTCCCGTTGAGGACAAACACGCATCCAAACGTGGGCAACGCCCTTGTGCGGTCGAAAGCAATGCAGCAACCTCGAGGAGGTTCTTGTCTGGGTTTGCCCTGATCCAACGTTTGGCTTTGGCCAGTGTGCGTCGATCGTGCTCGCGCAACTCGGGGCGCATATTGACGGCGAGCATGATTTCACATTGGTTGAAGAGGTCCTGCCAGATCCTAGATGCCCCAAGTAGGTCAGCTTCGTGACGTTGCGCTTCGAGCCATGCGCGAAGACGTCGCTGGGCGTCGCGCAGCAACAAGCGATCTTGGGTGCGAAGAAACGGGTAAATCGGCTTCCCAATGAGCTTGGCAATGGCGCTCGCACAACGTCTCATTGAGCCACTGCAATCGCTCACAGAAACCGGCTCGAAACGAATAATTTCTTCGCGGAATCTCAGGTATGCACGTCGCGTTTCAACCCCTACGATGGCTTCGTCGTAGAGATATTCGTCGTACGAAGGCCCGCCCAACACGCGACGCAGATGGTTTCCGATGGCGCACAGGCTTCGAAGTGCCTCGCGTCGTGTGCCGGCGCAGAGATCAAAAATATCCCAGGTCTCACAAGAATCGAGATTCGCCCCCAAAGAGCTCAGCTTTGCGCTCAAGCCCATATATCCGAGGAAAACCAGGTCTTCGAAGGCTACCTCTCCGACCTCTGCTGCTCCGGTGATTTCGCTGGGCAATTGTCCTTCGGCGAGTGGAGAAAGCACTGCCAGCACCTCACCCAATACCAAACGTGTTTCTTGGATGAGTTGGGTGGTGTCGCCTGTTTCTTCAGCAGACACGACATCGAGGTCAAACACGAGTTGAATGGTTCGTTCGATGTTGAGCGAGATTTCACTGACCGTTCGAGTGCAAATGGCGGCGATCATGTCTTGCTCCACGACAACAAAGATGAACGAACCATACGAGTTGCGGGGCTCTACTGTATCGACGACGTTAGAGCGGCTCTCAGGTCCGTCAGCTACGGCTTACGTCCTCATCCACTCGCTCAACGCACCTCAAGTGCGCCTCGCTCGCTCCTTCCGGGCGCGCTAGTACCTGTCGAACCTGCGAACCGCTCTAGGTAGTCATCGAGGTAGCGTTGAGCACGAAGAGCGAAGCGATGGCGGTTGATTCACAAGAGTGTTCTCGTCGGGGTTTGGCCCCGACCCCAACAGAGGTGGGCGCTCGAGTACGTGAGAACGCAAGCGGTGAAGCAACTGCCTGCTCGAAGCTCGACTGCTCAAGGTAGTTTCGAGGATAGCCTTAAGACGTCAGGCGGCGCCTTCGATATTCGGTAGCGCAAGCCGAGCTTTCGAGAGCACCATTCCGATATTGGCGCTCGACCGACACTCGAACACGGTTGCGTGCTGGTTGTGCTTCTTCCCTCGCATGAATACGTGCAGGAGGTTGGTGCTAAATACGATGATCTCCTGGAAGTAGTGGGTGGTGTCGGACGATTGGCCGCGTTGTTTTTTGAAGAGTTGCTCGATCGCGACAACGTTCGTGCCTTGGAACAAATCAGCGGTCGCTGCTGATACGAGATCCAAGACTTCGCTCGGATGAGAATCGACCGTTTTGACGGCGAGAAGCATTCCTGTCGACATGTCGACATACCCGACTGCCAAACACTCGGGGATCTGCGTCTGCGCGAGATTAAGTGATTTTTCGAGTGACATGTGTCCGAAGCCTTTGGAGAAGACGGCGAGCGATTGGATGTGCGGTGCTCAGAGTGACCACCGCGAGAGCGAAAACAACATGCGTGTTGTCCACGAAGGGTCGGAGCCCAAGACATTCAGATGGCAGTTGGGATGTTTTGGAATCGGCCCCAGTGCGATGCTCGAGCGATAACCCTCATGAGCGGCGAGCATGATTGGATTCGCAGTCGGAGTCGTTGAGCGCGATCAAGGGTTTCGAGGTGTTTCCTTGAGTTAGCTCAACCGCCAATATTGTCTGCGATGAGGCTGGAGACTTTGACGATACAAACTCGAATCAGGGCGTCGAAGTCTTCTCGACAATGTCGAGGACAATATCGAGATCGGGGATCAACACCTTTGCCCCCTCGAAGAGAAGCACGGATGACTCTTGAAGCTCTTTTACCGTTCGACTGAGCGTCTCAGGCGTTGTGCCAATAATGCTCGCGAGGACATTTCGGGGCACGGGCAAATGCATGTGCAACACGCCGTCCTCACGCACTTCGCCGAAGGGGTGTCGCAATTCGAGCAACAGGCGAAGCAAACGAACCTTCACGCTTTGACCTAGAAGAGCGACTCCGTAGGTGCTCAAGAACTCGCGCTCGTGCTCGAGCACATCGGCAATTGCTTCACATACCGATGTATTGGTGTTTTGTAGTTGACGCAGCTCTTCGGTCGTCACGCTGCAGAGTACCGACGGCGTGAGCGAAGTAATTGTCGTGCGGAACCTGCGGCTGGTCGTGAATGATTCGAGAAGGCCAATCGCACTGCCCGCGGTGTGAATCCCCGTGGGGACTTCATTGCCTTGCTGATCCACACGCGAGCACAACAGCAACCCAGATCGAACGAACCAGATCTCCGCTGCGTGCTGGCCTTCACAAACCAATACTTGCCTGGGCCCAAAATGCTTGGCTTGAAGCCCTCGCTTGCTCACCGACGCCAGGTCTGACCAGTATTTCGAAAACAGGCAGCGCTCTGTAATCGCACATGCCGCACATTCCGCCCTATCGACGAAGGGTTGTGAGCTCACGGTTAGAAGACTTTTTCTCGCCATCGACAAGGCTCCTGCTTTCAGCGTTTCCCTGGTGGCGCTGCGACACGGTTCATTGGATTGAGGTTCCTCTCCCTTCTTCTTCGTCTTGGTCGCTCAGAGAAGGGCCCGACAGTCACATGCGTTTCGCCGAAGCTATGCAGACGGCGGGCAATTTGCGGGATGACATCGTCCGCTTTTTCTTCGAAATCGTCGTTGACGATCATCAAGCGGTTGCCTTTTGTCTTCCGAGTGTATGCCGGTAGGTGACGTGTGGTACTGCCCCGCCATGTGGGATTGGCTCACGTCACTGGACGAATTGCGGCAGAACAACACGAGCGGTGCGCTGGTCGTGGTGGCTCGTTGCGAGGGGTCTACGCCGCGTGAGCCTGGTGCCAAGTTGGTGGTGCGTGCCGATGGATCGTTCGTGGGCACCATTGGCGGAGGCCACCTCGAGCAACTTGTGATCCGTGATGCATTGGCGGCTATTTCAGACGGCACCTCGCGAATGATTCGATACCCGCTCGGCCCTGCAGCGGGGCAGTGCTGCGGTGGCGTTGTTGAGGTGCTGATTGACGTGATCAACGCAGGGCCATCGCTCTACGTGTTTGGCGCAGGCCACGTAGGGCACGCTCTCTGCCGCGTGCTCGAAGGTACGTCGTTTCGTACGCACTTGATCGATGATCGCGACGAGTGGATCCACGCGCCAGGGTTGCCCGCATCAACGCTCACGCACGCTGGTGAGTGGCAGACCTTCGTGGAGCAAGCTCGTTGGGATGCCGAGCTCACGTACGCCGTGGTGATGACTTATCGCCACGACACCGATCAAGAGATCGTCGAAGCGCTTTCGAAGAAGCCCCTGCGATGGCTTGGTCTTATCGGCAGCAAGACCAAATGGGAGAAGTTTCGCCGACGCCTAAGCGCGCGCGGCATCGCTGACGAAACGCTCGCTCGCGTTCGCTGTCCAGTCGGGCTGCCGATGGGGGGCAAAGCACCGGCCGAAGTGGCCATCAGCATCGCCGCCGAGATCCTTCAAATCCACCAACCCAAACGCACCCAAGAGCGCGACGCGTAGCTCACTGGGTGGCGAGTGAAGCGACGTCGGTGAGCACCTGGTTTGCGTGCACACCAGCATCCACGCTTCGGTAGAGCTTGGCGACGCGACCATCACGACCGATGAGGAACGTGACTCGACTTACCATTCCCATCGTGGTCGAAACGCCAAAGGCTCGCGCCCATGAACGCTGCGAGTCGTCGATGAGCGGGAAGGGGAGCGAGTGCTCTTGAGCGAACTTCTGATGTGAGGCTCGGTCATCGGTCGATACGCCCAGCAGCGCAACCCCAGCGCTTTCGTAGCGCTTCCACACATCTCGAAACGCGCACGCTTCTTTGGTGCATCCAGGAGTGCCATCGGCCGGATAGAAGTACACAACGACGGGTTTGCCCTTGAGTGCGCCCAACGCGACTGCGTTGCCGTTTTGATCAACGCCTGACACCTCGGGGGCTAGCGCTCCTTCGGGTAGCAACCCTACGCCTCCGTCGGGTCGTCGAGCTTCACCACAACCCGCCACGGAGAGCGTGACGAACGACGCAAACAACGCTGATGAAATCGTACCGAAGCGGGACATTGCCGAACCTTGGATGCCACTGGTCGCGAACGCAATGCGCGGCCATGCGCAATCGGTGCGATATCGAACCCACAACGAATGCTCAGATCGCGCGAGCGTTGGGTGAGGTTCATCTGCTCGCCAGATCTGGGCCACGCGGCGAAGCGCGAGACGCGGTAGAGGCGCGATAGGTCGGTGATGTATGGTCGGCCCAGCCTTTGCCGTGACGGCGCCGACCTCGTCGCCTTCCTTGATCATGAGTGAGCCCAGCCAACCCCCAACGTCAGCAGCAGCCTCCGAATCTGTGCCTTCGAACGAGGCTGCGCCGTCGAGTGTTTCTCAACCTTCCACGGGCACCTCGAGCGGGGCTGAATCGGACAACGGTACGTCGACCGCATCGAGCCCAGTGAGCAAGAGTGCCGCGAGTGAAAGCTCGCTCGGACAGTCGATCCGCGATGCGTTGCGCGAATACGCGACCACTGATCCGCGCACGCTCGGATTGTTTCGAATCCTGTTCGCGATCCTGATGCTGGTTGACCTGTTCAGGCGGGTTCCTGACTACGTGTTCTTCTACACGAACGAGGGGATGCTCCCGAATCACGCGTCGCTCTACAAACCGATGAGCGGCAGCTTGTTCAGCCTCTACCACGCAGCGTCGACCCGCCAGGAAGTGCTCTGGATGTTTGGGCTCACAGGCGTTGCGTACTTGATGTTGCTCGTCGGCTGGAAGACTCGTTTCTGGCAGGTCGTGAGCCTCGTGCTGCTTACCAGCTTGCACAGCCGAAACATCATGCTCGAGAACGGCGGCGACGTTGTCGGCAACTTGCTCGCGCTGTGGACGGTGTTCCTGCCTCTCGGTAAACGCTTCTCGGTCGATTCGTGGCTGCGATCCTGGCGAACGCGCGATGAAAAGAATGAGATTGATCTCAACGATCGATCGAGCCCTCGCGATGACAATGCTCCGATTGTTTCGGTCGCTCTCGTCGCGGCGTTGCTGAACCTCTTCTGCATCTACTACTTCAACACCGTTCACAAGGACGGCTGGGTGTGGCGGCAAGGGGTCACTGTTCACTACGTGTTGTTCGCCGATCGTCTGGTGAACCCACTCGGTGCGTTTCTACGTCCCTTCATGTTGCTGCCTCTGATCAAGGTGCTCACGGTCGGCACGCTTGCCATCGAGGCGTCGATCTTCCTGTTGCTGCTCTCGCCGATCTGGATCCGCGCCTGTCGTCGTGTCGCGTGGTTGTTGATCATCGCGTTGCACTGCGGCTTTCAGAGCGTGGGTCACTTCGGTTTGTTCTCATTCACGATGATGCTCTACGCGACGCTGTTGATGGGTCGTGAAGATTGGGAGTCTCTCGCCGCTCGTATGGAGAAAATCCTGCCAGCTCGCGTCGTCATCTACGACGGGATGTGCGGGATCTGTTTGCAGATCTGTCGCGTGCTCAAGCGGCTCGACAATCTCGGTAAGCTCGAGTTCGTACCCAACTACGCTCACGATCGTTTGCCTGCGGGAGTCACGCCCGAGCTGTGCGAACAAACCGTCGTGGTCGCTTCGCGCGATGGCTCGAAACACTGGGTGCGCGGCGAAGCGGTCTCGAGGATTTTTCGATCGTTGCCGTACGGTTGGGCGGTTGCGCGAGTGCTCGACCTCCCGGGTATCCGCTCGCTGCTCGACACCGCATACCGAGCGGTGGCCGAACGCCGGCAGAGCATCTCGGTTGCGATTGGTCTCGATGCGTGTGGCATCGAGCGACCTGACCCAACCAAGCACGTGACGGTTGCTCTCTTGCCCGAGCCGCCTCCGTTGTTCCCACGTCTTCAGCGTTTCGTGGTGGGGTCGTTTCTCGGTTTGATGATGGTCTCGTTGACGTTGCAGGTGTTTGCTGAGAACCGAAAGATTCCTGAGTTTCTCAAGCCGCCTCCGGTTGCACCGCAGAAGATCACCGGAGTCAAAGACGCGTGGCGAGCAGCCTATTTCTACGTTCGAGACAAGACCTTCCCCTTTGCCCAGTACCCACGTTTCTTTCAGGGCTGGAGCATGTTTGCGCCGATTCCGCCGACGGACGACGGAGTGATCGTCGTGGATGCAGTGACCGTTGACGGGCGACACATCGATCCGCTGCGACAGGGGTTGCCCACCAACTTCGAGCTGCCTGATTCGAAGCACGGAATGATGGTCTCGCAGTTCTGGTACGAGTTTCACGATCGCTTGCGACGCGAGCCGAACGCGAAGTATCGCGACTACTTCCGCGACTGGCTGGTCAACTGGCACCGTATCGAGCGTCGCCCGTCGAACGATCAGATCGTCTCGTTCGAAGCCTTCTGGATATCGCGCCAGACGCAAGAGGCGGGCTCACTCAAGCGCAATCCTGTCGTCAAGCAGAGCATCATGACGTGGAAGCAGGGCAACCCTGAAACGCCACCGCCCTCTCCGCCGACCAAAGCGCCCCCGCGCTTGCCACCGAGTGTTCCTGCGCCGAGTGCCTCTCACTGAGCGTCGCGCAGGGGTCGAGATCACTGAAAGCGACCGAGCCGACGGAAACGCTGATATCGATCGTCACGCAGTTGATCGGGGTTGAGCTTGTCGAGCTCACCGAGCGCACTCGCGATGGCTTCACCCACTCGATTGGCTGACTCGTTCAGATCTTGATGAGCGCCGCCGGGGGGCTCCTCGATGATGTGATCGATCACCTCGAGCTTGAGCAGATCAGGCGGCGTCATCTTCATGCGCGCTGCCGCTTCAGGAGCTCGCGCTCCGTCCTTCCAGAGGATGGCAGCGCAGCCCTCGGGAGAGATGACGGCGTAGCAACCAAACTCGAGCATATGCACGCGGTTGGCGACGCCAAGAGCGAGCGCTCCACCCGAGCCGCCCTCTCCGATGACGGTCGCGATCACCGGCACGCGAACGCGGGACAGCGTGGCGATCGCGGCTCCGATGGCTTCGCTTTGTCCGCGCTCTTCGGCACCAATGCCAGGGTAAGCGCCTGGGGTGTCGATGAAGGTAAGGATCGGCAGCTTGAATCGATCGGCCATGTCGAAGAGGCGAATGGCTTTTCGGTAGCCTTCGGGGTGAGGCATTCCGAAATTTCGCTTCACGTTCTCTTTGGTCGATCGACCTTTCTGATGGCCGATCACGGCAACGCTGCGCCCACGGAACCGAGCCAACCCAGCGACGATGGATGCATCCTCAGAGTAGCGACGATCACCGTGGAGCTCGACCCAATCGGTGAAGATTCGCTCGACGTAATCGAGCGTGTAGGGTCGCGCAGGGTGACGCGAGAGGAGTACCTTTTCGAACGGAGTCAGCGCCGAGAAGAGCTGTCGCGCGACCTCGGTTGCACGAGCTTCGAGACGATGGAGGTCGGGCTCGAGAGCACGATCGTTCTTCGCGAGCTCGCGAAGATCACGAACCTTTCCAAGGAGCTCGACGACAGGGGCTTCGAAGGGCAGTACGGTTGCAGCCATCGTTTTTTTCGGTCTCGTGCGCTGGTGCGGCGCGCGAGCAGTGAAGTGTTGGGTGCGAAATCTGGCGGAGCGTTGTAAGGGGCCGCTCCCGTGGTCGAACCGCATAGCAGGCAAAGGCTCGACGCTGTGCGGCAAGATGTGCCGGCGGCGGCACTCGTGTGCATCGTCTACGTCATCGCTGCGCTGGTGGCGAGAACGATCGGGGCCGAATCTGTCTCGGACGACGACTTTGCTCGGGTTGTCATCGCGCAATCTTTTTCGCATCAACCGGTGCTTGATCCGAGCGGTACGTCGTGGCTGCCCATGCCGTTTTGGTTGAACGGCATGTTGATGATCGTCGCGGGGCCAGCTCTTCGCGTTGCTCGCTTCGGCGCGCTCGTTGGCGCTGCCGTCGCGGGTGGGGCGATGTTCACCTCTGCTCGATGGATGGGCGCGCGACGTGGCCCAGCGATCTTTGCGAGTGTGTTGCCGCTCACCATTCCGCTCGTGCCCGTGCTTGGCGCGTCGACAGTTCCAGAGCTTCCGACTGCCGCGGCGATGTGTCTCTCGTTGTGCGCTCTCGTGAGGCCGAGCCCGCTCAAGCTTGGGGTCGCGAGCGCAGCGTTGCTCGCGGCCACGCTCAGTCGTTACGAGGCATGGTTCGTCGCGTTGTACTTTGCGGTCGCCTGCCTTGTCATCGCGCGATCGAAATCACGAGCGACGTCACTGTTCCGCTCGGCCGTTGGGGCTGCGGCGTGTGCGTGCGTTGGGCCACTCGGCTGGATCATCTGGAACGCGCATGGTCATCACGACGCCTTTCGTTTCATCTCGCGCGTAACGTCGTATCGAAACGCGCTCGTGTCTGGGCAAACTCCTTCGCTCTTGTGGAGTTACCCCTCTGCGCTGCTGATCGAAGGAGGAGCGATCGTCGCGTTGGCTTTGTTGACGGTGCTGCTTCGAGCGCATCGAGCTCGCCGGGTTTGGCTGCTGGCTCCGGCCGTGGGCGGCGCGATTGTGTTGTTGCTTGCGTTGTCGTTCGCAGAAGCACGTGGTGGTGCTCCGACTCATCACCCCGAGCGTGCCATCTCGTCGATCTGGTTTGTCGCCGCAGCGGTGCTGGCAACGTATCGCACGGACAAGCTCAAGCGATGGGCAGGCGTGGGGTTGACGATCACTGGGCTCTGCGTGTTGCAGGGGTCTGCTCGCGCAAAAACGACGTTCGATGGTCTGGTCGATCGCCGTGAAGCTGTGCGTCTCGGCGAAGAAGTGGCGCGCGTGGTAGCGCCGTCGGAGCGAGTGATGTTGCTGGCCCACTCGTACGATCACTTCGCGATGATGAGTGCACTGGCTCGACCTTGGGATGTGTCCGTATTGGTTCCCAAGGGAGTCGATCCTCGTGTGGTCGACGAAGACCCGCTGGTCTCTGAGGCGAGCTTCCGAGCTGCGATGAGCCAACGAGGTACGAGGCACTTCGTCGCGCGTGGTCAACAGCGTGACCGTGCTCGAGCGCTCGCTGAATCGATGGCGCTCGAAGTGTCGCCTCTGGCCACGGGCGACCTGTTGATCCGCTTTTGACTACGAGGACTCAACGATGGGAAGCGCAAGCTCGTAGTGAAGCTCTGCGGCGCCACCCGGGTCGATGATCACGGGTAGAGCAACGGCCGTTTGCGTGCGAACGAGTTGACCTGACGCCATGTGAAAGAGCGTCATCGCCATACGAACCGACACCTCGGCGAGCGAGGGCACGTCAGGCGTTGCGTGTACCAACACAGGGATCTCGAGCGGGAGCGCGGACAGCGGGACCCACCCGTCAGGGACAGCGAGAAGCTCGCCGCCGCGCAACACTTCGACCAGCACCTCGACTGGCTCGATCAGAGAGAGCTGCCAGGTGCTCGCCTGGATCGACGGCGTGATCAACAGCACTCCGCGACCTGGGCCGAGACCCTGCGTCGGGATGTCATTCGATCGTGACACCGGGGCGTCGAAGTCGCCCGTTGATCGGGTTGAGCCTTGGCGCGCAGAGGTGGGTTGCGAGGTGCTCGGCGGCAACGAGGTGATCCGATCGGTCGTCGGCTCTCGCAGAACAAACACACTCGCTTTGTCACCCGTCGTTGCGATCTCAATCAGACGGTGATTGCCGGTATCTGCGACGAGCCACGTTGCCCTGGCAGGGTGATAGGCGACGGCGCTTGGCTCGCGAAGGCTAACCCCTTGTGCGTACTCGAAGAAGCGACTGCGTCCTCGTGTTGGGTCGAGTCGATCGAGCGTATCGGTCAGTTGGCTTGCGAGAATCAATTCGCTCGAGCCGTTCGATGCCAGCGCTGACCACCACTGCGGTTCTTTGTTCTGCGCAACATGGCGATCGAGACGTGCCCACAACGTCGTCACCTCGCGCCGAATCAGATCGACACGTCGTGCACGGGTGCCTGAGCCATCGAGCACCACCAGACCTTCTCGCGTGACCGCGAGCGAGGTTGGCTCATCGAGAGACGCGTTTTCAAAGTGTCCGTCGGCTTGCCCCGGTTCACCCCGACCAACGATCGACGAAATCTCGAAGGTGTCGAGCGACAGCGAGCCGATCTGGTGTGAGCCGGCAAGCGTGACGAGTAGAGAGCCGCCCACGAGCACGAGCGAGGTGGGTGAGCGCAGCGATACCTCGCGCCCCGGGCGTGTACCTCGAAGCGGTGCGAGGCCGAGGCGTCCCGTACCAGCAACCACGCTGGCCGTGCGAGCTCCAACCGAAGCGCGGATCAGCACGTGATGAAACGCATCACAGATGTAGAGCTCGTTGCCTACCCAGCACAACCCTTGCGGATCGCCGAGTTGCACCTCATCGAACGAGCCGTTCGTGAGGCCAACACTGCCGTCCCCGATGACGTCCACCACGTTCTGTACTTCGTCGACGATGAGCACTCGGTGGTGACCCGAATCGCTCACTGCAACGAGCCCATCGGATGAGATGGCGATCGACGAAGGGTACCGGAAGCTGTCGATACGAGCGGGCGCAGAACGAAGATCGGCAACCTCGTTTGAGGGCTCCTCGACTCTGCTCACTCGACAGCAGCTCTTCGATCGCAGCTTCGAGCGATTCTTCAGCGGGCTCGCTAGCGAAGGTGCGCTGTGGTGTGCCCGAGCCGTTGAGCAACACGATCGAAGGCGATGATGATCGCTCGAGCGATTTCGCCACGAGACCCTCGGAGTCGAGCATCACGGGGAAGGCGACTTCCCAGCGTTGAAGGGTATCGAGCACGCGATCGCCGACTCGTTCAGAGTCATGCTCGGCGGTGAACGCTCCGAGCACGGTAAAAGGGTGACCGCGAAGCCGTTCGTTCTGACGCCCAAGCATGGCGAGCGTGCGACGGATGCCCGCGCGTGCCCCGCGCCAGCACACGATCGCCACAACATGGCCACGAAGCTCGTCGATAGAGATTGGCCGAGAGCTGTTCAACCAGGTGCGATTGAGCGGGAAGGTTACCGCTCGCTCACCACGCTCGCGCTCCTTTTCTTCAACGCCTGGCCACGAGTCGACGTACTCGCTCGGCTCGCCGGGGCGAAGATGTCGATCCAGTAGGCGTGGCCGGTGCCCGGCTTTCGAGCGTCGACGTGCACGAACAAGTTGTTCGGATAGTAGCCACACCCGCATCGGTAAGCTCGCGGCACACCTTATGCACGCGTTCATTGGCGACGCCGAGCACGGGTACAAATCGATGGCTCGACCTTGTCCGTGCATGCCTTCGTGCCGCCTCTGCGATAGCCGCTCATCACGTAGATTTGTCGCCACGGGAAGGCGTCTGCGATCTGTTGCACGAGCCACAGGAGACGTGGATGAGCTAGCTTGACCCCGTCGACCCATTCTCCGAGCGGCACGGCGGTTTCATCCGCTTCGTCGGGCAGCGGCAACGCGGGGGCGGCCAAACCGGGCGGGCGCATCAAGACACTCAGGTGATCGAGTGCATCGGGCGCGGCGGCTCCGTCGCAACCGACGATCAAAAAAGCGTCTGATTCGCCGCCATATCGACTGAGCTGCACGGGGCGCTTACGACAAGGTTTGCGGGGCGTCGCTTGCGTGGGCAACAGCTCGGTCGGAATGAGCTCAGCACGAGATGCGGGCCGCAGTCGTGATGCGGCGGCGACCACATACGAATCGTACCAGCGCACGAGATCCGATCGATGTTGTCGATCGGCGTGAGGCTCGAGTGCGAGAGGCTCGGGCGTTGGCTCACTCTCGTTGTCGGTGTTTTCTGGCGACGTTGCTGACGGCAACGGTGGGCCGGCTTCTGGGAGCTCGTGTGCGAGTGGATCGACGTCCGAAGCGATGGGCGAAATAGGCTGCCAGTTGAGTGACTCTACCCAGTGCGTCGAGCGGATCCCGTATCGGCCACGAATGAATGTCGACTCTGAGGGGGGGCGCTCGGTGGCGGTCGCTGCATAACGATCGAAACCAAACGCGTCGAGAGCAGGGCTCGCTAGCTGAAGAGAGGGAAGCGCCGGCACTTCGCGAATCGCGTAGCCCTTCGCTTTCGGCTGTGTTCCTGGCCCGAATGCTGGAGCACTACGCGAGGCTGCGACGATGCAGCCGATGACGAGTCCAGTTACCACGGGTCGAACAGCCAGTTTCACCGCGACGGACGATGGCGCTCTCGGCGGCGGTTGGCAAGCGCGAGCCGCTGTGCTCCTATCGTGAGAACGGCGCACGAAGCGAGGGCGATTCGTGCTAAGCGAGCGGACGCAGCGATGGCGAAGATCCTCGTGGTCG
Organism: Polyangiaceae bacterium; assembly: GCA_046351315.1. Taxonomy (GTDB): domain Bacteria; phylum Myxococcota_A; class Polyangia; order Polyangiales; family Polyangiaceae; genus JAXLYQ01. Next base: position 57,712 of record JAXLYQ010000004.1, read on the forward strand.
ACGATCAAAAGAATATGAGAACCACGCTCTCGGTGATGCTCCGAGCAGCGGGCCACGAGGTAGACGAGGCGAGCGATGGCGCCGTGGCAAGCGATGTGGGCGCTCGCGGCGCCTACGACGTGATCCTTACCGACCTAAGAATGGGCAACGTCAACGGCATCGATGTGCTTCGTGCGGTGAAGCAAGCGCAGCCGATGACCGAGATCATCGTGATGACGGCCTATGGCACGATTGAGAGTGCCGTCGAAGCGATGCGGTTGGGGGCATTCGACTACCTGCAGAAGCCATTCACCGAGCAAGAGCTGCTCGTGAAGATCGATCGCGCGCTCGAGACGCGACGATTGAGTGGCCAGGTGTCGTTGCTGGCGAGCGAGTTTCGCGAGAAGTACCGCTTCGAAGCGATCGTGGGTCGATCGCAGTCGATGCGAGATGTCCTCTCGCGCATCGTCAAGATCGCGCCCACCGACGCAACGGTGTTGATCACCGGCGAGAGCGGGACGGGCAAAGAGATGGTGGCCAAAGCCGTGCACGCGAACAGCCAGCGAACGGGTCATGCCTTCGTTCCGGTGAACTGCGCCGCGATCTCAGAGACGTTGCTCGAGAGTGAGCTCTTCGGTCACGCGAGAGGCTCTTTCACGGGCGCTGTCTCAGCACGGAAGGGCCTTTTCGAAGAAGCCGATGGCGGTACTTTTTTCTTCGACGAGATCGCCGAGACTCCGCCTTCGTTTCAGGCGAAGTTGTTGCGTGTGATTCAAGAGGGTGAGATTCGACGCATCGGCGAGAACCGAGCGATCAAAGTCGACGTCCGCATCATCGCGGCGACGAACCAGGATCTCAACCTTGCGATCGCTGAGAAGCGGTTCCGCCAAGATCTCTACTACCGACTCAACGTCGCGAGGTTTCAGTTGCCTCCGCTGCGTGAGCGCAAAGAAGATATTCCGCTGCTTTGCGAGTACTTCATCGACAAGTTTAACAAGAAGATGAACCGTCGTTCGAAGCTCGGCGATGGGGTGCTTGAAGCGGTGATGAAGTACGATTTTCCAGGCAACATTCGCGAGCTCGAGAACATGGTCGAGCAAGCGGTGGCGTTGTCGGGCGGCGGAGTGATCACGGTCGACGATATCCTGCCTGATGCTGGGCGACCGATCACGATGGCCAACGATCGCAGCCTGGCCTCTGTGGTTGACACTGCCGAACGCCAGGCGATCGAAAACGCTCTTCGAGAGTGTGACGGAAGCCGCGAGCGTGCTGCGGAGATGCTTGGCATTTCGCCGACCACCCTCTGGCGCAAGATGACCCGTCTTCAGATCTCGTTTGAATAACGAAGCGAGGCTGACCCGCCTCGTAGAATCTCCCCGAGTGACTCGCTAAACACGGGTTTGGCGAAGACAAGCGGGCTGCACTACAAGGTGCGCGACGCCGATACGACAACCATTCAGGTTGCTGGCGGCGCAGGTCAATTCGATGCGTGTTGATTGTTTCGACTTCGAGCTCCCCGAGGATCAAATCGCGAGTCGCCCCCCGCCTGAACGAGATGGCGCAAGGATGCTAGTGCTCGATGCTGGGGGGCGTCGCGATTCACGAGTGGTGGAGCTTCCGGACTTCATCGAGCCCGGATCACTTCTCGTCGTGAACAACACCCGCGTGTTGCATGCGCGGTTGCTTGGCGTTCGAAGAGGCACGGGTGGCAAGTGCGAGATCTTGCTGCTTCAACCGCTCGACGGCTCGATCTCGGGGGCTCGATGGAGCGCGCTTGGTCGTGCTTCGAAAGCGCTGCGCCCGGGCTCGGTTCTCGAGTTCGGCGAACAACGTGAGCTCGTCGCAGAGGTCGTGGGAAGCTCACAAGATGGAGTGCTCGAGGTGAGTCTTTCGAGCCCGGCGGGGTTGTCGATCTCGGATGCTATCGAGAAGGTGGGTCATGTGCCGTTGCCTCCGTACGTGCAGCGACCTGACGACGAGAGCGATCGCGAGCGTTATCAAACCGTGTTTGCGTCTCGGCCCGGAGCAGTCGCTGCGCCCACCGCGGGGCTGCATCTGTCGCATGCTTTGATCGAGCGTTTGAAAAGCAAAAATGTGGTGATTGCTCCGATCACGCTTCACGTCGGGCTGGGTACGTTTCGCCCCGTCTCGGTGGATGATCTCGATGACCATCCGATGCACGAAGAGTGGCTCGAGGTCTCGAGCGAGACGGCCGAGCAGGTGGCACAAGCTCGTGCTCGCGGAGCGAAGGTCGTCGCCGTGGGAACGACGAGCGTTCGTGCGCTTGAATCGTCGGCCGACGCCGATCGAGTGGGCTTCGTGAAAGCATGGTCGGGTACGACGCGCTTGTTGATCCAACCGGGTTATTCGTTTCGGGTGGTCGACTCGTTGCTCACCAACTTTCACCTGCCCAAATCGACGTTGATGGCGTTGGTCGCGGCGTTTGGTGGGCTCACCCCTGTGCTCGATGCGTACCGTCACGCGGTGAAGTCTGGGTACAAATTCTTCTCGTTCGGAGACGCCATGTTTATGCCGTCGCGCGTTGCTCCAGAGCAGGCCTCGACATGAAGCCCAGCACACCAGGCTTTGCCTTCCGCGAAACGGCTCGATGCGGCAACGCTCGTTGTGGTGTGTTGACCACGCCACACGGGGACGTTCCGACACCGACCTTCATGCCGGTGGGCACACAGGGGTCGGTGAAGACGCTCACGATGTCCGCCGAGGTTGCCGACACGGGCGCGCGCATCGTGTTGGGCAACAGCTATCACTCTGGTTGAGTTGTACCGAAGAGGTTGCGGCTCACGGAGGGCTTCACGGGTTCTCGCGATGGGGCCATGCGATGCTCACCGACCTGGTGGGTTTCTGCGTTTTTGTCATGGCGATCCGGAAAGAAACCGAGGACGGTTTTCGTCGATCCATCTCGCTGATGGGTCGTTGCGGCATCTATCTCCTGGAAGAAGAGGCGGGGCCGCGTGTTCAAGGGTTGCTCGGTGCTGACATCGCGATGCAACTCGACGTGCTGTTGTCGGGCAAAGCGAGCCGCGATGACCTGGCGAAAGCGATGGAGAAAACCACCTGCTGGGCGAAGAAGGCCTGCGCGAAATGACCCGAGCAAGCGCTGTTCGGTATTATTCAGGGCGGTACAGAAACTGACCTCGCCGGGCGGCGGCATGCTGCACAGCTCGCCGAGCTTCCGTTCGATGGTCTAGCGCTCGAGGCCATGCTGGTGGCAGCCGATCCCAGAGAGTGTACCGAACGTCGAGGGTTGCGTTTTCGGCACGCGATTCCCTGAACGGACCCCGTTACGTGATGGGGGTGGGTATGCTGCGAGATCTGGTCGAGGCATCATTAACGCGGCGTCGACATGTCTGACTGTGTGCTGCCCACACGAAACGCCGCGTATGCGCGTAACGGTCAGGCCCTGACGCGATGGGGTGGTGTGGTGCTCAAGCAAGCGTATAAAGAGAGGATCGCGGGCGTCGCCGATCCTGACTGTGATTGCCTGCTGGCACTGGCGGATATACATGCGCTTATCTAAGGCATTTGCACATCGCGGGCGAATACTCCCGGATATGCCGGTTATCGTTACCAACTGGTACGTTTGGTCGCCAGGTGCGTGAGGCGCGAGAGGCCATCCAAAACCAGACCTGCTGCGTTTCGTCAACGTTGCCGCAGGCTGGCATCGGCGAGAAGGCCAACAGCGAAGATGCATCACCGCGGAAGAACAAGTTAGTATGCGACCTCGGAGATCGTGATGAACCAGGGTGACAAGAAAGTCCTCGGAAAGGTTTCACTGCAGAAGAGCTGAGCGAACGCGATCATCCGATATCTGCCGTTCGCTGTCTCCCGAGGAGCAAGCGGCACTCGATTTTGAGGCGCCGCGCGAAGAGAGCAACACGGTGTGCCCGGGATCGATCTGAACCAGGTGTGCATCCGGCTATCTGACCTCGACATCCTGCATCGCGAGATCGCCGAGAGGCGTTTGATTTTGCCGGTGCTCGTTCGCGACGATCGTGTGTTCGTCGCGATGATCAATCCGGCACAAAAGGTCACGGACGAGCTCGAGTTCGTCACGGGCAAGCGGGTGTTTGCCTACGTTGCGTTGGAAGCACTCGCTCGAGTCGGTGATCGCCGAGGCGTACGACGCGAAGGCGCGAGGAGAGTCGTTTCATATCGGGCCGCGTTGTCCGATCGAAATCCAGCGCAAGATGGGTGTGCCTGACAGAGCGCCTCGCGAGCCTTCGATGGCCGAGAACGTGATGTTCCTGGGAGGCGGCCAGCTTTCCTCGATGCTCGATCAGCGCATGGGCCGAGCGGCTGCGACCGATGACCTCTCGTACAACGAGCTCGGCAATGTCGACCCTGATCTCTCGGTGGTGGCAGAGCTTCCTCCCGATGCGCCCTCGAGGCCAACGCCGACGCCGTCTGCGAACGACGCGTTTGGTGCGGGCAAGACGGTGCTGATCGTCGATGACGAGATCGACATCCGCCGGCTATTGCGCAGGGTGTGGTCGAAGCGGATCAAAATTTCCCTGAAGCCTTGCGAATGGTGAAGGCGCACATGCCCGATCTGCTCGTCTTGGATGCGATGTTGCCCGAGGTGAACGGCTTCGAGATTGCGCGACGAATCAAGACCAGCGCGAAGTATGGGCACATCCCGATCGTGATGGTGTCGGCGGTGTACAAAGGGGCTCGTGTCGCTGAAGATGCGAAGGCGAGCTACGGGGTGGATGCGTACGTCGAGAAGCCCTTCCGTCTCGCTGATGTGCTTGGCGCGATCGAGAACGGGGCAATACGCGCTCAAGACGACGAAGGCCGACCCTGAGACGCCTGCGCCGCGAGATCCAGAAGCGCTATCGAGCGAAGCCGAGCAGGCGTTGAACGAGGGCGTTGCCGCCTATCAAGCGGGTCATCTCGATGAAGCAATCGAGCATTTGCGTCACGGCCTCGAGATTGATCCGCTCGCGTTCCGTTTGCACTTCCATCTTGGTCTGCTCTTCGGAAAGAAGGGCATGCTTTATGAGGCCATCCAAGAGCTCGAGCACGCCGTGCAGCAAAACGAGAAGCACTTCGCGGCTGCGAAAAACCTTGCGGTTCTCTATCAAAAGGCTGGCTTCCGCAACAAGGCGATCGAGGCGTGGCAAAAGGCGCTGAAGGTCGCGCCAGACGAAGACACGCGGACGTCAATCAAAGCCCACCTTGTCACACTGCTTTGATCGCCAGAGTGAATTTCGCGGTTGGAGCGATCCACTACTCAAGGTAGTCTTCTTCGACGGACGCTGAGCTCACCCGATGAAATTCCTCTGCGACAACTGCAAAGCCAAATATCAGATCGCCGACGAAAAAGTCACGGGTCGCACAGTGCGGATGAAGTGCCGCAAGTGCAGCCATTTGATCGAGATCCGAGCGGTCTCCGACGGCCAAGGGGCACCTGAAGCAGCGCCTGTCGAAGCGCCCGCCGCACCAGCCCCGGCGGCCGCAGCCCCGCGTCCTGCTGCCGCAGCGCCTCGTCCCGGAGCGACCCGCCCGTCGACCGCGCCAGCCGCGCCGCGACCCGGTGGGTTGGCCTCGGCGTTCAACAAGGCGGTGGCATCACCCGGAGGCCCTGCGAGCGAGCGACCCGAGACCGATCCACTCGACGAGCAGGGCTGGTTTGCTGGCATCGGCGGCAGCCCGATCGGGCCGATGGCCGGTGCAGACGTTCGCGCCAAAATCGCCTCGGGTGATTTGAATTCCGAGACGTTGGTGTGGCGCGATGGGCTCGATGAATGGGCTGCTGCACGAACGTTCCCAGAGCTCGCCGAGCTCATCCGCACGCTGAAGCCAAGCTCGAACAAGTCGAGCTCGTCACTGCAAGCGGCGCGAGGTGTCCCGCGTACGACCCCGAGCTCACCTTCGCGCGGAAACGTCATCCCGCTCCACAATCGAGCGGCGACCGCCGAGAAGCTCGAGCCGGCCGAGCCGGAGGCTGAGGATCAAGCGACGCTGTACATGCCGAACGCGGCGGCGAAACTGCGTGAATCACTTTCGCCTCCTGCGCCTCGAGAGGCCGCGCGTGAGAAAGAAGAGCGAGCGCCCGCTGCGGCCGTGATCGCGGATCCGTTCGCGATGTCGGATCCGTTCGCCGCGCCCTCGGCGCCGCAAGCCCCCGCGCCGATGTCAGCGCCTGCTCCGGCGGTGGCGACTGCGCCAGCGTTCCGCGAAGATCCATTCGAAGAGCCGCGTCCACAGCTGATGCGAGCAGCCGGGATCCCCATCGCGGGGTGGGCGGCGATCGTTCTTGCCTTGGGTGCAGGCCTCGCTGCGGGCGCTCTGTTGTTCAAGACAGACCCACCAAAGCCCACCGTCCAGTTCGTGACGGTGTCGGCCCCTACGCCCGATGCTCCGGTGTCGGTGGCGATGGTCAACGGGACACCCTCCCCTGATTCGGTCGATCCATCCCAGCGAGATCCAAAGACCGGTGCTGTGAAATTGGGCCCTGGCGGTACGTCGAAGGCGAACCCGAAGGATCCAAAAGACCCGAAAGACCCCAAGGGTGACAAGGTGGCTCCTGTCGATCTGGGGCCGAGCCTGGGTGATGTGCCCAGTGGTCCGTCGGGCGTCGGTGGCCCTGGGCCATCGGGCGCGGGGCCCGACACGTCGCGTCCGGCGGCCGTCGACGCAGGTGCGATTCAGCGGGTGCTCAACAACAGCAAAGGCACGCTCAAGCGTGCTTGCCTCGATGCGTATGCCGCGGTGATCAAGCCGGGTTCGTCGGTTTCCGTGACCATCAGCCTGCTCATCAACCCCGACGGCTCGGTGGGCAGCGCGAACGTTTCGGGTGGTGGTGCTGTGCCCGGTCTCGCTGCGTGTGTGGCGTCGCGCGCAAAGGGCTGGAGGTTCCCCGAGGCGCAAGGCCCGACGCAGACCTCGCCGACATTGACCTGGGTGTTCTGATCGCTGCGGCGAGCTCATCGCAGCTGGTCGCGATCGAACAAAAGCACGAGAGCCCCGTCGCTTGCGCATCCGGGGCTCTCGAGGTCGAACGACTCCGTAAGCCGAGTTCTGTTCCGCTTGTCGGTCTCCCGGCCAAGCGGCGATGATCATTCTTCTAGGATGGCTGTTACCAGCCACCTCAAGCAACCAACCCGAGGGCTCAAGCGAGCAGCCTTCCGGCACCTTTCGGTGCTGCACCCTCTTACACGGTCTTGCTCCAGGTGGGGTTTACCGTGCCACGCTCGTTACCGAGCGCGCGGTGGGCTCTTACCCCACCTTTTCACCCTTACCGTCGGGCCAGAGGCGCGACGGCGGTTTGTTTTCTGTTGCACTTTCCTCACGATCACTCGCACCGGGCGTTACCCGGCACCTTGCTCTCTGGAGCTCGGACTTTCCTCTCGTCATGCCCTTGCCGAAATCGGTTCGGAACATGACCAGCGATCATCTGGCTTCGTTCGACGCGCGAGCTTTAGCCGAACCAGGCGCGTCCGGCCAGTTGCTCCGCGACAACGCGCTTGCCGTCGAGCCGCCAACGAGATCCCAGCACCACCGGGTCATTCCGATCGCCATGACCCACCGGCGCCCCGCGAGCACCGGCACACCGAGCAACGAGAGGCGTTCGTACAGCACCTCGTCCACCGTGATCTTGTCGGGTCCAGGCGAGCAGCCTGTCCATTCGCCAAGCAAAACACCTGCGACTCGATCGAGATGGCCGCCGTGCAAGAGCGCCGTGAGCATTCGATCGATCCGATAAGGGCGCTCGGTCACGTCCTCGAGCAGCAACAGTGAGCCATGCGGAAGATCGAGTCGACCCATCGCAGCACAGTCGTGGAGCAGCGCCAGATTTCCGCCGACCAATGGGCCCTCTGCGTGTCCAGAACACACCACTCGCAACGACGTGAACGAGCGCGCCGCGAGCGGTTCTTCGATGGCGGAAACCCATCGCGAACGGCCCTGTGCGTCACCGCGTCCGAGTGCAGCGACCATGGGGGCATGAAGTGAGGCGACGCGTTGCCGGGTGGCCTCGACGTGAAGCGCCGTGACGTCAGAGAAACCGACAATCCACTTGGGGTGTTTGCCGAGGATTCGAAGATCGAGATCGTGAATGACTCTTGTCAGCCCGTAGCCCCCTCGGATCGCCACGAGAGCCTTGATCGCAGGGTCTCGAAGGGCTTGCGCGAGCTCGATTCGGCGGCGTTTGTCGGGGCCAGCGAGGTATCCTTCGCGAGAGAACGCCTCGCGCGAGAAACGAAGGTCGTAGCGCTCGCGAAGCCAACCCAACCCACGCCACGCAAGGGTCGCGTCGAAGGGGCTCGAACCAGCAAATACGGCGATGGGGTCGCCGGGGCTCAGGGCAGGGGGGACAAACATCGTTGGCTTCGGTCAGAAGATCCTGTCGACTCTACAGCATCGGATCTTGTGGCCAAATCGGATAACATCCTCGCCCTCATGGCGACGACCCGAGCTTTGATGCGGCGAACCACTGCTGCGCTACGAGACGCGGTTCCACTTACACGTCGTATTCTCGATGGGGCACGAGATGGAGTCGAATCCGCATGGCGATCGGCCGTGGGAGATATCGTCGAAGAACGGCTTGCTCGTGTGGTGTCGAACGTTCCTGCTGGCTCGGTAGACCCGTTTGGGTTGGACCTCGACGCCAGCAAGTACGCGCTGAGTGTTGCGTGGATGCTCCACCGGAAATATTTCCGGACAGAGGTACATGGGATCGAAAATGTCCCGAGTGGGCGCGTTCTCTTGATTTCGAACCATTCGGGGCAGATTCCACTCGATGGCGCGATGATAGGGGCGTCTCTTTTTTTCGACGCCGAGCCACCTCGTATCATCCGAAGCATGGTCGAGAAGTGGACTCAAACTCTCCCCTTTATCTCTGTACTCTATCCTCGATTGGGTCAGGTCGTGGGTGTGCCAGAGAATGCGCGCCGATTGCTCGAAAACGATGAGCCGTTGCTCGTATTTCCAGAAGGATCCAAGGGGATCTCCAAGCCGTTTAGCCGCCGTTATCAGCTATCTGATTTTGGACTCGGATTTCTCCGCCTTGCGCTGGAGACCAACACTCCGATTGTCCCCGTGGCAGTGGTAGGCGCCGAAGAACAATACATCAACTTGGCAAACGTCAAGGGGCTGGCGAAGGCGTTCGGGATGCCAGTATTTCCTGTGATTCCACAGTTTTTGATCCCAGGTCTACAGATGCCGTTGCCGACGAAATACCATATTTATTTTGGTGAGAAATTGCGGTTCCACGGTGACCCCGATGATGACGACGCGGTCATCGAAGAGAAGGTCTGGCTGGTCAAAGCAACCATCCAATCCATGATCAACCGTGGGCTGAAAGAGCGGAAGGGGATTTTCTCGTGACCGACACCACTGACTCTCGACGATTCGAGCATACTCCGTCGGTTTTGCCCCCGGTTGACCTCGAGCCAGCGGTCGTAGTGACTGGAATTTGCGGCCGCCTCGGGAGGCGTCTTGCGCGCACGCTACACCGGGAACGCAGGGTGATTGGAATTGATCGACGCCCTTTTCTCGATCGCCCCAAGGATATCGAGCATCATCCGATCGACCTTCGTCGCAAAAAAACGAGGGATGTGTTTCGGGGAAGCCCGGTCGCTGCGGTTGTCCACTTGGGGATCATGCACGACCCTCGCTTGAGCGCAAATCTGCACCACGAATGGAACGTCGCGGGTTTCCAGAAATTGCTCGACTATGTGTCGAGTTATCGCGTGCCCAAGCTCGTGGTGCTCTCGAGTGCAAATGTGTATGGGCCTCGCCCAGACAATGCACAGTTTCTCACGGAAGAGTCTCCGCTGCTTGGCGGCGCTTCGTTCAGTGAGATTCGCGACCTCATCGAGGTCGACATGCTGGCACAGTCATTTTTCTGGAAGCACCCGGAAACCGAGACGGTGATTTTGCGCCCGGTACATATTCTTGGGTCGGTGAGAAATGCGGCGTCGAATTATTTGCGCCTGCCGGCGATCCCGACGCTGATGGGGTTCGATCCGATGGTGCAGGTGATTCACGAAGACGATGTGGTGCAGGCTCTCAATCTGGCGCTCCAGCCAGGGGTTCGCGGGATTTTTAATCTCGCAGGACCAGCACCGCTGCCATTGTCGAGACTCATTCGCATGACAGGACGACCACATGTGCCAATTCCGCAAACGTTGATGCGAGCTGCGGTGCGGCGGATGTGGAGTATGCGAGTGACCTCGTTTCCGGCTCCCGAGCTGGACCACATCCAATACATTTGTATGGTCGACGACTCTAGGGCGCGAGAGGTTCTTGGGTACGAGCCTCGTAGCTCGATCGAAACGACAGTCGCGGCGGTAGATACGAGCCTGTGATGATGGCGTGGTGGTGAGCTCTTCCAACAATCTGAAGCTCTTGGGTACGGCTCAGGTGGCTCTCCTCTGTGCGACTTGGTTCAGGGATCATTGGAGAAATGGCCCGACCGATTCCAGTACAATCTCACCAGAGATTTGTACGAGAGCCGTGGAGCCTCGAGCGTGCTCATGAGTGCAGTCGAACCCATAGGACAAAAAAACATGAAGAATCTTCGGAAAAAAACACAGGATTTGGGGTTGTTGCCAGTGGTTTCGGTTCGTGACCATGCGAGGGGTCGTTCGCTGGGTGATGGCAGCCGGGCGATGGCGAGAGACACTGTAGGCAACTGGGGCGTGAGGTGTGCTCTCATCGCTTGTTTTACCTTGGGAATTGCAGCGTGCGGTGGCGCGGTTGATGGCGGCGAGTCGGCACCGAGGCCGGGGGGGTCGGGGGTGCCGAGGGCCGCGTTGAGCGCGGAGAGCGCGGGGGCTGAGCCGACCCCAACGACTGCGGCGGCGAGGGCGGGAGATCCTGCGAATTCTCCGAAGAATTCAGGGCCTTCGCGACCGAGACCTTCCCCCACGCAAAACAACGACCTATGATGGTCGTTTTTTTCTGTTGCCATTGGTTACGGGCGAAGGTAGTGTGCCGTACGGTCACTGAAGGCGACTTTGTCGCCAGGAGCTGAAGATGCGGCGTTCCCCGAAGTCACGAAGCACGCAGCGCAAACTTCACGGTTCACTGCTCGCAATTCTCACGGCGGCGGGTGCTGCCGGGATGTTGGGCACCCCTGGGTGCTCATCGGATGAGGCCCCTGCGGCAGCGTCGTGTATGTCGACGCGCGATTATTTTGCCGAGCAGGTGTGGGGCCCGGTGATGCAGAAGGTTTGTCTGCAATGTCACCTCATCGGCGGTCAGGGGGCAGAAGGGTCGCAGTTCGTGCTGTATCCCTCGTCTTACCCCGACTTTCTCGATGTCAATCTCGAGTTGATTCGCACGAAGATCGCGCCGAAGTCGTTCAACGGCCAGCCGGCGCTCATTGCCAAGCCCACGGGCCTGGCGGATCACGGCGGAGGCAAGCAGATCGATGCCGGCGGCGCGCAGTACAACGCGTTGAAAGAGCTCGTATCGCGCCTCAACGCGGCTGAGGGTTGTGCAGATCACAGCGCGACCGTTCCTCAAGATGTTGTCCTCGAGGATTACCAGCACACGCTTCGTCGAGCGGCGATCTTGTTGGCGGGCCGCATGCCTTCTGCCGACGAAATCAAGGCGATCAAAGACGATAAGGATGAAGCGGGCTTCGAGGCCGCGCTCGACAGCATCCTCAAGGAACAGGCGTTTCTTGATTGGGTGAAGTTGGCCTACAACGATGTGTTGTTGACCGACGAATATCTGCAGTACAACGGGCGCGCGCTCGACACGGTTAACGACGACTTGTACCCGGGTATTCAGCCGTACCGCTACAACGGCGATAAGTACGATTCACATACCCCTGTCAACCAGGCGCTTGCGCAAGAGCCGCTCGAGTTGATCGCGCACGTCGTCAAGACCGACCAGCCGTTTACGCTGATTGTCAACTCAGACTTTACTGTGGTGAACCCCTATTTGGCCGATGCCTATGGGTTGACCGGACAAGTCCAGTTTAATGGTGACAAGAGCGACGATGCGACCGAGTTTGTCGAGGCGCGCGTCAGCATGACCCAAGACACGGTGTGGTCCCCGTGCCGCATGCAGGCATTCTGTCGACGCCGATGTTCCTCAACCGCTGGCCGACAACCCCGACCAATCGAAGCCGAGGTCGTGCGCGCGTCGTGCTCAAGACGTTGCTCGCTACCGACATTTTGAAGGTGGCCGAGCGCCCCGTTGATGCGGCGTCGAAGTCGAAGAAAGAGAACCCAACCCGTAACGATTCGGCCTGCAATGTTTGCCACGATATTCTCGACCCGATCGCGGGCGGGTTCCGTGGCTGGGACGAAAACGACTACGAATACTGGACTCTCGATTCAGCTCAAAACGGCTGGCATCCAGAGATGAAGCTGCCCGGTTACGGCGACGAAGAAATGGATGCGTCGCAATATCCGACAGCGCTTCGCTGGTTGGGCGATCAGATCGCGCAAGACCCACGGTTCTCGATTGCTACGGTCAACACCGTCTATCGCGCACTTACCGGTCACGAGGTGCTCACGTACCCAGCCAACGCGGCCGACCCTGATTTCGCGGGCAACCTCGCCGCGTGGCAAGCGCAGGATGCGTACTTCCGAGCGGTGGCCGAGAAGTTCACCAAGAGCAATTTCAACTTCAAGCTCGTGGTCAAGGAGATCATCAAGAGCCCGTATTTCAGGGCGATTGACGCTCCTCAGAGCCTCGCCGCCAACAATGGTGCGGTCAACGCGTTGGGCACGGGTCGATTGCTCGGCCCTGAGCTCTTGGACCGCAAGCTGAAGGCAACGCTCGGATACAACTGGATTCAGTTCTACAACTTCGATAAGCCCGAGGGGCCGCCGAAGTGGTTCAACGATGACGGGATGAAGATCCTATATGGCGGTATCGACTCGGATTCTGTCATCGCGCGAGTGGGCATTCCCAATAGCGTGATGTCGAACATCGGTCTGCGACTCGCCAACGAAGTGTCGTGCCTCGCAGTGCCATACGACCTGCAAAGGGCCCAAAAGGATCGCATTCTGTTCACCGAGATCTCGGATGTGACGGATGTGTCCGAAGAGAACGTTCGAAAGAACATTGTCCACTTGTTCGAGCGCCTCTTGGGCGAGACCAAGGCGACCAATGATGCTGATGTGACGGCGGTGTACGAGCTGTTCACCAGCGCACGCGATGACGGCACGATTTCGGGGCTTGCGCAGAACCAACTCGATTACCCCTGCCGACTCGACCCCACCACGGGCAACGATTACCCGGATGAGTTCAAGAAGGACGCGGGATACGTCATCCGAAGCTGGATGGCCGTCGTGACCTTCATGATTGCTGACTACCGCTTCCTTTACGACTGATCGCACGAGACGCGCTGGAAAGGGATTCAAGACATGCAACGTCGCTCGTTTCTCCAGATTGCAGCCGCCAGCGGCCTCGCCCTCTCTATCCCGGCGATTTGGCGCCAGGGAGCCGTTCGAGAGGCTCGTGCCGGTGACGGAAAGTTTTCAGGCCCGTTCCTCGTCACCATCCAAGCGGGTGGCGGATGGGACCCAACCTCGTTTTTCGACCCCAAAGGTGGCGTCGACAACGATCGCTCCACGGTCAACCAGTTCTACACGAAGGACCAAATCATCCCCGTGGGGCCGTTCCAAGCAACGCCCGCGAAGTACACCGTCGGAGGCGATACCCCCGTCGACGTGTACACTGCGGAAGCGTTCTTGAGCGACAACAAGGATCGCCTGCTCCTCTTCAACGGTGTCGACACGCTCACGAACAACCACGAGACCGGCACTCGCCAGAGCTTCAGCGGAAAGCTCAACGAAGGATATCCGTGTCTCGCGGCGATGTACGCCGCCAGCGTTGCCAAGACGAACGCTGTCCCGTTGGCCTTCATTTCGAATGGCGGCTTCGACGCAACGCAAGGCCTCACGTCGGTGACGCGATCTGGTGACGTCGGTACGCTCAAGCGTATCGCGTACCCCACCGCGATGGACCCAAACAGCGATGACAAGCGAGGCTATCAGTCATCGAAGACGTGGGAGAAAATCGCCTCGATGCAGAACGCTCGCTTGGAGGCTCTCAACGCCAAGAAGCGTCTGCCCTACCTCGCGTCGGGCTCATCGGCTCTTGCGGCGGCTCGTAGCGGCACCAACGAGCTCGCTCGCCTGTTCGAGAACGGCAACATCCCCGATGGTTTCGAGCTGATCAAGACCGACACCTTCCCGGGCATGGACGGCACTCCCGGCGCCTATGCGAACGCTGGTGGCATCAATCGCCTCGTCGATATGGCACAGCAGATCCAGCTCATTCTGCTCGCGTTCCGAGCGGGTCTTGCTGCGTCAGCGAACATCGTGTTGGGCGGCTTCGACACCCACTCGAACCACGACAACGATCAGCTCGAGAGCGGTCTGCAGCTTCTTCGCGGCATCACCTTCTTGTTCGAGCAAGCGAAGGCGTGGGGTCTCGACGACCAGATCGTGTGCATGGTGGGTTCCGAGTTCGGACGCACGCCCTACTACAACGACGGCAACGGCAAAGATCACTGGAACATCACCAGCCAAGCCATCCTCGCGAACCCGGCGCTCGCAACCAAGCTCGGCATCCGCGCGGGTCGTGTCGTCGGCGGCTCGACCGATGACTACAAGGCCAAGGGGGTCGACCTCAAGAACCCAGACACCGTTCATGACGATGGCTCGGGTTCGAAGATCTCTCCCGAATCGATCAACGTCGCGATGCGAGGAGCGCTCGGTATCGACAAATCGGTCACCGATCAATTCCCACTCACGGCCGAGGGGATCAACCTCGCCTGATCTTCCGGGCTGATCCTCACAACGCCAACCGTGCTCGGTTGGCGTTTTCATTTTGTCGACACGACGCTGTGTTGCGCAGACGCGGCGTCGCGATGCTTTCTGCTAAGAGCGGCTCATGCGTCGCGCGATCCTTGTCCTGTCGTTGGTAGTGCTGCCCGTTGTCGTTGCTGCGTGCTCGAGTGGGCCGAAGCCCAAGCCCACGGGGCCGGCTCCAGAGTACGAGCCCGGTCGTACGTGGGTCGGCACTGGGCAAAGCGCGCATCCTGTCGGCTCGTCGAGTGCTGCTCCTCACTGAGCGCTACATCGTTCGCGGCGTGAAGGGACACCTCTTCAATAGGTGATCGTCCGTGTTTCGTACTCTGGATGCACTGCGTCGCATCTGTACGCATGGATGAAACACCGAGGAAACACGGCTCAAGTACGTGAGCGGTATGCAGAATGCCATCAACGCCGGCGACACGGCGTGGCTCTTGGTGTCCGCCGCTCTCGTTCTCCTGATGACCCCGGCCTTGCATTGTTTTACGCGGGGATGGTTCAGAAAAAGAATGTCCTCTCGACACTGATGCACTCGCTGGTTGCGTTGCCGATCGTGTCGATCAGTGGGCGCTGTTCGGGTACTCGTTGGTGTTTGGTGCGACGCACGCGGGGTTGCTCGGTGGCTTCGATGCGATCGGGCTCAATGGGCTCGCCAGCGCGGTGAAGGGCACTGTCCGGAGCTCGCGTTCGCGGCCTACCAGATGATGTTTGCGATCATCACGCCCGCGCTGATCTCAGGTGCGTTCGCCGAGCAGATGAAGTTCTCCGCGTACGTCGTCTTCATCACGCTCTGGAGCATCCTTGTCTACAACCCCGTGGCTCACTGGGTGTGGAACGACAACGGATGGTTGATGCAGATGAAGGCGCTCGACTTCGCAGGCGGCACCGTTGTTCACGCCATTGCGGGTATCTCGGCGCTCGTCGGCGCGGTGATCTTGAAGCCACGTGTCGGTCACCCACGACAGAAGGCCATCCCGCACAACCTGACGATGACGCTCACGGGCGCTGGCATCCTGTGGTTTGGTTGGTTTGGTTTCAACGCGGGCAGCGCACTCTCGAGTGGATCACTCGCCGCGCTCGCGATGATGACCACGCACCTTGCCGCCCGCGGCTGCTGCTTTCTCGTGGCTCGCGGTAGAGTGGATTCACCGCGGCAAGCCCACGGCGCTTGGCATCGTGTCGGGTCTCGTCGCGGGTCTTGTGGTCATCACGCCTGCCGCGGGTTTTGTGCCCCCGTGGGCTGCCATCGTGATGGGCCTGCTGGTCTCGCCGATCTGTTACTTCGCCGTGCTCATGAAGGACCGCCTTGGCTACGACGACTCGCTCGATGCGTTCGGCATCCACGGTGTGGGCGGCATCCTCGGCGCGCTTCTCACCGGTGTATTCGCCGACAAAGCTCTCAACGATGCGGGCAACAACGGTCTGCTCCACGGCAACGCGGGTCAACTCGGTGTGCAGGCTCTCGGCGTGGTCGCATGTAGTGCCTATGCCGCGATTGTCACATTCATCCTGCTCAAGGTGATCGGCGCCACGATCGGATTGCGCGTAGCCGAGCCCGAAGAGCGCGAAGGGCTCGACACCACCCAGCATGGCGAAGAGGGTTACGCCATCTGAGCTCGCCTGTTTTTTCGGTCTTCCTGCGCCTCTGTGGCCTATTGGCAAACGCGTCTGAGCACTGTTTAGATTCAACATGTGACTGCCATTCACGGATGGCATGAACAGTGCGAAGGCGCGTTCACATGCGCTTTCTTCATCGATGTAGTTGGGGATCTCGTTTCGCATACGCGATCACTGCCGCCTGGCTGGTCGTGGCATGCGGAGCGAGCAGCAACGATTCAGGGAGCTTCAATGAAGCTCCAGGGCCGTCAGGGGCCGCGGGCTGGGGCGGTACTGGTGGCTCAGCAGGCTCGGCGGGCTCCGCAGGTACGGGGTACGGGTGGATCGATTCCGCCGGAGCAAGAGCTCGAATCGACGTACGGAGCACCGGTCGCAACCGGTCGCTTTGTCTGGGTCGCGAACCCAACCTCAGGACGTGTCGCGTACATCGACGCGCAGTCGTATGCGATTCGCGTCGTCGAAGCTGGCAACGCTCCGACGGTGCTCGCTGCGGTGCCGTCGAGCGGGGGTGACATCGCGATCGTACTGAACAAGCTCTCGCTCGACGCGACCGTGTTGCGCGCGGGCGAGGACGGCTCTCTTTCGACAGCGTCGATCGCGGCACCTGCAGGAGGCAACACGTGGGCGATCTCGAATGACGGTCGCTGGGCCGTTGCGTGGTCGGATGCGCGGCTCGCCTCGAACCCTGATCCGGTCGATGGATTTCAAGATCTCACCGTGCTCGATCTCACGAGCGGCAACGAGAAGTCTTGGGTGTTGACCGTGGGCTATCGGCCTGTGGCTCTAGCCTTCGATGCCAGCTCAAAACAAGCCTTTGCAGTCACTCAAGACGGCGTCACCGTCATCTCGCTCGAAGGCACTCCGGCGGTCGTTCGCAACATCCCGCTCTCTGACTCCATCGACGACTCGTCCGTCGGTCGAGATGTGTCGATCACTCCAGATGGATCGTACGCGCTCGTACGTCGTGAAGGGGTGGCGTCGATCACTGCCGTGGCACTCGCATCGGGCACTCGCACCGAGCTCGCGATGCCTGGGCCTGTGACCGATCTCGATCTCTCGGTTGCGGGAGATGTTGCCGTTGCCGTCATTCGCGACACGAGTCAGGTCGCGATTTTGCCCATCCCCGGAGCGATTGGCAGCGCGGATCAGATCTCGACAGTTGCGATCGACGAAGGCGTTGTTGGCTCGGTTTCGCTCGCTTCGCAGAGCTCGACCGCGTTGCTGTATTCGAATGCCGTCGTGAGCGAGATACTCACCGCGTTGCCTCTCGACGGATCGCCTGCGCGTTCGATCAAGCTGCGCGCTCCTGTGCTCTCGGTGTTTCCGACGCCTGATGCGAAGCACGCGATCGTCTTGCACTCTGGAGCAGGCGTTGGCTCGCAGTACCCATCCGCGTTGAGTGTGGTGCCGATCGAAGCTCAGTTGCCTGCTCGCATCGAGGGGCTCGATGCGTATCCCTTGTCTGTTGCGATCGCCCCCGATGGCACTCGCGCGCTCGTCGCAACGAGCGATGAGGCATTGCAAAAATACAAGCTGCACGTCGCTTCGATGCCTTCGCTCGCTGTCGATTCGATCGAGCTCGCGAGCCCACCGATTGCGGTCGGAATCGTCGCTGGGGCGAAGCGCGGTTTCGTTGCTCAACGCTATGCCGATGGTCGCATTACCTTCGTGGATCTCGTGAGTGGTGAGGCTCGCACGCTTACGGGGTTCGAGCTCGCAGCACAGGTGGTCGACGGAGGTGGCAAATGAAGCGCGTTCTGTTCTCGCTCGGTATCTGTGCGGCGTTGGTTGCGGGGTGTGGCGATCGCGGATCGCAGTGGGATGCCGAGATCGATTCTTCGAACGAAGCACTCGGTCTTCAGGGCTCGGTGGCATTGATCGACGCGCCTACAGAGCGAGTGATGATGATTGCAGCGAACGCCGATCTTTCACCGGTGTACGCGCCGCTTCCGCTGGGTCGTGGGTACGTTCGTGCAGAGACCACGCAGAAGCGAGATCGCCTCCTCGTTCTTTCACAAGGTGATGTGCCTCGTCGTTCGCTCGAAGACCAGGGCCCGTCGCTCACGGTGTACGACGGATCATCATCGCCCAAGGTGAGCGAAACCTATCCGCTGCTCAACCCACTCAAGGGGCTGCAAGTTGACCCCGATGGCGAGTACGCGGTCGTTCACGCCGTCAGTGATGACACCGCGTTCGTGTTGAACCCCAACGAGCTGATCATCACGAACATCACCAAACAACCTTCGTCGAGCAACCCTCGCTCGGTGACGCTTCGAAGCTTTGGTGGAGCGCCTTCGAGCTTCGTGTTCACGCCATCGTTGGGTATCCCCGGTGGTGCTCGTCGCATGTTGATCGCGCTCACCGATCGTGACCTCGGCCTCGTCGACCTTGACGACGCAAGCTCGTCCGACATCACGGTTCCGCTTTCCGATTCCGATGAACGACTGGCACCGTCTGGCGTTGCAGTGTCGGATGGTGATCCCGACGTTGCGGACGATGCATTGATCGCGATCCAGTTGGCGGCGTCGAACGACGTCGTGATTTTGCGATTCCAAACTCCATCGACAGGGTCAACGTCAGCCCACCCGTTTCAGGTCGTTCCGAACAAAGTTCCGGTGGGTGGAGTCGCCTCGGCCATTGGCTTCGTACACACCGATGGTGGACTCCGTTTGGCTGCGCTCGTGCCGGGTCGACAATCGATTGCGTTGGTGGATCCAGATCGTGGGTTGTCGACCGAAGTCCCTCTCGGCGCGACCTTCGATCAGATGCGGATCATGCCTAGCCCTGATGGCGATGGAGACCTTGCCATCGTCTGGTCGAGCTACAGCGCAGTGCTCGGTTTGGTGTCGCTCGGGAGCAGCATCGGCAAGCCCTACCGCAGCGTAGATACGATCTCGCTCAGCTCGTATGTCGAAGAGCTTCACGACGTTCCGAACGTTGATTCTCAGAAGCTCTTGAGGCTCTCGAACGGCAGTCAGTTCGTCGTGCTCGATCTCGTAGCGCGCACGGCCGCGCCGTTGATTTCTACATCGGGAGCCGAGGTGAGCCTCTCTCCTGACGGACAACGCGCGGTGATCTTCGTGCCTGGGTCTGCGTCGCTAAGAGTGTGGTGGATCTGAACGTGAAAAGAGCCCCGCGAACGTGCTGCTCTCGTATCCTGTTTCGTCCCGCGTTCGACGTCGCACGTGGTGATGGTGGTCGTGCGGTGATCGCGCTTCATCGCCAAGGCGGTGTCTCGATGACGATGCTCGATGGACGCGCGCCTTCGCTCACCACCGCTCGTGAGTATCTCGACATTTTGCTTGGGGGTTTTTGATGCGTACTTCGCTTGTTTTCTGCTGTGCCGCGCTGACGCGTTGACCTCGATATCGGTCGCTCGTTCGCGCAACCGAGTGAGCCCCTCGCCTGCCCCACCGCTGAGCCGGGCGTGTGTCTGACTCGCCGACCATGCGTCTGCGCCGCCTCCCGCTGCTCACTTCAGCCACACCGCGAATGAGCCCACACCTCCTACACGACGGGTACATCACCTCATTACCCAGCGGGCGATAGTTACCTCTACGCGCCGCCTGCGACGCACGCCGATCACGCTTCGTTGGCGATCGGATTGCGGGTGGGGTTCCTTCGCGACGCAGGTCTCGATCCGTTCGCCTCGAGTGACGGGTTTGCTCAATCGTCGCTCTCTGCATCAGGCACCGTATGGACCTGAAATCCCGACCGTTCTCGATCGCCGCCACCGCCGCTTGGGATTACGGCAATCGTTCGGACCAAGCGCGCGAACCTCGACACCCATATCGATCTACCGCATCACGGCGGGTGCGCGCTTTGGATAGGACGTTGCCGGATACGCACTCGTCTACGCACGTGTTGCGCCCGGGGCTCTCCACATGGTGGCGACGCTCACGGACAACACCGTGGGCATTGCGCAGCGGGCAACTCCGTGGACGTGGGCGTTCGACCTTGCGGGCGGTGCGATGATCCCGATTGCCAACGTGGGCTCTTCGAGCGTGCCCGTGCAGTTCGTTGGGCTTGTCGAAGGTGGCTACGGGTTTGCTGGGCGAGCCGATCTCGCGTTCGAGCCTGACCTCGCCGAAGGCGACCGTCGTCGTGTTGCAAGCACGACGTTGCCGTCGTTCTCACCGAAGGGTGGCTACTTCAGCTTCGGTGTCGGTTTCGCGATGTTACCCACCGGTCGGACTGAGGGTTCAACGCACGCTCGGCGGCGGGTCGTCGAGCGACGGCATCACCATTCGCACGGTGGTGTTTGCCGGGAGGTTCATCGTGTCTTCGTCTTCGAGCGGCGTGGAACGGTCGAGACGAATCACCACACTCGTGATGTTGTCGTCGCCGCCGTTCTCGTTTGCGCGATCGATGAGCCGACGAACGACCTCTTGAAGGTCTTTTCCGTCGCCGATGAGATCGCAGATCTCGTCGTCTTCGATCATGCCGCTCAATCCGTCCGAGCAGAGCAAGTAGAGATCACCGGGTTGTGGCTCGTCGGCTTTGAGATCCACTTGAACGTCTCGATGCATGCCGAGTGCGCGCGTGATCACGTTGCGCGGGAGCTCGTTCATCTGCTCTTCGGTGAGATCCGGCATCGCGAGCTTGTATTCGTTGAGCAGCGAGTGATCGCGGGTGAGCAGCGAAATATTGCCAGCTCGGACTCGGTAACAACGGCTGTCGCCAACATGACCGATGAACATCCGGTTTTTCTTCGGCGAGTAGAGAGCACCCACGACCGTGGTGCCCATGCCCTGGCATTCGCGTGAGCGCTCGCTTCGATCGATGATCTGGCGGTTGGCCACCATGATCCCTGTGCGAAGTCGGTTCTCTTCTTCGGTCAGGTTCGTGTCGAAGTGAAAGGGCCAGGTTACGTCTTCGCTCGCCGTCGTCCTGAAGAAGTCGGCGATCGACTCTGTCGCAAGTCGACTCGCGACATCACCGGCTCGGTGACCCCCCATTCCGTCTGCGACGATGTACAAACCGTACTCGTCGAGGACGAGGAAGCTGTCCTCGTTATGCTCCCGCTGCATGCCTCGGTCGGTGAGACCGACGGCAACAGAACGCAACAGGACCGGGGGGTTCTCAGAAGCCATCGATCAGGACTTTTTCACCATGTGCGCGGATGATCAACTTCGTTGACACCCAAGGAAAACCACGTCGGGGTTACCGCTGTCAAGATTCGGTATGCGAGTGTGTGCTTCGCGGCCGTTAAGCTGGCACCCACCGGTAAGATTTCCATCACGTCTCGCTCTTTATGCGAGACGATGGTGTCGACGGCCTTGGTTCCCTCGGAGACAACCTCTTCAGCCTTCTTTTTGGCTCGATCGACGTCGTCCTCGCTCGCCCCGCCGTCGTCTTTCACTGATTCGAGCAGCTCCATCGCCTCACGACGTGCCGTTCGAATTGAAACTTTGCACTCCTCGCCGTGCTTGCGGGCGACCTTCACCATGTCCTTGCGGCGCTCTTCCGTAAGTGGCGGCACTGGCACGCGTACGACATCGCCATCGACACTCGGGTTGAACCCAAGGTCGGCTTCTCGAATCGCCTTCTCGACGGCCTTGAGCACGCTCTTGTCCCATGGCTTTACCGTCAGCATTCGTGCATCGAGCACGGCGACAGACGCCATCTGGCTCAGCGGCGTGGGAGTCCCGTAGTAGTCGACCTTCACTCCCTCGAGCATCGCTCCCGAGGCACGACCCGTTCGTACCTTCGCGAGCTCTCGCTTGAGCGCTTCTTGGGCCTTGGTGATGGATTCGCGCAGGTCACTGAGAATGTCGTCGATCATGGCTGTCTCTCGCATCCAAAGGGCGGAGGGCGCCGAACATACTCTCGACTCGTGCGTTTGTCGCGGGGCGTTGCGAGCGGTACGAGCACCGCATGACGATCTCTGCGCCGTTCCGGTCCATCCAACGCGTGTACTTCGATGATCTGGACGCGCTCAATATTCTCCATAACGTCCGTTACATCTTGTTCGTCGAGCGAGCCCGTGGCGAGCTGATCAACGCGCTCGGCTTTCACTGGAAAGACGATCTCTCGATCGATCCGGACAAGTACCACGTGGTTGCCGAGCGCTCGATCAAGTACCTCGCCCCGTTCGTGGCGAAGGAGAGCTCAGCGTCGAGATCAGCGCCCACGCACCTTGGCAACTCGAGTCTCGTCATCGCGGCAAAAGTTCGCGCGTTGCACGGAGACCGCACCTACGCGGAGATCACAACTCGCTTGGTTCGACTCGACCCGGCTGCGAGCAAACCCTGCTCATGGAGCAATCGCTTTCGTAAGGCGGTGACCGATATGATGGGGCCCATCGGTGAAGCGCATTCTTGTTACGGGTGCTTCTCGCGGCATTGGCCACGCGCTCGTCAAAGCGCCTGGCGCGCTGATAAAGTCTATGCTGCCGTTCGCTCGGTTGGAGATCTCGCAGCCCCTGCAGAATCTCTCGAACAGTGGCCTACCTCGAGGATCGTCTTCACGTGATCGAGATGGATATTGTCTGCCTCTCGAACGGTCGCCTCCGCCCGTGCTGCCATGGTCGTCGATAGCCTCGACATCGTCGTGAACAACGCGAGGGTAAAGTGGCCCTCCCTCGGCACGCGCCAGGTTTTGATCTCGAGCGCGTCGAGCAAGTCTTTCAGGTCAACGCGATCGGCGCTGTGCGTGTCTACGACGCGTTTGCCGACCTGCTCCGAAAGAGCACGAACGGATGGTTGATCAACATCGGTTCAAGGCAGGTTCTCTCACCCACTTTCGACTGGGTTCAAAGCCCGAGTACGGCATGAGCAAGGCTGCGTTGAGCTCGTTTACTCAGTGGGTTGCAGGCCACGAAAACCAGGTGCGATCCGCTGTGCAGTGATCGACCCAGGTTGGACGTTGACCTCCATGGGCGGAACGCATGCGACCCATACGCCACGTCAGACCGCAGACGCGTTGATCGCTGCGTTCGATCGACTCACACCGGAGCACTCAGGTCGATTTTTCAATGTCGATCTGTCGCCAGCGGCGTGGTGAGCACGAGCGAGGTCGAGTGAGAAGAGCCGCGCTTGCTGAGGGCGAGAAGAACGCCCAGCTCAGTGGATGAAGAGCAGTGTGCCTTCGCCGTTGGCTTCTGCTCCGTGCCACTGAGAGGGCACTTCGGGCAGGGTCCACTCGAACAACCACGCTGCGTCGCGCGGCGAAAGATTCACGCAGCCATGGCTCACCGGCGTGCCGAACTTCTCGTGCCAAAACGCTGCGTGGAGCGCGTAGCCGCCTTGGAAGTACTGGACGTAAGGAACGTCTTGGAGCTCGTAGTCGTTCTCGACCTGATCACCTGTCATCGTCGCCGAGACATGTTTGGCTTGCACCTTCCACATCCCCTTCGGTGTCGAGGTTTCGTTGTCGGGGTCTTCGCCGCCCGCTCCGGTTGAAACACGGGTGACGAATACGGCGTGCTTGCCTTCGTAAGCGATCAAAATCTGCTCGCGGATGTGCACTTCGATCCACTTGTAGGTGTCGCCTTCGTGGATGAAACCAGGCCAGCTATTGCGCTGAAACAGCGGCCCGGCCTTCTGCGAGACCCACGAGCCCTCTGTCGTTTCGAGCATGTCATCGCGCGAGTTGCCGACAAGACTGAGCGCTGAATACGCCTCGAAAGCACCGCTTGCCGTGAGCAGACCTTTGTCATCGCGGGTGAGGCGAGTGGTTGCCGCGATGGAGCAAGAGGGCGAGCAAGTCGGTGACCTCGCCACCGTGGAACGGCGAAGCCGAGCGAGGTCGCACGCGATCGATCGCTTTACCGAGATCAAGCTCAGTCGACAATCCGAACAAGCGCCCCTGGTTTGCGAACGCATACGCACTGAACTTCTCAAGGCTATCGCTGGGTTCGCAGCGCCGCGTGTGCACCGTGCCGATTGCGACCAGGCTTATGTTGAACGGCAGCAGAACTTCCCGTCGGCGAGATAATCGGGCACCGGCTCGATCGAGCGAACATCGCCGCAGAGTTGGCGTTCTTGTTGATGTGCTCGCTGACCTCTTTGCGCTTGTAGCCTTCATACTGCTCTCAAACGCGACGGCAGCTTCGCGTACAAGAGCGGCAGGTTGCCTTTCACGCAGCCGTAGCGAAAACTGAGCTCGCCGCGTGCGCCGGGCATGTACGCTCTGAGATCGGGTGCTCGGGGTCGAACGTGGTCTCGTGATTCGCGCAGATGTACCCGCGTGGGGCGACGATACCGACACCCTTGCAGCGTTGTGTTGTGACGGGTTTGGCGCTTCGAGCGACACGCATGCCGGCGTGCAAGTACCCCACAACTTCTTCGCATCGGGTCAGGGGTTCTCGAGCACCCACGTAGGTTGTGCCAGCGCACCAAGAATATCGCCTGAGGTTTCGTTGACCTCGTGCGCCGGGCCCTGTGGGCAACACATCGACCACTGGCTCTGCTGAGCCGACGTGGTGGCGCGCTGCTCGTGCTCAGCGCCGTCGCGGCGGTCGATGGCTCTGCTCTCGCTGCGCTTTCTGCTGTGCCACTTTGCGGCGGGAAGATCGGTCGGCAACGAGCCTGGAAGCGCACGTCGCTCACACGCTGCCAGCGTGAGCGAAGTGAGAAAGAAGCAGCGATGCGCGCAGCGGGTGGCGTGGAGCGGGGCGCAACGATGTCACGCGAGCCACGCCAGGTTCAAGTCACAGGTACTTCTGCTCGTATTTCTGCATCAGCTCGACCATCTGCATCGACGGCACTTGGGTCGGTCATGATCTTGCCCATCCAAAAGCTGCTCAAGCTCGACCAGTCGAGAGCAGACATGTTGAACGTGCTCGCCAGGCATCGCATTCACGTCTTTACCCGTTCAGCGCCCACGCGTTTTGCGCGCCCATGATCTCACGGTATCGCTCGAAGCTCACAGGCTCTGGCCCCTGCGCAGACCCCGTGGGTACACCCGAGGCCGACATCGCTGCTGCGCCCGCTTGTGCTGCTGCGCCGTACTGGCCCGCGCCTCCCGATGCGAATGCCTTCGCGTAGGCAGCGCTGATCACTCCATCGGTATCGCGTGACATCCGGTCCATCCAGGCAGCCGATACCGTGTCCCATTTGGCTTGATCAAGCCCTGCTGCGCGAGAAGCGACTGGAAGTCTGCGACGGACATTCCGCTCGCTTGTTTCGCGCTCAGCGCGGCGTACTGATCGAGCGACACACCATCGATCGGAGAGAGAATATCCGAGCTTGCTGCGCGCTTGGCGGCCATCTGCTCATCCGACGCCCGGTTGCGTGCTCGAAGCTGCATCGCGGTGTAGTTCGGATCGCCAGCGTACATCCCGGTAGTGGCGATGAAACGTTCGCTGCGTACGCTCGTAGGTGAGCTGATCCGCGTACCCAGATTTTGAAGCAGCTCGCGGAACCGCGGTGGCTCGTGTCGTGATTCTTCGAGCATGAACTGCTGAAACTCGAACTCTTCGACAAGGTCTCGTCGTAGCGGCCCCCACTCGTCGACGTCGGCAAGATGCGACGGAATCGCCAGCGGCATGATCTTCTCTTCGACACCATGCGCTCGCGCCCAAACGGGGTTGTGCTTGAGGTCGTCGTAGAAGGGCTTCATTCGGCTCTCGACCATCTTGGTTTGGTCCTCTGCCGATTAAGGAAGCACTTGTGCCTTCGCTGCGAAAGTACGCTGTCCACCGAGATTGTTCGAGCGACTCCCAGCGCTGCAGCGACTCGATCGGCTCATCGCCGCGCGGGCAGCAGGTATTTTGTCGATGACGTGCTTGGGCTTCGACCTCGGCGAAAGCGTTGAAGATCTCGATCAGCTTGTCGAAGGCGTCGATTATGCCACGCATCGGGCGCGAGCGAGTAGTACATCGACACGACTTGATCGGGTGAAACCTGATTCACTGCGTTGCACGATCGGCAGTGGATGGTTTCGCTCTTGTGCGGTAAGCGTCAAGGGTGCACGCACTGCGGGCAGGTGGAGTTCGCGCCATCGCTGCAGACACGCTCGGCCACATCGCTTTGATCGCCTCGCTTTGAAAGTGGGTCCGGAAGCGATCCCGGAGTCTCGCTGATCCATTGATCCGCCGAGTCGAGTTGCGAGGTGCCCTGCTCGATGACTGTCGGTTATCGAGAGAACCCATCAGCTTGCTCAGCATGGCGCTGCTGAAGTGTGTACCGATCTTGGTTCGGAACTCGCTGATTTGAAGACCCACGGCACGGATCGCATTCAGCGTCGGGTGCGGGTCAGCGGCGTGACTCGCGATGAGCTGGCGACATCCTCCATCGGCTTCTTGAAGCAGTCGTGTGACCTGACCGGTCTCATCTGTTGAAGGTACGCGTTCCACTCTTCGAGAAACTGCTGCTGGGATCGATCCATCGAAGCAAGTCCTTGTGCGAGCTCGTGAAAAATAACCGCAGAACAGGTCTGACGTTCGCCCCCGAGCAGGGTACGGCCAGTACAAACAAGTGAGATTGCGGGCGACTTCTTGAGTGGCGCCACACGACGAGCAGATCAGCGGAATTGACATGCGTGCCTGCAGATGGCCACGGGGTATCCCCGCCGTTATGGCAGCGTTCGCAAAGATCGAGCTCACTGCGACCTGTGGGGCAGGTGGCGTCACTGCGAATGGGTCGGCGACTGCAAATGAATCAATCTCGCGCAAGTACTGACTCGAGCGATCGCGCGCGAGTGTCGAGAGTCGCGCCTCCGCCGCAGCTCGGGTGGGGTGGTTGGGATCGCTAAAAACGCCCGCGATGCGACCCGACGCCCACGACACCGACATCGAGCGTTCGTCGCACCTCCTGGCAGGTACAGCCCCTCGTCTCAACCCCGAGCTGTGTGCAAACGATTGGCGAATCTCGTATGCGACTGGGGGGCCACTCGATAGTGTTGAAGAGAGGTCGTGTCCCACTGCGCGTCACCGCCCACGCTCGTGTTTGTTGCGACACGAAGCACGTACTGCATGTGCTGCTCGAGCTCGTGCTCAATCGCTGCCACCGCTGCCGCATGGCACCTCTCGGTCAACGCCGTGCATGTCGACCAGCTATCGTACCGGCGCCCCTATCGACGAGACGAACGCGCGGGTGTTCGGTAGCGCGAAACTACCGATGAATGGGCCAGGTTCGTCGCCTCTGTTACCCCTCGCGTCATGGCGAACGTGAACGACCTGGCCGAGCTTCGCGAACTGGTTGCGTCGGCGCGCGCGCTGCTCGATTGGCGCGGATTCTGGTGCGTTCGGATTGCCCCTGGGATCGTCTTCGGACATCGCGGCTGCTCCTGAGATCGCCCGGTGTCGGCTCCTCGTTCTATTGCTGAGCCTGCTGCGACGAAGCCGAGTGTCCTGCGCAAGCTGCGGCGTTCGTGTTGACCCCACCAAGGCGCGCGATTCAAGAGGCGTTAGTGACGCTATGCGGATTCCGGGGATCGATGTTCCGGCTGACCCGGCAGCGCGTCTGCGTCGCCTCGAGATGATGCGTGACGAGGTTCACGTGCGTGTACGGCGTGCGAGCTGCATAAGGCACGTAAACAGACCGTCTTCGCGAGAGGAAATCCGAACGCTGAGCTGGTGTTCATCGGTGAAGGCCCAGGTGCTGACGAGCTCAGGGCGAACCCTTCGTCGGAGCTGCTGAACAGTGCTCGATAAATGATCAAAGCGATGGGGTACGAGCGCGACGAGGTCTGCATGCGCGTCATCCAGAAATGTCGCCCTCCTCGAAATCGAACGCCTGAGCCCGAAGAGATGGCTGAGTGCTCGCCGTTCATGCACGAGCAGATCGCGTTGGTCGGCCCGAAAGTGATGGTCGCGCTCGGGGCTACCGCGATCAAGGAGCGCAACTCAGACGCCGTGGGCATCACGCGTCTTCGCGGAAACCTGAAGACTCTATCGAGCCAGCATCCCGGTGATGCAAACGTTCCACCGCGTATTTGCTTCGCGGCTTTGAGGCAAAACGCGGGGTCTGGGAAGAGGATCTCAAAGCGGTTGTTCGCAAGTTGGGTCGCGAACCACGATCCTCTTGAGGTAACCTCGTCTCGTCGTATGTCTTCCGCGCTTCACTCTGCTCGTGTGTTCGCCCCCGCCATCGCGCTCCGGTCGCTCGGAGTGATGCTTGCTGCGTTGCCCTTTCTTCCGCCCGTCTTGCGGCACTTTGGTGCGCACGAGCTTGCCGAGACCCTGGCCTCGCCGTGGGAGTATTCGTGTCACCAGCTCCCGTCGCGCACGATGTCGCTGCTTGGAGAGTTGATGCCGTTGTGCTCGCGGTGTCTTGGGCTCGTGGTGGGTCTGGGCGTGGGGCTCGCAGCGTCTGCGCCGTACCGTGGGCCTCGTGTGCTTCGACTGTCGCTCACGGCGGGCTGTCTCTTTTTGTTTCTCGAGCTCACGACGCAAGACCTTGGGTGGCACCCGGTGTTTCACCCGACGCGCTTGCTATCCGGGTTGCTCGTTGCGTTCCCGGCGGGGGCTGCTGCGGGGGCTCTCGCGATGCGTCTGTGTCGAGAAAAACTTGAGCGACAACGGTCGGACGCATTCCCGAGCATGGCGGCTGCGGGCTCGTCGTAAGCGAGTGTCTATGCCTGCGCTGCGTGCTCGTTTGTGCACTGCAATCACGCTTGGACACGACTCGCATACCGCTGGGCGCTCGTACTCATTTGCTCGTCCCGCTCAGCGCTTCGACTGATTCTCGCTGTCACTCTGCTTCGTCCAACGCTCGATGAGTCGAGTGAGCTCTGCGGGGTCGACAGGTTTTGGTGAGGTAGTCGTCCATTCCGGCCTCTGCGCACAGCTCACGATCTCGTTGTGAGTTGTTCGCGGTCATCGCAATCATGGGCGAACGTCGAATCGTTCGAGCTTCGCGCACACCGCTCGAGCGGTCTCGAGACCATCGAGTACGGGCATCATCACATCGAGAAGATCAAATCGAACGCAGCACTCTCCAGCTTCACTGACGACGCTTCCATCGCTTCCGCAACCTCGACCACACATCCGTTCTTCTCGAGAAGCCTGGCAGCACGCGCTGACTCACCCTGTCGTCTTCGGCGACCAACACCCGGAGCTCTCGTCGTCGTGCAGAGTCACCGTCGGTACTCAAAGGCTGCGCGAGGCGATCGGTCGTCATGAGGTCGTCTCCGATCTGCACGCTCCCTGTTGAATCGCAACCTTTCTCTTCTGCGTGCGGCGAGGGTTTCCGGCGCACTTTGGTGAATATGTAACGTTCTAGCTCAGTGATATTCACCAGCGGGGGTCGTTCGATCTCTCCGTCGAGTGCTTGACCTGAGTGCATAGTCGTAGCTCTATGGGCGGCGTGGATCCGCAGACGCCTCACCCCGCTGCTTCCCTGAGAAGGGGGCTCCTCGTTGATGAGGATGGGGTGATCCTTCACGCCGCCGAGGACGTATCCGTGATCCTCGGTTTGCCTCACCACGATCTCGTGGGCACTCGGTTCTCCGACTACGTGCGTGAGCAAGATCGAGTGATCGAGGCTGCACGGAACGATGAACGTCGTGATGGCGTGCCGACGATGTATGACCTTCACGTTCGGCGTCCCGACGGGTCACATCGTTTCGTTCA
Source organism: Polyangiaceae bacterium (assembly GCA_046351315.1). GTDB lineage: Bacteria > Myxococcota_A > Polyangia > Polyangiales > Polyangiaceae > JAXLYQ01. Next base: position 87,637 of record JAXLYQ010000004.1, read on the forward strand.
GATCTGCGCAGTCCCGCTCGAACAACACGAGGGTGGTGCGGTTGTGAAGCGAGCACGCATGCTCATTCGCGACATCACTCAACCTCTGGTCGCGCCCGACACGATTCTTCGCGAGGACGGTGGCTTTCGACGAGCGCTCGAAGCAATGCCGTTCGGTGTCGCGATCTACTCGATCGATGGGCACATCTCGTTCGTCAATCGCGCTGCTGGCGTGATGCTTGGGGCCGAGCGACCCAGCTCGTTGGTGGGGCGCAAGCTCGAAGAGATCATCCCCCCTCGAAGTATTGAGTTGATCCGTGCTCGGCAACGTGCCCGAAGCCTTGGTTACGACACCGAGCCACTCGAGCTCGAGATCGCTCGCGTCGATGGCAAAGCTCGTATCGTTCGTGGGCACTCGGCGTTCTTGACCACTGATCCGGTGACCCTTCTCACGGTCTTCGACGACGTCACCGCTCGGAAGCAAATGGAGCTCGCTCTACGCGAGAGCGAGACTCGATATCGCGAGCTGTTCGACAACGCCCCAGAGGCTATTTTTTGGCTGAAGGTCGAGCCAGAGCGTCGCTACGTCATCGAACGCGTCAACCCGTCGTGCGAGAAGTTTTTGCGCACCACGCAAGCCCTGATTCTTGGCAAGACCATTGACGAGGTGTTGATCCCTGAGCGGGCGGCACTCGCTCTCGACGTTCTCGATCACTGCTATTCGAGTCGAAGGCCGTGCTCGGTTGAGCAAGAGATCCCGTTGTCGCCTCGACGTCGCTCGATGTCGCTCACGGTGGTGCCCGTGCTTGGTGAAGACGGAGAGATCGAGCGAATGTTCGGCATCGCTCGCGACATCACCGAGCTCAAACATCAAGAAGAGGTGCTGCGTCAGGCTCAGAAACTCGAGAGCCTCGGTGTGCTTGCGGGTGGTATCGCGCATGACTTCAACAACCTACTCACCGCGATCGTAGGCAATCTGCATCTCGCACGACGAGCGATCCCGAATGATTCGCCTGCGATCGCGCGGCTCGACAACATCGCGATTGCGTCGCAGCGTGCGGCAGATCTCACTCGCCAGATGCTCGCGTACAGCGGGCGCGGCAAGCTCGTGGTCACGACCGTCGATCTGAACGTGCTCGTTCACGAGATCACTCACCTTTTGTCGGTGTCGATCTCGAAGAAGGCGTCGCTTCGGTGTGATCTCGACCCTGCATTGCCGCGCATCAAGGCTGACCCGACCCAGTTGCAGCAGGTCGTGATGAACCTCGTCACCAACGCCTCAGATGCGATCGGTGACGCGAATGGAACGATCTCACTCGTGACTCGCCCTGCCACGTTGAGCGACGAGCAGATCGCATCGATGATGCCGAACCAATCGGTGTCTCCGGGCTCGTTTGCGTGCGTCGAGGTGAGCGACGACGGATGCGGGATGAGCGCCGACACGCTGTCGAAGATCTTCGACCCATTTTTCACCACGAAGAGCGTGGTCGCGGTCTTAAGGCTTTCGGCGATGCAGGGGATTCTCCGAGGCCATCGCGCCGGGATCCACATCTCGAGTACGCTCGGCAAGGGCTCGATGTTTCGGGTGTACTTTCCGGCCGTCGAGGTCACGCCGCATATTCGTCGCGACCTCCGAGCTCGCAAAACCCGTCCATCAATCGCGGGAAGGTCTTGCTCGTCGATGACGAAGCTGTCGTTCGAGGTGTGACGTCAGCGTTGCTTCAAGACCTCGGCTTCGAGGTCGACGAAGCGGTCGATGGTCTCGATGCCGTGGAGCGCATTCGTGTGGCACCCAATGGCTACACACTCGTCGTGATGGACCTGACCATGCCTCGAATGGGCGGCAAAGAAGCCTTCGTCGAGATGCGTAGCCTCTCGAGCACGGTGAAGATCTTGTTGTTCTCGGGCTACTCTGAAGAAGCGGTCGACGCGCTCGCGAGGTCGCCGGGGTACGGCGGTTTCTTGAAGAAGCCCTTCACCGCCGACGAGCTTCAGATCGCTGTCTCGCGTGCGCTTCGACGGTGACGCTCGGCGATCGCGTTGCTGAACGTTGTGGCTCGCGATCGTCGCAAGCATTGCTATTGAGCGTCGACCTGTGAGTTACGAACCCTTTCGCTACTCGATCGAGGACAAGTTCTTCCGTGATGCAGATCAGCTTCGCGCTGCGTTCGAAGCAAGCGTCGGAGACCGCACATCGCCGTTCGAGCCAGCTCGATTCCGCTGGGAGTATTGGCATGTCCCGTTTCAATTCTCGCAGCATCGCACACCGGCTCGAACCTTCTTCGAGACCGAGTTGATGCGCGCATTCGAAGAGCGGTTGTTGACTTGGGCAAGTCGCGAGCTTGGCGTGAGTGAGCTGGGTGCATCGCCGTGGCTGAGCTACTTGATCGATCGTGATTTTCAGGCGTTGCATCGCGACTCACCCAACGGACAAATCGCGTTCAGCTTTGGTCTAAGTAAGCCCGACAAGGTTCGCTTTCGGGGTGGTGAAACGCTGATCGCTCGCCCCGAGTTGCTCGACTATTGGGGCCAACCTTCGTTTCGCGATCACGAAGCACACAAGCCGTTGTTCGACGTGGTTCCCGCGAAGTTCAATCGTCTCGTGGTGTTCGATAGTCGTATTCCGCACGCTGTGCAGATGGTCGAGGGGCCGCGTGTTGCGATGGATGGGCGGGTGTCGATCCAGGGCTGGTTGCGAGCGAACGGATGTATTCTCGATCTGAATACATCGCGCGCCGAGGTCGAAGCGCACATCGATCGTGAGCTCGCGTCGATCGATGTGAGTGGGGTGGATGGGCTGTACTCCGTCGAGATCCATACATCGACTCGCCGGGTGACCAACGATGTGACGACCAAGGTGTCGACGTTGGTATCCACGTCGCGTGCGGCACGGGTTGAACACGTGGTGAGCGAGCTACTCGCCTGGGCCCACCGAGTGAGCCTTCCGTGTGAAATCAAGCGCGTGATCGTACCGATTCGAATCGACGGCAAAACAGCTCAGGTCGCACGTTCGTCGTGAGTGATGTCGGGCAGATCACGCGGTGAGCTCGCGAGTTTCTGAGAGTGCAGAGACAACTGCGTGTGCGTCTCGAAACGGGCACCCAAGCAACGAGCACACGCGATGTAGGTCGAGCTCTGAGGATGCTTCGCGTACGAGAGAAGCCAAACGTTCAACCATGTCTGCGCGCACAACACGCGGGCCCAGCACGATGAAACCCAACGCACGATAGACGGCCGAGTCGACCTGTCGAGGCGTGGGCGCCGACACCGCACCTGCCTTCGGAAGCATCGGTACATCTCGTGCGCCGAGCCACGTTTTGGTGAGCATCTTTCGTAGCTCGAGTGCTTTCGGCGTGAGCAGCGTCTTGGCGTAGACCACGCGATCTCCGCGAACAATTTTCGCTCGATCGAGCAGCTTCTCGTCGTCCCTCGTCAGCGCGGATAGCTGTGCTTCAGCGCTCTTTCGATCGATGGTGCCCAGTGATTGCTCGAGCTGATACAGCAGGCCGCGAGCGTGTGACGAATGCGTCTTCAGCGGTAGCTCTCGGAACAACGACAGTGGTTCGAGCCAGGTGGCGGCGAGTGAGTCTGTGAGCCGTTTGAGCAGTGACTGGCGGGTCATCGCGTCGACATGATCCAGGTCGATCCAGCTTCAGACTTGGCTTGCTGATCATGATCCCAGCAACGAGCCTGGCTACGGGCGTGCTGCGCAAGAACACTTTTCCGTCAGGGTTGACGGTAAACGCATCGGGGTGGCTCGAAGGATTTGATCCACCCACGGATCGGAGACCCGAAGGCTCAGGCTCAGGGCCAAGTGAGCTCACTGATGAGCGCAAACGAGCGAGCGCGGCGAACGGGTGTGATGGCGAAGGTAGATCGAGCTCGAGAAGGTCTGACTTCGACGAGCTGGAGCTTCGTGTCTGGGCTCGTGTGGTGGTCGTAGCGGGCGTACTGGTTTGCTTGCGCTCGCGCTTCTTCGAGTTGCGGGCTCGTTGAACGAATCGATGGACAAGTCGATCATGGAGCGCGTCGCTCAGTCGATCCTCGATGGCGTGTGTCTCGTCTTGCCACGCATCTGGGTTTTGAACCCAACGCGTCTGGTGAGTGACGTATGTCCAGGTTCGGATCGACGCGATGCGATCGGTCAACGTGTCAACATCACCCGAGACGTCATCGAGCGCGTCGACCTGTGCGGAGATCCAAGCGTCCGAAAGACGTGGCTCAGGGCCGCTCAGTCGAAGAAAGATCTCCTTCACCAACTCGGTGTGTGCATCGAAAAGCTCACCTCGAAAGTCGGGGATTCGGCAGATCTCCCACAACAACTCGATGCTCTCTGCGTCTCGGGCTCGCGCGCGAACGGTGGGGTCGGTGGCGAGGCGTTCGAAGGTGAGAAGGTCGGGCGCGTCGGGGGCGAGCAACAGCCACGGCGATCTCGGTGGTGTACGCAACAGATCGAGCATCGCATCGAGCGTGCTCATCTCGAGATTCGAGGAGCGGTATCGAAGTCGAGTGATCGGTGCGAAGCGATGCTCTTCGACTGCACGCGCGATATCGAGATCGACCTCGACGGGTGACACGGCTCCGAACGAGCCATCTTGTGTGTGACGCCCCGCGCGCCCTGCGATCTGGGCGACCTCAGTGGTGTCGAGCCATCGTGTCGAGCGGCCGTCGAACTTGCGCAGGCTCGCGAAGGCCACGTGTCCGACGAGCAAGTTCAATCCCATTCCGATCGCATCCGTGGCGACGATGTGATTGACCTCTCCCGCTTGAAACATCGCCACCTGCGCGTTGCGTGTTCGCGGCGAGAGTGAGCCCAACACCACGGCGGCCCCGCCGTGGATCTCACGCAAGCGTTCCGCGATCTCGTAGACCTGCGCGGTAGAGAACGCGATGACTGCGCTACGCGGTGGCAACTTGGTCAACGCGGTTGAACCAAGGAAAGAGAGTCGCGAAAGCCTAGGATGGCCTTCGAGCTTCGCCGTGGGCACCAAGGCTTGAATCGCGTTACGCATCGTCGACGAGCCGAGAAACCAGGTCTCGAGTCGACCTCGAGCGTGAAGCAATCGATCGGTGAACACGTGGCCGCGTTGCTCGTGTGCCGCGAGTTGGATCTCGTCGATCGCAAGGAAATCCACAGGGCGATCCAGTGGCATCGCTTCGACCGTGCACACCCAGTACGAAGGTCGCGGCGGCACGCGCTTTTCTTCGCCCGTCACCAGCGCCACGCGTTTCTCGCCGACCTCACGAACTACCTTGTCGTAGACCTCACGCGCGAGCAGACGCAGCGGAAGCCCGATCATGCCGCTGTCGTACGAGAGCATTCGCTCGATCGCACGGTGTGTTTTGCCCGTGTTGGTTGGGCCAAGCAGGGCAGTGATAGGAGAGCGCTCGAGCACGGACGGCGCCCCTACGAATGCACGATGCTTGGTCTGACGGCAACGCTACGACAGCGTTTTCTCGGCTCGATCAGCACTCGATGATGTTGACTGCGAGACCACCACGCGCGGTCTCTTTGTACTTGGTCATCATGTCGTTACCGGTCTGGCGCATCGTTGCGATCACCTTGTCGAGCGACACGTTGTGTTTGCCGTCGCCCGATAGCGCGAGCCGAGCCGCGTTGATCGCCTTCACGCTGCCCATGGCGTTCCGCTCGATGCAAGGCACCTGGACCAACCCACCAATGGGGTCACACGTGAGACCCAGGTTGTGCTCCATACCGATCTCAGCGGCGTTTTCGACTTGTTCTGGCGTGCCCCCAAGCACCTCGGCAAGACCTGCTGCTGCCATCGAGCAAGCCACGCCGACCTCGCCTTGGCAGCCCACCTCAGCGCCCGAGATTGACGCGTTTCGCTTGTAGAGCATGCCGATCGCTCCGGCAGTGAGCAGGAATCGGATGGCTCCTTCATCGTCCGCGTTCGGAATGAATCGTTGGTAGTAATGGAGCACTGCGGGGATGATTCCGGCGGCTCCATTCGTGGGGGCAGTCACCACGCGACCGCCCGCGGCGTTCTCTTCGTTCACGGCGAGCGCGAACAAGTTCACCCAATCCATCGCGACCAACGGATCGGTCGTACGCGTATCGCCTTTGAGCTTGCGGTACAGCGCAGCGGCCCTTCGTCGAACCTTGAGACCACCGGGCAAAATCCCCTCGCGAACGCAGCCTCGATGAACACAGGCTTGCATCGCCTCCCATACCTCGACGAGCCCTTTTCGAACCTCGTCTTCGGAGCGCCACGTTGATTCGTTCAGCAACATCAAGGTGCTGATGCTGAGCCCGTGCGTCGTGCATTGGGTGAGCAGCTCGGCGCCAGTCGCGAACGGGTAGGGCACGGGTGAGCGCTCGACATCGAGCGCGCCGCTCGAAACGCCGTCGACGACGAAACCGCCCCCGACCGAGTAGTATTCGCGTGTGATCGACGCGGAAGAATCGCTCGAGAACGTGGCGGTAAAACGCATTCCGTTGGGGTGTCTCGGAAGCGTCTGCCGACGGTGAAACACCAAGTCGTCGCTCTCTCGAAAGCTGATCGCGGCTACGCCACCGAGCTTGAGCTGATTCGTCGAACGAATCTCGTTCACTCGAGTTTTCGCGTAGTCGGTGTCGACCTTTTCGGGGAGCTCTCCCTCGAGCCCAAGAAGCACCGCACCGTCGCTACCGTGACCCTTGCCCGTGTGCCCAAGAGAGCCAAAAAGCTCGACCTTTACTCGTTCGACTTGCGAGAGCGCATCGGCTTCTACGAGCGCTTTGATGAAGCGCGCTGCAGCTCGCATCGGCCCCACCGTGTGCGAGCTCGACGGCCCGATACCGATGGTGAACATATCGAAGACACTGAGGGTCACGGAGCTCTACCTTCTCTCAACGGTTGCTGAGCTTGCTCGAAATCAGAGCGACCGTGGCCTTCGGGTCTTCGACCTCGACGACCAGGTACTCGTACTTCTCGTGGTTGAGCTTAATCGAGACAGCGTTCGCGCCCTTGTGAATGTTCCAGAACATCCACTTGCCGTGCTCGAGGTAGCTGCCAGCGATCGCAATGCCCGGCATGTATGCACCGGGCAAACGGATGCTGTCGTCGAGCTTTGATTGCGCTTCTGCAGCAATGCCGAGCTCAACCCCCGTGATTGACGAAAAGGGCACTTCGAGATGTTTTTTGAAGGCAAGAACGACGTCGATTCCGTTCACCGTGAGCACGAGCTTGTCACCGACGATTTCTACCTTGGTCATGGTCTTCCCCCTTGTTGCGTCGATCGCGTTCGATACACGCGGGACGTTACTCTGCGCAGGCACGCGAGAGGAAGCTCATGTTGCGCCGAGCCACCTCAGCTTCGTAGGCGAAAGCCCACCACGCGTTGCTCATGTTCGAGGAGCCATTTTTTCCGAGGGAGCCCACCTCCGAAACCCGTGAGTGTTCCGTTGGCTCCGATCACGCGGTGACACGGAACCACGATCGCGATGGGGTTTTTTCCGTTGGCTGCGCCAACTGCTCTCGATGCGTTTGGCGTTCCGAGACTCGAGGCGAGCTCTCCGTAGCTTTGGGTTTCGCCGTACGGAATTGCCCTGAGTTGAGCCCATACCTTCCGTTGAAACTCTGTACCCTCGGGCTCGAGCTCGAGCGTGAACTCACGAAGCTCGCCCGACATATCGGCGATGAGCTGGGATCGCGCTTCGGCCAGCGCGTCATCGTCGCGTTGAAGCGATTCGAGCAGAGCGCGATCATGCGGGGCCATGTGCACGCCCGTGATCGCGTCACCTGACGACAGGATGGCAACCGGATCAATCGGGGTATCGATGACCGTGTAGAGACGATGTTTCATTGCGCGATCCCTTCCTTTGCGCGAGTTGCGAGCTGCCACAGATACAGCGCGGCGTACGAGCGCCACGGGCTCCAGCGCGACGACATCTCTTCGAGCTGTCGCGTTGATTGTGTTTTCGTGATGAGCTTCAGCACGGCGTCTCCTGCGGGGAATGCATCGGGCCAACGCAACGCCCGGAGCGCGATGTAACTCGAGGTCCATGGGCCGACTCCGCGAATGCTTTCGAGCGATTGCCGAGCCGCTGTTTCGGAGGCGCCTGGTGAGAGAACGAGCCCGCCATCGGCCATCGCGTTCGCCAGCAAGATCAACGCTCGCGCACGAGCCTCGGTGATCCCGAGCTCGGTGAGGATCGTGACACGTTGGGAAGCCAGCTCGTGCGGAGTAGGGAACAACCGCGCGAGAGGCTCGGGAGCACCTTCGATTGGCGGCCCCAGCGTTGCGAGACGGCCCGACAACGTGGTGGCTGCTTTGACGCTGATTTGCTGACCAAGAATGGCGCGACACGACATCTCGAAACCATCCACGGTGCCCGGCACGCGAAGGCCCGGCAGGTCTCGAACGAGGCTGCCGAGCAGCTCATCGTTGGCGAGGTGCTCGGCGATCAGCGATGGGTGTGCATCCGTGTCGAACAGGCTTCGCAGACGTCCGAGCACTTGCAGCAATTGGGGAAGCAACGTTGCCGAAATCGTGACGGGAAGCGCGGCCTTGCGAGGCGCCTCGACACGAAGCCAGCCGATGTGATCCCCGATTCGAAGGGTTCGAGAGTAACTCGATTCGTCGACGTGCTCGACGTGTGGGATGGCGCGGCCTCGTAGAAAACCGAGTAGTTCCTTCCAGGCGTAGGGCGGGCGAAACGGAATCGACACCGAGAAGCAAGCGAGCTCTTCGTTTCCGGTGGCGGGGTGCGCCCGACGCATCGATGAGGGGGCTCTTCCGAAGCGTCGAGAGAACGCGTCATTGAAGCGACGAATGCTCTGAAATCCGCTGGCGAAAGCGATCTGAGAAATCGAGAGATTCGATGCCGACAACAGGTGTCGGGACAGCAGTAGTCGTCGATGGTTTGCGAGATCGAGAGGTGACGAGCCCACCTCGTCCTGCAGTACTCGACGAAGCTGGCGACCGCTGATCCCGAGCTCATTTGCGAGCTCTTCGACACTCTGTTGATCCAGCGCACCCGCCTCGATGCGCTGGACGGCGACGCGAGCCAGACGGTGGCTTGCGTCCATCGGCGCTGCGCCAGGAGCAAGCTCAGGTCGACAGCGAAAACACGCGCGAAACCCTTCGGATTCGGCTGCTGCTGAGCACAAGAAGTAGCGGCAGCGATCTTCGCCAGGGGTGCGCGCTGGACAGATGGGTCTGCAGTACACGCCCGTCGTGGTCACCCCAACGAAAAACACTCCGTCGAAGCGAGCATCGCGAGCCGAAAGCGCTTTGTAAAAGCTCGAAGTGTCCATCGGTACGGCCGAATGTTGATGTTCTGCTGGGAGGGGGCTGGCCAGATTCGGACACGGCAACGACTTCGCTAAAATCACGCTACAACGGCGACGCCCGATGGCAGAGAGAAAGAAAGAAGCGCCGTCTCCGGTGCGAATCGTAGGTGCTCCGAGGCGTGAGCTACGCGACGCGTATCACTATCTGTTGCAGCGTCCGTGGTGGGTCGCGCTGGCGTTGATCATCCTGGCGTTTTTGCTGCTGAACGCTGGCTTCGCTCTGCTCTATTTGCTCACGGGGGGCATTGCGAACGCGCGCGAAGGGTCGTTCATCGACGCGTTCTTCTTCAGCGTGCAAACGATGGGCACCATCGGGTACGGCTCGATGTACCCGAATAACTTCGCGGCCAACATCCTGGTGGTCGCTGAGGCCGTGTGTGGGCTTGTCGTGACAGCAGTCGCAACCGGGTTGGTGTTTGCCAAGTTCTCGCAATCTACCGCGAGGATCGTGTTCACCGATCAGGTGACGATACATCTGATGGACGGAACACCCACGCTGTCGTTTCGCCTGGGAAATCAGCGGGGAAATCAGATCGTCGAGGCTCAGCTTCGGGTGCATATGATCCGAACCGAGAAGACCGCTGAGGGCGTGTTGTTCTATCGCATGTACGACTTGCCGTTGACCCGCGATCGGTCGCCAGCGTTCTCCCGATCCTGGACGGTGATGCATCGGATCACGCCCGACAGCTTGCTGTACGGCGAGACCCCAGAGTCACTCGCGCGGAGCGAGGCTGAGTTCGTGATGACGGTGATCGGCACCGATGACACTTCGCTTCAGCCTGTGCATGCACGACGTGAATACACCCACCGCGACATCGTGTGGGGAGCACGACACGTCGACATCTTGAGTGAAGAGGGAGACGGCACGATCGTGCTCGACCTTCGTCGCTTTCACGACACGGTGGCGACGATGGCGACCGAGACGTTTCCGTACCCGGATGGGTCGAGGGCCATGGGTGGAGAGAGCTCGGTGTAACGTTTCGCGGACGCGTGCTTCGACCTCGTCGAGCCGATGGTTGGCTGACATCACGAACTCACAACGGGCGTCACCGCGGGCGCTGCAACGAACCTCTCGCGCGTGAAGATCGATGCCAAATGCGTGCGTGCACCACCCTGCTGAATAGCCAGCGCTGAACACGCACGCACACGTCGGTGAGCGTTGCTCGCGGTTGAGGAGCACTTCGCTTTCGAATGTGTTCGGGTGGACATAGTGCAGAAAAAACGTCTCGCAATCGTTCGGGGTGCTGTCGTCGAGAATGTCGACGAAGGCCCACCCACAGTGCGCAAAATGGAGCGGTCCGCTTGCGAGCCGAGCCACGCGATCCGTGATGTCGAGTCGCTCGCAAAACGCTCTGGCATCGCTCATGCCGATCTCTCGTGCGGTGGAGTAGAGAAACTCACGCGCCGGATCATCGCCGAATGCGTCTCTCAATGCCTGGTAGAGCGCGAGATAGAGGCTCTCTCCACGCATGAGCACGTAGCGATCTTTACCCACGTGCAACGTGCCGCGATCGGGTGAGCGGGTCAGCGTCGAAAACAGTGTCTCGACGACGGCTTCGGCTTTGTCGAACTCGGCGACGAACGCGCCAGGGACACGTGCTGCTCGGACCATGGGACGTGCATCATCGCACCTTCGCTTGCGGCCGGGGAACGGTCAGATCGTGGATTTTCAAACCCAACTCTCGCTGACCAAGCCACGCACAAAGCTGGAGCAGCGGGTGCCCGATGAGGTTGTGAATCACCCATGCGTGACGCACCCATCGAAGTCGACGCCCTTCGAGCACTGACGGCTTTAGCTGCATCAGCGCTTCGACTGCATTTGCTCCCGTGACGATGTCAGAGCCGCCATCGTGATGAACGACGAGCTCGAGTGCTTCGAGTCGCGTCGTGTCGATCGACCGAATGCGATCGACCGAGATCAGACAGTGGTCGGCGCGGAGGAAGGAGACCATGCGGAGCTGTCGACGAACTGGTAGCCGGCTGTCGAAGCCGAGAGATCGAAATGCGCCTCGATGAAATCGATCACCTCACGAGGGTCGATCGAGCGATGAAACACGACGTTCGGTCCGTGCTTGTCGAGCATCACGGCGAGGAGGTTTCCGAATCGCGTCAAGCCAGCGCTCGTGTTGGCGCCGCACTGATGAGAGCCGCATTCGTGAGGACGTTGCTCGCGAGTCGGGATGGAAACACCCGGCTTGAGTGGGCAATGGAAGTGAACGATGCAGTCGGCTTCGGGGTGCTCGCGAAAGATGATGCGCTGGCTTTGACCGCCGACGGATGGACGAGAGCCGTGTGCGATTACGCGATCATCTCCGATGGCTTCGATGAGCACCAACCCCACTTGGCTTAGCTGGTTGAAGTTTGTCTTTCGTCGCGAGGTGAGGAAGCGACCATCTTCGAGGCGCACGGCGAAGTGCCCGACGGTACTCCCGAGAAAGGGCTTGTACGCACCTCGCTCGATGCAGTGGTCGACGACTGCGCGGAGCGTTTCCGGTACGAGCGGCGAGCTCCACGGTACGGGAGCACCATCGACCACCGTCGAGCGAGTGAAGGTGCCCCGCGAGCGAAGCAGCGCCATCTCGACGAGCCCCGCGAGCGACGCCTGTCGATCGGTGGAGGCATGGTAGCTCGCTTGCTCGGGTGTGATCACCATGCTGAGTCGTGTGCGAAGATCGTTGGCGAGTACGAGGTTGCACGAGGCTGATTTGAGCAAACGCAAACCAGCGGCGAACTGCTCGTCTCCCGTTGCGCCGCTGGTGGTCTTGAAGCCGACGAGGAACAGGTTCTTTCGAGTCTTCCGGATGTTGCCGATGATCTTCGGAGCAGGGGTAAGCCGAAGGTCAACGTTGCCTTGGGACGTCTTCAGACGAGGTTGATCGAGGCCGCTCGCTGAGGCAACGCCGCCGTCGAGCACAGAGCCTTCGAAGTCAGCAATGGCGACGGGCATGAAGAGAATTCGAACCGCGTCGTCGGCGACGAGCTCATTCACGAGGCGAGCAACGTCGGATGGCGTTTCGAGCGTCGAAGGGCCGCCCGCCATGGTGGTGAGGTGAAGGTCGACCTGTTCGCCGTGGCTCTCGACAAGCTGCTTGAGACGCCGACCTGTGCCTCCGTACGCAGGAGCAGAGAGCGCGAGATGGGGCCGAACGTGAAACTGCGTGCCGCCCGCGATGACTTGGATTCGAGCGTTGGGCATACCGTGTCCTCTCGAGGTCAATGTGTGGGGTGGCCGCGAGCGAGGTCAATCACTTGGTGGTGAGCCCCGAAGTGCCGAGCGACTCGATGACGAAGTCTCGGAAGGCCACGACGCGCGTCGGGAGCTGCTTGGCTGGGAGATACACGATGTAGAGTTCGCCCCCTTCGGAAGAGAATGAAGGCAGGACGCGAACGAGCTCGCCCGACGCGACCGAGGGCTCGGCGAGAAACGAGGGCAGGGGGCCGACGCCCGCACCTGCGCGAAGGGTCTCTCTGAGGAAGGAAAAGTCGTCGCCGTGGATGCGTGCGTCAGGCCCAACAACGAAGCGCTGCCGACCGTTGTCGAGCGTGAGTGGGGTGGGGCCCGAGAGCGGACGAAAGAGGACGAGCTGATCGGTGTTGAGGTCGGACGGCGCGCGAGGTGTGCCGTGTCGAGCGAGATAGGCTGGTGAGGCGTACAGATTGAGGGCAGTGGTCGTGACCTTGCGGGCGATTAGCGACGAATCGGTAAGCTTTCCGAAGCGCAGTGCGATGTCGAAGCCCTCTTTGATCAGATCGACCTTGCGAATGGTGAGGGTGACGTCGACGTGTACGGCCGGGTAGCGAGCGGAAAAACGGGCGACACACTCGGCAACGAAGCTGGCGCCGAGGTCGTTGGGGGCGGTGATACGAAGCTCGCCAGCGGGGGCTTCGTCTTCTCGCTGAACATCGCGAAGCGAGTCGCGAAGGGCCGAGAGATTCTCGCTGACGCGTTGAAAGAGAGACTTGCCGGCGGGGGTGAGAGCGACCTGCCGCGTGGTGCGAAAGATCAGCTTTACGTTCATCTCGCTTTCGAGTCGCGAGACCGCTCGGCTCACACTGGATTTGGGCCGACGGAGCTTTCGCGCGGCTTCAGTGAAGCTGCCGCTTTCAGCGACGCAAACGAACGTGGCGAGGTCGTCGAGGTTCATGGGCGCGAGGAACGGCAATGCCGGGCGGGTCCCGTGGACGCGGTCGACTCTGCTTCAACGGGCGGAGGGGTCGCCGGGGCTCTAACACCTGCCGAGACACCTCGAAGCGAAAACATAAAAAGTGACTTGTCACTGTTTATGTTTGTGGCATCTCTGTGCGGGGCATGGAGCAAACGGACAAAGCCAAGACGCGACGAACCCAAGCGGAGCGACGGGCAACGACGCGTCAGGCCCTGCTCGATGCGACCGTTGAGCTGATTATCGAAATTGGCTACGCGGCGACGACGACCACACTCGTGTCGAAGCGTGCTGGGGTGTCGCAGGGGGCTCTGTTCAATCATTTCGAAACGAAGTCAGCGCTTGTGGCGGCCGCCACCGAGCAACTTTTCGAACGATTGATCACCGATTTTCGCGACGCATTCGTCGATATGCCCGAAGGGGACGAGCGCGTCGTATGGGCTGTTCGCAAGCTATGGGAGGTCTTTCAAGCCCCCGAGCTTCGTGCGGCTTACGCTTTGTACACAGCGGCGGCTGCCGATGCAGAGCTCGCGAAAGCCATTCGACCCGTCGTCGAGCGGCACAATCGCAATGTCGACGACATCGCTGCGACACTATTTCCCGAGATTGCCGAGAGCCCCGAATTGTTTGCTCTCTTGGATATTGTCGTATTTTCGATGCAGGGCGTGATGTTCGAATCGGCTGCCTATGCGAACCCAGAGCGTCAGCAGCGAATGCTCGCCCAGCTCGAAAATCTAGGGCGGCTCGCCATCGCCATTGCGCCCAAGAAATCTCAACACTCCGGATAACCCCAGGATTCTGTCATGGTCGACCTCACCGCCTACGCGATCCCATTTTTCGTGATCGCCATGCTTCTCGAGGGCTTCGTGTTGTTCAAGCGGGGTACGCCCTATGGTGCACGCGATACCGCTGCCAGCCTGTCCGGTGGAATCGGCGTCGTCATCATCGGGATATTCTGGAAGATCTTCGAGTTCGCTGCGCTGTCCTGGGTGTTCCAGTTTCGATTCTTCGACCCCGGTACAGGTGTGCTTGGCTGGACGTTGATGTTTTTTGCGGATGATTTTGCCTATTATTGGTACCACCGTGTAGGCCATGAAATCCGGCTCTTCTGGGCAGCTCATGTGCCTCACCATTCGAGCCAACGCTACACCCGCTGCTGCGCTCCGGCAATCCTGGACAGCACCCTTCTTTTTACGGGTTTTCCGTTTTGGCTCTGGTTGCCTCTTCTTGGGTTGCGCCCAGAGATGATCATCATGATGAAGGCGATTAGCCTCATCTATCAGTTCTGGATTCATACGAGCTCGTCGACCGGATCGGGCCACTCAGTGGGGTGCTCAATACGCCTCGCACCATCGAGTTCACCACGCCAGTAACCCCAAATATATCGACAAGAACTATGGTGGAATCCTGATCATCTGGGATCGAATGTTCGGTACGTTCGAGCTTGAAACTGAGGCTCCTATCTACGGGCTCACCAAAAACATCAAAACGTTCAACCCCGTCAAAGTCGAGCTTGGCGAATTCGTCGAGATCGCTCGGGATTTCTTTGCTGCGAAAGGGCTGAAAGCCAAATGGCAGCAGGTGTTCGGCCGCACTGGCACCATCCCGGCAGTACGCCCTGCCGAATCATGACGGCAAATATGCGGGCAGAATCACCACGCAGAGCGAGGTAGATCGTAGGGCATCAGGTGAAACCCAAACATCAGCCCCATGGACGTGTCTGATTGTGCAGCGATGCTCTTTCCCGCCCATGCTGAGACGCTCATCCAAGAAGACGACCAATACTCGACCGCGATACGTGGCTCGAGTAGCCACGCTGAGGTCATGAACGTGAGCGCGGTGGGTGAGCCGATTGCAGGATCAAGCGATTTGCCAGTGATGGAAATGAATCGACCACCGCCGAGCAATTCGACTCGTACAGCGAGCGGCAAAAATGAACGGCTATGGAAGGCCGCTCCGACGAGCAAGCCACCCGAGAAGTACACCCCCGTGCTCGCATCAACCTTGTAGCCTGTGGTTGTCGTAGGTGTACCCGACACGAAGGCTGGGCCAACTTGTAGCCTCGGGCCCAAATAAATAGGGCCTCCGACAAAACCCGTTGGGCCCCAATCAAACGAGAATGCCTTGACCTCGAGCCCTTTGAACACCGACGAGGGCACTCCTACCGTCGGCTGGTTTTTTCCCGTGGTTGCGGTGACCGTCGGGTCTTCGAGTGACACAAGATGGAACGAGCTGCCGACGCGCATGGACAAGCGTGGGATGTCGAGCAATTCCCAGCTTCCGTAGCCCTGACAATTCGAATACCCCACAATCGGGTACGCCTCAGAGCAACGTGCGTGGGCAATCGACGGAGCAACGGCGAGCCCCATTAGAATGCCAGCACCAAGGGCCCGAGCATGAAGCGCTGTCATGGGCTCACCTCGTCACTCGTGTCGTTCGTGGCGATCCAACCTTTTCGCGCGGCGTTGAAACAGAGTGGGGGCGCGATGCGATGGGGGTCTACAGTATCGACAATCGACGCGACCTGAACGCAGATGCGAGACGGAGGCCGCTCATGAGGGGCCACAGGGTCGATTTCGATGCCTTCGTGGGCTTTGACCCGCGGTGGCAGAAGACGCCTATTTATCTCGTGTCGTGGGTCGTACAGCTCGAGCGCTTCGGTCTTGTTTTCGGGCCAATTCCCCTCGAGGGAAAGCTTGCTCAAATCAACCCACACGGGTACGTCGCAGCGGTTGCCTAGGGTGATGTCGAGAAGTGCTGCACCGCCGTTCGAGGATGGGTTGGAAGGGTTTGCAAGATGCTTCCCCACCCGTGCGTCGTTCATGATCTCGATGGCAACATCAACGCACTCGAGTTGACGCGCCTGCGACCAGGGCGAACGATGCCCTGACATCAAGGCCCCAGGCGTATAGGGCTCACAGCTCGCGAGGAGCAATGCTCCCCCGTTCGCAAGCCAAACCAAGGCTCGGTACGTTTTCACGGGGGCGAAGCATGACAGAAAAGTCGAGAGCGGGTCGAGACGTGTAAAGAAGGTTTCATCGCCCCGACTTGCGCGAGCATCGATTGCCGCGCGTCAAAATCGGAACAGTGGTCGCATCAGCCAGGGCAAACCGCCGACGATCAAGAGCAGCGACACCACAATACTGATGGCCGAGCGCTTGAACTTTTGTACATCCTCGCTGGCTTTTCGGGCCAACACCGAGCCGACGTGAGCCGCGACCAATGCGAGAATCATGGCGGTGAGGTGCTCGACCGCAAAAAAACGGAGCATCGGGTCTTTCATCGACAGCTTGAATGCCTCGCCCGAGCCTGGGGTGAGCGGGCTGACGAAGTAAAGAATCAACCCCAAAAGCACTTGTGAGTCGAGCGAAGCCACGAAGATGAGGCCCGCTTTTCGATCGCTCGGCTCGAACGTGGCGGCAGAGGTTGCCCCTCGAATCGCTCGAAACAAGGCGTGAACAGCAGCGGCGAGCACCACCCAACGAAGCCACGAGTGGATGAGCAAGAGGGTTGTGTAGAGCATGGTTTTCTCGAGCGCTCGCGCGCTACCATAGTCGGCTCGATGCGGCAGTGGAAATTGAGACCGAACGTCAGCTCTCGCTGTTCGGCTGTGCCTGGCTCGCGATGGCCTCAGAGGCACGCACGAGCGCGGCCGTGAGCGATTTCAAGACAACGGGCTTGCTGATGAAGTCGTCCATGCCTGCTTCTTCGTAAGACCGTCGGTCGTCATCGAAGGCACTTGCAGTCATCGCGATGATGCGCGGTTGCCGGTCTGCTGGCACGCTTGCCCGGATGGTTCGCGCAGCTTCGAGGCCGTCCATCTCGGGCATTTGGATGTCCGTGATCAACACGTCGTAGTGATCGCGCTTGATGGCAGTGACAGCCTCGCGACCGTTGCTCACGACATCGACATGGTGACCGAGGCGGGCCAGCATCATCTGCGCGACGCGCTGGTTTACGGGGTTGTCCTCGGCGAGCAAAATTCGCAGGCTCGCGGTCTTTTGTACGCCGCTAAAGGGCGAGGGCACGGGTCGTGAAGAAGGCTCGAGATCGCGGGCTTTACGAAGCACATCTTTCAACGAGCGGGCACGCACGGGGCGGGCAATCACCAACGAGTCATCGGTCGGGATGGAATCACTCGAACGAACCAGCTTGATGGTTCGTGCAGAGGCCAAACCAAGCTTCTGCGCGCTGTTCTTCGATTGTTGTGCCTCGGCATCGAGCACGGCAATGGCGGGTGGGAGCTCGGGTGAAAAACGGATCTCATCGGCGTGGCCGAACGGAAGTGCGATGCCGCCGCATTGCTGGATGATGCGAGAGATTTGAGCGCGGGTGGACTCGTGGCTCACGACGACGAGCACGCGAGCTCCGTCCAGAAACGCGAGCGCGGTTTCGCTGGGGCGCTCGAGCTCTGCGTGTGGCAGCGGCACGACGAATCCAAACGTCGACCCGTTGCCCGGCTCGCTGGTAGCGAATAACTCGCCGTTCATGAGCTCTGCGAGTCGACGCACGTTGGCGAGACCGAGTCCTGTCCCGCCGTATTTTCGGGTCGTAGACGCGTCGGCTTGGGTGAAGGCATCGAACAACCCGGGCAGCCTCGATGGGTCGACCCTGCCACCCGTATCGCGGATGGAAAAACGTGAACGCGATCATCGGTGTCGATCGAAACACTCAGGATATCCCGCCTCGTTCCGTGAACTTAACGGCGTTGCTGATGAGATTGACGAGCATCTGTCGGATGCGGGATGCGTCGCCCATTCGCTGGAGCGATATGTGATCCGGCAACTCGATGCGAGGGAAATCCCTTGGTATCGGTGGTGCCGCCAAACACCTCGAGTACGTCTTCTACACAGGTTTCGATGTCGAACGAGGCGGGATCTCGAGATCGAGTCGTCCGGCTTCGATCTTCGAAAATCGATGAATGTCGTTGAGCAGTGAAACAAGCGCGTCACCGCTTGCTCGACGGTTTGGAGCATTGTCCGTTGCTCATCGTTCAAACGAGAATCGGTGAGCATCGTTGTCATGCCGAGAATACTCATTGAGCGGGGTGCGGATTTCATGGCTCATGGTGGCCAAGAAATCGCTCTTCAGCTTGGAAGCGACCAGTGCTCGATCACGGGCTTCGACGAGCTCTTGGGCTTGCGCTCGAATGGTGTCCTCGCGAGCTGCAATGGCCTCGATTTGTCGGTTGTTCGCGCGTCGTGCTGCAACAGCGAGAACCAAGAGCACCGCGAGGATGTTGAAGGGCCCATGATGGTCTCGGCTGGGCTCTTGAACAACCTCGGGTTGGATGAGATCCAGCCGAGAGATGGCGCGAATGGCCACATGGCCGCAAAGCTCAACACGGCCCACATGACAGCAGCGCGTTCGTCGATGATGTACGCCGCTGCGGGCACAAGAATCGCGAGCAAAAAAGGCGAGGTCGACGCGGTCAACCCGTTGAGAATCGAGACCCCAAAATGATGAGTCCTGGCCAGACCAATCATCGATATGACAGAGCGCGAGCGTGGCGCGTCGCCGATGGCCGAGAGGTGGCAAGCGCAAACCCAAAGGCCATGGCCGAACCGATGGCTTGCACCGTGGCGATCTTGGGTCGTCCGAGCGCGAAGTTGCGAACGGCGAAGAACAGCCAAAACACAAACCGCTGTAAGAAGCGGTGCGAAGCTGGGAAAGCCTACTCACAGTCGTGTCGCGCGAATCGCCTACCGTGCCAGCTTACTGCACGTGGGTCATCCAAAGCGAGCATCGGAGAGCACGCTCGATGCGGAGCGACCCCATGACGCAATGACGTTGCGATCACATTTGGCGCAACCCTTCGCGGCTCAGCTTCGTCGCCTACCGCCGTGTACCGCTAAGATCGCGACACTTCTCGCATCGATGCGACTGGCGTTGGGCTTGCACGTACGCGCGTACTTGGAGGTGCGCGATGTCCGCACGAACAAACGAAATAGCTGCGATAACGATTACTTTTCTATGGGCACTTACAGGATGTTCTTCCTCCGCCGATAGCGGTGCTGTTGGGGGTTGGGGCGGCACCCAAGGCGGTGCGTCGGGCGCGTCAAATGGGTCGAGCGGCTCAAGCGGCTCAAGCGGAGCGAGCGGAGAGAGCGGCTCGAGCGGCTCGAGCGGCGCATCGGGAATTAGCGGGAGCTCGGGAGCAAGCGGCTCCGTGGCTGGAGGGGCGAGCGGGGCGGCCGGTTACAGCGGCTCGAGTGGAGCGTCCGGGGCGAGTGGAGCGAGCGGTTCGAGCGGCTCGTCGGGTAGCAGCGGGGCCAGTGGAGCAGCAGGCTCATCAGGCTCGAGTGGAGCGAGCGGAACCAATGGAACGAGTGGAGCCAGCGGCAGCGGAAATAGTGGAAATAGCGGTACGAGTGGAGCGGCTGGATCTGCGGGAACCTCTGGAAGCGCTGGCAACGCAGGGAGTGCAGGCTCGTCGAATACGTCGGGTACTTCAGGCGCATCGGGTACCTCAGGTACCTCAGGTAGCTCGGGTTCTGCCGGGACTTCGGGTGCTTCGGGAACCGCCGGCGAGGCAGGGGCGAGTGGTGCCGCTGGTTCTGGGGGCACTGGCGGAAATAGTGGAAACAGTGGAAATAGCGGAGCCAGCGGAGCGAGTGGAACCTCCGGCACTGCAGGCTCGGGAGGAACATCTGGAACCAGCGGGGCTGCAGGAAGCTCTGGAAGCGCAGGCTCGGCCGGTGCTGGCGGAACCGGTGGCGCTGGCGGAACCGGAGGAAACACCTGTGCGGGGCTCAATCCAAATATCGACGTCGAGCTTTACTTGTCGGCGGATGATTCGAATTCAATGGCATCGCCTGCCTTGGCGCGGCATGCGATTTCGCAAGGGCAACGCCCATTGCCCACCATGGTACGAACGTATGAATTCCTGAACTACTACAACGTTCAGTACCAGGCTCCAATCCAGAATACCTTGGCGATTATTCCAGAGATGATTCCTGGCCCCGATAGCTCACTTTTTGAGCTTCAAATTGGGGTTCGAGCGCCGAACCCTGCTGTCCCGAGGCCACTCGTAAATCTCACGTTTGTGCTCGACACGTCGGGCTCTATGGCGGGTCAAGGGATAGCGCGTGAGAAGGCGATGTTGAAGGCCGTGAGCTCGGTGCTGCGACAAGGCGATATTGTGTCGGTCGTGACCTGGAGCGACAGCAATGCGGTGTTGCTCTCGGGGCATGTCATGACGGGAAGCACCGACAATGCGTTGGTCAATATTGCCAACGGTCTCACGGCAAACGGGGGGACAAACCTCTCGTTCGCGCTGCAACGAGGCTATCATCAGGCGCTGGTGAACCGAAGCCCTGATCGCGTAAATCGTGTTGTTTTGGTGAGCGATGGCGGCGCAAACGTGGGTGTAACAGACACCGACTACATCGCGGCTCAAGCTGCGGATGGCAACGCTGAAGGGATTTACTTGGTCGGCGTGGGCGCGGGCGACAACTACGATGAATATATGATGAACGCGGTGACCGATGCGGGGAACGGCGCCTATGTTTATCTGGATTCAGACGCTGAAGCCTGGACAATGTTTGCCGGGCGGTTTGAAGAGGTCTTTTCGGTCGCAGCGAGGGATGTGCGATTGAAGATGACGCTACCTTGGTATCTACATTTGAAGCGATTTTACGGTGAGCAAGTTTCTCCGAACCCTGGGCTTGTGAAACCGCAAAACCTTTCGACCGACGACGCGATGGTGTACAGCCAAATTCTCGAAGCGTGTGACCCCCAGGTGGTCGATAACGCGGACCTATTGAAGTTTCAGGCGTGGTGGGTCGAGCCTTTGACGGGGCAATCTCGAACGATTACGCAAGTACGGGCCATCGGCGATATGTTGAGTGAGGTAGAACCCGAGATCCTGAGGGGAAGGGCGATTGTCCAGTACGCCGAAGCGTTGAAAGCCGCGTACCCGTTGCACGGCCCTGCATTGTCGAGCTTGTTCGCTCAGGTAAACGCGACGTTGGATGCGACCGATCCAAACCATTCGGATTCGGGAATCAACGAAATGCGCGCGTTGATGAGCGCATACCCGCCGTGATCTGCCCCAACAACAACCAATCACCGGCCTTGGTCGGGAGGTTCGCCTTTGTGAGCATCCCGAGCTTTCGGTTCATCCCATCGGAATTTGTTCGTCCAATAGACTTGTGCCGTTTGGATTGGATACATGTGATGAGGATAAAAAGTATTTCGTTGGACCGATTAAATCGGTAAATGTTGTCGACCCTACGGTTGATGCAACATGTCTAAATTGAGCGATGGGGGGACGCGAACAATACGCTTGAAAATAGGGCGTTTGGTGATGCTGTGACGCCGACGCCGGGTTGCAAAAATCCGCTCGCGAGCATGGTTTCTTTGTCGGATGTTCTATGTGGTTTTCGGGTGCTGAGGTGCGCGCCCAGGGAAAATCACCATGCGCTCCTCACTCTCATCTCGCCATCTGGTTTTTGCGTTTTTTGCACTCTCTGCTCTCGCCTGCGCCAGCAGTGTCGATAACTCGGGCGACGGTTCTTCTGGGTCAGCGGGGCAAAGCGGTAGCGGAAATAGTGAAAGCGGTGGAAGCGCAGGCTCGTCTGTCGCCGGTAGCGCAGGGAGTGCTGGACAAAGCGGAAGTGCAGGCATTGCCGGCACGGGTGGAACAGGAGCCGTCGGCGGTTCTTCGGGGACAGGCGGCGACCCTGGACACGCGGGCGCCGCCGGAAATGCGGGAGACGCTGGGAATAGTGGCGCTTCGGGGAGCGGAACGGCCGGCTCTGGCACCGCAGGCTCTGGAGCTGCGGGCTCCGGTACCGCTGGATCAGGAACCGCGGGAAGTGGCACCGCCGGAAGTGGGACGGCTGGTTCGGGCACCGCGGGGTCGGGCACAGCAGGTTCAGGAACGGCAGGCAGTGGCACGGCAGGCAGTGGAACGGCAGGAACGGGTGCTGCTGGCTCCGGTTCCTCGGGGTCGAGCGGTTCGGCAGGCGCTGGCGGATCGAGCATCAACTATTGTTCTGGGCAATCGAGTTGGGCATGTGATCCTATGTCTGGCGCTGATTGCGACTCGGCAGGTGGTTCGTGCGACATCACCAGCGGCGGTGATTTTTACTGCTTTGCGGCTCCGAACGACGCTCTGATTGGTGATACGTGCGACCCCACCTACGGGCCCTATTGTGCAAACGGCGGGACATGCATCGACTATGTGTGTGTCCAGTACTGCTGCACCGATAGCGATTGCGGTGGTGGAATCGCTTGTGGACAGTATCCTGGCTCAGCCAATGTCACGGTGGGTGTGTGTGGTGGAACGCCCGGCACAGGTGGCGCTGGCGGAGCTGGGCGGAAGCGGTGGAACCGCAGGATCGTCGGGTAGCGCGGGCTCGGCTGGCTCAACGAGTGGCGGAGTGACGTGGACTCAGTTGTACAACGAGGTATTCGGGCCAACGGGCACCTCGCACTGCACGGGCAGCTCGTGCCACACGAATCTCAAGGGTGGTTTCAAGTGCGGAACGACCAAAGACACTTGCTACACAGGGTTCGTGAACGCTGGTTTGGTTTCTCCTGGTTCCTCGGCTTCGTCCTCGGTGATTGTCGACCCAGCGCAGTCGCCATTGTGCGGCACGCTCGGTGGTTCGATGCCACAGGGCGGCACCTGCGTGACGTCGGCTCAGATCACCGAGATCAAGAGCTGGCTCGCCGACGGCGCTCAGAACAACTGAGAGCGACCATTCCGTCTGGATTTCTCAATCGATCACGCGTGGGTTGCCGAACAGGGGCTCAAGGAAACGAAATCTACGGCAACCATATGTGGTCTTTTACGAAGCGTATGCGCGAAAAATCGCTCTTTTTTCACGCTGTGCGAGCTGGTGTACATCGTTCCGTAAGGCCAGCGAGGTACAGGTCGCGCATTCCAGAGCGAAAAATCGTTCGGCGCTTCGTGGGGCACTCCGTGTTTTCACGCTTGCGAAGTACGTGAAGACTATGAAAGCGTAGCTCTTTCTCGAATGAAGAATGGATCCGTGTCGTGGTATCCGGTGAAAAATTCCGTTCGAGACTATGGTTGAGTTGTCGGATGCGTGAATCACGCATTTGATGCTGAACTGCGGCCGAAATTGGAGCTCGACATGCGCAATCTTCTGACGACCCGAAACATCCTCTTCTTCGTTCTTACCTCGGTGGCGATCGCGTGCAGCAGCAGCGACAGCTCTTCTGGCGGCTCGTCTGGGACGGGCGGCACGGGTGGCTCGGCGGGCTCGGGGGGCACTGCCGGTAGCTCCGCTGGCTCGGCAGGAACCACCGCTGGCTCTGCGGGAAGCACTGCTGGCTCAGCAGGGAGCACGGCGGGATCTGCCGGAAGCACCGCGGGGTCTGCGGGCAGCACGGCTGGGTCAGCAGGAAGCACGGCAGGTTCGGCAGGCAGCACTGCCGGCTCAGCCGGTTCGACGAGCACGAACTACTGCGACCAATCGCTCTGGACTTGCGACCCGGTGTCGACGACGGAATGCAACGGTGCGGGCAGTGCGTGGTTGGCTCAGGGCGGCGCGTTGAATTGCTTTGATCCGCTAACGATGTCCCCATCGGCGGGACGTGCGACAGCAAAGCGTTCTGCGCGCAAGGCGGAACTTGCGTGGGTGGCACCTGCGTGAAGTACTGCTGCACGGACAGCGACTGCACTGGTGAAGCCTGTGGGCTGTACCCCGGTGTCGGCGCATTAAGGCGATGTGCGGTGGTGACCTGGCGCAGGCGGCGGCGATGCTGCTGGCGTCGGCTGTTGGCGAAACCGAAGCTGGCTCAGCGAGTGGCGGCGTGACGTGGACTCAGTTGTACAACGAGGTATTTGGGCCAACGGGCACCTCGCATTGCACGGGCAGCTCGTGCCACACAAACACCAAGGGCGGTTTCGAAGTGCGGAACGACCAAGGACGCCCCCTTTCACAGGGTTCGTGAACGCTGTTGGTTTCTCCCGGTTCGTCGGCTTCGTCGTCGGTGATTGTCGACCCAGCGCAGTCGTCATTGTGCGGCACGCTCGGTGGTTCGATGCCACAGGGCGGCACCACCGTGACCTCGGCTCAGATCCCACCGAAGAGATCGAGCTGCGGCTCGCCGAGCGGCGCTCAGAGCAACTGAGTGCTGTACGACGGTTCCACGATGGGCTCACGTTTGAACCTGTCGTTACCGCTGGGTGGTTACTTCGATGTCCGCACGCTGCGCATGTTGAGCTCGCAGCCTGCGGGCATTTTTTATTGGATATCCAGGGACGGCTCCGCGCGCGGTATGGGCTGTTGATTCAGCATCGAGGTGAGCAACTCTCGAAATGCGCGTACTCTCGCTGGCACGTGCCGCCGCCCGGGCGTCACCAAATACATGCTTCCGCTCGTGGCCATCCATTTGGGTAGCACACGAACGAGTGTGCCCTCTGCGACGTCATTGGCTCCAATAAATGTGGGCAACCCGCCGAGACCTAGCCCTGCCCGAAGTGCAGCCTGTGTGAAAAACATGTCGTCGCAAATGACGCGTGGGGGGCGCCCCACCTTCGTGCGAACATCGGACCACATAGGATCAAGCGGAGGTGCATTTCGAAAGCTCACAAGGTCATGTCCTCGCAAGTCTTCCGGGGATTTTGGCGTCCCCCGGCGGGCCAAATAGTGCGGTGAGGCGAACAACTGAAATGTGATGTCGGCGATTTTTTTGGCGACGAGATTGCTACCCGAGAGTGTTCTCAATACTCGAATTCCGACGTCGTAGCCCTCCTTCTCGATATCCACGATTGCATTGGTCAGATGCAGGTCGATGTCGACTTCGGGGTAGCGAGCACAGTACCGAGTCAGCACTTCGGCCAAGAGCGTCGTGGCCACATCGGCCGTGGTCGTGATTCGCAGCGTGCCGGTCGGTGTGCTCCCTCGTTTGGGGACTTCGCGTAGCGCAGCCTCGAGACCGATGAGATTCGGCGAGATTCGGTCAAGAAGCATGAGCCCTTCTTGGGTCGTGGTGACCTTGCGCGTCGTTCTCAAAAATAGGGTTACACCCAAGGTTTCTTCGAGCGCAGAGACTGCGCGACTCACTGTCGAGCGCGGAACACCCATTCTTTTCGCGGCCGCCGAAAAACTTCCCAGCTCGGCAATCGCAACGAAATATCGGACAAGATTCAGATCGATTGGTGTATCCACGCAACAGATATGTTCGAAACCAGCCATTGTTGCAAACGCAGTCGAGATCCAAGGTGCGGGCCGGTGAGCTGGCAGCACGTCAGCTCTGAAAGGATCTCATGTCCGGCTCATGGTTGGTGACGGGTGCATCGGGGCAGCTTGGGCGTCGAGTGGTCGAGCTCTTGCTCGAGAAGCAAGTCGGTCACGTCATTGCGACGACGCGAAAGCCAGACAATCTTTCCGACCTCGCTGCGAAGGGGGTCGAGGTACGTCTGGCCGACTTTGATCGACCCGAGAGCTTGGTCGACGCCTTCCGCGGTGCGTCGCGTGCCTTGCTCGTTTCGACAGACGCTCTCGATGCGCCTGGTAAGCGTTCTGCCCAGCAGCGGGCTGCGGTAGACGCATTCGCTGCCGCTGGGGTTCAACACGTGGTGTACACCTCGCTGAGCAAGGCTGACACGTCGTCGGTCAATATTGCGCCCGACCACCACCTCACCGAGCAAGCGCTGGCGGCATCCAATCTCGATTTCACGGTGCTCCGCAACAACCTCTACACCGATTTGTTGTTGCATACCCTTCCCGGGGCGGTGGCCTCGGGCAAGCTCATCGACGCTCGTGCAAACGGCGCGACTGCCTATGTGACACGAGAAGACTGCGCACAGGCCGCCGCTGGTGCTCTCGCCAGCTCGTTTGCGGGTCGTCGCACGCTCGAGATCAGCGGCCCCGAGGCGGTGACCAGCGAGCAGATCGCCGCCATCACAAGTGAGCTCACGGGCAAGCCGATTGGGTATCTGTCCGTGCCCGTCCAGGCCCTTATCGACGGCATGGTCTCGCATGGGTTTCCACGCCCGCTTGCCGAGGTGTTCGCTTCGTTTGACGATGCAATTGCCAAGGGAGAATTGAGCACCGTGAGCGCAGCCGTTCATGAGCTCTCGGGCCGTAAACCGACCTCGGTCCGAGAGTTTCTCTCGGCGCACCTCGCGGCGCTCAACCCTTCGCGTTTACCGACCGCGCAGGGTTTGCGAAAGCGCCAACACATCAGCCAGCACGCCCGCCGCGGTGACGGCGCCGCCTGCACCGGCGCCTTGGATCACCAACGGATACTCGTTGTACCTATCGGTCGTAAATGCGACCAATGCCTCGGTTCCACGTAGACGAGCGGCCGGGTGATCCAGAGCACTCCAACCGCGGCTACCCGCACGCTTGGCTTGGGTTGCGCATCAGACGCCGGGTCGACCGTCGCCAGATATCGCAATACCCTTCGCTCTTCGCGCAGGGTTTGGATCCGCTGCTCGAACACCTCGTCGTAGCTCTTGAGAGCGTCGAGGAACGTCTCCACGTCGTCGTGTGCAAACAACGAGGCGGGCACGAAAGGCTCGACGACCACGTCATCGAGGTCGAGCTCCAGACCTAGCTCTCGCGCCAAGATGAGTCCCTTTCGAGCGGCGTCGGTACCTGACAAATCATCGCGAGGGTGTGGCTCGGTATAGCCTCGTTCTCGAGCGGCTCGCACCGCCACCGAGAGCTTGACCCCGCGTGAAACCTCGTTCGACAAATAGCCGAGCGTTCCCGAGAGAGAGCCTTCGATCTTTCGAACCCGATCCCCTGTGCGCACCAGGTTTTTCAGGGTTTCGATCACAGGCAAGCTGGCGCCGACGGTGGTCTCGTATTTGAAACCACGATGGGCCAGTCGAGCGGCTTTCCCCACCTCATCACGCTGTGCGCGCGGCAATGCAAGTGGCTTCTTGTTTGCCGTGACGACGTGAATCCCGCGTGAAAATGCGGCCTTGTAGACGGTGTCCATGTCGTTTGCTGCCGTGCAATCGACCAATACTGGCACCGGCAATTTCGCAAGCTGATCGAGGGCGAGCTCAAGATTCTCGAGCCGCAGCGATGGGTCTTGCTTTTCACGCGCGGAGATAGGGTCGATGCCTGCGTTATGAAACGTGATGTGTTTGCTATCGACCAACCCAGCAAGCCGAAGCTCGAGATCATGTTGTTCTCGCAGCTTGTTTTGCTCCGTGGCGACCTGTTCCAAGAATTGCCCGCCGACTGTGCCCTTGCCCAGGAGCAGCACGTTTACCTGCTCTCGTGACAGGTTAAACGCAGCGTGGATGGCCCTCACGGTATTTTCTGTTTCGTGCGCATCCACCACGCAGGTGATGGCTCGTGAGGTGGCTCCCTGTGACGAGGCACGAACGTTCACTCCAATAGCGCCAACTGCACCAAAAAAACGTCCTGCCACATTGACCGTTTTGCCCATCGCCTCGGCGACCAGGGTGATCAGCGACACGGGGTGGTGCGCCCTCGGAGCGACGATCTCGCCGCGCAGCAAGTCTCGCTGAAGCTCATCGCGAAGGGTTTCGAGCGCTCGCGCTGCGTCGGTATCGCGTACTGCAATCGCAACACCGTTACCGTAAGGCGCTTGGGTCGCGAACCAGACCGAGACGCCCGCATGCGCCAAGGCGCTGAGCGAACGCGAGGCAATCTCGTTCGTGGTTGAACGCGGTGTGCCTTCCACATCCACGAGCGCCATGCCTTCGAGAGACACGATACACGTGGGTCGATGAGGGTCGCTCGAGCCCACCGCATCGACCCGCGTGCCCAGATCATCGGGGCGCATGGCGTTTCGAATGCGCATCGGGATGCCCGCCTCGAGCAGTGGGATCATCGTGCGCGGGTGAAACATTCTCAGCCCCAACCCCGCGAGCTCTAGCCCTTCTTGGTAGCTCAGGCTCGGCACCGGGTAGGCATCGTCGACGATCGACGGGTCGGCCGTCATGACGCCGGACACATCGGTCCAGATGGTGACCGATGCGGCATTCAAACCTTTGCCCAAAAGGGCCGCAGTGTAATCCGACCCATTTCGGCCCAAGGTCGTGGTTTTGCCGTCGATGGTGGCGCCTAGAAAACCCGTGTGAACCGGGATCGTTCCACCTTCGAACCATGTGGATTTCGCCTGCTGAATTTTCTCCTGTGTAGGCTCCCACAACACCGTTGCATCGCCGTGCCGCGCATCGGTGACGGCCCATGAACGAGCGTCGATGGCGATGGCTCGCGCGCCTTCGTGACGAAGTGCAGCGGCGATCAGCGTTGAGCTGATGCGTTCGCCAAACGACAAGACCAGGTCACGCGTCGCTGTCGAACAATCGCCGACCTCTGCAATGGCTCGGACAATACGAGAGAGTGACTCGATCAGTGGATCGAGCTGTTCGTTCACACTCTCGATGGCTCGGCCTCGCAGCGCAGTGGCTTCGATCACAGAGGTTCGTGCGACACTCGAGATCGTTGTCACCAGTGTCAGCGCTCGATCGATGTCACCTCGCGACGCCGCCTCGACCGCCGCAATCAGGTGATCCGTGGTGTCTCCAAATGCGCTCACCACCAGTGCGACAGTATTGTGCGATTGCTCGTGCGTAACGATGTCGAGCACTTGGCGCAGACGCGTGGGTGAACCGAGAGACGAGCCACCAAACTTCAAGATCTGGAGCGGGAGGGTCATGGAATTCTGCCGTGCTTGGGTTGACAGTCCTCTTGCATCTTAGTAGAAGGTTGTCCACCAAAACGGAGGAAGTATGTCAGAGCGAACGTTGCGCCCCGAGACCATTGCCCTTCATGGTGGACAAGTCCCCGACCCGGTAACGGGGTCTCGCGCGGTGCCCATTCACCAGACGACGTCGTACCAATTCCGTGACTCTGAGCATGCGGCGAACCTGTTCGCGCTCAAAGAGTTCGGAAACATCTACACGCGTTTGATGAACCCAACGACTGACGTCTTCGAGAAGCGTTTGGCGGCGCTCGACGGCGGAATTGGCGCGCTAGCGACCTCGAGTGGTCAGTC
Source organism: Polyangiaceae bacterium (assembly GCA_046351315.1). Taxonomy (GTDB): domain Bacteria; phylum Myxococcota_A; class Polyangia; order Polyangiales; family Polyangiaceae; genus JAXLYQ01. The sequence goes on from JAXLYQ010000004.1 coordinate 117,047, forward strand.
GGCCATTTCTCTCGCGCTGCTGAATATCGCCCAGGCGGGTGATGAGATTGTCTCGGCAGATAATCTCTATGGCGGCACATACAATCTTTTCCGCCATACGTTTGCTCGGTTTGGCATCAAGGTGCATTTCGTTCCCTCGAACGATCTCGAGGCATTCAAGCGAGCGATCGGGCCGAAAACCAAGGCGGTCTATGCCGAGTCGATCGGCAACCCCAAGCTCGATGTGACCGACCTCGATCCGCTGGCGAAGATTGCTCACGACAACGGAGTGCCACTGGTGCTCGACAATACGGTATCGCCGTATTTGTTGCGACCCATTGATCACGGTGTCGACGTCGTGGTGTACTCGGCCACCAAGTTTATTGGCGGGCACGGCACATCAATCGGTGGCGCGATTGTCGACAGCGGTAAATTCGACTGGAACAGCGGAAAGTTCCCTCTGATCTCCGAGCCCGACCCGAGCTATCACGGTTTGAAGTTCATCGAAGCGCTCGCTCCACTCGGTAATCTTGCCTATATCATCAAGGCACGCGTTACCCTGCTTCGTGATCTAGGGCCCGCGCTTTCTCCGTTCAACTCGTTCTTGTTTTTGCAGGGGCTCGAAACGCTACATCTCCGCCTCGAGCGACATTCTGAAAATGCGTTGGCGGTCGCGAAATCTCTGTTCCGCCATGACAAGGTCGCTTGGGTCAATTACCCCGGCCTCGAAACGAGCCCAGAGATTGCGAAAACACGTAAATACTTGTCTCGAGGCGCAGGCGCGATCTTTGGGTTCGTAAAACCGGTCGCGGCGAGTGGTGTAAGTTTATCGACTCGCTCAAGCTCGTTTCGCACCTGGCTAACGTGTGACGCCAAGACGCTTGCGATTCACCTGGCAACGACCACGCACCAACAATTCGTCGCCTGAAGAGCAACGCGCGACGGGTGTGACCGACGACTACGTTCGCCTCTCGCGGGTATCGAGCATACCGACGATATCTTGGCGGATATTGATCAGGCGTTGTCCAAGACCTGAGCTAGGCACCATGCCGCTCGTACTCCCTGACAGCATCCCGCAGTCGCGCGATTCGGCTCCTTGCTTCGCCTGAGCAAGAGCCGCCGCGGCCGGTGCGCATCGGGATCATCATCACCATCGCTCAGGCTCGAAGAGCACGAGCCCAGTCTCTCAGCCCCGCTCTCTCGGGTAGAAGATACCGTCGAGCCCGTGCTCACCGGCTCGAAAGCCATGCGCCGCAGCGACCATGCTCACTTCGATCGCTTCATCGTCCCTATGGCCAGGTGATTGCCGAGCGTGCGCCTGAAGGGCTGATTTTGACCGAGCGCCAGTCGAAGAATTGCTGTTCGAAGAGGTGGTACGGGGATGAGCTGGGTTCAGTATTTTGAATGATGCTCAGCACAGTACGCGCACCTTGGGCCTTTGCTGGGGCGGGATGGCGCTTGGGGGGCTGCTCGAAGCGCGCAGAAAAGAAGTCGTTCCCGAAAAAACTATTTCCGGTGTGTTCGATTCGGCTACTCGACGTCGAGCACCCGTTCGTGTGGTCTCCCTCGGGGAAGTTCCCTGTGCGCATAGCCGTCATTCTGGGGTGCGCGACGAATCGCTCGAAGCGGTACAGCAATCGGGTCTACTTCGGCTTCTTTCGTACGGTGCTGAGACTGGGTACACGATGTTCGAAACCCAGACGATTGCCGATGTACCCGGGCGGGTACCCTGAATACGTGACCATGAGGTTGTCGTTCGAGTGGGAGCGCGACCGTTCACTCGGCCGTCCTGATGACCGAAGAATTTCCGATTCATCGCGACCTGAAACCCGTGGGAGCTTCACCGTGAATCGCTCTTCTCTCGGTGGGTGAGGTGGGTGCGCCCTCTGCGGTTTCGGGCAACCGAACGAACGCGTAACGACCCCAGCCTGCTGCCAGCGATGCTGGATCGAGCCCGCGTGAGTGGTAGGGCGGCGGCATGAGCGAACGTCCGCGTGGCTTGGTTCATGAACAGCTTCTCGAAGGTGCGCCTGGCACGGCTGAGCCCGAGCACTTCGTGCGACGAGTTCCGCATGTGTCGTCCTGTGAGTACGCTCGTGCAGCGGGCGTTCTTTCCGCTTGGTAACGCGTGCTCGATCTCGGGTGGTGAAGGCGCTACGTTGTTTCATCTGGTCGAACTTCGAGAACGCAACCGGGTTGATTCCTGACGACAAGCCCGCGTTTGCCCGACGTCGATTGCCTAACCCGCACCTTCTGCTCGGGCTCCTGCGTATGAGCTTCCGTTCGAACCTCAGTCGTTCGATCACGTGCTGATTCGTGATGTCGTTCACCACGTGGCCGAGTCACATAAGATGTTCGATGAATGCGCGCGGGTTCTCGAACGAGGCGGCACGATCGATGCTCGAACCTGGTCGATGGTAACCTGCCTATCTTTCTGCACGCGGTGACGAACCCTGCTGAACGTGGCGAGTTGCGCTCGACGGCTTCGTTCTTGCGCACGCAGCTCGAACGACGTTTGCGTCACTGGTCGAGCATATGCAGCCGTTGCCGATCTATCACACGGTGTTCCACCCTGACTTGGGGCGCCCTGATCTTGCTTCGAAACCTCGCGTCGCAACGCTCGTTCGAACGGTCGAGGCCATCGCTGAAAAGGTGATGCCCAAGTGGTATCTGGCGCATGCGTACCTTCGCGCAATGTTGCGTTGATCGCGTCGATCAACGGCGACGAGTTGTACTGATTACGTCTGCGCGCTCATCACTTCCTTCAATCATGGCGGAGGTTTGTGTAAGTGAGCGCGCATGAGTGACGCGGTCCCATCGCAGCCTCCTGAGGGTGAGCCTTCTTCGAACGTGCCCTCGACCTCACCCAGCTCGTCGCAGCGTTGGTGGGATGCGTCGTGGGTTCGTGGGCTCATCACGGTACCCATCGCACTCGTCGGTCTCGCGTATTTCGCGAGCAAGATCGGCGCGGTCTATCCCGTGTCGACTTGGCTGTTTTGGTCGATCGCTCCGCTCTGGGCATGGGTCGCCGTGCTGTCGTTGGCGTGGGTGTCGATGGGCTCGATGTTGCTCGAGCAGATCCATCCGCGTCGCTCGTTGCCTCTGCTCGAAACCACCGTGTTGTCGGCCGCGCTCGGCTCGGTCGCCTTCGTGACCGTGATGTATGTCGCGGGGGCGTCGGTCTGTTCAAGCTCGGTTTGCCGTCGTTTTGCTCGTCGGGTTTCTCGCGGCGGGCGGCGCGTTCGGTCGATCTTAAGCCGTAACTTCGAGTCGACGTAGCGAGACTCCACCGCGTTTCGGCGCTGGTTGATCGGGATGGCGATCGCGTGGGGCGGCTTCCTCGTGTGCGATCGTCTATCTGCAGATTCTGACGCCTGACACGATCGCCCCCGATGCAGCCTGGTGCCATCTCACCGTCGCGCAGACGGCGCGCGCGTGCGGGTCGCATCGTCCTGCTCACGGCTGACTACGCGCAACTACCCGCACCTCGCGAGCCTCGTTCACACTGGAGCTGGCTCGCGCTGGTCTGTCGCAGCAACAGCGCTGGATGCTCGCCATCCATGACGAGTTTGCGGTGCTGCTGTGGTCTCTCGCAGGCGTGTCGGCGGTCGCCTGATGGATGCTCGACGATGAGCGCGCCTGCGCTGTGGGTGGCGTTTTTCCTGTTCCCCAACATCTTCGTATACGACAGCAATATCGGCGGGCGGCCATGGATCACTACCTCGCGTTTTATGCGGCGCCGATGTTCCGGCGCAGGTGCGAGCGGATGCCGGGTCTGCCGGCGCGCGTGGCGTTGTTCGGTGTCTACGCTGCGGCGGGCAGATCCTCATTGAAGTACCAAGCGGCTCAGCGATCGCGGGCATCGGAATGCTGCTCGTCGGCGCGGGCAAAGCAAAGATCTGGCTAATGAAGGCCAACAAGGCGAGCTGAAGCAGAGCGTTCGTGATCTTGTTGCCGCCTGTGGCAGCGATCTCGGCGATGGTTCTGATCTCTGGCCTCACTTCATTCGCAACGGCATCTCTACAGCAACCTGTTTTATCCGTTCGCGGCATTTACATTCAAAGCCACTCTACCCGTGGTGCCGCGAGGTGATTTTTGCGGAGTGGGTGTTCAAGGACAAAGCCTGGATACCGAAGGGTTCGTTCTTCACACGCCTGATCGAGTCGTTGACGTTGAGTTTCATTGCCCGTTCGAGCCGCACTATTCGTTCTCGAAGAACTTCCCCACGTTCGGCTCACTCTTCACGCTGCTCATGCCGATCGTGCTGATGTTGAAGCAGGCATACGTGGCTCGGCGTGTTTGCCGGCTGGTTGTGTGTTCATCTGGGCGATGACGTTCAGGGTCGATCGCAATCTGCAGGCGTTTTGTTCCGTTGTTGGCTGCAAGCACGGCTGCGATCGTCGTGCGATGTGCTCGCCTCGGATGGGGCGGGTGGGTCAGCGCCGCGGCGTTGGGGGCTTTCAGATCGTGGGCGTGGCGATGTGGTGATGTTTCAGACGGGGAATAAGCTGCTCGCGAGCTCGATCGACATGATTCGTGCGCTACGAAGGGCATCGATCAGAGCGACTCGCTCGGAAAGTCGTTCACCGATATCAACTCGGTGACGCCACCTGATGCGAAGATCTTGCCGTACAACTTCTCGCTGAGCTTCCGTATCGAGCGCGATGTGTTCAAAGACTACCCAGGGCACCAGGGGTTGGTCTCTGGCCGATGCGATCGGGCTGACGCAGAGCTGGCGCGTACTACCAAAAGCCTGGGTTTACCCACGTGCTCAACTATATCACCGAGGGCACCCTACCAAGCAGGGCGAGATCATGTTTGCCGAGCTGTTAGCGCGACGGGCTCACGCCGGCACGCCGCTTCGGCGACTACGACTTTGCATGTGTTGTCGGCGAAGGTACCGTGGGCACCCGCCAGCTCGCCCATACAAAGTGCTCGTCGTGGGCGGGATCAGCGCTACCAGCCGGGGCTTTACCTGATCCAGAGCCTCAACACCGTGGAGCAGCGGCCTGACGAAAAGAAGGTGTTTTCGAAACCCGAACGCGCATTGCCGAAAGAAGCCGCGTCGCAGAGCGAGCTTGTCGAACAGGCCGATGCGGTGATGTTTCAGGGGTAAATCGAGCCTCGCAGGTGAGGCCCTCGAGCGCGTTGAGAGTGACTTCGAGGCAGGCACCACCTACGGCGTTTTCGCTGTCTGCGACGACGACATTGAGGCAACACGCTCTGACACTGACGACGAAGGCGACAGGGTTGCGCCCTGGCCATATCCAATGACACACGCTTCTCTTGATGAATGTCGCCCTCGAGTCTTGAGCAGGTGCGAGAAAGAACGACTTCCCGTGCACGGCTGCGTCGCTACGACGAGGTTGCGGCGTGGCGAGCGCCGGGCGAAGCGCCATGGCTATTACCGGGCGAGCTATAGAGGCTGATCGAGAGCCTGGTGCTTCCGGGCTCTCGTGTGCTCGAGGTGGGCTGTGGTTCCCTGGGCGATCGTTTCGCGTCGTCGAGCCATCTGTCGGCGTGGGCATCGACATCTCTCCGAGGATGATCGAGCCGCTCGCAAGCGTCACTCCCTGCACTGATTTGCAGGTGGTCGACGTCGAGCGCGACGCGCTGCCCGAAGGGCCGTTCGACGTGATCTTGTTGTTGAGCGATGTCGTGGCCATCTCGATGACATCCGTCGAGGTCTTTCGCGCCTTCACGACCTGCTGTCCTTGTGCGTCGCATCATCGTCCACGTACTACAACTTCAAAGGGAGCCCTTGCTTCAAGTCGCTGAAACCTTGGGGATGAAGACCCCATGGCCGCAGCAGAACTGGCTCGATGCAGGACATCAAGAACTTCTTGTTCTTGTCGAGCTTCGAGGTGATTCGCTGGGCACCGACATTTCTGATGCCGGTTGATCTGCTGGTGGTGTCGAACCTCGCCAATCGAGTGCTGGCGAAGGTGCTGCTCGTTCGAGAGTTTGCGCTGGTCGACTATCGTCGCGCGAGCGGTGCCGCGAGCGGTGAAAGACCACGCTCACGGTGTCGGGCTATCCGCCCGTGCCGAAACGAGAAGGGAAACATCCGCGCAGCCGTGGCGCGCACGCCCAGGATGGGCCCCAAGACTGAGCCTATCTTTGTCGACGGCAACCAAACGATGGTACGCGAGAAGAGATCCTCGCGGTGATCGACGAGTACAAAGGCCTGCCTGAGCTCAAGCTGACGATCAAGGCGACGGCAAGGCAAAGGGGACGCCAACGAAAAGGGGGCTTGCTGCGGCGAAATACGACGTGGCGTTGATGATCCTCGATTCGATCTCACCGTGCCGCCTGAAGACCTTCCCGCGTTTTACGACGCTCGTGACGGGCAAAGGTGAGTTCGTCAACGGTGTGCGTTTGGTCTACCCGATGGAGGACGGTTGGGCGTGCCCTGAACCCGCTGAAAATAAGTTCTTCTCGCGTTCGTCGTGGTTGAAGAGCAACCGGTGAAAGATTCGTCGGTGGAACGAAAGTTCTATATCGCGAGGACTACGATAAGATCGCGCCGCGAACTGGGTGCGTTCGGTGACTGACCCGTTTGGTGACTTGATCTGCCGTCGGGTGCTGGCAGTTGAACATGCGGATCGTCGACATGCCGACTCGTTACCGTGCGCGTACGTACGGCGACACGGGAAGATCAGCCGCCGGTACATGGCAGTTGTTGTGCATGACGTTCGGCTTCTTGGCTGCGGTGGGGATCTGATGGCTGAGATCGTACGCGGGCTTCTGCTCGAAGGGTTGCCCAAGAACGGCCCGACAGACCCCATCGAGTATTATCGATTTAATTCCTCTCGTGGGTCGCGTGTTTCGCGAGAGGATCAACCGCGGGCTTCGACTGTTGCCCAATCGCACGGTGCATCGTGCCCTCGAGGTGGGCTATGGCGCAGGCGCTGTGTTGCTTGCGCTGGCCGATAGCTGCGACGAGCTGCCAGTATCGATCCGGATGCTGGCCTGAGCCTGCTCAGGCTTTGCTGCGCTTCCTGAGGTGAGCGCCGAGCCTACGAAAGGCTCGCGTATGAGCTGCCTTGCCAGTGCTGCGAGCATCGATCGTGGTGTGTTTCTCGCGTTCGAGCACCTCGAAGGTTGCGTAAAAGGGCTCGGCGAAGTGGCGCGGCGTACTGGAAGCTGCGGCTACTTTCCTCGGTATGCCGGCGGTGAACAAGCTGATGGAGGTGGGCTTTCTTGCCATTGGATCTGGCGCGGGCACTGGCGACTACCACATCGCGATTCCCGCAAACGGTACAGGCGAGCTTTGCTATGGCAGGGTTTACGGTCGAGGATCACAACGACCTCGACCTCCCCGGCGAGGCGTCCGCTGGGCTTCGACTTTATTACAATCATTTCTTCGAAAGGTGATAGCTGACTGATGAGCAAGAGGGCGCTTCTGACGGGGGGTCGCGGGGCAAGACGGTTCGTACTTGTGTGAGCTTTGCTCGCCAAAGGGTAATGAGGTGCACGGGATCATCCGCCGCGCTTCGACTCTTCAACACCGATCGCATCGACCATCTCTACAAGGACCCGCACGACCCCACGACGCGGATGTTCCTGTGGAAGCGCGGATCTGGCCGACAGTACGGGTGCGCGACGCTCAGTCGAGAAGGCTGGGTGAAGCCCGATGAGGTGTACAAACTTTCGGCGCGCAGTCACACGTGAAGGTGTCGTTCGATGAGCCTGAGTACACCGTCGATGTCACGGGCGCGGGCGTGCTGCGACCGGAAGCGATTCGAGACTATCAGCAGCGCATTGTGCATCAGGTTCGATTCTATCAAGCGCCGAGCCTGAAAATGTACGGAGCGGCGTCCCCACCGCAGTCACCCTCGACGCCCTTTCACCCGCGTTCTCCGTATGCGTGCGCGAAGGTGTACGCGTACTGGCAGACGGTGAACTATCGCGAGTCGTACGATGTCTGCGCAACGGTGTGCTCTTCAGATCACGAGTCACCTCGTCGAGGTGAGACCCTTCGTCACGCGCAAGATCACGCGGTGCAGTGGGTCGCATCGCTGGGCCTTCAAGATGTTTCACTCGGCACCGAGGCGAAGCGTGATTGGGTCATGCGCGTGATTACGTCGAAGCTACGGCTGATGCTTCAACACGACACCCCGCGTGACTACGTGGTGGCGACGGGCGAAGCGTATTCGGTACGAGAATTCGCCGAGCGAGCCTTTGCGCGTGTCGGGCTCGACTACAAAGAGTTCGTGCAGATTGACCCTCGCTACTTCAGGCCAGCCGAAGTCGACTTCTTGCAAGGCGACGCGGGCGACACGATGAAGACCCTCGGCTGGAAGCCCGCGACCTCGTTCGAGCAACTGGTGGGCGAAATGGTCGACCACGATCTCGAGCTTGCGCGACAAGAGCGAACGTTGCGCGACGCAGGTCACCAAGTGGCGCTCCGTGGTGTAGGAAACACCTGACCCAATAAAAACAACATGACAACGCTGCTAGACCCCTCAGCACCCATCTTCGTGGCAGGCCACCGCGGTATGGTCGGCAGCGCTGTCGTTCGAGCGCTCAAGAACCGCGGGTTCACTCGTATTCTCACCATGCCGCGTAGCGAGCTCGATCTTCGAGATGCGGCGGCGGTGCGAACCTATTTCGAGCGCGAAAAGCCAACCTATGTGGTGCTGGCAGCGGCCAAGGTAGGCGGGATCCTCGCGAACTCGACCTATCCGGCCGACTTTATTCGCGACAATCTCGGTATCGCTCAGGCTGTCATCGGAGCGGCGCACGACCTGGGTGTAAAGAAGCTTCTGAACCTTGGTTCGAGCTGTATTTACCCAAGGCTCGCCCCCCAGCCGCTTCGAGAAGAGTATTTGTTGAGCGGGCCGCTCGAATCGACGAACCGCGCCTATGCAGTCGCGAAGATCGCGGCCATCGAGCTCTGTGATTCGTTTCGCTCCCAACACGGCGACGACTTCATCAGCGCGATGCCCACCAACCTGTATGGGCCGGGCGATAACTTCGATTTGCTTGGCTCACACGTGATCCCGGCGTTGATTCGTAAGTTCGACGACGCCAAACGATCGGGTGCAGCGAGCGTGACGTTGTGGGGCACAGGTACGCCGATGCGAGAGTTCTTGCACGTCGACGATCTGGCCAACGCGTGTCTTTATTTGCTCGAGCATTTTTCTGCACCAGGCCCGCTCAATGTGGGCACGGGTGAAGACCTGACGATCAAGGCGCTTGCCGAGATGGTTCGGGAGGTGGTCGGGTCGAAAGCAGAGATCGAGTGGGATTCCTCCAAACCCGACGGCACGCCCCGAAAGCTTCTCGACGTGAGTCGATTGAAGTCACTCGGTTGGTTGCCGAAGGTCGAGCTTCGCGATGGGCTTGCTTCGACCTACGAATGGTATCTCGAGCATCGTGACAGCGGGGCGCGTCTCGACGGGCGTACCTGAGTCGAACGGCCGAGATTGTGTCGGGTTTTCGCGAGGTGGCGGGCTGGGTTGCGGGGGCAATCTCAGCCAGCGCGTTCATTCCCTACCTGCGTTCTGTCGTTCGTAAACAGACCACGCCCAGCACCGCCAGTTGGTTGATCTGGACACTCGTGGGCGCTCTTCTCTGCTCGAGTTATTGGGCGAGTGGGGCTCGTGCTGCGATCTGGGTTTCGGTCAGCTATATGGTGGGGCCGCTGATCACGCTGGGGTTTTGCGTCCGTTATGGTGATCGCTCGTGGTCTCGGCTCGATATCGGATGTGTCGTGCTGGCGCTCGTGAGCATCGTCTTGTGGACAGTCACTGGCGTGGCTTGGGTCGCGCTGGCACTGAATATCGGGATCGATTTTTTCGGTGCAGTACCCACGATTCGGAAAAGCTGGAGTGAGCCGGGCTCCGAAGACAAGACCGCATGGGGATTGTTCTTCTTGGGCAACACCGTGAACCTGCTCGCGATAGAGACCTGGACCCCCGCGATGTACCTGTACCCGGCCTATTTGTTCGCCGTGACCTTGGTCGTCAACACGTTGTTGTGGCGCGCTCGTATCGCGCTCGTTGCTCGATAACAGCGTTATGGTGCGTTGGGCGTCGAGCTTGGGGCAGAGCTTTGCACCGCGTTGTTTCGAGATTTTTTTGCAGCATACCAAGCGTCGATTCGATCGTAGAGGCCAAGAAGGGTCGCCCCAGAGTTACCCCAAGAAACACCGCTGAGATCGATCGGTAGACGAGAAAACCCCATACGTAGAACTTGGCGTGCATAAAAAAGTGCTCGGGGTGGAGCAAGCCAAGGGCGAGTGCCAAAGGTGGACAGCACAAAACCCAAGAGTGCCATGACAAGAAGCAGCCAAGCTCCTCGCTTTCGTTCGCCTGTTTCTGCATCACGACCAGACCAACGTCGAAACACGTCGGTGCGTATTTGTCGCACGCCCCAGAATAGGGCCCAGAACGCGCCCACAGCCGAAAACATATATTGAAAGAATAGCGGCAAGAGAATGGGGTGGTCGAAGAGCTGTAGGCTGACGCTCGCGTACCATGCGCGTGCCGGCCACATATGGGCGTGTGTGAAGCCGTCCAAGATCACGTGCGAGAAAGAACCAATCAATGCAGACAGTGTGACCCGTGCCGCATCTCGCATCGAGCGGATGGGTGCTGCGACGAGCTCGAGCTCATCGAGATGTAGTCGATTCTTCGGAAACCTCTTGGCGAGAGGTCGAATCACCAACTCGGTGAGCACAACCACGGTGGCGAGCGTGATCGGCAAACAATAGGTGAATTGCCCTTTGAGCGAGTGCCCTAGCCGCGTGGGTAGGTGAGACGAGTCTCGCAGATACTCGAGATCAGGCACCACGCTGCCGATGATCAATGCCGTTGCACTGAACCAGCGAGGTCGGATGTTCTTCAACGGAAGAACAACGATCTGATGAGCGAGGTAGGTGAAGGGCATGCGAGCGTGGGCCGCGAGTCGCCCGGATGTAGCGCGTCACGAACAGAAGAACATGAGTTTGTCTTCGTAGGCCGAACGACGAAGGTTTCAGTGCCGTGGTGATCAGGTAGAGTAGACCGCGCGTGTTTTCGTCGACGACGCTAGCGAAGTTGGGGGCAGTACACGAGCTACTCGGCGCTACGAACGATGCCGATGCTCCGTGGCGTGCAGATCTTCGCGCTGCTGATCGAGCGTTGTCGATGGTGCCGCGGTTGGGCGACCCGTTGATCTCGTGGATGGCAACCTCGAAAGCCAGGCGAGCGTTGGACCGCGCTCGGGCGCTCGTCGACAACGCTGATGAGCTTCATGTCACGAGGCTTGCGTATCTCGATGTGGCAGGGGTCGTACCCGAAGCCGCGCTGTCTGAGACAGAGGCGATCGCCCTAGAATTCCAAGCGTGTCGCTCGCGACAAGGTCGCGTCTCACGTGGCTGGTGGCTCAGCTCGTTCGCAGGCTCTGTGGTGCTGTTGGTGCTGGTTGTCGTGATCGTGCTTCGACCTGCTCCTCGATTTGATCCTCGAAAAGACCCTGTGGGCGCGGCATTTTCGAAGGCACTGCCCCGATTGGTGGTGCTTCTCGACCAGCGTGGCCCTCCTGGGTTGCAAGGCGAAGCTGCGCTTTCTCGTGCTCGCCAGGATATTCTGACCGAGCCCGTGAAAACATCGTTGGGCGCTGACGGTTCAGCTCATCTCGAGCAGCTCTTGAATCGAGTGAGCGAGGCTGCACGGTGGGCTCCGTCTGCAGATGCAGAAGCGAGCCTGGCGAGCGCGCGGGTCGCTTGTGATGGCGTGCTTGCCGAGCTCGGTGCGCTCGATGTGGCGTTGTCCAAAAGAATGTTCCCTATTTTATTGATGCAGATGTAGCTGAGGCCAACAAGATCACCCCGTTGTTGTTGTCTTTTATATCGAACGCGAGAACGAGGTCAGCACAGGTGAGCAAAAAATAAGGGCACTACATCTCTGGCGACTCGATTCGTTGAACATGAGCCAGGCAGGGTTGTTGGGGTATACGCGCCCGCGCACACAAGCGGCTCTGGTATTGCTCGACCAAGTAGAATCCCATCTCGTGCAATATTTGTTGCCTGCGGCGGGTGACGGAGAAGAAGTCGAGCTCATTGATCTCGATAGTCTCGACCCTCAGCTAACGTGGCAGAAAGAATTCCAGCGTGCCGCAGGTGATGTCGTGCGCCGTGTGTACGGTGCAACCACTGACCGAGATGTGGCCGAAGTAGGGAAGTTGCTCGCGCGTCGACGAGCCTTGGTTCGGCGATGGTCGACTCAGCTTATTGGCCTGGGTTTGCAATTTCGCGTTCCAGAGCGCTTGATTCCCGAGGCGGATTATTCCGAAGAGCTTCGTGTGAAAATCCCGAGGGCCGAGCTCATCGAATGGGACGAGATTCACGAATCCTTGCTCTCGAAAAAGAACGAAGAGGTATTTGTTCGATTGCGTGATCGACTCGCGGACACGGTCGAACGTCACGAGGTTCAACATAGGATCGATTATTCTCGCGGGTTCACGCCGATTCCCTCTGCGTTGGCCGAGTTGCTTGGCATTCAGAACCCGCTCGATGCGCCGGAAGGCGGCATGGGAGCACGCTCTCGTGACGAAATGTCGGCCCACTTGGCCGAGCTGACTCGCGACGATCCCGATGTTGCACTGGATATTTTGCTGCTGTCTCGATTTCTGATGGACCGCAATCAATGGGGCACGCCGTATCACGTGGCCTCGTTGCTCATCTTCCAAGAGATGGCTCGAGAGCTCAGCATCGAGACCGGCGGGCCCTTGGTGGTGCGCGGTAAGCTCCAACGCGAGCGGGTTGCGAAGCTCACCCTTGCGCTTGCCACCGCCCCTCCTGGGCAGATTGCCAATGCCGCAAGGGCAACGTGGGCGAAACTGTACGGTGAGCCCCTGGCTGCCGTCACCACTGCCGTTCGTGTTCGGCGGCCAGTCTGGCGTCACTAGGGCTTATCGAAGTGTGTGTTTTCTCGAAGGATGTTGGGAAACAGAACCTGCGCCGAGAGAAAACGACAAGCCTTGCTTGACAGACCCCAGGGCGCGTTCCATACAGGCGCCCTGCTCGACGGAACCTCCGGGTTCCAGTCCACCGCGTGGTCCCCCAAGCCCACGCATGCGAAGGTGGCGGAATGGCAGACGCACTAGCTTGAGGTGCTAGCGGGTAACACCGTGGGGGTTCAAGTCCCCCCCTTCGCACAAAGTTGTTCTCCCAGGTTGTCTTACTGGGCGTTGTCTCTTGGTTGGCTTTTTGGGTTGATTCGATGTTCCCAACCCATCTCCCAGCCGAGTCGATGTCGGAAGGTCATCTGGCCTGTACATCGAACGACCCTCGGACGTCTCCGCTACTGCGGTGTTCGTCGAGTCCTGAACGCTGATGGCGACTTGCGAAGACGCGCGAGCGTTCAATACGCCAAGGCTTTTGCGGCCGCGCTCTGCCATTTGCCGAACGTCCGCAAGCTTGCGATGTGTAACGAAATGATGCCGCGTGAGAGCCGCGAGGTTGGTGGGGGTATCACCCCATGATGTCCAGACATCCTCGAGGATGCTTCCGACATCATGGGATCATCCCCCAAACATCCTGGAGGATGTTTCCGATATCAACCCATGATGTCCCAAACATCCTTTTGGATGTTTCAAACATCACCCCCTGATATCCGAAGCAACCCGGCGCGGGGGCCGACGAGCCGTTTCGATTGCGCTCTTCGGCGGCGCAGTCGTGGGGATCACGGACAGACGTTCACGAAGGGGTTGAGCCTGCAGCTCGACTCCGTGCAGTCGATCTTGGCGTCGTTGTCGTTGTCCACCGTGTCACTGCAGTCGGCGTTGGATTTTTCGCTCGCGCACACCGTGACTGATGGGCTCATTTGGCAGGCGAAATCGAGGCAATCCGTGTAGCCATTGCCGTCGTTGTCGATGCCATCGCTGCACTCGGCATCCGAGTTTTCGCCGTTGCATACCGTCACGGCAGGGTTCGACAAACAACCGACGTCCTTGCAGTCGATGTAGCCGTTGGCGTCGTCATCGATCCCGTTCGAGCAGCTCTCGTTCGACGATTCGGTGCCGTAGGGCGACCAGCACTCATTCTTCGCGCAGTTCACTGCTTGGTTTGGGTCGTTGCACGACTTTCCTCCGCTTGGGCACTGCACGACCGTGTTGCACTGAGTGCCCGGGCTCCAGCAGTGGCCCGAGGTTCCATCCTTGAGGTCGCAATACACCGGATGGTCGGCGTCGCATCCGCCTGAGCCCGAGCTACCTGCTGAGCCCGAGCTGCCCGCGGAACCAGAGCTTCCACCCGCAGATGAGCCAGCGGAGCCTGCGCTCCCAGCGTTGCCCGCGTCGCCTGCGCTGCCCGAGAAACTACCCGCAGAGCCACTCGACGAGCCCGACGCTCCTGCATCGCCTGACGCTCCTGCGGCTCCACCGGCTTGAGACCCTGCGGCGCCAGAGCTTCCTGATGCGCCCGACGCGCCGCCTTGCGCGCTCACGCAACTGTTCAACTCGTCGGCAAAGACGGCGCACGCGGCATCGTTCACCTCGAGAGTGCCCACGTTGATCGAGACGTACACCGACGAGGAGGCTTGCCCGTTGGGAGCGTCCGTACGCGCTTGTCCGGGCCCTGTGCAGGTGATGGCGGTGCCATTGATACAGGAGGCAAACGATTCAGCGTTGTTCTGGCAGACACCGAGTAGCTGCTCACACCCCGTTTTGCATTGGTTGACATCGAGCCCGCTGCAGCTCTGCCCCTGTGCGAGGTGAGCGCAAAATTGCCCGCAGACCGAGGTGTCGCCGGAGGAATCATCGCCCGAGCATCGAATGAGCAACCAGCCAAACAAAAGCACAGCGAGTGCGCGTGTCGTCTTTCCCATAACGGCGAGACTATCATCGGTACACCCCTGCTTCCGTAGTGGCTTTTGCCGCCTCTACACCACCGATGTACGTCGCGTCTCGTATGTGGTTTCGATGGGTTGCGAACGGGCGTTGCAATGGCTCAACGTTCGGGAGCCGAGGTGGGCAAGCGACTCAGAAAAAGCGCCCCGCACCCTGCAAAAACGGCTGCGAAAAGAAGGGTGAGCACCTGACATGCGATGCCGGTGACGATGGCGTCGTCGAGGGAAACTCCTACCCAAGAGAACCCTGCGACCCAGCTTGCTTCCTGGGTGCCCACGGTGCCGACACTGCCCACGGGGATAGCGGCGCCCACCTGCGCAACACACGAGCCTTGCAACAACGAGACGGGGTCGAGGGACACGCCGAACGCGAGAAGAATGGCTCCGAACAACGACGTCTGCGCTACCAGCACGACGAGCGAGAGCAGCGTGGTTTTGGCCTTCTGCGCGCCGCTCAACGAGAGCCCCCCGGCGAGCAATCGATCGAGGCTATCGGTGAGCTTGAGCACGCGAGGGTGCTCGCCTTTGCCGAGGCGAGTTGCCAGTGCAGGCACCACGCGTCGAGCGGCGAGCACAAGCGGGCGAAGCGCGAACAATCCTGCAATCGATACGAAGAGCAACCCGTACAGAGCAGCCTGTCGTGTGGGCGTGCTCGAGCCTTCTCGCAGGGCGACGCTGGCGATGATGGCAATCACCAGCAGCGCGAGATCGATCAATCGAATCACCACCACGTGTACCAGCCCTCGCAGCGCATCCTCACCCGAGTGACGAGTGAGCAAATAAGGCAAAACAAGCTCTCCGAGACGCAACGGAGTGACTCGATTGAGGAACTGCTGCTGGCTTACCGCGGCGAGCGTGACTGCAAAACCTGCGTGAGGAACGAGCACCGACATGCGAGCGCCCCTTGCCAGAAGGACGATCGCGGAACAGATCGCGGCACCCACAAGCCAACGCGTGTCGATTTGCGATGCGCGAGCTAGGGCGGTCGAGACGTTGATGCGAGAGATCACCAACCCGAGCAAACCCACCGAAACGAGCACGGCGAGCGCTGTGGCTCCTCGTCGTTTCGTCAGCGCCGATTGCAAGCTCGGTGCGACGGAATTGACACGGGTTTGCAAGGTCATCGGATGTAAGGTTTCGCCGCCCGCCATGCCTGAGGGGCCATCCCCATGACGCCATCGTTCTCGTTTGTCATCCCTTTCCTCGATGAGGAGGCCACGATTGAGCCTCTCTTCGAGGGCATCTCGTCGACGGTTCGATCGGCCTTCCCTTCGCGGTCGTTCGAGGTGATTTTCATCGACGATGGCAGTCGCGATGGCTCGGTGGATCGCGTGCTCGGGCTCGTCGAAAAACACCCCGAGGTCTCGTTTATCCAGCTCACGGGAAACTTCGGAAAGAGCGCCGCGCTCGCCGCAGGGTTTGGTGCCGCAAAGGGCGAGATCGTGTTCACGCTCGACGCCGATCTGCAGGACGATCCCAAGGAGATCCCGCGGTTTATCGAAGCGCTCGAGAACAAGGATGTTGTCTCTGGGTACAAACAGAAGCGACACGATCCGTGGCACAAGGTGTTCCCCTCGCGCGTGTTCAACGCGTTGGTTCGCAAGACCACGGGTGTGCCTGTTCGCGACGTGAACTGTGGGTTCAAGGCGTACCGAATCGAGGTGATTCGAAGCATCAGGCTCTACGGCGAGATGCACCGATTCGTGCCGATTCTGGCGCACTGGAAGCGCTTTCGCGTCGGTGAGATCGTGGTCGAGCATCACCCACGTCGCCATGGCGTGAGCAAGTTCGGTTTCGGTCGCTTCTACCGAGGTTTTCTCGACCTGATCACGGTCGCGTTCTTGATGCGCTTCGAGCACAAGCCGGCGCACTTCTTCGGGTTGTTCGGTGGCCTGTTGCTGGTCTCGGGGATCGGCATCGAGGTCTACCTGACCGTGCTCAAGATCATGGGCGAAGCGATCGGTCATCGACCCCTGCTCTTGCTCGG